>JAYFNB010000048.1:0-25716 GCA_034933685.1 Lachnospiraceae bacterium | reverse complement strand
AGGGTTAAAGCAAGACGACCGTATTAGTGCTGTGGAAAATTTCAGCTTTGAAAAGAAAAAAGGTGCTCTACATGTGACGTTTACAGTGGTTAGCACCGAGGGCAGTTTTGAAAGTGAGGTGAATGTAAATGTTTGAAAGCAAGACTTATGATTACATTTTAAGCAGTATGTTGAATAGAGTTTCAGATGAACTGGACAAAAGAGAGGGTTCTATTATTTATGATGCACTTGCACCAGCGGCGGCAGAACTTGCCCAGATGTATATTAGTTTAGATACAGTTTTACAAGAAACTTTTGGAGATACAGCAAGCAGAGAATATTTAATACTTAGAGCCGCTGAAAGAGGAATTACTCCTTATGCAGCTACTTATGCAGTTGGAAAAGGTGTTTTTAATGTTGCCGTCCCTATTGGCAGTAGGTTTAGTATTGACAGCTACAATTATAAGGTTACGGAGCTGATTTCAGCCATAGACCACAGCTATAGAATGACCTGTGAAACGGCAGGGGCGGAGCCGAATTACTATATTGGTACAATGACACCTATAGAGTACATACAGGGTTTAACCACAGCACAGCTTACAGAGATTATTATTTTAGGTGAGGACGCAGAAGAAACGGAAGATTTACGGAAAAGGTATTTCAACAGCTTTAACAACCAAGCTTTTGGTGGCAACAGAGAGGACTACATTCAAAAGGTAACAGCGATTCAGGGTGTTGGCGGTTGCAAGGTTTACAGGGCATGGAACGGTGGCGGCACCGTTAAGTTGGTGATTATCAATAGTGAATACGCAGTACCTAGTGAAAGCCTTGTTACAGAGGTGCAGACCGCCATTGACCCTACTGTAAGTTCTGGAGAAGGGTTAGGCATTGCACCTATAGACCATGTGGTTACGGTAGTTGGTGCAAGCCAACAGGCCATTAATATAGTAACAACCATTACTTATGCCTCTGGATGGAGTTTTACCGAAGCGGAAACCTATATAAATGAAGCTTTGGACGATTACTTTCTGGAACTTAACAAAACTTGGCAGAGTGTTGAGAACCTTATTGTTAGGATTTCCCAGATAGAATCAAGGCTGTTGGATTTGGAGGGTGTTATTGATATTTACGATACCGTAATTAATGGAAGTTCTTCAAACTATACTGTGGACGGGAATTCAATTGTAGTGAGGGGGAATGTGAGTGGCAGAGATTGAAAGCTATTATCCTGATATTTTAAAGGAAGTAAGAGAGTTTCAGGCACTTGCGGTTGGTGAAAATCCCGAAATAGCATTGGTTTATAATGCTATTAATGATGTGATGGACGAACAGTTTATCAGTACCGCCAAAAGCTATGGAGTGGCAAGGCTTGAGAAAATAATAGGAATTACCTCAAAAGCTACAGATACCTTGGAGGAACGCAGATTTAGGCTTTTGGCAAAGTACAACGAAGATGTACCATACACAGTTCTTAAGTTGAATGAATTGCTTGCCACTTTGTGTGGCACAGATGGTTACATTTTGGAGATTAATAACGGGGCATTTGCTCTAAAAGTAAAAGTTGCCCTTACCAGCAAGAAGAATAAGGACGCTGTTTCGGAACTTTTGGAGAGGGTTACGCCTATGAACATGGTGTTAAGCGTAGAGCTGATGTACAACCAGTGGTATATGGCAGATGGTCTTACATGGGGTAGTGCAAGTGATTTTACCTGGAATGAAATAAGAGAGGAGGCGGTAAGCGTTGGCTAGTTACACAACTAATTACAATTTAAAAAAGCCAGATGGCGTGGATTTTATTAATGTTCAGGATTTAAACGATAATGCAGAAAAAATTGACGCAGGAATAAAAGCTGCCGCAAGTTCAGGAATGGCAAAGATAACAGGTGCAGGGTTAGGTAACATGGCACAGTTTACGGCTGATGGTGGAATTGAGGACAGTGGACTTAAATTCAGTATATACAACGGTGGCCTTAGGGTGACATATGACGATGGATTATAAGAGAGGTGATACAAATGGCACAAATAAATATTGATGTGGCAAAAGAAGCAAGTGTGCAGACGGTTAATACGAAAGTTGGTACATACAGTGACACTGCAAGTAATACACCCACCACTTTGTTTGCAGGAATTAAGGGATTGATTGCATGGTTTACAGGAACGTGGACGGCAGCAAGAGCAGCTAAGGTTGATACTGTTGATACAAATACTGCAGTCAACAACACAGCCAGTAAGACAGGAACGATATCTCAAAAGGAAAGCTATGGAATTAGTTTATTGGAAAATGGTACTTATGGGTTAAGTGCTTTAAAAACAGCGATAACAGGAGGAAGCATTCCCATCATAAAGAGTGTACAACTCTTGGTTT
Organism: Lachnospiraceae bacterium; assembly: GCA_034933685.1. GTDB lineage: Bacteria > Bacillota > Clostridia > Lachnospirales > Anaerotignaceae > UBA8514. The sequence goes on along the minus strand of JAYFNB010000048.1, from coordinate 23,372 downwards.
TTGTAGTTCCTACAAACGGTAGCGAGATAACAATATCTATATCTTCGGTAACAACAAGTAAATGTCTTGTACTAATAGATGGAACTACAACTGCTAGTACTGTAGGGTATTCAGTCAGCATTAATAGCTTTGCAAGTACATCAATAACAATGAAATGCGGAGCAAAGTCAGCAGGTACTTCAAATCATAGTTGTCAAATAATAGAATTTTATTAAGGGGTGATTAAATGTTCAGATATGCGCAGATAAACGAAAACGGAATTGTTGTTAGTGACAGCTATTTAAGTGGTGAGGTTACGGCTGAGAACATGATTTCAATTGCAGAAGATTTTGTTCTTACAAACAAAAAGTATGTTGATGGTGAATGGGTGGAATACGTTCCAGAGCCTATTGTGGAAGTGCTAACGGAGCAGGAAAGAACGATATTGGAAACAGCAGTAAGTATTGATTACTTGGTGTGTTTAGCAGATATGGAATTTTAAGGAGGAGAAGAAAATGACATATACAAGAGTTAAAAAGCTTATTGAAAACGGTATTTACGCAAAAGAAGATATGATGAACAAGTTGGATGTATTTTTAATGGCCAGTAGAATTACTGAGGAGCAATACACCCAACTTGTTGCTTTAATGGTGTGAACAATAAATGGGTTTTCTTAGAAACAGCTATAAAAGAAAATACTGTTAATGGGTATACTGTTATAAATCCAACGACCTCTGTTCCAAACAAAGCCTTCTACAGACCATGGATTAACAAAAATTGGATAGAACCAAAAGGTTCTGCCATACCACGTCCAAATAAAAGTAAATCGGTTAAGGCAATTTCTAAACCTACGGTCGAAATTGTTAGTTCTTAAAAAATTGCCGTACTGCACATTAAATTCCCTTGAGTCAGGGGTTGGCAGTGCCATGCCCCTTGGCAGTTGCGGAGTAGTGTATGGAGGTGGAGTTGATGGTGGTTGCCTAAGGGTTGGTTGTTGTGGTTGTGAAGGTCGTGTTGGTGGCGAAATCAGTCCGGGAAAACCAGGAAGCCCAGGAAAGCTGGGCGGTCTAAGTTGCACAGGAGGGATTACGGGAATTTGTGAAAGATAAATATTTTCAGAAGCAGCATCATTATTTGATAAATCTAATTCTTTGTATTCTAGGTTTTCAGAATTAAATTTATTGAGACTATCATTATCCATATTGTAGTCCTTTCAAAAATATTGTTTGTTCCAATGTATGTTTTATTAGAGAAAATGTACCATGACATATATATTTATTGATTCATTAAGTAGTTAAACCATTTACAAAAAGAAAAGCAAAATTAATAAGCATAAAGTTATTACACAATTTATAAGGAGGGAACATGGCGAAATATTTAAAGAAATTGTTTCAAGTGGATTTTTTATTTTTAGTTTCGGGTGCGGGAACATTGTTATATAAGTTTCTGTTTCCACAAAAACAGTATTTTTATGGTGCTGCAGCGGTTTTAGTTATTATGATTTTGGATTTATGCACAAAGTTATTTTCTCTTTCAAGGCAGGGTGGAGGAGTAAAAGTAGCCTTGGTTACACATAAAATATCCAGCAGTGCGTTTGCAAGAGGAACTACAGACAAGTTATTGGTGTTTGGCATAATGCTGATTATTTGCGGTTGTGCATACAGGCTAACTGTGATTGATGCCATTGCGGTGTGGTTTACCCAAATGGTTTACACACTGATGTTTTTAAGGGATTTGTTGTCCATTCTTGAGAATCTAAACGATGCAGGAGTAGGCGGTTTAAAGATTTTTAAAAAGGCAGTTGAGAAAAAAATGGTTGAATATGTGGAGGATTACAAGGAGGAATATAAATGAAATTTAGCTGGGATGTGTTCGCAATAAAAATTACAAGCAGAAAATTTTGGGTGGCATTGGCTGGATTGGCAACTTCCATTATGGCATTTATGCAGTGCGACAGCAACACCACTGTTCAAGTTACAGCAATTATTGGTGCGTTGGGGTCTGTAGTTGGATATCTTATTGCTAACGGATTAACAGATGAGGTTGATACTTCGAGTGTACAAACATCCAAGGTTGAAACAAAATAATTTTTGCTAAAGGGAGATATTTATTTTATTGCACCGCTAAGGGTGCTTTTTTAATGGAAAAAATGGAGGTTAACCATGGAGATAAAAACAGTTCCTGCAAACAGTGGAAACTACACAAAAGGAAGAAAGGAAAGCATTAATTTTATTGTTCTACATTACACAGCCAATGACGGAGATACGGCAAAAGGCAACTGCAATTATTTTTCATCATCTGGGCGCAATGCATCGGCACACTATTTTGTAGATGAAAACGATGTTTACCAATCTGTTTTAGATGGTGACACAGCATGGTCGGTTGGAGCAAGCAGTTATGTTCACAATTTGTGCAGAAACAGTAACAGCATTTCAGTTGAAATGTGCAGTAAAAAAGATTTAGGCGGTAATTTTTACATAAAAGAAAATACTGTTAGCAATGCAGTGGAATTAGTTAAGGAACTAATGAAAAAACACTGCGTACCAATAGCCAATGTGCTAAGACACTATGACGTTACAGGTAAAAAATGCCCAGAGCCTTTTGTAAGAGATTCAAGCAAGTGGGTGGAATTTAAAAGAAGGTTAAAGGAGGAAAAAATGGATAAAACAGTTGTGAAAATAAAAGTTAACGGCGCAGCAAAAACTATTGATGGATTTAATGTAGAAGGAACGAACTATGTTAGTATTAGAGATTTATGCGATATGCTGGGTGTTGAAGTTGGGTATGACAATGGGGAAAAGACAGTTGTGTTAAACAAATAAGGTGAGATTAAGAAGCCCTAAGAAGTAAAATTCTTAGGGCGGATTTTTTTGTTTTAAAATTTAACTATACATTCCGTTTTGGGACATATAATTATATATTTGTTCTCCATGCTGTTGCTCTTCTTTCTGGATGTGGTTAAGGGCATCTCTAATATTCGTATCTTTAAATTCAAAAATACAAGTATTATAAGTGGAAGAAACATGTTTTTCTGAGGATAATGAATCAGTACAGAGGTAGCTGTCATCCTGTTTATTTGGGTTTGTGTCTATTGCAGTATAGGTGGCGGTAAAGGTTAACGTATTATTGCTGTTTCCACCTCCGCCAGATTGCATTGATGGAACGGTTCCATTCATAATCTGGTTGATGGTATCAAGATGTTGAGTTTCTTTTTGACCTATTTGTGTAAAAAGATTTTTTAACTGTTCATCATGAGCTTCGGTGGAATATTTATTATATTTTTCCACGCAGATTTGTTCTTGTTCCTTCAAGTCTTTTAATAATGATGTTTCTTTTTGTGTTAATTGCATATATCTACACCTCCAATTTTAATATGAACATATTACATTTAATTATTCCATTTTTCTCATGTTTTTAGAAAAATTTATATTTAAGGAAGCATAGAAAAATTCTGTAGTAACTTAGTGAAATGTCATATTTTATAAAATAATTGTTAATTATGCCTATGGAACATTATGTGCTATAGTGATATTGTAAAGAAATGGGATTAAAGTGAACAGAAAAACATTGATTTAAGGAGATTATGCAATGAAAAACAAGGTTGTAGCTTTAATGGGCATTATTTTTGGAGGTCTGTTTTTATCTCTGGAAGTATATCTATTAAAATTAGTTCAGATTATAGATAAATCAACTGGCAGTTGGTTTGAAAATGCATGGGAATATGCAAACGAGCCAACATGTAAAATTGCTTTACTTATTACTGTTGCGGTAATTATTTTTTCTTTATATTTATTTTTTGCAATCAAAGACAGCGAAAAATAAATTGTAACTAATATTTAATGAGGTGATGAAATGCTGAAAGAGGCGTTAAAAAAAGCAATTGGTCCAAGCATAGGAGGCATATTAGGCGGAGTAATATTCCCTAGAATATTTTTTGGTGAAATGTATAACGCAACATATCCGAATATCGTTAAACATGCAGTGTTTAGCTTTGTTGCTGTGTACATCGTATGTTTTTTAGTTACCTTACTTATATTATGGTTTAAAGAAAAAAGCCGAGACAAAATGTAATATTTTGAGTATTTAGTGAGTTTAGGAGGGGGTATTATGAAGTTTAAAAAATTATGCGTTATACTTGCGGCGTGTTCCTTGCTTTTGCAAGTACCTGTTTTTGCAGGTGAAGTTCAAGTTGAAAATAGCAATAACGTTGGAATTTATATAAATGGTGGAAAAAAAATAGAGTATAAAAATCCTTGTTACGTAAAAAATGGAGTGGTTTATGTACCTCTAAGAGAAACTATAGAAAAATATGGTGGTACAATAGAATACAAAAAACCTAATATTATTATTCAATTGGGTTTTAAAACAATCGAGATGAACTCTACAAAAAAGGAGTTTACTATTAATGGTTTGGAACTTTCTTTATATTATATGCCGGAAATAGTAAATGGGGTAACCTATATGTCCCTTGATGACATAAATATAGTTGATAGTGGCTTTTATAATATAGAAAATGAAATAGGTGCAGATGGTGAATACAGAGCTTTTTTGAGAAATGAAGAAAGAACTGAACAGCAAAAAGCAAATATTGAAAATGATTATTCTTTTGATTTAAAGCTTTTAAAGGAGTTTTCCAAAAACGAAAATAGTGTTGTTTCACCTATAAGTTTAAAAGTTGTGTTGGCTATGACTGCAAACGGAACAACAGGGGAAACACAAAAACAGATTTTGGATGTTTTAAATATTGAAGATTTGAATGCTTTTAATGAAACAGTTAAAAATACAGTGGAAAAACAATATAATAGTGCTATATGGACTACTTCAAATTCTATTTGGGCCAACGAAGAACTTTTACCAGATGGGGTTACATGGAACAAAGGGTTTACCAATATTATAAATGATAATTATGGTGGGATTTCTGACAGCATTAAAGGCAGTAGTGAAATTGATAAAATGAACAATTGGATTAGCGATAATACAGAAGGGTTAATTACAGATGCAGTGAAGGAAACGAATTTCGAATTAATGCTTATGAATACTTCTTATTTTAAAGGTGCATGGACGAATGCTTTTGATGAGAGAAACACAGAAAAAGGAACTTTTTATAATAAAGATGGTTCTAAAACTTATGCCTACTTTATGGGCCGCACTGAATTTAATTATTTTTATGAAGAAGAAGGCTTAAAAGCCTTAACCATGGAGTATGGTGACTGTTGCTATGAAAATACTCCTTACAATATGACTTTCATCATGACAGAAAAAGAGATTGACAGCGAAACATTGAACAGAATTTTCAAACAACAAGACAAAATGGAGGTAAATGTTAAACTTCCCAAATTCAAAATTGAAAATGGAGAGGATTGCATACAGATGTTAAAGAACATGGGAATTGAGGATTTATTTGATGGCACTAAAGCGGATTTAACGCCAATGATAAATGAAAGCGGTTATTATATTAATAAAGTTGTTCAAAATGCAGTTATAAGCATTGATGAAAAAGGAACAGAGGCAGCAGTCATGTCAAGCGATTCTGCCACTAGAGGAATACATGAGGGAATTCCACCAGAATTTATTGCAGACCACCCATTTTACTTCTTTTTAAGAAACAAACAAACAGGAGATATTCTTTTTGAAGGTTACTTTTCTTTGGCCGAGTAAAAAATCTTAGTGTGGTTAAGTTATTAGGCAAGAAGAAATATTGAGGGAATATAATTTAAAAGGATTTCAAGGGGAATGTACTAAAATTAATACAATTTATTATTAAATTTATTAAAATCCGTTGACATTTTAAGAAAGTTGTGGCAATCTACAGTATAAGGCGTGCTCTATACAATACAGATGAATATTTTAAGTCCTCTCAGCGTCGAAAGGAAATTTGACAACAAGGGGACTTTTTGTTTTTTTGTATACTAGGGGTAGAAAACACAGTTAAAGTAAAGCTGTTTTCTAATAAATTTAAATTATACAAGGGGGATATTTAGAATGAAGAAATTTTTAAGTTTAGCAATGGCGGCAATGATGGCTGTTTCTATGACAGCATGTGCAAGCAAAACACAGGCACCAGCAGCACCAGCGGCAAATGCACCAGCGGCAGAAGGTTCCGGTGAGGGAACTTTTAAAATTGGTGGAATTGGTCCTATTACAGGAGGTGCGGCAGTTTACGGCCTTGGCGTTATGAACGGCGCACAGCTTGCAGTTGATGAAATTAACGCCGCAGGCGGCATCAATGGAAGCCAGATTGAATTTAATTTCCAAGATGATGAGCATGATGCAGAAAAAGCTGTTAATGCTTACAATGCTTTAAAGGACTGGGGCATGCAGGCACTTATGGGCACTGTTACAAGCACACCTTGTATTGCAGTAGCTGACAAAACAGCCGCAGATAACATGTTCCAAATTACACCATCTGGTTCAGCAGTTCCTTGTATTGCAAATGATAACGCTTTCCGTGTTTGCTTCTCAGACCCAGACCAGGGTGCTGCATCTGCTAAATACATTGGTGAAAACAAACTTGCAACAAAGGTTGCTGTAATTTACGATAGTTCAGACGTTTATTCTTCAGGCATTTATGAGAAATTTGCCGCAGAAGCACCAAATCAGGGAATTGAAATTGTTGCGGCAGAGGCTTTTACTGCTGATAGCAAAACAGATTTCTCTGTTCAGCTTCAAAAAGCAAAATCAGCAGGTGCTGAAATGGTATTTTTACCAATTTACTACACAGAGGCTTCTTTAATTCTTGCACAGTCAGCATCCCTTGACTTTGCACCAATTTTCTTTGGCTGTGACGGCCTTGACGGTATTCTTAACGTTGAAAAATTTGACACAACACTTGCAGAAGGCGTAATGCTTCTTACACCATTTGCTGCAGATGCACAGGATGACCTTACAAAGAAATTTGTAGAGGCTTACAAAGCAGCTTACAATGATACGCCAAACCAGTTTGCAGCAGACGCATATGATGCTATTTATGCAATTAAAGCAGCTATGGAAGACGCAAATGTAACACCGGATATGAGCGTTTCTGACATTTGCGAAGCAATGAAGGCTTCCATGGTTAAGGTTTCAATTGATGGGCTTACAGGCGCTGGTATGACATGGAATGCAAGCGGCGAGCCAAACAAAGAGCCAAAGGCTGTTAAGATTGTAAATGGTATATACACAGCTATGTAACGAAGGAAACACTGGTTAATTGTTTAAATCAGTATTTCAAATTCTGTTTTGCAAATAACAAAACGGTGCTTTTATCATGAAAGCAATTACGGAGGGTTGTCTGTGGACAGCCCTCCTGTTTAGTTTTAGGCAAAGGTAATACCTTTGGCATTGGTAGTAGGGAAATTTTACTGAATCAAATTGATATTTGTACCTTGGGGTAAAGAAATTTATACATTGGCTAGCGCAATGTGTATTTAAAATATTAGGAAAGGTGTGTTGGTATGGAGTTTATTTCGTATTTAATTAATGGTATAAGCCTTGGCAGTGTATATGCTATTATTGCCCTTGGGTATACCATGGTTTACGGTATTGCAAAGATGTTGAATTTTGCCCATGGCGATATTATTATGGTAGGAGGGTTTGCAGTTTTTATTTCTGTAAACAGTTTGGGGCTTCCTCCTATTGCAGGAATTTTGCTTGCAGTTATCGTCTGTACAGCTCTTGGCGTAACTATAGAAAGAGTTGCATACAGGTCGCTTAGAGGGGCTTCACCCCTTGCTGTACTTATTACCGCAATTGGCGTAAGCTATTTGCTTCAAAACCTTGCGCTTCTTATGTTTGGTGCAAACACAAAAGCGTTTACTTCAGTGGTAACCGTTCCGGCAATCAAGCTTGCAGGTGGTCAGCTTACAATTTCTGGCGAAACTATTGTAACTATTTTAAGCTGTATTGTTATTATGCTGGGACTTACAACTTTTATTAGAAAAACAAAGGCAGGACAGGCCATGCTTGCAGTGTCGGAAGACAGAGGTGCGGCAACCCTTATGGGTATAAATGTAAACGGAACTATTTCCTTAACCTTTGCAATTGGTTCAGCTTTGGCGGCAGTTGCCGGTGTACTTCTTTGCTCGGCTTATCCTTCACTTACACCATACACAGGTGCAATGCCTGGTATTAAAGCTTTTGTTGCCGCAGTTTTTGGTGGCATTGGGTCTATTCCAGGGGCTATGATAGGTGGTATTTTACTTGGTGTTATCGAAAATCTTTCCAAAGCGTATATTTCTTCCCAAATGGCAGACGCTATTGTTTTTGGTGTGCTTATAATTGTGTTGCTTGTAAGGCCAACTGGCATAATGGGCAAAAAAATACATGAGAAGGTATAGGTGGCGAATATGGATATTAAAAAAATGAAAAAAAGCACACGAAGCAGTTTTATTACATACGCCATGGTTATTGCGGTGTATATAATTGTAGAAATTATGCTTAGAACAGGAAATATGTCCAGCCTTATGGAGGGACTATTGGTTCCTCTTTGCGTATACGTAATTCTTGCAGTTTCTTTGAACCTTACAGTTGGTATTTTAGGAGAACTTAGCCTTGGCCACGCTGGCTTTATGTGTGTTGGTGCATTTTCTGGTGCATTTTTTACTAAAGTAATGGCTCAGGCAATTCCAAGCGTTGGTTTGCGTTTTTTCTTTGCTATTTTAGTTGGGGCTGCTTTGGCAGGCTTATTTGGTATTATTATAGGTATTCCTGTTCTTCGTTTAAAAGGCGACTACCTTGCTATTGTTACCCTTGCCTTTGGCGAAATTATTAAAAACATCGTTAACGTGCTTTACGTTGGTAAAGACAGCACAGGTTTGCACCTTTCTACAAAAGATGCAGTAGCCCTTAAATTGGGTGAGGGCGGTGAGGTTATTATTAACGGTGCTCAAGGAATAACAGGAACGCCACATGCAGCAACCTTTACATTGGGAATAATTCTTATACTTATTACTTTATTTATTATTATCAATCTTGTAAATTCCAGAACTGGCAGGGCGATTATGGCCATTCGTGATAATCTGATTGCCGCAGAATCTGTAGGTATAAATATTACACAATATAAACTTTTGGCTTTTGCTGTTTCGGCGGCTTTGGCAGGTGTTGCAGGTGTGCTTTATGCCCACAACCTTTCAACCCTTACAGCTTTGCCAAAAAATTTCGGATACAATATGTCTATAATGATACTGGTTTTTGTTGTTTTAGGTGGGATTGGAAACATAAGAGGTTCGGTTATTTCAGCGGTAATTTTAACCCTTTTGCCAGAACTTTTACGGGGTTTAAACAACTACCGTATGCTTATGTATGCAATTGTGCTTATTGCAATGATGATTTTTAATTCAAGCCCTAAGGCAATTGATTTTAGGGCAAGAATTATGGAGAAATTTAACGCAAATAAAAAGAAAGGGGCTGCGTAACCATGGCTTTGTTAGAAGTTAAAGATTTAAACATTGCCTTTGGAGGGTTAAAGGCAGTTGACCGTTTTAATATTACCATTGAAAAAGGGGAACTTTACGGACTTATTGGACCTAATGGTGCGGGTAAGACTACGGTATTTAATTTGCTTACAGGGGTTTATAAGCCGGATTCGGGAAATATTTCCCTAGATGGAAAAGATATTACAGGCAAGCGTACCATTGACATTAATCAAGCTGGGGTTGCAAGAACTTTTCAGAATATTCGTTTGTTTAAAGATTTATCAGTGTTGGACAACGTAAAAGTTGGCTTGCATAACCATTATAAATATTCAACCATTGAAGGGATTTTCCGTATGCCACGCTACTATAAGGTAGAAAAGGAAATGAACAAACGTGCCATGGAGCTTTTAAAGGTTTTTGGTCTTGATGGCGAAAGCAATTTTAAGGCTTCCAATCTGCCTTACGGCAAGCAAAGAAAGCTGGAAATAGCCAGAGCTTTATCTACAAACCCTGTGCTTTTGCTTTTAGATGAGCCTGCCGCAGGTATGAACCCTAACGAAACTGCGGAATTAATGGAAACTATCCGTTTTGTGCGTGACGAATTTGGCATGACAATACTTCTTATTGAGCATGATATGAAACTTGTTGCGGGTATTTGCGAAAAGCTTACGGTGCTTAACTTCGGGCATGTGCTTGCACAGGGTAAAACATCTGAAGTTTTAAACAACCCACAGGTTATATCGGCATATCTTGGAGATTAGGAGGCAAACTTATGGCATTACTTGAAGTAAAAGACTTAGAAGTATATTATGGCGTTATTCGTGCCATTAAGGGGATTTCATTTGAAGTAAACGAGGGTGAGGTAATTGCCCTTATAGGCGCAAACGGTGCGGGAAAAACAACAATTCTTCATACAGTTACAGGGCTTGTTCCCTCTAAAAGCGGAAGTATTTCCTATAATGGAACAGACATAACAAAAATGCCGGGGCATAAGCTTGTGCCTATGGGCATTGCCCATGTGCCAGAGGGCAGACGTGTATTTTCACAACTTAGCGTTATTCAGAATTTGAAAATGGGTGCGTACACAAGAACTGACAAGAAGGAAATTGAAGATACCCTTAAAATGGTTTACGAAAGGTTTCCAAGGCTTGAGGAGAGAAAACATCAGCATGCTGGTACTCTTTCAGGTGGTGAACAGCAGATGCTTGCTATGGGTCGTGCTTTAATGAGCCACCCTAAGCTTATTTTGTTAGACGAGCCGTCTATGGGTCTTTCTCCAATTTTTGTAAAGGAAATTTTTGATATTATAGAGAAAATAAGTGCAGACGGCACAACGGTACTTTTGGTTGAACAGAATGCAAAAAAAGCACTTTCTATATCTAACAGAGCCTATGTTTTGGAAACGGGAAATATTGCCCTAAGCGGAGACGCAAAAGAGCTTATGAACAACGATTCTGTTAAAAAGGCATATTTAAGTGAATAAAAAGAGAAGACCTTGGGCCTTGCCAAAACCTATCCGCTTTTTGAAAAAAGCGAGACCAAAACTTTCATTAAAACCGCATATTTATGCGGTTTTTTGGGTTAATGACGAAGCCTCAGTTGGTTTAAAAAATTTTATGATTATGTGGTTATTTATTTAAGGGTGAAATCATTACATTGCATTTTTTGCAAAGGTAGGTTTCAACATAACAACCCCAAAGGTTAATTGCCATAGCTAGCTCTCCTTTTTTTGCGCTTGGTCTAAACATATGTTTATGCTTTTCAGCACCCCAAAACATGCTGTGAGAACTTTGCAAATAGCCCAGCTCCATTTCTTCGTTACAGTAAGGACATTTCATTTTGAAACCACTCCTTTGTAAAAGAATTTCCACATTAATTAAAAACTAATTCACTTCGATACTTATAACGTTTTCCTCTAAATCAAGTCTTTCTTTAAGTTCATCCGTTATTTGAATTTTTATTACATTACTTTTTGGTACATTTTCAAATTTATAATGCATACCTTGAACCACAGTACCATCGGATATGTAGGTCTTTGATGGCTGTATATCAAAAAAGGTTAAATGGTCATAAAAATTGCCACTTATTTCACCGGTATCGAAAATTTCTTGCTCTATAGAAGGAAGAGAATCAAATTTTTCTGAAAGAACAATTTCAAAATTGCTTTTATCTGTTTTATACGCTTCGTTAGAATTTATAGTGGTGTCGTCAATGCTAATTTCATAGCTCCAGCAATTTTTTGCTAATTTTGCAAGTTCGCCTTCATCTAAAAATTCAATTGAGGAGTTAACAAACTTTTTATAGTTCTCATTTTCTTCTTTCAGTTGGGAAATTTCATTTTCATTACTAGCTATTTGGTCTTGCAATTGAGCAATTTCTAAACCTTTAGAGCTTGAATTAGCTGTATTTGCACATCCAGTTATAATAGTAAGCAAACTCAAAATTAATCCAAAAATATATGCTTTTTTCTTCAAATCAACACCTCATCATTAGTTTAATTATTTGAAGCAGTTGCCGCTATATCGATATAGCAGTCAAACAACCTATTCCATGGGAAGCCCCATTCTTTAAGTGAACACTCATCTACAGCATAATTCTCTCCACTTACAATGTATTCCGTTTCCCTAAACCTTTCCATGAGCAAATTTGCCGCAAGTGCGTCATACAGCCTTTTATTATTAGGCTGGGTATGTTTTAAAGGGTTATATTTTTCTCTTGTAAGCTGATTTCGTACCTGCCCAAAGTATATGCCGTCTTCTAATATATGCTGAGCAAGCATTTTAATTTGCGCTTCAACAAAAGTCTTTTTAGAAGGGTTGCTTTCCTTTGCAATGCTGTAAACCTGTGCATGTGCCAAACCTAAGCCTATGGCATTGGCATTTGTGTTCCATGCGCTAAATGCAGAAAGGTTTGTTATGGATATCTCTTCACCATTAGGGCTGTTAACCATTAGTCGTCTAAAAAGCTGATTAGTACCTGTATTTATTGTATCGTAAGTGTACAGCTCTATTAACCCAACGTTTTTACCGTCATTTAGGCTTTTAGTCATTTGTGCAGCGGCGGTTTGGGTTTTTTCACTTATATCTCCTGCGTAGTCAAAAACATACATATCCGTTTTCTCTTTACTTTTCTTTTGCCCAGCATTAAGATAATTCAAGTCGTTTTTAAGCAGTTGGTTTGGGTTTAGCACGTCATAGCTTTCAACTGTCTGGCTGTTCACGTAGTTTACAACTTCTATATTTGCAGAAAGTTTTTGGCGTTTGGCCAAATCTCTGGCATAAATCATTTGCGGAATTTCATCCAGACCAAATAGGAAATTAACCTTGTGACTGGTTCCCTTTAGGCTTAAGTCTTTTTCGCCATAGCCGTAGGCTTTATCAATATAGTAGTAAATGCTGTCAGCGGAACCCTTTAAATATGTGCGTGCAAAGCTATATTTAATAGGTGAGCCATCTTCGAGTTGTATCCAACCACTGCTGTCTGTGTTGCTATACAGGAAGGAAATAAAGGCAGGGAGCTGAGAATCATCGTTACCTATAATAATTTCGTCTACGTCACCCATTTTCTGCCATCGTATAATGCTTTTGAATATTTCGGACGTAGCCTTAAAGGGAAGAATATATTTTTGGGTGTAGCTGTTATACATTTCAGATGAACAGTAATTTTGGGTGAAATATTCTAGATACTTTTGCTCCCAAGATGAAAGAGCGTCAATGCCTAATTCAGTTTTTTTACCTTCAACATAACCCCATTCCATAAGCGCCTGTGAAGGTGAAACACTGCTGTAGGATTCATTTATTGTTTGGATTTGTTCACAATTTGGGTTGTATTCCAGATAATAATACCCTAAACCTCTAACAGGGGTATCATCAGGCCAAATTTTGTTGCCCCTGCTTTCGGGTAAATTTCGTGGCATAACAAGGTGAACATAATAGGATGGATTTGAGTACCTATGCATTATGTTGAACAAGTCAGCCAATCCCTCATCAAGTTTTTCGTAGTTAACGTCGCTTCTACTTCCCACAAGACCACCAGTTAAGGCAGAGGAGGTGTTAATTATAAAGGTTGTATCTGCATTATTATTGTTTTTGGCAAGGAGAAGCAGGTCTTCTCTAACCTTTTCACTGTCAGCAAAGCGGTTTACGCTGTTGTCGGAAGCAAAGTAGTCCAAGTTATTTTTACCAGCAACAATAAAGCTGTCACCAGACAAAGCCACAAGGTTACCAAGATATTTTGTGCTGATCGGTCTGCTGTCTAAGGGTGCAGTAATTATTGTGGACGCCATAGCCGTAGAGGAAAATCCCATTGATAAAATCAAAGCAGACAGTATTTTTGTGCAATTTTTTTTCATAAGAAAATACCTTTCTTTTATATAAAATGTTTTGTTTATACAATATCAGTGTGCAAGGCCAATGTCAACAAATGGGTATTTTTAATGGAAGAGTGTATTATTGTGAATAATGCTATATTTTGCTAAAAAATAACATTTGCGTCGATTTATGGTAACCAAATATGTTATAATGAGGCGTATCAAAAGTTTTAATTATACCAAAGGGAGGTAACATTTTATGGACAATGAAAATCTTTATCAAATGCCTTTATTGGGTGAGTTATCACCAAGTTTTGAGGCAATAACGACTCAGGGCAAAGTAACTTTTCCACAGGATTACGAAGGTAGTTGGGTAGTTCTTTTTTCGCACCCAGCGGATTTTACACCCGTATGCACAACGGAGCTTATGACATTTGCCAGCATGGCAGATGAGTTCGAGGCATTAAATACAAAGCTTATAGGGTTGTCAGTAGATTCTCTTCATTCCCACATAGCATGGATACGGACGATGAATTCCCTTGAATGGAAGGGTATGAAAAACATGGACATAAAGTTTCCTATTATTGAGGATATAAAGATGGAAATTGCCCATAAGTTCGGCATGATGCAGCCGAAGCAATCCACAACCCATGCGGTTCGTGCAGTGTTTATAATAGACCCTAAAGGAATAATACGTACAATACTTTACTATCCTCTTTCAACAGGGCGTAATTTTGCGGAGATAAAAAGAATTATTTCTGCATTGCAGAAAACCGATGAAGAGAGTGTTTCAACCCCAGCAGACTGGCAAGTTGGAGATGATGTAATTATGCATGCGCCAACTACCTGTGAAGCTGTAAAAGAACGTGTTGCTAACAAGGATGATAATTTATATTGCTTAGATTGGTTCCTTTGCTTTAAAAAGGAAAAAGGCGGTAATGATAAAATTTAATTTTGTTTTAAGAGGGAAAAAGCTGTTGTAGGGGAACTTGTTCAATATTCATATGGTCTTGGGAAAATTTAAACCTAAGTGCTTTATCCAAAATTGGCGAGAGGCGGAAATGTATGGGATTAAAAAACACTAAAAATAAATCAGAAGTTAAATCAAAAGTAAAAAGAAAAGGTGCAAAAGAAAAAAGCATTAAGACAAAAATTTTGGCAACAGTATTGGCGATGCTGATTTTATCCCTAGGCACAGTGTCGACATTGTTTTCGATAATGAGCCTTAAAAGCATAAAGGAAACCGCATGGGAAATTTTAGACGAGACGGGGAAAGTAACCGCACAGGCTGTGGAAAATCGTTTGCTTCGAAGCAGGACGGTGGTTTCAGAGGTTGGAACAGTAGCTCGTTTAACTAGTACCACAACTTCAAATGAAGATAAGTTGGAAATTTTGGACAGCAAAATATCTCAATATGGCCTTATAAGCATGGACATTGCAGACAAAACGGGGAAAACCTTGCGTGGCGGGAATGTTTCAAGCGAAGATTTCTTTAATGAGGCAATACAAAATAAAACAGTTATTACTAGCCCTAAACCAACCACAGACGGGAAAAAAGCTACTATGAAATTAGCCGCACCACTGTGGTCAGGTGGCTTGTCTGGCACAAGTGTTGTTGGGGTTGTATACTGTGAGGTGGATGGAAGTTTTCTTTCAGGAATTACAAGTAAAATTAAAATCGGGGAAAAGGGATACGCTTACATAATAGATAGTAATAGTGTTTTAATTGCCCACCCAGACCAAAATAAAGTACTAGCTCAGTATAATATAATAGAAGAAGGCAAAAAAGATGCAAGCATGAAGGCGGTTGGTGAGATTGCTTCACAAGCCCTTGTTCAAGGAAAAATTCAAGGCGAGTACACTGTAAATGGGTCTGATAAATGGGCATTCTTCTGCCCTATTGAAGGCACGCAGTGGATGGTGGCAATAGCTGTTGATGCTGATGAATTTATGGAAACAGGGTGCAGAGCAACCGCGCTGTGCATTGGAATTTCAGTAGCGGCACTTGTTGTGGCGGCATTGATTATTATTTGGCTTACAAACAGTATAACAAGGCCTGTTAAATTGGCTGAAGACGTTGCAGACGAAATGGCAAAGGGCAATTTTGATGTAGATATGGATTACAAATCCAATGACGAACTGGGAAGACTTGCAAATAGTATGCATTGTATGACGGTTAACATAAAAGCTGTTGTGGATGATACCGCAAGAATGCTTGAGGAAATGGCAAAGGGTAATTTTGACATTGAACCTGATGCAGACTATATTGGGGAATTTCAGCGAGTTGACACTGCTATGCGCCGAATCATAATGAAACTTAGTGAAACATTGGCCTCAATTAGCGTATCTGCTGACAGCGTTAATCTTGGAGCAGGGCATGTTTCTGCGGGAGCACAAACACTGTCTCAAGGAACTACAGAACAGGCAAGTGCCCTAGAGGAATTGCTTGTATCAGTTGAAGGAGTTTCTCAACAAGTTAAGGAAAATGCTTCAAATGCAGATAAGGCAAATGAAATTTCTGCTAAAGTTGGAACCCAGCTTGTTTACAGCAACCAGCAGATGGAAAAAATGATGAAAGCAATTATGGAAATAGAAGGAAAATCAAAGGAAATAGGAAAGATTATAAAGGTTATAGATGACATTGCTTTCCAAACTAATATATTGGCATTAAATGCCGCTGTTGAGGCTGCAAGGGCAGGTGAAAGTGGCAAAGGTTTCGCAGTTGTTGCTGACGAAGTTAGAAACCTTGCGGGAAAATCGGCACAAGCAGCAAAGGAAAGTACAGAGCATATACAAGAAGCAATTGAGGCTGTAAATGAAGGAACTAAAATTGCAGAGGAAACAGCAAAAGCAATTGAAGAAGTTGTGAATAATGCAAAGCAGGTGGTAGAGGATGTTACTAAAATTGCCAATGCATCCAACCAACAAGCAGATGCTATTTCGCAAATTACAGTTGGCCTTGACCAAATAGCATCAGTTGTTCAAAATAATGCTGCAACGGCTGAAGAAAGTGCGGCGGCAAGCGAGGAACTTGCGGGACAAGCAACTGTGCTTGAAGAAGAAGTGAGCAAGTTTAGGCTGAAAAAGTAGATAAAATAAATTTAAAAAGCACTTGACTTTTTATAGGCAAAGTATTATTCTATACAAAAGATAAACCACTGAGAAAGAGGAGTAAGCTTTTAACAATATTACAGAGAGCCGCTGGTGGTGTGAGTGCGGTATGGCGTTGTTAGCTGAATGGACTTTTGAGGGCAGCCCCAAAGCTTTTAATAAGCAAGTAGGCGCTGACGGGAAACCTAACCCGTTATAAATTATGGAATGTATGTTAGTACATTATAAGGGGTCAAAAATTTTTGACAATTTGAGTGGTACCACGATTATAACTTTGTTTATAACCGCCTCAAGCATTATGGCTTGTGGCGGATTTTTTTGTTCAAAAATATGAAAACTATGAAAAGGGGATATTATAATGAAAAAGAGAATTTTAGCATTAGTTTTAGGTTTAGCAATGACAACGGGGCTTGCAGGATGTGCAACAAAGACAACAATACAGCCTGCGGCAACACCAGCAGCAACTGAAGCGTCAAAGGAAGAAACAGCAGAGGGTGAGAAGTACACCATAGGCATCAGCCAGTTTGCAGTGCATGGCTCGTTAGATAACTGCCGTGAAGGTTTTTTACAAGGCCTTGCAGAAGAAGGCATAGTTGAAGGACAAAATTTAACAGTTACATATGAAAATGCTCAGGCAGATACAGGCACAGCAGGACAGATTGCAGATAACTTTGTTGCAAACGGAGTGGATATGATTTGTGCCATTGCAACACCAAGTGCCGCAAGTGCATATACAGCAACAATGAAAAGCGACATTCCAGTAATATTTACAGCGGTTTCAGACCCAGTTTCAGCAGGGCTTGCCAATGCAGACGGAACACCAGTTGCTGAAATTACAGGTACTTCCGATAAACTTCCAGTTGAACAGCAGTTGGAAATGATAAGAAAAATGTTGCCAGATGCAAAATCAATTGGTATTATTTATACAACCAGCGAGGCTAATTCAGAAGCTACTGTTAAGGAATATGAGGCGGCAGTTTCAAAATACGGCTTTACCCTTGAAACAGTTGGCATCAGCACCACAGCAGATATCCCGCTTGCAGCAGACAGCCTTGTAAGTAAGGTGGATTGCATTAATAACTTAACAGATAACACTGTTGTTCAAGGTCTTGCTACGGTTCTTTCAAAGGCAAATGCGGCAAAAATACCAGTGTTTGGTAGTGAAGTAGAGCAGGTTAAAAACGGTTGTTTGGCGGCAGTAGGCATTGAATATACAGATTTAGGTATTCAAACTGGTAAAATGGCAGCTAAGGTATTAAAAGGCGAAGCAAAGGCATCTCAAATGAACTTTGAATTGATTTCAGAGTGTGGATTATATGTAAATAAAGCTGTTGCAACTGAACTTGGTATAACATTAGATGATACCTATGTTGGCACAGCAGTAGAAAGTTTTGACCAAATAGCAAAATAAAGCATAAGGAATTTTAGGAGGAACAGATATGGGCATCTTAATTGGTGTGCTAGAGCAGGGACTTATTTACGGAGTGATGGCTCTTGGCATTTACATTACCTATAAAATATTGGATTTTCCAGACTTAACTGTGGACGGAAGTTTCCCAATGGGAGCCGCAGTGACGGCAGTTTTGCTAACAAATGGAGTAAATCCATATCTGGCGCTTCTTGTTTCATTTTTGGCTGGTGCAGTTGCAGGCGTATGCACAGGGCTTATACATGTTAAGCTGAAAGTAAGAGATTTGCTTTCAGGCATTATCATGATGACGGCGCTTTACAGCATTAATTTAAGAATTACAGGCAAAGCCAATGTTCCTCTTTTCACCAATGAAACCGTACTGGAAAACAGGGGCATAGATGGTGCATTTGCTAAATTTCCAGCATTCCAAACCCTTATAGTAGCACTAATAATTGCTCTTATTGTAAAATTTCTTTTAGACGCATATTTAAAAACTAAATCTGGGTATTTGCTTCGAGCTGTTGGTGATAACGAAACTATAGTAACAAGCCTTGCGAAAGACCAAGGCAGTGTTAAAATTATTGGTCTTGCAATAGCCAACGCAATGGTGGCATTGGGCGGAAGCGTTATGTGCCAGCAACAAAGATTTTTTGATGTTTCTATGGGAACTGGCACAATGGTTATTGGTCTTGCCAGTGTTATTATTGGCACAAACATATTTAAGAACACAAAAATTAAGCCAACAACAGCAGTGCTTATAGGCTCTATTATATATAAGGGATGTGTTGCTTTTGCAATTTGGTGTGGTCTTAAAGCAACAGATATGAAGTTGATTACATCGGCTTTATTCCTTATAATTATAGTAGTAACTATGGACAGAAAAAGGAAGGTGAAAGGCAATGCTTGAGTTGCAGAACATAAATAAATATTACAACCCAGGTACAATTAACGAAATGTGCCTTTTTAACAACTTTAATCTGTCAGTAAACGAGGGCGAGTTTGTATCGGTTGTAGGCAGTAACGGTTCTGGCAAAACCTCTATGCTTAACATAATTTGCGGTAGCATAGATATTGACGGTGGCAATATCTTAATTAACAACAAAAATATTTCCCGAATGAAGGAATTTGAAAGGAACAAGGTTATTGGTCGTGTTTTTCAAAACCCTGCCATGGGTACTTGCCCAACCATGACAATACTTGAAAACATGTCCATTGCAGACAACAAAGGCAAAGCCTTTGGTTTGGGACGAGGAACAAACAAGGCACGCATCAATTTTTACAAAGAACAGCTTAAACAACTTAACTTGGGTCTTGAAGATAAAATGAATATTAAGGTTGGTTCTCTTTCAGGTGGACAGCGTCAGGCAATGGCACTGCTTATGGCAACCATGACACCTATTGATTTTCTTATTCTTGACGAGCATACAGCCGCCCTTGACCCTAAAACAGCAGACCTTATTATGGAGTTAACTGATAAAGTGGTTAAAGAGAAAAAGCTTACTACCATTATGGTTACCCATAACCTTAGATATGCCATAGATTATGGCAATCGCCTTATAATGATGCACCAAGGCAATGCCATAATGGATAAAAACCCAGAGGAAAAGGCAGAAACCAAGGTAGAAGATATTTTGAAGATGTTTAACCAAATTAGCATTGAATGCGGAAATTAAGCGGGTAGACAGAGTCTACCTTCGTACCAAGCAGGCTTTGCATACTGGCAGAGAAAAAGTCAGTGTTTTCAAATTAGGCTTAACCGCCTTGAAAACACTGACTTTTTTGCGTTCCGGTGGGAATGAATTCCACTTGAACGACTCCATTTGGGAACTCTTTGTTCCCAAGCAAACATCGGTCTATTTAACTACCTTTATTCAAGATTTGAGGTGCAATTTGGGCATCTTACGGCATCAATTGCAATTTCTGTTTTACAAAAACTACACACCTTTGTTTTAGGTTCTTTTGGAGTTTCAACTTCTTGCATTTTACGTTTATTGGCGAGTACATTCATGCCCTTTACCATAAGAAATATTACAAACGCCATTAGCAAGAAGTTAATAATTACTGTTATAAAAGTTCCGTAATTTAAAGTTGCAGTGCCAGCCTCTTGCGCTGCGGCCATTGTTGCATACTTCTCTCCATCCAAAGCAATAAACAAATTTGAAAAATCCAATCCGCCAACGAATTTTGAAATAAGCGGCATAATAATATCTTTTACAAGAGAGTCTATAATCCCTTTAAAGGCCCCACCTATAATTACACCAATTGCCATATCCATTACGTTGCCACGGCTGATAAATTCTTTAAATTCTCCAACAAATCCTTTATAATTTCCCAAAAAATTGCCTCCTCTAGTGTGCCAAATTAAATAAAATGGTTTTGTACCCATAATATAACATAATATAGGTTAAAGCGCAACGAGAGAGCCAAGATAGCTAAAACTATCTAACAGATGTTGTTAGCAGGTAGAATTTTTATTTAATATGCTTGTTGCAGTTGCTGATATAAGCTTGTCCGACACAAGAACTAATTCATTTTTAGGCAGTCTCATTTCAGTGTCGAACCACTCTTTTATTAGTCCTAGTATTCCCGTTGTAACAAAACTAAAAAAATAATCCAGATATTCTTGGTTGTAGTTTGGATATGTCATTCGTATCATTGAAACGCCGTTCTTTCGTATAAGCTTTTGAAACTTTTCCCAAAAGTCGTTAGAAGTTTTATTTTGAAATAAAACCCGACAGACCTCAAGGTTATCAACAATATAGTCTACAATTGGTGCAATAACAGGCAACATGCTGTGACCGTCTACCTGTGGTCGATAAGTGTCAATCATTGTTTGAAAATCATCTAAAACCTCATTTTCTATTTTCTCCAACAAATCGTATGTGTCATTGTAGTGCAAATAAAAAGTACCTCTGTTTAAATCCACTAAATCTGTTATGTCTTTTACACGAATATCTTTAAATTCTTTTTCTTTCATTAATGAAGCAAAACCGCTTTTTAACAGCTTTTTTGTGCGTCTTATTCTTCGGTCTTCTTGTTTATTATCCATAAATTTACTCCTTTTTTAAAACTAATATACATTTTTAAAAATGATGTTCATTAAATAACAAAAGTTCAAATATTGATTATTGCCTTTATTTCCTAATAGCATTATAATTCAATTGTCATAAAAAAGCAACACAATGTTGAGTAATGGAGGACAATATGGGTAATGGATTAGTTAATAAAATAGCACACAATGTTGTTTATAAGGGCAAGGTTATAGAAAAAATATTTTTGGTTTTGGTAATTTTATGTGCCATATTTTATCCATTTGTTGGTGTAAATTACGATTTAAGTGAGTATTTACCTGAATTTGCACCAACAAAGCAGGCACTGGATGTAATGGAGAGAGAATTTGGCTACCCTGGTATGGCACGAATAATGGTGGAGGACGTTACTCTTTACGAAGCCAAAGCCATTAGGGCAGAAATTGCAGATGTTGATGGAGTTGACCTTGTTATAGGCGTAGACAGTCTTAAAGACGTAAATTTGTCGGAAAGCTTCATTGATGCAGACAGTATAGACGATTTTTACAAGGACGGCTGTGCAGTTATGACAATTGTGTTTGAAGATGGTGATAGTGATAAGCGAACACATGACGCGTTGGATGAAATATATAAAATAGTAGGCGACAGAGGTTGCTATGGAGGTACAGCCGTAAGCAATAAATCTCGTCAGGAAACCATTGGCAAGGAAATTACAATGGCTATGGCACTTTCATTGGTAATAATATTTGCCATACTAACACTTACTACAACTTCGTGGTTTGAACCACTTCTGTTTATATTAGTAATGGCAGTTGCCATAATTATAAACATGGGCAGTAATATAATGTTTGGCACAATTTCCTTTTTCACCTTCAGTACGGCGGCCATTTTGCAGTTGGCTGTATCAATGGATTATTCAATATTTTTACTACATACATTTACTGCAAACAAAAACGCAGGCATGGATATTAAAGAGGCAATGGAAAAGGCACTGCACGAGTCATCAAGTTCTATTTTTGCCAGCGGTGCAACTACAATAGTGGGCTTTTTAGCAATTGCACTTATGAAGTTTACAGTAGGTAAGGATGTTGGGTTTGTACTTACAAAAGGTATTATTGTAAGCCTTGCAACGGTAATGCTTTTAATGCCGTCGTTAATTATGCGTTTTAACGACAGAATAGAAAAATATGCACATAAGCCGTTTTTTCCTAGCTTTGACGGACTTGCAAATGCAATGTATAAAATTAGAACCATTGTAATTATAGTGGCTGTTGTTATGGCATTGCCAACATACGTAGGGCAGGGAATGAATAACTTCCTTTACGGTGACGATGCTTTGGGCGCAGGCCCTGGTACTACTGTATACGAAGATACAAAAAAAATTGACGAAGTATTTGGCAAAAGCAATGTTATATTAGCCATAGTACCAAATGGTTCTATTGTTAAAGAAAGAGAACTAACCGAAGAGTTGGACGATTTGGAATTTACAAGCTATGCCCTTTCATTAGGCGGAACACTTCCAGAGGGAATACCAGAGGAGTTCTTGCCCAAAGAACTTGTTAAAGAACTTCGTACAGACAACTATGCAAGAATTATAGTCTCCTTGAAAACGGCACAAGAAAGTGATTATGCTTTTGAATGCAGTCAAAAGGTTGAAGCAATTGTAAATAAATATTACCCCGAAGATGCCTATGTAATAGGTATGACACCAACAACTATAGATATAAGAGATATTTTAACCAAGGATTATAACTATGTAAGTATACTTTCTATGATTGGTGTTGCATTGGTTGTAGCAATAACCTTTGGTTCGGCAGTTATGCCACTGTTGGTTATTATACCTATAGAGGTAGCAATTTACTTGAACATGACTATACCATACATAATTGGAAGCACCATGCTTTACATAGGATATATAATTGTTAGCTGTTTACAGTTAGGAGCAACAATAGACTATTCTATTTTGCTAACAAACAACTACCTTGATGCCAGAAAGCAGATGTAAAGCGCCCTGCAAAACGTGAAAAAGCGAAATCCCCGAAAAGCCTATGATTACAGGCTTTTCGGGGATTTTTGACTAAAGGCGCAAACGGTGAAAAATGGAGGGGTAAAGGACAGAAATCATGCAAGCTAAAGGAAAT
>JAYFNB010000047.1:0-6472 GCA_034933685.1 Lachnospiraceae bacterium | reverse complement strand
AGCACTGTTACAGGGGGCACCACAGCATTTGTTACAGCCTGACCACAGAATATGGGAGAGGTCAACCACAGCATTTGTTAAAGGTTCTACCACCGTTTGTTTAAATGGTAGACCACAGCATTATTTACGCTCCCTATTTTTTATAACAAATTTTTACTCACAAAAACAAATCTATCCTTACATATCAGCACTCTTAATGCTGTGACATACATTACCCAAAAACAACTATTGCTTGTTCCCGTTTAATACGAGGAAATGCTGTCTCAAGAATTCTGAAGCTGTGATTAAGTTCGGTCTGTTCAAGATAAGCTGCAGCCATATCCTGTCCAACAACCAGATCCATGTTGGTTGCCTCGGAACATACAAGCACTGCTTTTTCTTTTCCGAGAACAGGTGTCTTATAAAGATGCCCATCGACCAATTTTTCCACACGTTCAACCTCAAGCAAACCTGTTCCTGCTTGTAAACGCTGCATCTGTAAATAAAGATCAGGACTTACAACAAGAGAATAAGTTCCATAGATGCTTTTTGCCATGAGCATTTCAATAGAAGCAGCAACATCGGCAAAAGCATTCTCTCCCTTGCTCCAGTCTTTTTTGTTTATTTTATTTGCACCGCCAGCCGTCATAAGACCTGTATAGCCTAACGCTTGATTACCAAAGTATATCAATTTATCTTCTTTAAATGCACAAATCGAGGCAGACGCAATTGCCTTAGAAAAATCTATAGGAAATCCTGCCTTTTTAGAACTTTCCAAATCTTTGGCAAAAATTTTAAAATCATCATAAATCATGGGTATTTGCACATATTTTCTACCCGCCGTAACAAGTAATCCATCTTCTGCCTGTTCACTAAGTTGATCAGCGTCATCAACAGCTACGCTGTCAGTTCCTATACCTAAAGGCCCAAAAAGATGTAAAAATCTTCTGCCTGTTAAAACTTTCTTTGCAGCAGATACAACAGCAGCATCAAGTTCTGCCCAAAAATCCTCCGAAAGATTGGATGCTTCTCTCGCTAAATAGCTCATTAAGAATTCCCCCTTTTTAGTTCTATTTCATAAGACTGCCGATTGTATCCGCAGTCTTTGCAACTTCAGCATATACTTTATCCTTAGATGTTGCTTCCAACTCTGCAAGCATCTCTTTAACTTCTTGTTCACCTGACATGAAGTGTTCGGCTTCCTGAGGATCAAGAATTCTCAGCAAAGTCATCAATTCCCCTACATGTGCCTTTTCCTCATCTCGAATATCCGAAATAACTTTTTTAGCTATTTCATCATCGGTAGCTTGAACATGAGCATCATAAAGATATATTGCCTCAAGTTCTCCTGCGATATCTAGCCTAACAGCTTGAATCAATTCTTCTTTTGTTAACTTTCTTTCAACGTTCCCTTGGAATGGGTTTGCAAAAGCCGGCATATTATCATCCTCCATTAACAAATTTACTTGGCTTAAGTATAACACTTTGACATTATAAACTCAATCATAGAAAGACGAGGTATAATATAAAATACTGTTGTTTGTGCACTAATACAAGGAATGTTTATCTAAATATTCATCTATTTTTGTGGCACGATTATTTTTATTTTTGCTACCGTGTTTGCTGACCAGCAACAATATTGCTTCTGATAAGCACATAGGTACTACATAAGAATTTGTAAACCCTAAGCCATTTATGGCTGCTGTAAGTAAATAATCAGCATAAACAGCTAATGGTGAGGTTACCTTATCAGTAACAACTATAACTTTTGCCCCATGTTCCTTTGCCAATTCAAGAATAGAATAGTTGATTTCCGAATAGCGAGGAAAACTATACAAAAGCACACAATCTCCGGCAGTAATATCAACCATTCTCTCCAATGCCGAACTATCTGCGCTCTCGCAACAAAAAACATCAGGAAGAAAATATATTAACTTTCTATACATGTAATCTGCACAACAAGCTGTTCCTCTAAAGGCAAAAATGTATTTTCTTTTACTTTTTATCAAACAGTCTGCAATTCCACGTATAGTATCTATGGACGTATTCTGCACAGTTAACTCCATATTGTCTACTGCACATTTTACCACATCAACTAAAACATTCTTTTTATCAACAAACTCTCTTGTTTTTATATATTTTTCACTAGATAACATTGACGTGTTGTACTGCTGTAGCATACGCTTAGACATAATACGTTTGAACTCTCCATAACCGGAAAATCCTAATGTCCTTAAAAATCGAATTATCGATGTATCACTAACTCCAATTTCCAAGGCCAAATCAGTAGCAGTCTTGATGCCTAAAACATCTTCATTTTCCAGGATATAGTCTGCTATTTTTTTTTCTGTTTTGCTAAGAGTAAGTCCCTGTATTTTCTTTGCTATAGATTCCATCGCGCCACATCTTTCCCTTGCATTATATTTCATATTATAGTTTATTTAAGCAATTTGGGCAATAAAAATAGCTGCTAGCACAGTAATTCTTAATTGTGTTAGCAGCTTATATGAGGGCAGGTTTATGCTCGCAATAACGAAAATGCATGTTCCAATCTATTTATTGCCTCACATAGATTTTCCATAGAGTTAGAATAGGATATACGAATTCGTCCCTCAATGTTAAAGGCTTCTCCAGGTACTAGAGCTACTTGTTCCTTTTCAAGAACAAATTTAGCAAAATCTTTAGCATCATTGATCTTGATTCCCTCATCTGATGTCGAGCCTAAATAAAATGAAATATCCGGCAAGATATAAAATGCGCCTTTGGGCATGGAACAACTCACGCCTTTAATTTCATTTAACCTTTCCATTACATATTTACGTCTTTTATCAAATTCTGCTACCATAACGGCTAAATCATGTTGCGGTCCGGTCAAGGCCGCCACGGCTGCTTTTTGAGAAATAGCACTAGCCGCTGAAGTTGTTTGGCTCTGAATTTTCCCTATTCCACTAACAAATTCTTTAGTTGCTGCCAAATATCCTAGGCGCCATCCTGTCATAGCATAAGCTTTTGAACATCCATTAATAGTAACCGTGTGTTCCTTAACTTCTTGTGAAATTGACGCTAAAGAAAAATGTTTTTCTCCGTCATAAATTAGTTTTTCATAAATTTCATCAGAAATAACGTAGAAATCATGCTTTACAGCCAACTCTGCTAATTTTCTCAAACTTTCTTCGGTATAAACTGCTCCCGTAGGGTTATTAGGTGTACAAATAATTATACCACGAGTTTTTGGCGTGATGGCAGCTTCAATGGCCTCCAAATCTAAAGCAAAACCTTCATCATTTTTCACCTTAACAAATACAGGAGTTGCACCTGCTAATTTAATTATCTCCGTATAGCTTACCCAGCACGGTATTGGCAGTATTACTTCGTCGCCTTCGCCCGCAATAGCCATAACAGCGTTAAAAATAGCCTGTTTTGCCCCTACAGTAACGCAAATCTCGTTAGTTTCATATTCTACACCATTATCGGCTTTCAGCTTTGCCGAGATTGCTTTCCGCAAATCTATAATTCCTGTACCCGCTGTATATTTTGTGAAATTATCTACAATTGCCTTAATCCCTGCAACTTTAATATAATCAGGAGTTCCAAAATCAGGTTCACCAACATTTAAAGAAATTATATTTTTGCCCTCAGCCCGTAATTCAGCTACACGTGCGATTAACGCTGATGTTGGAGACCCCGAAAAATTACTCATTCTTTTTGCTAACATAATACTCTCTCCCTTATATCTATTCTTCTATAGCATTGTTAAAATCAGAACCGGTCCATAATTTTTCATTTTTTGCCACGAGCATAGTCCCTAAAACATCTCCAGATACATTCACTGTAGTGTGTGACATGTCAATCAGTCTATACATACCGGCAATAGGCCCCATCATATCCATTGGTAATCCCAATAAATTTAAGAAAATGGCTCCTGTTACAATGCCTCCTCCAGGAATACCCGGAGCTGCTATGGACATAATTGTAGAAATCATAATAACCATAAGTATCTGGTCGAGCGTTAGCGTTAAACCATATATTTCTGCCACAAAAAAAGCCAGAATTGTCTTGTACAAAGCAGCACCTGTTAGATTAATTGTTGCCCCTAGAGGAATAGAAAATGAAGCAATGCTCATTGGGATCTTCAATTTTTCAGTTACAACATTCAACGTGATGGGAATAGTACCTGCGCTTGAATTCGTTGCTACAGTATTAACCCAAATTGGTATCATTGCTTTGCAAAAGCGCATATAATCCACCTTTGTATAAACATAAGTTGCTCCGCTCAAAACTGACCAAATGACAAAGCACCCTACCCAATCAGTAAAAACAAATTTTGCTAAAACTCCAAATAATTGTGAACCATATACAGCTGTGGTATTTGCCATCAATGCAAATACGCCCAATGGCGCATACAGCATGATAATATCTAACATTTTGTAAATAACACTAGCAATCTCGCTGCAAACCTGTACTACACGCTTTGCCTTATCACCAATATATACTAGCGCTATACCAAAAAGAACTGTGAAAAAAATTAATTGCATAATATCTCCCTTAACCATGGAGTCCACAATATTCGTCGGCACCATATTAAACAAGAAATCGCCAAAATTTGGAGCTTTTACTTTGGAAGGGTCAAAAGCCTTCATTCCGGTCAAATCAAAATTAGCACCAGGATGCACAATATTTACCAATACAATACCTATTAAGCATGCTAAAACCGTCATTGCTACATAAACCAAAACAACCTTACCACCAACACGTTTTAGCTTTTGTACATCACCAATAGCGGCTATACCGCTTGTAACACTAAAAAATATAACGGGAACAATTAGCATTTTAATCAGATTCATAAATAGTGTTCCCGCAGGTTTAATCCAAAGAGAAAAGTCATAAAAGAACAGCCCGACAATAATGCCTAATATAAATCCCAAAGCAATGCGATATGGCAGATACTTCTTTCCCATCAAAAAATTGTAAATGTGAATCCCCCTCTTCAATCTTAAAGTCAGTCCTTATAACAACCATTTATTATTTCTATTTCTTTCTCTGCTAATTTTTTATCCACCCATTCCCGTTTAGCTGTACCGTTAGCCGCTGCCAAAACTTTTGCAACGTCCTGTTCTTGAAAAGCACTAGCTGATCTCAAAACATCCACTGCATCCGCCAAGGGGATAACAATTACACCATCTGCATCCATTACAATAATATCACCGGGATTAATGCTGATACCTCCACATGATATAGGAACATTTATTTCACCCGGTCCTTCTTTATACGGACCTCCAGGGGTTGTCCCCGTTCCATAGATAGGGTAATTTATTGCAGATGCCGCATCAATATCGCGGATAGGCCCATCAAGTACGATACCTGTGATTTTCTTGTAGCCGGCATAGGTAAACATTATTTCTCCCATTAAACTTCTGTTTAAAATGCCGCCCTCGTTAGAAACTACAATAACGTCTCCTGGTTCTGCAATATCTAATGCTTTATGAATCATTAGATTATCACCAGATCGAGATTTAACTGTTAAGGCCACACCAACTGTTATCGCTTGCTTAGGCGACGATAACAATCGTACTCTGGGATCCAGAGCGCAAGACCTTCCCATACAATCTGCAATGTTGGCCGTTGGGATACTGGAAAATCCATTCACTAATGCTTGTTCAACCACTGGTTTTTTTAAATATACACGATTTCCTACTGACATTTGATTACTCCTCCCTAAAACATTTTGTTGAATTAAAAACATTATATATCATTCATGAATAATATTAAACAATTTTCTTGCAAATTGTTTTTTTATTGTTTTTACCTTTTGCTAACAAATATTTATGTAATATACTTAACAATCATCAGCAATATACTCATCGTGAAATACAGAACCCCCATTATTAAAATCCAAATTTTATGCAGATACCCAACAAGTAGCAGAATTTTGTTTCACAGTTATGCATCAAAATACGGGAAGAAAAATTGCTTCGCGTTTATGTTAAAGGCTAAAAATCCCCAGCACTTTAATGTTTTGCTTAAAAATAATCGTACGTGTTCGTTTTTTGCGCAAAAAAATGTTGGAGTGATCTCTCACTCCAACATTTTTATGCATTTTTATTTAGCCATGCTATCACGTTGAAAACACACCATGAATAAAACTCAAATTCCCATTTACTAAACATCGTCAGAAATTGGTTCTTTACAATACGTAATTACAATTATCTGGTCACCACTACTAATGCCGCTGGCATTAGCTTCATCCGTATCAATATGGCACTCATCAGCATGTTTTTCACCTGTTCTTACTAATACATGATAAAAAACAGTTTCCCGCTCTCCCTTGGTCCTTATAGAAACAACGTCTCCGTCAATAAGGCCGTATTTAGCAGCAGTTTCAGGACACAGATGAAGATGCCTGGCTGCCACTATAATACCGCGCTCAATATTAACTTGTCCTGCCGGACCTATGAGCACTCCTCCGGGCGTTCCCTCTATGTCTCCGGAAATC
>JAYFNB010000046.1:0-75891 GCA_034933685.1 Lachnospiraceae bacterium | reverse complement strand
TCTTGCCTGTATGACACCAATTGAGTACAGGCACCATCTTATGAATCAGATAGCATAAAAGTGACGTCAACCATAATGAATGATTGACGTCATCAAAGAATTTTATTATTTCCTATGTCTACTTGACAGGGAGCGGTTCATAACTGCCAGGGCTTATATACTATTTTTTAAGTTCCATGTAACTTTCAATAAGTTTTATTATGTCATTGATTTCAAGGTGGTCGGTATTAATCACCAAATGGTAATTTGAAGGATATCCCCATTTTTGATTTGTATGATAGTTATAGTAGGTTTCGCGGCGTTTATCTACGTTAAGTACTTTTTTTTCAATATTTTCTTCTGAAAGTCCATAATCTTCTTTTGCACGTTTTACACGTTCCTTCAGTGAAGCACATATGAAAATATGTGTGCAATCTTCGACGTCTTTAAGCACATAATCCCCGCATCTTCCAAGCATAACACATGAACCCTTCTGAGCAAGGGCTCGCATTGCATCAGATTGTACCATAAAAATTTTTTCATATAAAGGTATTCCATACTGTTCTTTTGTTGGCCCAAGCATTGAGATAGAGTATAGTAAATTGCTTGAAGGAACATCATCGGGATTTTTGAAAACTTTTTCATTAAGTCCACTTTCCTTAGCTGCAAGAGAAATAACTTCATTGTCGTATAGTGGAATCTCCAATTTTTTTGCCAAAGCCTCAGCAATTTTGCGGCCACCACTTCCGTACTGCCTGCTAATAGTAATGATTGTTTTTTTCATAAAAACACCCCTCTCAGCAAAAACATAATAAAATCATACCAATTATTACCATATTTATTATACAACATGTACGCGTTGAGTTCAAACATTAATTTAGCAAAAAACTGTTTTTTCAACATTCAAAACAATAGATTTGAATGTTTATACAGAATATACATGTTAATTAAAATAACACCACATCATTTATCGTGAAATGCTGGATAATAATGTTAAATTGTCAATTGAATATACAAAAAAATCATAGTATAATAAATATATTGTATTTAAGGATTGCCTGATAAATTTTCAAACTATTTTATTCTTGAAATATATAGACGCTATTTGTTTTCTCTATGTATTGTGGCATAAGAGAAATACCATTAGCTTAGCTGATAAAATGGGAGGAATGCTATGTGAAAATGGCTAAAAAAATCTTAGTTGTAGACGATAGTCAGTTTAACCGTTTTATCATTCGTATGATTTTATCAGAAAGCTACGAGCTTATTGAAACCCAGAATGGTCAAGAGGCAATGGACGTGCTTTATAGTGAAAAAGAATTTATTTCAGCAATACTACTAGACATTGTTATGCCTGTTATGGATGGATATCGTGTGCTTGAACTGTTGAAGGAAGATAAAGGGTTTGAGGCAATACCTGTTATTGTTATGACAAGTAATGGCGATGTAGAAACTGAACTTAAAGCGTTAAAACTTGGTGCAAACGACTTTTTGGTAAAACCGTTTGAAGCGGCAATAATAAAACAGCGAATTAAAAATATTATACAGCTAAGTGAAACAGCATCTTTAAGAATTGCTGCAGAACGTGACAGCCTTACTGGTATTTACAATAAGGCGACTTTTTATGATAAAGTACATGAGCTCCTGCTTGAAAATACAGATGTTTTATACGATTTAATTTGCATTGATGTTGAAAGATTTAAAGTTATAAATGATTTGTTTGGAGTATTAGAAGGGGACAAGCTTCTATGTTTTATAGCAGAAAAATTTAGTGAACATCCATTGGCACAGGTAGGAATTTTTGGACGTTTAGACAGTGACCATTTTGCAATATGCACGCCAAGAAAAGATGACTATGAAGAATGTCTAGTTGAAAATGCAGAAAAAATAATTGCAACATATCCTTTAGATATGAAGATATTTTTATGTTTTGGTGTTTATATGATTGATGACCATAATCAGCCGGTGAATATAATGTGTGACCGTGCAAATTTGGCCGCAGACAGCATAAAGGGCAATTATGCAAAACGCTGTGCGTACTACCATGATGACTACCGTGCATCTATATTAAAAGAACAGGAAATTCTAGATGATATGCAGTCTGCTTTCAGAGAAAATCAGTTTGAAGTATTCTTGCAGCCAAAGTGCAGCCTACTTGATGGAAGTATTACTGGTTTTGAAGCCCTTGCAAGATGGAATCATCCAAAAAAAGGGTGCGTTGCCCCAAATGAGTTTATACCCATTTTCGAGCACAATGGGTGCATACAAAGATTGGATTTTTACATTTGGAACAGGACGTGCGAGATTATACGTAATTGGATTGATGAGGGGAAAGACCCGCTACCAGTTTCTGTAAATGTATCACGCGTTGACTTTTATAATCCACAGCTTTGCCAGCTTATTGTTGGACTTACAAACATCCACAGCATTCAACCATCTCTTTTGGAACTTGAAATTACTGAAACTGCCTATACTGATAATCCTAAGCAGCTTTGTGATGTAATTCTACAGTTGCAAGAACACGGCTTTACAATACTTATGGATGATTTTGGTTCTGGCTATTCTTCCCTTAATATGCTTAAGGATATTCCAGTTGACGTGCTTAAAATTGATTTAAATTTTTTAGCAGATGAGGGAAGCACAGGTAGAGGTGCAAATATCCTGTCATCTGTCATACGAATGGCAAAAAGGCTTAAACTTCCAGTTATTGCTGAAGGAGTTGAAACAAAGGAACAAGCAGCTTTCTTGCGAAGTATTGGCTGTCAAAGTGCACAGGGCTATTATTTTTACAAACCAATGAATATTGAAAGCATTGCAAAGCTATATGATGTAAAAATTAAATCTTATAAAAAACAAGTTATAAAAAATGATGGTACGGATATTGAAAAATTGTTATATTCTGACAATTATTTCTGCAGCTTTTTAGGGAACATGATAGGCTGCGTAGGGTTTTTCGAATTACAGGATGATAACCTCGAAGGAATAAGAGTTAACGACAGTTATTTTAAAGTTACAAACATAAGCATAGGTGATGAAAACGTTCTAAGTTGGGTTTTGCCAGAAGACAAGGGAACTGTTCTCAGTACACTACATCGCTGTGAAAAATCTGGCACTGTTGAAAGTTGTCAAGTGCGTTGCAAAAAACCCGACGAGAAGTTGATTTGGATAAATGCTAATGCACGTTGTATATTATACGAAGGGTATCATTCCATTTTTTGCATAGCCATAAGCGACATATCTGAAATTAAAAAAAGCGAACAATTTTATTGTGCAGAGGTCAATAAATTAAATGCAATAAGCGAGTTATTGAATGAACAGCTGTTAGAGTATGATGTGAATACAGATGTACTTAGGTTTTTGAGCAAAAATTTTAGTAAGGTCACTGCAAATTCTATCGCCCTAGATTTTAGAAAGAACATAATATCAATAGGGTCCATTCATCCCAACTATATGGAAGTTTGTGTCAAATCTCTTGACGAGGCCGTAAGCAAGGTGTGCAGTGGTGTATTGAAACTCAAGTTATTAATTTCAAGTGAAGAATACCAACTGTATAGAATTAGTTATGCAAGTGTGGCAAACGAATGCGGAAAAATAATAAAGGTTGTAGGGCGCATGGAAAATATTGAAAAGCAAACCAGTAATATCATGTAAAATTTTAGTGGGTATTTGTAATAGAATTACGAAATTAAAATATCACTCACGCCACTTCATTATTTTTTTTTCAAGCAAAATGATGGATTTGTACATAAAAGCTGCTAAAATTGCAAGTATTACAACGGAAAGCATGACCCAGTCTAGTTTGAATACTTGGCTGCCATAAACGATAAGGTAACCCAATCCTGCTTTTGCTACTAAAAATTCGCCTACAATTACACCTACAAAAGATAATCCAACGTTTATTTTAAGTGCGTTTATAATTGCGGGCACAGAAGCTGGAAGTATAACTTTTGTGAGAACCTGTTTTTTTGTACCTCCGAATGTATATATTAACTTGATTTTTTCATTATCCACATCTGCAAATCCAGCAGATACATTAAGAACAGTAACAATTACTGACGTAAGAAGGGCAGTTGCAATAATTGACGACATATTGTTTCCAAGCCATACAATAATTATTGGAGCAAGTGCTGTTTTAGGAAGACTGTTAAATACAACAAGATATGGCTCGGAGACTTCATTTATGAAGCTGTTCCACCATAACAAAACAGCCATGGCGGTACCCATAACTGTACCCATAGTAAACCCTAAAACAGTTTCAAACACTGTTACGCCAATGTGCTTAAAAATGCTGCCTGAAATACACATATCAATGGCTGATGAAAGCATGCGGGAAGGTTGACTGAATATAAATGCATCAATTATTCCAAAGCGTGCCGATAATTCCCAAGCCGCTACAAAAGCCACAAGTATAAAAAGCTGACAAAGCTTAATTTGTCTTTTTCTTCTTCTCAATCCGTTTAAATATGCAATTTGTTCAGCCGAGGTGTTTTGCAAATCAGAATTATACATTTACATCCAAGTCCTTCCAAATTTTATTAAAGTAGTAATTAAACTCTTTTGCCTCGCGGCTTTTTATAGGTGTTCTTTCCGGAACATTAAGCTCTATGGTGTAAATCGATTTTAAGGTAGCGGGCCTGGCCGAAAGAACAAATACTCGGTCAGAAGTGGCAACAGCCTCAGAAATATCGTGGGTTACAAGTATTGCAGTTTTTTTTTCATTGCGAATTATAGCACTTATTTCATCGGACACCAGAAGTCTTGTTTGGTAATCTAAAGCAGAAAAGGGTTCGTCAAGTAAAAGAATATCAGGGCGAAGAGCAAGGGTGCGTATAAGTGCGGCTCTCTGACGCATTCCTCCACTAAGTTGAGATGGTTTAGAATTAATAAAATCACCGAGACCGTATTTTTTAAGCAAGTCCATAACCTGAGATTTATTTTCAGCTGTAAGATTTTTTTCTATCTCAAGCCCAAGGCACGCATTGCTAAATATAGTTCGCCATTCAAAAAGATAGTCCTTTTGCAACATATATCCAACCTTTGCACCTTCTGATATTTCAACTTCTCCAGTAGTTGGTGTTAAAAGTTTTGCTAATATAGAAAGAATGGTGCTTTTTCCACAACCGGAAGGACCTACAATGCTTACAAATTCACCTTGTTCAATACTTAAGGATAAATCTTTTATTGCTTGAGTTTCACCGCTTTTGCTATGATAGATTAGGCTTATATTTTTTAGTTCAACAATGGGTGGCATTACGGCAAAACCTCCTGCTTTTTTTATTATTATATTTTGTACCAGCAGGTTTGGTGCTTGAAATGAAGCAAGTAAATTATTGACATAATTCCGAAAAAGTGGTTAAATAACTTGAAGATGTAAAGATTTAAGGTTTTAAAACATAATTTGAAATGGAGTGAATTATATGAGCGAAAATTGTTCACAAAACTGCTCTAGTTGCGGTGAAAATTGTAGCGACAGAAAAGCAGAAAGTTTGCTAGTTGCACCTCACGAACAAAGTAATGTAAAAAAAATAATTGGTATTGTAAGCGGTAAAGGTGGCGTTGGAAAATCATTGGTTACATCTTTACTTACAAATGGTATGCAGAAAAAAGGGTATCACTGTGGTATTATGGATGCAGATATAACTGGACCTTCTATACCGAAGGTATTTGGACTTAAAGGTACAGCTAATGGAAACGAGTTTGGGATACTTCCTATGAAAACTCGCACTGGCATTGATGTAATGAGTACTAACCTTATATTGGATAACGAAACTGACCCTGTTATTTGGAGAGGGCCAATTGTTGCAGGCGTTGTTCAGCAATTTTGGAGCGAAGTTATTTGGAAAGATATTGACTATCTTTTTGTGGATATGCCTCCTGGAACAGGTGATGTTCCACTTACAGTATTTCAAAGTATGCCTATAGACGGCATTGTTATTGTTACATCACCACAGGAACTTGTTAGCATGATTGTTGGCAAAGCTGTGAAAATGGCACAAAAAATGAATGTTCCAATTTTGGGAATTGTTGAGAACATGAGTTATGTTTCATGTCCTGACTGTGGAAAGAAGATTATGCTTTACGGAGAAAGCCATATTGATGAAATTGCAAAAGAGTATGGGATTGATGTACTTGGCAGATTGCCTATAGATCCAATGGTTGCTAAAGCCTGCGATGCTGGAGATATTGAAAGCATTGACTGTCCTTTCCTTGCGGAAGCATACGCAAAAATCGAAAAGTTGTAAAATGTGCATAATTATGGAGGGTATTGCGGTAAAAGTTTTTATCGTAATACCCTATTGTTTATTCTGTAATACTATTGATAAGTTTGTATATTTTGTGTACAATATATGTTGGATTAAATTTGATTTTAAGTATCAAATATTATTGGCTCAGTTTAGGGGGATACAAATGGAAAAGCTTGATATGCTTTATGAAGGCAAGGCAAAAAAGGTTTATAAGACAGATGATGAAGATTTATTTATAGTTGAGTACAAAGATGATGCAACAGCATTTAATGGTCTTAAAAAAGGCTCTATCGTTGGCAAAGGTGTCATCAACAACAAAATGACAAATATTGTTTTTAAATATCTTCAAGAAAACGGTGTTGAAACACATCTTGTTGAAGAGTTAAGCGACAGAGCAACTTTGGTTAAAAAAGTCAATATAGTACCTCTTGAAGTTATTATAAGAAATGTTGCAGCAGGAAGCTTTTCTAAAAAATTCGGCGTTGAAGAGGGAACAGCTCTATTAAACCCTATTCTCGAGTTTTCTTATAAAAATGATGAACTTGGTGACCCTATGATTAATGATATGCAGATACTTGCTATTGGTCTTGCAACAAAAGAAGAACTGGCATCAATTTCTGAACAAGCATTAAAAGTAAATGAATTACTTAAAGTCTATTTCCTTGAAAAAGGCATTAAACTTATTGATTTTAAAATAGAATTTGGCCGTTGTGGCAACAAAATTATACTTGCCGACGAGGTTTCACCTGACACATGCAGACTTTGGGATGTTGAAACCAACGAAAAACTTGACAAAGACCGTTTTCGCAGAGATTTAGGCGGTGTGGAAGAAGCTTACGAAGAGGTTTGGAGAAGAATAACTTCTATGTAATCTGTTTTTTAGGCTTACCAAATTGGCTAGAGGGAGAATAAAAATGATTAGAGATAATATTGTTGAAGATATTGAAAACGACGATGTACTAAAGGAAGAATGTGGCGTTTTTGGTGTTTACAATAACGACAATGATGAAAGTGGAAGAATTGTTTATTACGGTCTTTTCGCGCTTCAGCACAGAGGTCAGGAAAGCTGTGGAATTGCCGTAACAGACGATACTGTTGTAAAACAGTATAAAGATATGGGACTTGTTCCTGATGTATTTTCTGACGATGTGGTTGAAAAGCTTACTGGTAAAATTGGAATTGGACATGTGCGTTATTCAACAGCAGGCGGAAGTTTAAGACAGAATGCACAGCCACTTGTTTCAAGATATGTAAAGGGAACACTTGCCCTTGCCCATAACGGAAATCTTGTTAATGCCCACGAGCTTAGGGATGAACTTCAGCAACAGGGTATGATTTTCCAAACCACTATTGACTCTGAAGTTATTGCTTGTGAACTTGCAAAAGAAAGAGTTAACTGCGGTTCAGTTGAAGAGGCTGTTGAGCATATTATGCACAAAATTAAAGGCTCCTACTCTCTTGTTGTAATGAGCCCACGAAAACTTATTGGATGTCGTGACCCGCTGGGCATGCGTCCGCTTTGTTTGGGTAAGATGGGCAATTCTTATATTATTGCCTCTGAAACTTGTGCACTTGATGGTGTTGGTGCAGAGTTTGTTAGAGATATTGAACCTGGTGAAATTGTTGTTATTGATAAAGATGGGCTTCGTTCGATTAAAACACATTGCAATAAAACTCCGTCAAGAATGTGTATTTTTGAATACATCTATTTTGCACGTCCAGACAGCGTAATTGAAGGTGTTAGTGTTTACGAAACTCGTAAAGAAGCAGGCCGCCAGTTGGCACAGCAGCACCCTGTTGAAGGTGACATTGTAATAGGTGTTCCAGACTCGGGCATTTCTGCGGCTATTGGCTATGCAGAGGAATCAGGAATTCCTTATGGCGTTGGCCTTGTTAAAAACCGTTATATAGGTCGTACATTTATTAGCCCAACCCAAGGACAAAGGGAAATTGGTGTTAAAATCAAACTTAATGCCTTAAAGCAGGCTGTTGAGGGCAAGCGAGTTATTATGATTGATGACTCTATTGTTAGAGGTACTACAGTTGCAAGGCTTGTTAATACCCTTAGACTTGCAGGTGCGAAGGAAGTACACATGCGTGTAAGTTCACCACCGTTTTTATGGCCATGCTACTATGGTACAGACGTGCCCTCTAAAGAAAAGCTTATTGCCTGTAAATATCCAATTGACGAAATTGCAAAATTTGTTGGAGTAGACAGCCTTGGTTACCTTGGTCTTGAAAAGCTTCACGACATCGCAAAAGGTGCCAAGTGTGGTTTCTGCGATGCTTGCTTTACAGGAAACTATCCGACAGATATACCATTATATTCAGATGAGGAGGCTAAGGATGAGGCAGAAATACGAAAGTCCCCTAAATTCACGTTATGCTAGTAATGAAATGAGTTATCTTTTTTCACCCGACTATAAGTTTAAAACATGGCGCAAGCTTTGGATTGCTTTGGCAGAGGTAGAAAAAGAACTTGGTCTTAACATAACAGACGAGCAGATTGCTCAGATGAAAGAATTTAAAGATGACATTAATTATGAGGTGGCAGAGGAAAGAGAAAAAGAAGTACGACACGATGTAATGAGCCATGTTTATGCTTTTGGTACACAGGCTAAGGCGGCTATGCCTATTATTCATCTTGGTGCAACAAGCTGTTACGTTGGTGACAACACGGACATTATTATAATGACCGAGGCGATGAAGCTAGTTAGAATACAGCTTATAAATGTAATTAACGAGCTTTCAAAGTTTGCCATGGAATACAAAGACATGCCAACCCTTGGCTTTACACATTTTCAGCCAGCTCAAACAACAACAGTTGGCAAACGTGCAAGCCTTTGGTTACAAGATTTGGTTATGGATTTAGAAGACCTTGACCACCAGCTTTCAAAAGCAAAACTTCTTGGAAGTAAAGGCACAACGGGTACACAGGCAAGTTTCCTTGAGCTTTTTGACAATGACCATGAAAAAGTTAAAAAAATAGATGGTATGATTGCTGAAAAAATGGGTTATGACTCTTGTTTTGCAGTATCAGGTCAAACATATCCAAGAAAGCTTGACAGTCAAGTGCTAAATGTTCTTAGCCAAATTGCGCAAAGTGCATTTAAGTTCAGCAACGATATAAGACTTCTTCAGCATTTGAAAGAAATTGAAGAGCCTTTTGAAAAAAGCCAGATTGGTTCATCCGCTATGGCATATAAACGAAATCCAATGAGAAGTGAAAGAATTGGTTCTCTTGCTCGATACGTTATTGCAGATGCTATAAATCCTGCAATAACAGCTTCAACACAGTGGTTTGAAAGAACTCTTGATGACTCTGCAAATAAGAGAATTTCTGTACCGGAAGCTTTCCTTTGCATAGACGCAATCCTTACCTTATACAGAAATGTAGTAGATGGACTGGTGGTATATCCTAAGGTTATTGAACAGCACCTTAATAATGAACTTCCGTTTATGGCTACAGAAAACATTATGATGGACGCGGTTAAAAAAGGCGGCGACAGACAGGAACTTCACGAAAAAATCAGAACCCATTCAATGGATGCAGGGCGAGTTGTAAAGATGGAAGGCAAGCCTAACGACTTACTTGAAAGAATTGCTAACGACAAGTCTTTTGGTCTTACAATTGAGGAGCTTGAATCTATTATGGATGCTAGAAATTTTGTTGGTCGTGCTCCACAGCAAACAGAGGAATTTATTGCAAATGTTATTAAACCTATACTTGATGCTAATAAAGATATTCTTGTTGCAGAGGGTGAAGGAGTAAGAGTTTAATTAAGTATAATACCTAAGGATGGGCAGTAAATGCCTATCCTTTTTATATTAAATGTACTTATATTGAATATAAAAAGCATTTATTTTACTTATATCAAGTACAGGTGTATAATGTATAGGTAATATGGGTTATTATGTTATTAATAAAATACCGGGAGGAATTTTCACATGGTTAAAGCAATTGTAGGCGCCTGTTGGGGCGACGAAGGAAAAGGTAAAATTACCGATATGCTTGCAGCAGATGCAGACATAGTAATTCGTTTTCAAGGCGGAAGCAATGCAGGACACACGATTATAAATGATTACGGTAAATTTGCGCTTCATCAAATGCCAAGTGGCATTTTCAACAAAAATACAGTTAATATTATTGGTACAGGTGTTGCTTTTAACGTGCCTTATTTTGTAAAAGAAATGAAATATCTTAAGGACAATGGTCTTCATAGTCCAAAGATTTTAATTTCTGACAGAGTTCAGCTGCTTATGCCATACCACATACTTTTTGATACTTATGAAGAAGCTCGCCTTAGTGACAAGCAGTTTGGCTCAACAAAGTCTGGTATAGCTCCTTTTTATTCAGACAAATATGCTAAAACAGGTATCCAAATTTGCGACCTTTTCCATGAAGATGTTTTAAAAGAACGTATTGAGGCGGCATGCGAAATTAAAAATGTGCTTTTAGAGCATTTATATCATCAGCCTCTTCTTGACCCTAAAGCTATTTTTGACGAAGTTATAGGTTATAAGGAGTTAGTTGCACCTTATGTTGTTAATACAGCAGAATATCTAAACAAAGCTGTTAAAGAAGGTAAAAATATTCTTCTGGAGGGTCAGTTAGGTGCGTTGAAAGACCCAGACCACGGCATTTTCCCAATGACAACTTCTTCTTCAACTTTAGCAGGTTTTGGTACAATTGGTGCAGGCATACCACCTTATGCTATAGAAAAAATATATACAGTTGCAAAAGCTTATTCCTCAGCAGTTGGCGGCGGTGCTTTTGTAAGCGAAATTTTTGGCGACGAGGCGCAGGAGTTACGTGTTCGCGGTGGCGATGCGGGTGAGTTCGGTGCAACAACAGGTAGACCAAGAAGAATGGGTTGGTTTGACTGTGTGGCAACGCGTTATGGCTGTATGCTTCAAGGTACAACTGACGTTGCATTTACTGCAATTGACGTTTTAAGCTACCTTGACGAAATACCTGTTTGCGTTGGTTACGAAATAGACGGCGGTATAACAAATGAATTTCCTGTTACACCTTTACTAGAAAAAGCAAAGCCAGTATTAAAAGTTCTACCAGGCTGGAAGTGCGACATAAGAGGTATTTCCAAGTATGAAGAATTGCCTGAAAATGCAAAAAAATATGTAGAGTTTATTGAAAAAGAAATTGGTTATCCTATTACAATAGTATCCAATGGGCCTAAGAGAAGTGAAATTATTTACAGATAATGCCGATATTGCTTGCAAATGCATTACACTGGTGTTATAATTGTAATGTTGAATATAAGGTTTATGTTGAAGAGTGGGTGCAGAGCCCACTCTTTTGTTTATAAGTGGGCGTAAATTTGCTGCCCGCTTCTCAAAATAAACTGTATTTTTGTATTGTGAGGTGGAAAAAAATGGCTAAAGAAATGAACACAGAAAAAAAAGTTGAAGCATTGCTTACCCCTATTATTGAGGCTAATAATGTTGAACTTGCTGATGTTGAATTTGTAAAAGAAGGCCAAAACTGGTATTTACGAATTTACATTGAAAAAGATGGCGGTGTTACCATTGACGACTGTGAGGTTGTAAGTAGGGCAATTGAAAAAGTAATCGACGAGAAAGATCCTATTGAACAGGCTTATATACTAGAGGTAAGTTCACCTGGTATCGACAGGCCTCTAAAAAAAGATACCGATTTTATAAAATATGCAAGTGAGGTTGTTGATGTTAAGCTTTACAAAGCTATTGACAAACAAAAGGAATTTCAAGGCAAGCTTAAAGGACTTGAAGGCACTGTTGTTACCATTATAGATGATGACGGAAGGGAAGTGTCTTTTGAGAGAAAGGACATTGCTTCTATCCGTCTTGCAGTTTTGTTTTAAACATTTGTTAAGGAGGAGTAAGAAAAATGGATAAAGCGGAGTTCATTGATGCTTTAAGACAAATTAAGAAAGAAAAAGGGATTGATGAAGAAATTATATTTGAAGCAATTGAAACCTCTCTAGTTTCAGCTTGCAAAAAAAACTTTGGAACATCCCAGAATATTAAAGTTGAAATTAACAGAGAAACTGGCGCAGTAGATGTATTTGCCCAAAAAGATGTTGTTGAAAATGTTGAGGACGATTCACTTCAAATTTCTATTGAAGATGCTCAGGCAATCAACAAAAGATTTAAAATTGGCGATATTTACAACGAGGTTGTAACACCAAAAGATTTTGGTAGAATTTCAGCCCAGACTGCTAAGCAGGTTGTTGTGCAGAAATTCCGTGAAGCAGAGAGAGAAATTCTTTACAACCAGTACATTACTAAAGAGAAAGATATTGTAACAGGAATTGTACAGCGAATGGAAAAAAGAAATGTTATTATTCAGCTTGGCAAAATTGACGCTGTACTTGCCCAGAATGAGCAAATTCCTGGAGAAGAATACTCCTTTGGAGACAGAATTAAAGTATATATTGTTGAAGTTAAACAAACAACAAAAGGCCCTCAAATTTATGTTTCAAGAACACATCCAGAGCTTGTAAAGCGCCTTTTTGAGCAGGAAGTTCCTGAAGTACATGACGGCACTGTTGAAATTAAAAGCATCGCCAGAGAAGCTGGTTCAAGAACCAAGATTGCAGTTTACAGCAAAGACCATAGCATTGACCCAGTTGGTGCATGTGTAGGTCAAAATGGTTACAGGGTAAATGTAATTGTAAGTGAGCTTCAAGGTGAGAAAATCGACATAATTAATTGGAGTGAAGACCCTAAAGAGTTTATTGCCTCGGCATTAAGCCCATCTAAGGTAGTTGCGGTTAAGATTGATGCTGATAATCAGAGTGCAAAAATTGTTGTTCCTGACCATCAACTTTCACTTGCCATTGGCAAAGAAGGACAAAATGCACGTCTTTCAGCAAAACTTACTGGCTGGAGA
Source organism: Lachnospiraceae bacterium (assembly GCA_034933685.1). GTDB lineage: Bacteria > Bacillota > Clostridia > Lachnospirales > Anaerotignaceae > UBA8514. Next base: position 62,775 of record JAYFNB010000046.1, on the reverse strand, counting down.
ATTGATATTAAAAGCGAAATGCAGGCAGCGCAAACAGGTTTCTTAAATGATGCACCAGTAGTTGAGGCTTCTAAATCACCAGATGAAGAATCAGAATCAGACACTATTGAGTGGGATGAAGAATAATTAAATTAAGGAGGAAAAATATATGAAGCAAAAAAAAATTCCTCTTAGAAAATGCACAGGCTGTCAGGAAATGAAGAGCAAAAAAGAGCTTGTGCGAATAGTAAAAAATGATGAGGGCGAATTTTCACTGGATACAACTGGAAAAAAGCCTGGCAGAGGAGCTTATATCTGCAAAAACGTAGCATGCCTTGAAAAAGCACAAAAGTGCAAGGGTTTAGAGCGAAGCTTTAAATCACCTGTGCCCAAAGATGTTTACGAAAAATTAAGAGAAGAACTAATGGAGAGTGAAAATGAATAAGGTACTCTCAATACTTGGCCTTTGCATGAAGGCAGGGTTACTATCGGCAGGGGAGCTAGCAGCAGAAAATGCAGTAAAAAGTCAAAAAGCAAAATTGCTTATTATTGCTGAAGATGCATCTGCAAATACAAAAAAGAAATTTTACAACTCTTCGGAGTTTTATAAAGTTAAAATGGTTTATTATGGTAATAAAGAAGAACTTGGCAAGGCTGTTGGCAAAGCAGAACGCTCTGTTATGGCAGTGTGCGATGATGGTTTTGCAAAAAAGCTTGAAGGACTTCTTGAATCATAAAAATTGACATAGCAATCGTAGGAGGTGGAGCCTTTGTCAAAAATCAGAATACATGAATTAGCGAAAGAATTAAATATAAGCTCTAAAATAATTATCGATAAAATTAAGGAATATGGTATTGAAGCTGCAAACCATATGAATACCCTTGATGATGTAACAGTTGGGAAATTAAAAGAAATTTATGCTCCAAAGGCAGATAAAAGAGAAGAACCTAAAGCAGCAGTATCAAAGGGTGATGTTAAAGCAGAAGCAAAAACAGAAGCTCCTAAAAAAGAAGATTCTAAGGCAGTGCCACAGGCAGGTAATAAACCACAGCAAAATAATAACCGTCCACAGCAAGGTGGTAGTCGCCCTGCACAACAAAGCAATAACCGCCCTCAGCAAAGTGGTAATCGTCCTGCACAGCAGAACAACAACCGCCCTCAGCAAAGCGTCAATGGTTCAGCTCAGCAAAACAACAACCGCCCTCAGCAGAGCGGTAACCGTCCTGCACAGCAAAACAATAACCGCCCTCAACAAAGCGGTAATCGTCCTGCACAGCAAAACAATAACCGCCCTCAACAAAGTGGCAATGGTTCAACTCAGCAAAGCAATAACCGCCCTCAGCAAAGTGGCAATGGTTCAGCTCAGCAAAGTGGTAATCGCCCTGCCCCACAAAACAGCAATCGTCCTCAGCAGAGTGGCAACCGTCCTGCACAGCAAAACAATAGCCGTCCTCAGCAAAGTGGTAACAAACCTCAGCAGAGTGGAGATACTAACAGTAATCGTTCACAGCAAGGTGGATATAAGGCAAGCGGATATAACAACAATAGGTCGACCTCTGGCGGAAACCGTCCATATGGCAACAACAAGCCAGGCACAGGTGGAGGAGCAAGAAGAAATAACAAAAAACAAGAAACACCTGTGCAGCCTGCTCCAAAGCCAGTTGAACCTGTAGAAGAAGAATTAAAGGTAAGACAAATTCCTGCAACTCTTTCAGTTAAGGAGCTTGCGGAAGTTCTTGGCAAAAAAAGTAGTGAACTTGTAACCATACTTTTTAAAAAAGGCCAGATGCTTAACATAAACAGTACTCTGAATTTTGATAGTGCAGTTGAAATTGCAGAAGAATTTAACGTAATCCTTGAGCTTGAGGAAGAAAAAGACATTCTTGAAGAAGCATTTAAGGATGAACCAGACAACGAAGAAGACCTTGTAGGAAGACCTCCTGTAGTTGTTGTTATGGGTCACGTTGACCATGGTAAAACTTCACTTTTGGATGCTATCCGACATAGCCGTGTTACCGTAGGGGAAGCAGGTGGTATTACACAGCATATTGGTGCTTACACAGTTGAAATAGACAACCACCCAATTACTTTTCTTGATACACCAGGGCATGAAGCGTTTACTGCAATGCGTATGCGTGGTGCACAGGTAACAGATATTGCAGTTCTTGTTGTTGCCGCAGATGATGGTGTTATGCCACAAACAATTGAGGCCATTAATCATGCAAAAGCCGCAGGAGTTGAAATTATAGTAGCGATTAATAAGATTGATAAGGTTGGGGCAAACCCCGATAGAGTAAAGCAGGAGCTAACAGAGTATGGCATATTAACTGAGGACTGGGGCGGCGAAACAATTTGCGTGCCGGTATCCGCTATAAATAAAGAGGGAATTGATACTCTTCTTGAAATGATAATACTTGCATCAGAAATAAAAGAACTTAAGGCGAACCCTAAAAAACATGCAAGAGGTACAATTATCGAGGCACAGCTTGATAAGGGCCGCGGCCCAGTTGCAACCGTGCTTGTACAGGATGGTACACTTTCTATTGGTGACCCTATTGTTGCGGGATGTGCATACGGCAAAATAAGAGCAATGATGGACGATAAGGGCAGACGTGTTAAAAAAGCAGGCCCATCAACTCCAGTTGAAATTCTAGGCCTTTCTGAAGTTCCAAGTGCAGGTGACGCTTTCTATGTTGCAGAAAATGAAAAACAGGCACGCCAGTTATCTGAAACAGTTGTTGCAAAAAACAGAACAGAAATGATTAAAAACACTCCTCAAAAAGTTTCTCTTGATGATTTGTTTACACAAATTCAAAGCGGAAATGTTAAGGAGCTTAATTTAGTTGTTAAGGCAGACGTACAAGGTTCAGTTGAGGCTGTTAGACAAAGTCTTGAAAAGCTTTCAAACGAAGAAGTACGTGTATGCATAATTCACGGTGGTGTTGGTACAATAACAGAGTCTGACGTTATGCTTGCAAGTGCATCAAATGCTATTATTATAGGCTTCAATGTTCGTCCGGAACCAGCGGCAAAGCTTTTTGCCGATACAGAAAAGGTGGATGTTCGTCTTTACAGAGTGATTTACAATGCAATTGAAGATATTTCCAGCGCAATGAAAGGAATGCTTGACCCTGTTTTTGAAGAAAAAATCATTGGTCATGCAGAAGTACGCCAACTTTTCAAGGCATCGGGTGTTGGAACAATCGCAGGAAGCTATATTACAGATGGCAAGTTTGTAAGAGGCGCTAAAGTAAGAGTTTTCCGTAACAACAGCTTAATTCATGAAGGCGAACTTGAAAGTCTTAAGCGTTTTAAAGATGATGTAAAAGAAGTTAACACAAACTACGAATGTGGTCTTGTGCTTAAAAAGTATAACGACCTTGTAGAGGGCGACAGAGTTGAAGCCTACATTATGGTTGAAGTACCAAGATAATTAGATAAGTTGGTGGAATAATGAAAAACAATACTAGAATGATTCGTATTAATGACGAAATACAGCGTGAGCTTTCTCAAATAATACGTACCGAGGTTAAAGACCCAAGAATTGGCAGCCTTACAAGCGTAATAAGAGTTGAAACCACAAGTGACCTTAAATATTGCAAAGTTTTTATTTCTGTTTTAGGTAACGATGAGGAAAAAGACGGCGTAATGAAAGGACTTAAAAATGCAGGAGGATTTATAAGACATCTGCTTGCCGAGCGTGTGAATTTGAGAAATACACCAGAGCTTCTTTTTAAGCTTGATAATTCAGTTGAATACTCAGTTCGAATGAATGCGCTTATTAATGAAATTTCTAAGGGGAATAAAGCAGAAGGTGGTTCTGATGAATAATACATTCGATGAATTGCGTCAGACTATAGAACTCAGCCAGAGCATCGCTATTTCGGGGCACACCAGTCCCGATGGCGATGCTATTGGTGCATGCTGCGCACTTGCAATGTCACTTGCAGAGTTAGGAAAGGACGTTGTGGTTATTTTAGAGGAATACTCTGAAAATTTTCAAACTATACCAACAGGTGGTCTCATTGTTACAGAAGTTGATGAAGAGTATCTTCCAGACCTTTATATTTCCGTAGACTGTGGAGATAAGGAAAGACTTGGTAAAAATGGAAAACTTTTTGATGAAACTCTTTATACCATAAATATAGACCACCATATAAGCAATACTTTTTTTGCAAAACAAAATTATGTGGACGACGAGGCATCATCTACAAGTGAGATTATTTTTCAGCTTATATATAATTATGCGCCTATAAATGCGGACATTGCCGCTGCAATTTATGCCGGTATCGTTTTCGACACAGGTGGTTTCCGCCATTCTTCTACAAGCCCTATAACTATGGCAATTGTTTCAGAACTTATGGAATACGATTTTAATTTCACCCGAATTTATAATTCGATTTTCCATAGCCGTAAGTTTGGTGAAGCAAAAATTATGGGCGTAGCACTTTGCAAACTTGAAGAAGTTTTTGATGGACGAATTGTTACAAGCATTGTCACCTCTGAAGAAATAAAGAAATGCGACGTTACAAGTGACGAACTTTCCGAGGTTTCAAGCTATATTAAAGGCGTAAGCGGAACAGTTGCATCTGTATTTGTGTATGAAAAAGAAGCAGGAACATTCAAAGTAAGTATGCGAAGTGAAGACCCTATTGACGTAAGTGAAGTTGCAACTAAATTTGGTGGTGGCGGTCATGTTCGTGCGGCAGGATGCACCATAAGGGGTAATGCCCAGGAAATACTTAACAATGTGCTTTCGGAAATTGAAAAACAGCTTTAAGGAGGGCGTGCCTTGGACGGTATAATAAATATTTATAAAGAAAAAGGCTTTACCTCACATGACGTGGTTGCAGTTGTAAGGCGAACCATAAATCAAAAAAAGGTTGGGCACACAGGTACACTTGACCCAGAGGCAGAAGGCGTTTTGCCTGTATGCGTGGGGCGTGGAACGAAGCTGGCAGACTATATAATGGCGGCAGACAAGCAGTATTTAGCCCAACTTACCCTTGGGGTAACAACCACAACCGAGGACCATATGGGGGAAGTTATTGAAACCAAACCTGTTGACTTTGATGAGGAAAAAATACGCATTGCTGTAAGTAAATTTACAGGCGAGATTTTACAGATACCGCCTATGTACTCTGCCATTAAAATAAAAGGGAAAAAACTTTATGAATTGGCAAGAGAAGGCAAGGAGGTTGAACGTGCATCAAGAAAAATCTGTATTGAAAATATAGAAATTAAGAGTTTTACTCCACCAAACAATGTAGAAATTCTTGTAACTTGCTCTAAAGGCACATATATACGCACTCTTTGTGCCGACATTGGCAAGGAATTGGGCTGTGGAGGTCATATGTCCAAACTGTTGCGTACAAGAAGCGGAAATTTCACATTAGATAATGCCATCACACTTGAAAAACTTAAAGAAATTTGCGAAAATGGATATATAGAAAGTGTTTTATTGCCTATGGAAAAAGCACTTGGCACTTACAACCGTATTTTTGTAGACAAAAAAGCAGACAAGCTTTTACATAACGGCTGTAAAATATATGATTATTTCCTTAAAAACAGTGACCATCCATATGCAGTTGGTGATACGGTTACTGCCTATGATAGTGAAAATACCCTTGTTGGTATATTCACCGTAATAAATGACAATGAGAAGAATAAGGTTTGCATTAAACCTTTAAAAATACTTTTGTAATTCTAAAAGGGGCATTAGTATGGAGCATATAACAAACCACAACATAGACCAAACTGTGGATACGGCGGTTACATTAGGTAACTTTGATGGTATACATTTAGGTCACCGTCAGCTTATTTCAACTACTTTAAGTGAAGCCAAAGAAAAAGGGCTTAGTTCAGTTGTATTTTCATTTTATCCGCACCCTATGTTTGTTTTTGAAAACAGAGAGCACAAAGCACTTATAATGGGGCCAGATGAAAAAAAGCTGTCCATTGAAGAAATGGGAGTGGATGTATACATTGAATATCCTTTTGATAGGGCTTTTGCCGCTATGGAGCCAGAAGAGTTTGCAGTTGAACTTATTTTTAAAAAGTTAAGATGTAAAGTTCTTGTGGTTGGTGAAAACTATAAGTTTGGTGCAAAACAGAAGGGTGACTATAAGCTTTTAATGAAGCTTGGAAATGACTATGGAGTAAAGGTTATTTACGTTCCATCTGTAATGTATGAAAACGAGAGAGTAAGCAGTACGCGTGTAAGGAAAGCGCTTATTGACAAAGATATGAGCCTTGCAAACAAACTTTTAACTATGCCGTACTTTATTTATGGAGAAGTAGTTAAGGGAAAACAGCTTGGCAGAACTATTGGTTTTCCAACAATAAATATTATTGCCGACCCAAATAAGCTTTTTCCACCAAACGGTGTATATGCAACAAAAAGTTTATACAACGGGAAAATGTATTTCGGAGTTACCAACGTCGGGATAAATCCAACAGTAAACGGATCTGTTAAGATTGTTGAAACATATCTTTTCGATTTCAAAAAGGTAGTTTATGGCGAATATGTAAAAACTTATTTCTTTCACTTTATTCGCCAAGAGCAGAAATTTCCAAGCGTAGATGATTTGCAAAATCAGCTTGCAAAAGATGCACAAAGCGCAAAGGACTATTTTCTTACTGATGAATTTAAACAATGGGAATCAAATTACTAAATAGCCCTTGAAACTTATTGTAATGTATGATAAACTAAATTAGTTGTGAACCATGGCTCAGTTTGTGGAATCTCCAACCAATACTTAGCCCGTGGGGATAATATTATTAACTATTTATAAGGAGGAAACAAAAATGGCAACTATCAACAAAGAGGAAATTATTGCAAAATACGGTAGAACACCTGGCGACACAGGTTCACCAGAGGTTCAGATTGCGCTTTTAACAGCAAGAATTACGCTTCTTACAGACCATCTTAAAATGCACAAAAAAGATCACCACTCAAGAAGAGGTCTTTTAATGCTTGTTGGTCAGAGAAGAGGTCTTCTTAACTACCTTAAAAACAAGAATATCACAAGATACCGTGAGCTTATTGCAGAATTAAACTTAAGAAAGTAATTCCAAAATTGTTAATAATAGAGAGGATTTTTGTCCTCTCTATTGTTGTATTAAAAAACACTATAGGTTTCCAGTTTTGGGCATGATATATTCGTACCTTAAACTGAAGATCTATGGTGTTAGAGAAGCAGAAGAAAAAGATTTTTAAAAAAGGAGAGTTATAATGTTCAGAACTTACTCAACACAATTTGCAGGACGTGAATTATCAGTAGAAATAGGCAGAGTTGCAGAGCTTGCTAACGGAGCTGCAATTATCCGTTACGGTGACACAGCAGTGCTTGTTACAGCAACAGCATCAGAAAAACCTAGAGTAGGAATTGATTTTTTTCCATTAAGCATTGATTATGAGGAAAGATTATATTCTGTTGGAAAAATTCCTGGAGGATTTATTAAAAGAGAAGGCAGACCATCAGAAAAGGCTATTCTTACTTCAAGATGTATTGACAGACCTATTAGACCTCTTTTCCCTAAGGATTACAGAAATGACGTTGCTATTGTAGCGACAGTTCTATCTGTAGACCAAGATTGTCAGCCTGAAATTGCAGCTATGATTGGTGCTTCAATTGCCCTTTCAATTTCAGACATACCATTTACAGACCCCGTTGCTTCATCAAACATTGGTCTTATTAACGGAGAACTTATTGTAAATCCTGATTCTGCTCAAAGAGACATCACAGACCTTACACTTACTGTTGTTTCTAAAGCAGACAAGATTATGATGATTGAAGCAGGTGCAAACATTGTCCCTAATGATGTTATGATGAAGGCTATTCATCTTGCACATGAGGAAAACGTAAAGATTGTTGACTTCATTAATTCAATTGTTGAAAAAGAAGGTAAGGAAAAACAGAAGTATGAAGAATATGTAATTAACGAAGATGCATACCATTTTATCTGCGAATACATTACAGATAATCGTATGGAAGAAGCAGTTTTCACAGATAAGAAACAGGAAAGAGATGTTAAAATTTCTGCTATTAAGGCGGAAGTATCAGAAAATTTAACTGAAAAGCTTATTCAAATTGTTGGCGAGGACGCTGACATTGAAACACTTATTGGCGATGCAATCTACAAATTTGAAAAGATGACTGTTAGACGTATGATTTTAAAAGATCACAAACGTCCTGATGGTCGTGGAATTGAAGAAATTCGTACACTTTCAGCAGAGGTTGATATTTTACCAAGAACTCATGGTTCTGCGCTTTTCTCAAGAGGTCAAACACAGGCACTTACCGTTACTACCTTAGGCGCAATGGCAGAAATTCAACGCCTTGACGGACTTGACACTACAGAAACAACAAAAAGATATATGCACCACTACAATTTCCCAGGTTTCTCTGTTGGTGAAGCTAAAACATCAAGAGGCCCTGGACGTAGAGAAATTGGTCACGGTGCTTTAGGTGAAAGGGCGCTCCTTCCTGTTATTCCAAGTGCTGAGGAATTCCCATATGCAATTCGCCTTGTTTCTGATATTTTAAGCTCAAATGGTTCAACAAGTCAGGCAAGTATCTGTGGCTCAACGCTTTCACTTATGGCTGCTGGTGTACCTATTAAAGCCCCTGTTGCAGGTATTTCCGTTGGTCTTGTTACAGGCGATAGCGATGACAATTTCATCATGATGACTGATATTCAAGGTCTTGAAGATTTCTTTGGTGACATGGACTTTAAAGTTGCAGGAACACATGAAGGCATTACAGCTATCCAAATGGATATGAAGATTAAAGGTCTTACCTTCAAAATGATAGAACAGGCACTTGAACAGACAAAGCGTGCAAGAGATTTTATACTTGATGAAGTTATGCTTAAATGCATTGCCGAGCCTAGAAAAAATCTTTCCAAATTTGCACCTAAAATTGTTACACTTACAATTGATGTTGACAAAATTGGCGAGCTTGTTGGCCCAAGAGGCAAGAATATTAAAAAGATTATTGAAGAAACTGGTTGCTCAATTGATACAGAAGATGACGGCAGAGTTTTCATAAAAGGTGAAGACGATGAAAAAATGCAGCTTGCTGTTGAAAGAGTTCGTGCAATAACTATGGTACCTGTGCCTGGAACAATTTACCCAGGAAAAGTAACAAGGCTTATGGATTTTGGTGCTTTTGTTGAAATCGCACCTGGTAAAGAAGGTCTTGTTCATATTTCAAAAATTGCAAAAGAAAGAGTTAACAAGGTTGAGGATGTTCTCAAAGAGGGCGATTTAGTATCTGTTAAGCTTCTTGAAATTGATAAACAGGGCAGACTTAATCTTTCTATTAAGGATGCAATTACAGAATAAATGAGTTTTCAGACAAGAATTACTGGTGTTAGATTAATTTAGTTGCACATAAGCGGAGAGCCAAAAGGCTTTCCGTTTTTGCAGTGTATTAAATACGCAAAATTACAAAGAATAATAGTGACTAGGAGGTGTTTTATGGTTGAAATTAAAGAACTTTCAAATGGACTTAGGGTGGTTTTGGAGGAAATACCATATGTTAGAAGTATATCCCTTGGCATTTGGGTTAAAAATGGCTCAGTAAACGAAAGCCAACAGCTTAATGGTATTTCTCATTATATAGAACACATGATGTTTAAAGGAACCATAAACAGAACAGCAAGGGATATTGCCGAGGAAATGGATGCAGTTGGAGGGCAAATAAATGCCTACACAACAAAGGAATATACCTGCTACCATACAAGAACCTTGGATAAACATTTTAATATCGCCCTTGATGTATTAAGCGACATGTTTCTTAATTCAAAATTTAGTGACAGTGATATAAAAAGGGAGCTTAATGTAATAATTGAAGAGATAAACATGTATGAGGATACTCCAGAGGAACTTGTACACGAATTGCTTCAAGCTGAGGTATGGAAGAAAAATAGTTTAGGAATGCCAATCTTGGGCACAGAAAAGACCATTTCCACGTTTGACCACAACACACTAAAAGATTATTTTGATAAAAACTATCGCATTGACAATACTGTAATTTCTGTTACAGGCAATTTTAAGGTTAATGAAATGCTTAGCTTATTAGAGAAAACTTTTGGTGGATGGAAAAGCAAACCAGCCTATGAATTGGAAAATAACCCAATAGAATATTGTAAAAACATATTTATAAAAAAGAAAGAAACAGAACAACTTCATCTTTTGCTTGCATTTCCATCCGTAAGGCGTGATGATCCAAGAAAATATATTTATACAGTGTTTAACACCATTTTCGGTGGTGGCATGAGTAGTGTGCTTTTTCAAAAAATTCGTGAAGAGCATGGGCTTACCTACTCGATTTACAGCTATACAGCTCAGTACAGCGAAACGGGATTGTTTGCAATTTATGCAGGTATGAACCCAAATCAAGCGGAACGTGTGTTAAAGCTTATATTTGAAGAAATAAAAGTTCTTAAAGAAAATGGAATTTCTGAAACTGTGCTTAAAAAGACTAAGGAACAAATAATAAGTAATTTTATTATTGGCAGTGAAAGTACTGTAAACAGAATGACCTCAAATGGCGGTGCTATACTTCTTAGGGGAAAAATTCGCACCCAAGAAGAAATTATCGATAGCATTGAAGCTGTGACTATGGAAGATATGCACAAAGTGCTTAACGAAGTCTTTGATTACAGCAAAATGAGTGTGGGCGCTGTGGGAAAAACTGGCAGTATTGATTTTAAAAAAATAATTAGCGAAGTAGAAGAATAATTTTATTTTCCTTGGAAATACTTGCTTTAGAACATATTTCTATTTCTAAGGAGGAAAACAAATGAAAACTTTAGACTATGTTGGACTTACACTTGTAATTATTGGTGCTCTTAATTGGGGTCTTATCGGTTTTTTCAATTTTGACCTTGTATCAACACTTTTTAACGGTGGTTTAGCCTTTGTTGCAAGAATTATTTTCGCTGTTGTAGGTCTTGCAGGACTGTACAGTTTAAGTCTTTACGGACGAATGGATTATACTGAAAAAATTCATCAAATGCAGGGTGCAAAAAGATAATCAAATAACGTATGTACACGTTAGATAATAACTCGTTTCATATTTGAATCGAGTTATTTTTTATTCAAAATCACAAAAAAAAGTTAGCAGAGCATAATTTTTTTTATATATATGATATTTCAAAAAAATGCAAAGAATGGTATAATTATATGCAAACTTTTAAAAATTTTGTACTTAATTACGGGGGTAGTAAGATGAAATTTACAAAAATGCAGGGTTGCGGCAATGACTACGTTTACGTAAATTGCTTTGAAGAAACTGTAGAAAATCCAAATCAGTTGGCAATTGCCATGAGCGAACGTCATTTTGGTGTTGGTTCTGATGGTTTAGTGCTTATTTGCCCAGCAGATGAGGCTGATTTTAGAATGAGAATGTTTAATTCAGATGGCTCTGAAGCAGAGATGTGCGGAAATGCCATACGCTGCGTTGGAAAATATGTGTACGACAGAGGTCTTACAACGAAAACAACAATTTCAATTATAACATTAGCTGGTTTAAAAATACTTGAATTAAATTTGAAAGACGGAGTTGTAGATACTGTTAGGGTTGACATGGGCGAACCTATTTTGACCGCGGAAGATATACCTGTTATAAGCGAAAAACAGCCTGTTATAGGTGAAGAAATTACAGCACTGGATAAAACTTTCAAATTTACTTGCGTATCAATGGGTAACCCACATGCTGTTACATATGTGGATGATGTTAAGAATTTTGAGGTTGAAAAGTATGGTAGTGTAATTGAAATCGATGAGCATTTTCCACGTAAAGTAAATGTTGAATTTGTCGAAAAAGTAAGCGACAATTATCTTAAAATGCGCGTTTGGGAGCGTGGCGCAGGTGAAACATGGGCTTGTGGTACAGGAACATGCGCAACTGTTGTGGCAACAGTTTTAAACGGAATGTGCAGCAGAACAACTGAGGTCCAGCTTTTAGGCGGAAACCTTACTATTGAATGGAATGAGGAAAGCAACCACGTTTATATGACAGGGCCTGCAAGATATTCTTTTGATGGAGTTTGGCTTGCATAAATATTTTAATCTATTACAAGGGGGATTTTAAAAATGGCAGATAGTTATATTCAAGAACTTATCGCAGAAAGAATTGGCGGAAATAAGTTTGGCAAGGATACAGTATTATATAAATTTGAAAAAATTAAACGTGCAAGGCGTGCGGCAATGGCAGCACATCCTGGTGTTGAAATTATAGATATGGGCGTTGGCGAGCCAGACGCAATGGCAGACACAGGTGTTATTGCTGAGCTTGCAAAAGAAGCGGCTGTTTGGGATAATAGAGGTTACACAGATAACGGTCGTGAGCCTTTTCAGCAGGCAGCAGCAAAATATATGGATGAGGTTTACGGTGTAAAGGGTATAGACCCTGAAACAGAGGTTATTCACTCAATTGGTTCAAAGCCAGCCCTTGCAATGATGGCACAGGCTTTTATTAACCCAGGTGACGTTACATTAATGACTGTTCCGGGTTATCCTATTATAGGAACAATGACTTCATGGCTTGGTGGTGAGGTGTACAAGCTTCCGTTGCTTGAATCCAATGACTTTTTGCCAGACCTTAAAGCTATTCCAGAAGATATTGCTAAAAGAGCAAAGCTTTTATACATTAACTATCCTAACAATCCAACTGGAGCTTTTGCAACAATCGAATTTTTTAAAGAGGCAATTGAATTTGCTAAAAAATATGACATTGTTGTTGTTCAGGATGCGGCATATGCGGCACTTACTTTTGATGGCACAAAGCCATTAAGCTTCCTTAGCATTGAAGGGGCAAAGGAAGTTGGTATAGAAATTCATTCCCTTAGCAAGGCATTTAACATGACAGGCTGGAGAATGGCATTTGTTACTGGTAATCCTCTTGTGGTTAAGGCTTTTGCTGCAGTTAAGGATAATAATGATTCTGGGCAGTTTAACGCGATACAAATGGCAGGTAAATATGCTTTAGAGCATGTTGAAATTACCAATGCTACAGCTGAAAAATATTCAAGAAGACACACAATGCTTGTTGAAACACTTAATAAGCTTGGCTTCAATGCTAAAAAACCAAAAGCATCATTCTATCTTTATGTTAAAATACCAAAGGGAACGAAAAGTGGTGAGGTATTTACAACTGCCGAAGATTTCAGCCAATTTCTTATACGAGAAAAGCTTATATCTACCGTTCCATGGGATGATGTTGAGCCTTATGTTCGTATGTCTGTTACATTTATAGCTGAAACAAAGGAAGAAGAAAAAAGAGTAATGAATGAAATTTACACAAGACTTTCAGATGTTGAATTTATATTTTAGTAGATAAAAATTAAATTATAGCGGATAAAGGCTGATTTTCTTTGCAAAATAAGAAAGTCAGCCTTTTCTTTTGACTAAATAACAGATATACTATAACAAGTATTTGGAAAGGACGTGATTTTATGGCAAAAGAAACAGTATTACATGACGTAGAGAGCATAGAAGAAAGAGTAATTTTGGTTGGAGTTGATTTTGAACGTGACGGAATGGATGTACATTCTTGTTTGGACGAGTTGGAAGAGTTGGCGAACACAGCAGGTGCTGTTACCGTTGGCAGAATTATTCAAAAAAGACCTCGCATTCACCCAGGCTACTATTTAGGGACTGGCAAGGTCGAAGAAATTAAAACAATGGTAAATGCATTAGATGCAACTGGAATTATTTGTGATGACGAATTATCTCCAGCACAGCTTAGAAACCTTGAAAAGATGATTGGAACAAAAATTATGGATAGAACAATGGTTATTTTAGATATTTTTGCTGGAAGAGCAACTTCACGTGAAGGTAAAATTCAAGTTGAACTTGCGCAGCTTAAATATCGTCTTTCCCGCCTTACTGGTTTAGGTGCATCTATGTCCCGTTTAGGTGGTGGTATTGGCACAAGAGGCCCGGGTGAGAAAAAATTGGAGGTTGACAGACGTTATATTAAAGATCGAATTTCGGAACTTAGAAGTGACCTTGAAGAAATACGTACCCATAGAAGTTTGCTTAGAACACAGCGCGACAAAAAAGGTACCCCTGTGGTGTCACTTGTTGGGTACACAAATGCAGGAAAAAGTACAATTTTAAATAGCCTTACAAATGCAGGCGTACTGGAAGAGGACAAACTGTTTGCTACTCTTGATACAACAACACGTGTAGTTATGCTGCCAGCAGGAAGCAACATTTTACTTACAGACACAGTTGGTTTTATTCAAAAACTTTCTCATCACTTAGTGGAGGCTTTTAAGGCAACGCTTGAAGAGCTGAAATTTGCAGATATTCTTTTGCATGTTGTTGATGCCTCCAACCCAAACTGTGGTGAACATATGACTGTTGTTTATAAAACACTCAAGGATCTTGGGTGTGAAAATACACCTGTCATAACTGTTTACAACAAAATGGATAAAGACGTTGAATTACCGCTTCCAGTTGATGAGCATTGCAGAGCAAATGTAAAAATTTGTGCTAAAAACAATGAAGACTTGAAGATATTGTTGGAAAATATTGAAGAAGTATTAAAAAGTTTTCGACAATCTATGAAAATATTAATTCCTTACTGTGAGGGAAATTTATTGCCACTTATACATGGAAAATGCGAAATTATTTCGGAAGAACATACGGAAAATGGCGTAATAATTGAAGCTTTCGTAAGTGACGAAACGAAAAGTCGATTGCAAAAATATGAAATATGTGAATAAATTTTACACGAATTATCACATTTTCGACAAAATGTTGGAATTTATGCGTTCGTTTATAACGAATTTTGCGATATACCACGAAACTATTGTATAGCTATAAGTGCAAAATAGTTATATAATAAACTCAAATTAAATGTCTACATTTTTTTTGGGAGGGACAGGATATGGAAATGATAGCGAATGCAGAGCTAATTACCGAAACTGGAGAGGTATTCAGTTTATGGTATTATTTAGTTAGAAGAGAGAACTATTTTGGAATAAGAGCCGAAAAACGTTGCGAGAACTATCTGCTGGAATGGGATTGCATACAATGTATTTGTGATTCAAAAGAGAAAACAGAAAATCTTATTAGGATACTGGCAAAAAATACGGTTACACCTTTTTCTATGTGTGAAGTGTTGGATGAATTTTTGGATGCATTTTATTTTATGCCGCAAGCGGTATAAGTAAACCCCTAACCAACTTGAGTTGATTAGGGGTTTTTAAATTAGCTTAAATTAATATGCACGACCCCAGTAAAGCATGTGTTTGGCTTTTTTGCCACAGCATACACATGCATCTGCAATTTCTTCCTGTTCAAAAGGAATACACCTGGAGGTTGCGCCTGTCTTCTCTTTGATTGCATCTTCGCAAGCCTTGTCGCCGCACCACATAGCCTTAACAAAACCAGGTGTTTCATTAATTGTTTTTTCAAAATCAGCAAGGTTGGTTGCGGAATATGTTTTTGAATTACGGTTTTGTGATGCTTTTTCAAGTAAGTTAGATTGAATATCTTTAAGAAGTTCTTCAACCTTTGTTTCAAGTTCTTCCATAGATACAATAATTTTTTCACCTGTGTCACGTCTTGCAAGAACAACCTGATTATTTTCTATATCCTTAGGGCCAACCTCAAGGCGAATAGGAACACCTTTCATTTCATATTCACTGAACTTCCAGCCAGGCGCTTTATCGGATAGATCAGATTTTACACGTGCTATTTTACTCAGACGTTTAGTCAATTCTTCTGCCTTTTCAATTACACCTTCCTTATGCATTGCAATCGGAATAACCACAAGTTGTGTGGGTGCAATAGCAGGCGGAAGAACAAGTCCACTGTTATCACCATGTACCATAATAATTGCACCAATAAGTCGAGTTGTAACACCCCATGATGTTTGGTGAACATACTGTAATTTATTATCCTTGTCTGTATACTGAATACCAAAAGCTTTTGCAAAACCATCGCCAAAATTGTGGGACGTACCACTTTGTAAAGCTTTGCCATCGTGCATTAAACTTTCAATTGTATAGGTTGATTTAGCACCTGCAAACCTTTCTTTTTCTGTTTTTTCGCCTTTAATAACAGGAATTGCAAGAACATCACTGCAAAAATCTGCATACACATTCAACATTTTAATTGTTTCAGCTTCACTTTCCTCGGCTGTTGCATGGGCTGTATGTCCCTCTTGCCATAAAAATTCAGTTGTTCTAAGGAACGGTCTTGTAGTTTTTTCCCAACGGACTACTGAACACCATTGGTTATAAAGTTTTGGTAAATCCCTATAGCTTTGAATTATATTTGCATAGTGGTCGCAAAAAAGTGTTTCAGAAGTAGGACGTACGCAAAGGCGTTCCTGAAGCTCTGTATCACCACCATAAGTTACCCATGCAACCTCAGGTGCAAAGCCTTCTACGTGGTCTTTTTCTTTCTGCAAAAGACTTTCTGGTATAAACATAGGCATATAAACATTTTCGTGACCCGTTGCCTTAAAAATATCATCTAACTGTCTTTGCAGTAGTTCCCATATGGCATATCCATATGGTCTTATAATCATACAGCCTTTAACACTAGAATAGTCGATAAGGTCTGCTTTTTTCACAACATCGGTATACCATTGTGGAAAATCTTGTTCCATGTCTGTAATGGCAGTTACAAGTTTTTTCTCTTTAGCCATTTTTTGTTGCTCCTTTCGGTTAATAAATACTTTGTTATTTAATTCTTTACATTTTTTACAACTTACCGTCAAACAATTTTATAATACTTTCTAACTTTTAACAAGGGTAAAATAAAATATATTGATTAAAAGACTACAGCTTTTAGTTCTTGGATACTAAAAATTTAAAAATCTAAAATTTTGGAAGTATTTTACAATATGTTGTATTAATATGGAAAATTTAAGTGGTTTTACAGAAAAGATGAATAAATATCCATATGTCAACAAAAAAATTTGCTTAAATTTTAATGTGTATTACCTAAAGAAGGTTATTCATGTTTAAATTTTCAATTTTTTTCTTTAATAGATATATATTTTATTATTTGACTTTAATTAAACAAAGTGGTATTTTTTAGCTATCCTATAAAAAGTAGGTATTTGTAACGGGAAAAAAAGACTATTAGGAGGGATATGAATGAAAAAAATTTTTTCAAAAAAACTAGTAGCAGTTGCAGTATCCGTAGTTATGGCGCTGGGCGCAGCGCCTTTGGCTATGGCAGGCGAGTATGTTGTAAAAAAGGGAGATTATCTTAGTAAAATTGCCCCTAACTACAACACCACATGGCGGGAACTTGCAAAACTTAACAGCCTTGCAAACCCTAACCTTATTTATCCTAATCAGGTGCTTAAAGTTCCAGACGTTGAAAAGCTTGCTCAGAATGTTAATGCTCCCGCTGAAGCACCTAAAGTTGAAATCGCACCTGTGATTAAAGAAGCCCAACCTATTAGTGAAGTTAAAAAAGCAGAACTTAGCAATCTTGAGGTGTCTGATATTTCCATGACCGGCACAGCTCTTGAACCTAGCTTTAATCCTTCAACAACAAACTATACTGTAAATGTACGTAATGATATTTATGGTGTTAAATTTACTCCGAAAGCTTCTGAAGATGCGGTAATAACCATTGATGGTGAAGTTGTTGCCTCTGGAGAAGGTAAAGTAGTTGCGCTTGCACAGACTTATGAATTTTATGCAGTTGATTATTCCCTTACAACAAAAATCAGTGTAAAAATTGGCGATGCTGAAACCACTTACAATGTTAAAATAATAAGAGAAAATGCAGCAGATACATATGCACTTTTTCAAGAAAAAAGCTATACAGATGAAGAGACTGGATTAACAGTTCCATATGAATTATATGTTCCATCAGATTATGATGCTTCGAAGAAATATCCTGTTGTATTTGTACTTCACGGCGCTGGTCAAAGGTTGCAAAGCACAGATATGCTTTTAAAGAGATATGAAAGTGCAACAATATGGGCAAAAGATTCAGAAGCAGGCATAAACCAGTGTATCGTGCTTTCCCCACAGTGTGCACAGGCAGATGGCATTGGTTGGACATATCTTATGACCCTTCTTGACAAACAAGGAGTTGAAGCAGATCCTTTTGAAATGACTCCTTGGGCAACAGCAGCTTATAACCTCTTACAGCAAGTTAAGGGTGAATACAGTATAGACAAAGATAAGATTTATGCAACAGGTTTATCCATGGGTGGATTTGGTGCATATGCGCTTGCCATAGCGCATCCTGATGAATTTGCAGCAATAGTGCCTGTTTGTGGTGGTGCCGACCCTGAAAAAATTGGAACACTTAAAGACAAAGTTGCAATTTGGACATTCCATTCAATTGATGACCCTACAGTAGATTTTGAAACATATTTTACCCCTACCAAAAATGCAATGGATGCGGCAGGAATCAAATATAAGGAAACTGTTTATTCTGCAGGCCAAGTATTCTATCCATCAGCACATTTTGCATGGACACCTGCATATGCAAACAAAGAAATGAGAACATGGTTGTTTGAACAGTCAAAATAAGATCTTAATAAGTACTGCAAAAAGGGCGAATATTCGCCCTTTTTTATTTGTATAAGCTGAAAATTCCATGTAGTTGTTGTGAAAATTTTTACTTTTACACAAATCAACCCATAGTATAGGTGAATTAATAGAAAGAAATTTTTTAAAGAATTATTATTAAAATTATGTTATAATGGGAAAAAAGATTTTTATGGAGGTAATCATGTTAAGAAGTTTAAAATTTTATGCTAAGGCATTAGGAAGCCTTATTTTATTAACACCTAAACTTAAGAAAGTGAAAAAAATTCAAAATAATAAGGAAGAATCCTTTGATGACAAATATGTTTATGAAATAGTTCAGAAATGGTCTGCTAACAGAGTCAAAGACACAGGCGCAAAAGTATTCGTACATGGTCGAGAAAACATTCCTTCAATGGGAACTGTGGTGTTTATTGGTAATCATCAAAGTAACTTTGACTTTGCATTGCTTCTTGCAGAGCTTAATGTACCTGTTGGCTTTATTGCAAAGGTTGAGCTTATTAAAATTCCGCTTATTAAGGATTGGATGAATTTAATACATTGTCTTTTTATGGATAGAGGCGATATGAAGCAACAGCTCAAAACAATTTTAGAAGGCATAGAGCTGCTTAAAAATGGACACAGCCTTATTGTTTTTCCCGAAGGAACAAGAAGCAAGGATGGAAAAATTGGAGAATTTAAGGCAGGAACATTCAAACTAGCAACAAAGGCCAAAGTTCCTATTGTTCCATTTACAATAAGGGGTGCCGCAGATGTTCTGGAAAATAACAGTCATTACCGCATAGCACCTGCCGAGGTACATCTTTATATTCATAAGCCTATTGATGTAGCAACTATGGACAAGGAGGATTTGGCTAAAATACATGAGAAAGTACAGGCTATTGTTGAAGAACCATTGAGGTAATATTATGATAAAAACTAAAAATATTAAGCTTATTTTATTTGCTTTAATTGCATCCTGTGTTACAGCTTGTTTAGCAGTTGCACAATCTGGTTTGACCGGCAAAGTTAAACAATCGGACAGTCAACTTGTGTTACATTTTATTGATGTTGGGCAAGCAGATTGCACATTTATTATGCTTCCTACAGGTGAAACCGTTCTTGTTGACGCTGGAAATAGAGAAGACAAAGAATACATATTAAACTACCTTAATAACCTAGGTGTAAAACATATTGATGCTGCAATAGCAACACATCCACATGAGGACCATATCGGTGCAATGCAATATGTGCTTGCAAATTATGACGTTGACAGGCTGTTAATGCCTGATTTTGACATAGATACAACTGTATATACAAATATGCTGTATGCAATGGAAGAAAACAATGTAGAGGAAATTAAAGTAACAGAGCCGTTTAACATGGAAATTGGTAATATTAACTTTGAAATTTTAGGGCCAGTTGCAAAGTATAATGATGCCAACAATAACTCAATTGTTTTTAAAATGACTTATGGAGAAAAAACTTTTCTGTTTACTGGGGATATTGAAAAAGAAGCCGAAAGAGATATTTTAAACTCTGGTGCGGATGTAAAGGCAAATGTACTTAAAGTTGCCCACCACGGCTCAAAAACTTCTTCCAGCGTCGATTTTTTGGCTGAGGCAAATCCGGAATTGGCAATCATTCACGTTGGCATTGATAACCAGTATGGTTGTCCAAGTGTAGATGTTTTGGAAAGACTAAAAACAACAGAGGTCCTTAGAACAGATTTAGTTGGAGATATTGTGGTAAAATGTGACGGGGAAAATATAACCACATCTTATAGTGATGTAGATGATAAATTTGTAACTAGCCTTAAAAATCAATTGCCTGCAGAAGATGAAAATACTTCTTTATGGGAAAATACAGATAAAGCAGAAAAAACAGCAACACAAATAGAAGTTGAAAGTATTACATATATTGGCAACAAAAATTCACATGTTTTTCATCTTCCAGATTGCAAAAATCTCCCAGACGAAAAAAACAGAGTGTATTTTGATGATAAAGAAAGTGCAATTAGTGCTGGATATCACGCCTGTGGCGTATGCCAGAAGTAGGAGGAACTATGGACACAATCATAATTATTCTTTTAGCAGTTATTATTTTACTTGTTATTTTACTTTTTATTTTTTTAAACAAAGAAAACCGTGAAAAGAATAACTCTGTATTTAAAATTGAAGAAATTAAGAAAGATATGGAGGAACAGCAAAGGTTTTTACGTCAAGAAATGAACAGTACTACACAGCAGTCAATAAAAAGTTTGGGCGAGATTATTGCAAACAATGAGAAAACTGCAAACGATACTCAAATAGAAAAAATTATTGCTTTGGACTTAAATATAAATTCTAAGCAGGAAATGATGCAGAAAGGGCTTTCTTTGCAGTTTAATCAGTTTGAGGAGAGATTTAAAAGTTTTGCTATGGAAAACGAACAAAAATTAGATAATATTCGTTTGTCTGTTGAAAAAAAACTTACATATTTACAGGAAGACAATAACAAAAAACTGGACGAAATGAGAAAAATTGTAGACGAAAAACTTCAACAAAGTCTTGATGACAGAATGACAAAATCCTTTCAGCTTGTAAATGATAGGTTGGAGCAGGTGTATAAGGGACTAGGGGAAATGCAAAACCTTGCAGTAGGCGTTGGTGATCTAAAAAAAGTACTTACTAATGTAAAATCCAGAGGTATTTTAGGCGAAATTCAGCTTGGTGCAATTTTAGATGAAATTCTTGCACAGGAACAGTATGCAATTAATATTGCAACAAAAAAAGGCAGTAAAAACGTGGTGGAATTTGCAGTTAAAATTCCAACTGAAGGCGATAGAATAATATATCTTCCTATAGATTCAAAATTCCCTGGAGATTCTTATTCTAACCTGAGGGATGCCTATGAAAGAGGGAATCCTGATGACATTCAGGCTTGTGCAAAGCTTTTAATGAACACAATTAAAAATGAGGCCAAGGACATTCGAGATAAATATATAGACCCACCAAATACAACTGAATTTGCAATAATGTTCTTACCTTTTGAGGGACTTTATGCAGAGGTTGTAAATAGGGGAATGATTGAGATACTTCAAAAAGAGTATAAGGTAAACATTGCAGGGCCAAGTACAATGGCGGCGATGTTAAACAGTTTACAGATGGGTTTTCGCACCTTTGCAATTCAAAAACGCAGCAGTGAGGTGTGGAATGTACTTGGCGCCGTTAAAACCGAATTCGATAAATTTGGTGATGTTCTTACAGCTACACAGGCACGTCTTGAACAGGCTAATGCAGAGCTTGATAAGTTGGTTGGCGTGCGCACAAGACAAATTCAAAGAAAATTAAAAAGTGTAGAGAGCCTCAGTGAGGTTGAATCAATAGCAGTTTTTAACGAAATGGCAATTGACATTGTTGATGAAAAAATAAGTAATGATTACACTTAAATTCATGCTGAAGATGGGTTTTCTTTGAGAAATGGAGATATTTAAAATGAAAGATTATGAAGAACTCTATGACAAATGGCGATATTTGATATTTTATACAAATGTCAGCTTATCAATTTTTGTGTTCGCCGTTGAGGTTTTGATGTATTTAGTGCTAGCAAGAGGAAACTTGATATTGCGGCCATTGCCAGAATATTTTTTGAAATTTTTGATATTACCCACAATAATTAATTGTGCGGTTATATGTTTAGGATATATTTTTTTAAAAATATCTTCTCCTAAAAAGATATTTATTAACTACATACCGATTATACAAATGTCAGTAATATGCTTGGTGATTGCATGTACTCACAACTTTTTTTCAGTCACACAGTGTATTTTCTCCATACCTATTTTTACAACCTTAATTTTTAATGACAAAACTATGACTAGACGTATTGCATTGTTAAATTGTCTTTTTCTGATTTTTGCTTTTATTTGCAGGAAATATTCAGTAAGTAATGATTATTTGATTCCAGAGGCATTGGTTGCATTTTCTTTTACGATTTCCGTATACATTGTTTGCAATATACTCATAAATTACCAAGAAGAAAAAGATATGCTTGTTGTAAAAGGTTATGTGCATGAAATCAGAATGCAACAAATGCTGAATAAAGACCAAAAAACAGGTCTTTACGGTCATACTGCACTTCTTAACACTTTAAAAAGGAAAACCTCAGTTGAGGATGGGTTTACTGAGAAATTTTCTTTAGCCATTATAGATGTGGATGATTTTAAAAAAGTAAATGACACATATGGACATGCTGTAGGTGATGAAATAATAATTGCTTTGGCAGAACTTATGAAAAAGTATTGCAGCGATAATCATTTGCCTGCAAGGTTTGGTGGAGAGGAGTTTGCAATAATCCTTAATGAGCAGGAAAAAGATCTTTGTTATGATTTTATAGAGAAGTTAAGAAAAGATTTTGAATTAAAAACAAGTGAAATTATAAATGGGACTGTTACAATAAGCTGCGGAATTGCAACATGGACACCGTCTTTAACAGCCGAGGAATTATTTAACAAAGCAGATTCAGCTATGTATCAATCCAAAGCAACTGGAAAAAACAGAACAACAATATTAAACAAATAAAAAATTAGCAATCGCTAATTGATGGTAATTATTTACAAAAAAAATGGGTGTGTTTTGTGAATAAATTCAATATATTGTTATTTTATGTGGATTTTAGAATTTTATTTTGTACTTATTTGCTAAAATAGTGGATATTTAAGATAAATAATGCTATAATTATACATATAATTATTAAATTATATGTACTAGTTTTATTTTTAATAGAATTAGCAAGGGGGATTAATTATGGTATCAATTAAAGATGGGGTTATTCAATTAGAATATCTTGAAATGGAGGACGTAATAGACATTAATACACTGCAAAAGTTTTTAGATAATTTTGCTATTGGAATGAACTGTGCTGCGGTTTCTGTAAACAGAAAAGGCGAAGAAGTAACACGCCCTAGCCACTACAGAGATTTTTGTAGTAACTACATACATAGCAATAGCCTTGGGGATAGCCGATGTGCTACATGCCATAATCAAATGGGTGAAATGGCAGTAAGAAGCGGAAGACCACATATCGGTGAATGCCATGCAGGGTTAATAGATTTTGCTGCTCCTATAATTATAAAGGGTGAACACATCGGGACAGTACTTGGCGGACAAATACTTGACCGTAAACCTAATGAGGTTACAATCAAAAGAGTTGCTGGAGAACTTAGAATACAAGAGGACAGTCTATGGGAAGCAGCGCAAAAAATAGATATCGTTGATA
The DNA here is from genome assembly GCA_034933685.1 of Lachnospiraceae bacterium. Taxonomy (GTDB): domain Bacteria; phylum Bacillota; class Clostridia; order Lachnospirales; family Anaerotignaceae; genus UBA8514. The sequence continues at coordinate 39,005 of JAYFNB010000046.1, read as the reverse complement.
AAAGAAATATTAATGCTGCCGCAGAGGTATTAAATGTTGTTGTAAATACTTTGGCTCAAGACGGGTATAAGCGTCTTGAAACAGAGACTTTATCTGGAAATTTGGCAACAAATTTCATACAAATTTCTGCAACAGTAGATTTATTGGCACAATCAGCACAGCAAATTGCAGCAAGCCAGCAAATACTGTCCAATGAAATTGATGAAATAAATGTAGTAACCAAACAGATAGAACAGGTACTAAAGGATATAACAAGAGTTGCCAATACAACAAAGCTGATTGGCTTTAACGCAGCAATAGAAGCGGCAAGGCTTGGTAATGACGGAAAAGGTTTTGCGGTGGTTGCAAATGAAATTCAGCTTTTATCTGATAGCTCTAAAGAAACGGCTTCTCACATAACAGAGTTAAATAAACAAATTAACGCAAAAATTAATACAACTGTTGCAAATGCAGATAAAACAGTAGAAATTACTGAAGAACAATCTGCTTCTATGGAAGAGCTCGCAGCTACAATTCAAAATTCTGTTGAGCTTGCGGCTAAATTGAAGGATTTATTTAACATAAAATAAGATGCTTAAACCCTCTTTTGTTCTATACTGCGGAAGAGGGTTCTTTTAATTGCAAAATTTGGTTACAATTTTAATTTTCAATCCTAATTTCTTTAGTAATGGATGAACTTTATTTTATAAGGTTGAATTTTTGACGGAAATATGTTAAATTAATTATTAGGAAAGTTTTGTCTTTCTTAAACTTTGATGTGTCAGCTACAAGGAGGCAGTTTAAAATGTATAAAAGAATTGTGCTTAAACTAAGCGGAGAAGCACTTGCAGGCGAAAAAGTTGGCGCTAATTTTGATAACTACGTTATAAAAGGCATAGTTTCCCAAATTAAAGCAATAATGGATAAGGGAACACAAGTTACTTTGGTTATTGGTGGTGGAAATTTTTGGAGAGGCAGAAGCGCAGACTCTCAGATGGACAGAACCAAAGCAGACCAAATTGGTATGCTTGCCACTGTTATGAATGCCATTTATGTAGCAGATTTTTTAAGACAGCAAGGGATTGGTGCAGTTGTGCAGACGCCGTTTAAATGTGGTACAATGACCGAAGAATTTTCTAAAGACAGTGCATTAGAGCATCTTTCCAACAAAAAAGTTGTTATTTTTGCAGGTGGACTTGGTCATCCAATGTTTTCAACAGATACAATAACGGCTCTTCGCGGTGCAGAGCTTGAGGTTGATGGCTTATTTTTTGCTAAAAATATTGATGGCGTTTATGATAGTGACCCAGCACAAAATTCTAATGCTAAGAAAATTGATGAAATAAAATGTGAAGATATTATTAAAAATAATCTTAAAGTTATTGATTTAACAGCAGCATCACTTTGTTTTGAGCAGAAAATACCTGTTGTTATCTTTGGTTTAAACGATGAAAATAGCATTATCCGTGCCGTAGGCGGAGAAAAAATCGGAACAATTGTCACAATATAAGAAGGGCTTACTATTATTATAAGCTTTTAATACTTAGGAGGAATTTTTATGTCAGAAAAGACGGCAGTGTTTGAAGAGAAAATGAAGAAAACTGTTGCAAACCTTGAAAATGAGTATTCAACAATTAGGGCGGGACGCGCGAACCCTCACGTACTCGACAGGATTACCGTTGATTACTATGGAACACCTACACCAATTAATCAGGTTGGAAATATTTCTGTTCCAGAAGCAAGACTCATTCAAATTCAGCCATGGGATGCAACCCTAATTAAAGCAATTGAAAAAGCAATTAATACATCAGACTTAGGCATTAACCCTGGTAATGATGGAAAAGTTATTCGCCTTGTTTTCCCAGAGCTTACAGAAGAACGCCGTGTTTCAATTACAAAAGAGGTTAAGAAAAAAGCTGAAGATGCTAAGGTGGCTATTCGTAATATTCGCCGTGATGCTATTGACTCTTTTAAAAAAGCTGAAAAAGCTAAGGAAATTTCTGAAGACGATTTAAAGACAATGGAAGACGAAATTCAGAAGCTTACTGACAAATTCACTTCTGAAATAGAAAAAAAATCTGAAGCTAAATGTAAGGACATTCTTTCAGTATAAAAAATTATGCCCCTTAAAATTAAGGGGCTTTTTCTTAATGGAGGCAATTTAACGTGGGCACAAAAGAAAAAATTGAATTAGACATGAACAATATGCCAAAGCATATTGCAATCATTATGGATGGAAATGGCAGATGGGCAAAAAAAAGAAATTTGCCCAAAAAAGCTGGTCATAAAGCAGGAGCAGATACCCTTGAGAACATTTTAAATGTGGCAGAAGAATTGGGTGTTATGCACATTACAGCTTATGCATTTTCCACTGAAAACTGGAAGCGCAGCGAAGATGAGGTTACCGGAATTATGGATTTACTTCGCAAGTACTTGAAGGAACATATCCGTTCCGCCCAAAAACGCAAAGTAAAAGTAAACATAATTGGGGACACAACCCGTTTGGATAATGATATTCAACAGCAAATTTTAAAACTTGAGGAAATTACAAAAGATAAACCTGGCCTTAATTTGCACATTGCATTAAATTATGGTGGACGTGATGAACTTTTAAGAGCTGTTAAAAAAATAGCACAAAAAACTAAAGATGCAGAAATTGCACCTGAGGACATTACAGAAGAATTTATTGAACAGCACCTTGACACAACTGGCGTGCCAGACCCAGAACTAGTTATACGTACAAGCGGCGAAGAGCGAGTAAGCAATTTCCTTTTATGGCAAATTGCTTACTCAGAATTTAGCTTTTCTGATAAATTATGGCCTGATTACACTGAAAATGATTTTAAGCAAGCAATTTGGGAATACCAAAACCGTGACCGTCGATTTGGCGGACGCAATAGTTAGGAGGAAATTAATGTCTACAAGGATTATATCAGGTTTAGTTCTTTTACCTGTTTTGATATTTTTTATTGTATATGGAGGAATTCCTCTTAAAATTGCTGTTCTTGTACTATCAGTTATCGGTATGTATGAATTTTACAGGGCATTTTACCCAAAACCTAAGGCATTGGATTTTGTAGGTTATTCATTTGCAGTAATTTATGTTGTTTTTTCGGAATTTTTTATCAACCAAAACAATATGTTTAACATTCTTGTTTCCGCATTTTTGGTGGTACTTTTGATAGCCATGGTTTTATTCCACAACAAAGTTAACATTAAAGATATTATGGTAACTTTTTTCGGATTTTTTTACGTTTGCTTCTTAATATCCCATATATATCTCATACGGGAATACACGTATGGCAAATTTTTTGTTTGGCTTGTTTTTATATGTGCATTTGGGTGCGACACAGGTGCATATTTCAGTGGCATGCTTTTTGGAAAGCGCAAACTAATTCCAGAACTTAGCCCTAAAAAAACAGTTGAGGGTGCCGTTGGCGGTGTTATAACTGCTACGGTAGTTGCTGTAGTTTATGGAATTTGCATAGAGCGATATTTTAAGTTGGAGAATGTAAATACAACTATATTGTGTCTTATTACAGGAATTGCCGGTTCTGTATTATCGCAGATAGGAGATTTAGCAGCATCATCAGTAAAACGCTTTGTTAACCTAAAGGATTATGGCAATTTGATACCAGGACATGGCGGAATTTTAGACCGTTTTGACAGCGTGCTTTTGACAGCTCCCGTTGTATACTATATTATGCTGTTTTTAATAGAGGTGCTTTAAATGAAAAATATATCGATATTGGGCTCAACTGGTTCTATTGGAGTGCAAACCTTAGAGGTCGCAAGGGCTACATCTGACTTTAATGTTGTTGGACTTTCAACCAATACATCAATTGAACTTTTAGAAGAGCAAATAAGAGAGTTTAGGCCACTAAAAGTGGCGGTTATGAACGAAGTAAAGGCGGAAAGGCTTAAAGACAGAATTAAAGACCTTGATGTTGAGGTATTAACGGGGCTTGAAGGTCTTGTTGAAATTGCAACAATGGAAACAGTAGATACAGTTATAATGAGTGTTGTTGGCAACATAGGTATTAAGCCTACGTATGAGGCAATTCGTGCAAAAAAGGAAATTGCACTTGCAACAAAAGAGGTTCTTGTATCAGGCGGAAGCCTTATCATAAACGAGGCAAAAAAACATGGCGTAAAAATATATCCTATAGATAGTGAGCATTCAGCAATTTTTCAAAGCCTGCAAGGAAATGATATGAATAAAATCAAAAAGATTATTCTAACAGCATCTGGTGGCCCTTTCAGGGGGAAAAAAGCTGAAGAGCTTAAAGAAGTTACTCCAGAAATGGCACTGAAACATCCAAACTGGAGTATGGGCGCAAAAATTACCATTGATTCATCAACCATGATGAATAAAGGACTTGAGGTAATTGAAGCCAAATGGCTTTTTGATGTAGCTGTGAATAAAATACAAGTGCTTGTTCATCCCCAAAGCATTGTACATTCCGCAGTGGAATATGAAGATGGTGCGGTTATGGCACAGCTTGGCGTGCCAGATATGAAAGTGCCTATTGCCTATGCGCTAACTTACCCAAAGAGGGCAAAAAATTCATTTGAAAAGCTGAATCTTGCAAAAGTTGGTACACTAACATTTGAAGAACCAGATTTGGAGACTTTCCGTTGCCTCGCCCTTGCATATAAGGCAATTGAAATTGGTGGAAGTATGCCAGCTGTGCTTAATGCGGCAAATGAAATTGCAGTTGAAAAATTTTTGAACAAAGAAATAAAATATCTAGATATACCTGCTATAATAGAAAATACAATGAATGCATATACTGTTAAGTATAACTTTACCATAGAAGAACTTCTGGATGCAGATAAATGGGGCAGGGAATATGCAAGAAATATTAAATTATAAAAGAAAGGACTAACAAAATATGTCCGGATTATTTTCGGTGCTGATTTCCTTATTGGTTTTCAGCATTTTGGTTTTAGTACACGAATATGGTCACTATATTGTGGCAGTAAAAAATGGAATACTTGTAGAAGAATTTGCTATTGGAATGGGCCCAACTGTTTTAAAAAAGAGAAAAGGTGATACAATTTATTCTGTTCGCCTTTTGCCTTTGGGCGGTTTTTGCCGTATGCTTGGTGAAGATGAAGAGGACAACGACCCTCGTTCCTTTAATAGCAAAACAACTTTCCAACGTATGGCAGTTGTTGTTATGGGTCCTGTAATGAATTTTTTGTTTGCGTTTTTAATTGTTTTTGTTGTTGCAGCAACCGCCAAGGCTGTAGTTTATCCAACAGTTGTAAGTGTAATTGAAGGAACGGATGCTCAGACAAAGGGGCTTAACGCTGGTGATGAAATAATTGCAATAAATGGCGAAAAAATTGGTACTTATCAAGATTTATTTTTAGTGCTAGACGGTTGTAATGGTAATGATTTAGAAGTTATAGTTTTGCGCGATGGAAAAAAAGCAAATCTCACAATCAAACCATCTACATCTGAAGACAATCGATGGATAATTGGGTTTACACCCAAGGTTAAAACGGGACTATTTGCAAAAAATGTTGAAGGTTATGAACGAACTGACATCATTGAAACCATTAAGACTTCTATTTATACTATGCGCTACTACATAAAATCGGTAGTGGTTGGTTTTGTGCGCCTTTTCACCTTAAATATAACTCCAGAAGAGGTTGCAGGCCCAATTGGTATTGTTCAGATAATGGGTGACACAGTTGAGGAAGGGTTGACGTACAGTGTTGGCAGTGCCATAAGAAGCCTTATGACAATCGCCGCATTGCTTAGCACAAATCTTGGCGCAATAAACCTGTTTCCGATACCAGCAATGGACGGTGGACGATTGGTTTTCCTTATTCTTGAAACAGTAAGAGGAAAGGCTATAGATAGAAATAAAGAAGGATTTATACATTTTGCAGGGTTCGTGCTTTTAATGGTTTTTATGGCGCTCATAGCATCCAATGATATTCTTAGGCTTTTTAAGTAGGTGAAAATAATGATTAAGAGAGAAATTAAAAAAACAGTTGAGGTTGGAGGCCTTAAAATAGGTGGCTGTAATCCAATTATAATCCAGTCTATGTGTAATACCGATACACGTGATGTTGTGGCAACTGTTAAGCAAATTAAGGCACTTGAAGAGGCAGGTTGTGAATTGGTGCGTGTTGCCGTTCCAGATATGAAAGCGGCAATTGCAGTTGGCAAAATTAAAGAGCAAATTTCAATACCCATTGTAGCAGACATTCACTTTGACTATCGCCTTGCCCTTGAAGTTATGAGCCAAGGTGTAGATAAAGTGCGTATAAATCCTGGGAATATTGGCGATGAAGAAAAAATTAAAGCCGTTGTTGATATGGCAAAGGAGAAAAATATTCCCATAAGAATTGGTGTAAATTCAGGCTCACTTGAAAAAGAATTGCTAAATAAGTATGGGCGTGTTACGCCAGAGGCATTGGTGGAAAGTGCATTAAAACACGTAAAAATATTAGAAAAATTTGACTTTTGTAATATAATAATTTCGATAAAGGCATCTGGTGTTCCAATGAGTATAGCAACTTACAGCCTATTAAGTAAAAGCTGTGATTATCCTATACATGTGGGAATAACTGAAGCTGGAACTGTTTACGGAGGAACAGTAAAAAGTGCAGTTGGGATTGGTGCAATACTTGCATCAGGTATTGGTGACACAATTCGTGTTTCGCTTACTGGCGACCCAGTTGAAGAAATTAAAGCGGCGAAAGAAATACTTAAAAGTCTGGAGTTGCGTAAATTTGGCATAGATTTTGTATCTTGCCCAACTTGCGGAAGAACAGAAATTGACTTAATTGGAATTGCTAATGAGGTTGAAGAAAAATGTAGAAAAATAAATAAAAATATCAAGGTTGCGGTAATGGGTTGTGTGGTAAATGGCCCAGGCGAAGCACGTGAGGCAGATATTGGCATTGCTGGCGGAAAAGGTGTTGGTCTCATTTTTAAAAAGGGTGAAATTATAAAGAAAGTGGATGAAAATCAGCTTGTGGATAGTCTTATGGAGGAAATACTAAAGCTATAAGTAAAGGATTTGATTTTGGTGGAAAGAAAAAAATTTAATACCGTATTTGAAAAAATATCTCTTTCGCCAAAAATTAAAGAGATCTTTGAAAATGCAGTAATAATAAAATTTGTTATTCATAGCAAGGAAAAAATACTGGAAATTGGCTTCGAACTGCCAGATATCATTGCAGAAGTATACATAGATAAGCTTAAAAACGAGCTTGAGACAAGGCTTCCTATTAAGGAAGCCGTTATTGAGTTTACATATCTGAATAATCAGCAGGAGACGAAGAAAATTATTGAAAAGACATGGGAAAACGTTATCTACAGCGTGGCAAAAATCGGACCGGGATGTGGCAGTATAATCTGTGCATCAGAATGGACGCTGAATGAAAACAAGCTTGAAATTTCCGTTAAAAACAATGTTTCCTATTTTCTTGTTAAAAAAGAGATAGACAAACTTATTGAAAACAAGCTAAAAGCCGAAAACGATATCGATTTAAGGGTTTATTTTAAAGATAAAAAATCTTCTGCTGAAGAATATGCTTTGTTCCGTAAAGAACAGGAAACCAAAGAGATTGAAATACTAAAAGACCTTGAAGCACGAAAGGCAGAGATTTTTGCAGATGCCACAAATGAGGCCATTGCACAGGCTGGTGAAAAAATTGCAAATGGAATTATCATTGGCAAAGAGATTTCTGGTGCTGTATCAAAAATAATTGAAACAAAAACAGAAGGTGAAAAAGTTATTATTGTCGGAAGTATATTTAACGTTGAAACACGTGAAATTAAAGGAGAACGCTACATTGTTTCCTTTGATATTACCGATTTTACGGACTCTACAACCGTTAAGTTCTTTGTAGATAAAAAAGTTTACGACAGCGAGATGAACCAACTATTTAAAACGGGAAACTATCTTAAGGTTAAGGGCGAGGTTCAGTTTGACAAATACGCAAAAGAAATAAATATTATGTCTAGAGATATTTCCATTGCGTCAAAGCCTCCATCACGGAAAGACAATGCCAAAGAAAAACGTGTTGAGCTACATTTGCATACAAAAATGAGCCGAATGGATGGAATTACACCAGCCAAGGATTATGTTAAACGTGCCCTTGAGTGGGGACATAAGGCGATTGCCATTACTGACCATGGTGTTGTACAAGCTTTTCCAGAGGCAATGGAAAGCAGCAATGGTAAGGATATAAAAGTTATTTATGGCGTTGAGGGCTACTTAATTGACGATTTAGGTACGGCGGTTGTTTGCCCAAAAGGACAAAGTATCGATGATGAATTTACAGTGTTCGACCTTGAAACAACTGGACTTTCAAGAGAGCGTGACAAAATAACGGAAATTGGTGCAGTAAAAATAAAAGGCGGAGTAATTACCGATAGATTTTCCTCCTTTGTTAACCCCAAAGTGCCTATATCTGCCGAGATTACAAAACTAACTGGCATTACTGACGAAATGGTTAGTGATGCGCCTACCGTTGATGAAATACTGCCAGAATTTATTAAGTTCTTTGGGGAAACGGTGCTTGTAGCCCATAACGCAAATTTCGATGTTGGATTTATTCGTAAAAATTCAGAAAATTTGGGGTTGCCAGATATTGAAAATACAGTAATAGATACTGTTGAGCTTGCAAAAAGCCTTTTACCAGACTTAAAAAAGCACAAGCTGAACATTGTTGCAGAGTATCTTGGTGTGGAATTAAAAGGTCATCATAGGGCAGTTAATGATGCAGAAGCTACGGCAGAAATTATGATGAAATTTTTGAATATGCTGGCAGAAAAACAGGTTTATAACCTAAACTCAGTTAATGTTTTTTGTAGCAGAACTGTTAATTATGACAAGCTTAAGGCTTATCATATAATAATTCTCGTGAAAAATTACGAAGGGCTTAGAAATTTGTATGAATTAGTAAGTTTGTCTCATTTAGAATATTTCGCGAAGAAGCGACCACGTATTCCAAAAAGCAAGCTAATTGAACATCGTGATGGATTGATAATTGGCAGTGCTTGTGAGGCTGGAGAGTTGTTTCGTGCATTATTAGATGATAAACCTAAAGAGGTTATTGATGGCATAGTAAACTTTTACGACTATCTGGAAATTCAGCCATTGGGCAACAATCAATTTATGATTGAGTCCTCAAAAGTAGATTCTGTGTCATCTTTTGAGGATATAAAGAACTATAATAAAAAGATAATTTCCCTTGGCGAAAAGCACCATAAGCCTGTGGTTGCCACCTGCGATGTTCATTTTATTGACCCACAGGATGCAGATTACAGAAAAATAATTATGAGTGCAGAAGGTTTTTCCGACGCTGATAACCAAGCACCCCTGTTTTTCAGAACAACAGAAGAAATGCTTGAGGAATTTGAATACTTAGGAAAAGAAAAGGCATATGAAATTGTTGTTGCTAACACAAATCTAGTTGCAGACATGATAGAACAAATAAAGCCTATTCCGGATGGCACTTTTCCTCCACGCATAGACGGTGCTGATGACGACCTTACGCAAATTACCACAACTAAGGCAACTAGTATGTATGGCGAACCTTTGCCGGACGTAGTGCAAAAAAGATTGGATAGGGAACTTAATTCTATTATTAGCAATGGCTATGCGGTGCTTTATATTATTGCACAAAAGCTTGTTTGGAACTCTGTTGAAAATGGATATTTGGTTGGCTCGCGTGGATCGGTTGGCTCATCATTCGTGGCTACAATGGCTGGCATAACAGAGGTTAACCCGCTTCCGCCGCACTACCTTTGCCCAGAGTGTAAGTATTCAGATTTTGAAAGTGAAGTAGTTAAGAATGTTTTTCTTGAAGGTGGCAGTGGTTGTGATATGCCAGATGCGATTTGCCCTAAATGTGGTGCAAATCTGCTTAAAGAGGGGCATGACATTCCCTTCGAGACATTTCTTGGCTTTGAAGGTGATAAAGAACCAGATATCGACCTTAACTTTTCAGGTGAATATCAACAGCAGGCACACGCCTACACAGAGGAACTTTTTGGTAAAGGGAAGGTATTTAAGGCTGGGACAATAGGAACTTTGGCAGATAAAACTGCATACGGTTTTGTTCTGAAATATTTAGAAAAAAAAGGGAAGATTGCACACAACGCAGAAATAAACCGCCTTGTTAACGGTTGTACAGGAATAAAACGAACAACAGGACAACATCCGGGCGGACTTATGGTTGTGCCTCGTGACCGTGATATATGTGAATTTTGCCCTATTCAACGCCCTGCAGATGACGTTACATCCAACATAACAACAACACACTTTGATTATCATTCAATTTCAGGACGTTTGCTTAAGCTGGATTTACTAGGACATGACGACCCTACAGTTATACGTATGCTTTACGACCTTACAGGTGTTAATCCACAGTCTGTGCATTTGGATGACAAGGATACCATGTCACTTTTTGAGTCACCCAAAGCATTAGGTGTAACACCTGAGCAAATAGGTTGTGAGACAGGAACTTTGGGAATACCTGAATTTGGAACTAAATTTGTTAGGCAAATGCTTTTGGATACAAAACCCAAATCATTTTCAGACCTTTTAAGAATTTCTGGCCTTTCACATGGAACAGATGTATGGATAGGTAATGCGGCAGACCTAATTGCCAATGGCACAATTACTCTAAAAGAAACAATTTCCACACGTGACAGCATTATGGGGTATCTTATAAACAAAGGCGTTCCAAACAAGGCTTCCTTTAAAATTATGGAAAAGGTGCGTAAAGGAAAGGGGCTTTCAGAAGAGGACATGGAGCTTATGAGAGAAAACCATGTGCCGCAATGGTATATTGATAGTTGCCTTAAGATTAAGTATATGTTCCCAAAAGCTCATGCAGCGGCATACGTAATGATGGCATTTAGAATTGCATATTTCAAAATAAATTATGCTTTGGCATATTATGCGGCATACTTTACTGTACGCGCCAGTGATGATTTTGACTACAGCTGTATGTGCCGTGGAGAAGAAATTGCAAGACAGACTGCAAAAGAAATAGAGCAAAAAGGAAATACTGCAACTACCAAGGAAAAAGGTAAGCTCACTGTACTGGAGCTTGTAATTGAGTTTTATTGTCGAGGCTATAAGTTTTATCCTATAGACCTATATAAATCCGATTCTAAGAAGTTTATTATAGCTGACAATGGGTTAATTCCACCATTTAATTCTTTGCAGGGATTGGGAATTAACGCTGCCCAAGGTATTGTGGACGGTCGGAGCAGTGTTGATGAATTTAAAACTATTGAAGAGTTTAAAGAATACACTGGCGTTGGGAAAACGTTGATTGAGCTTCTTAAAGAAAATGATGTATTAAAAGGAATACCGGATACAAACCAGTTAACATTATTTTAATATTGCATAATGGAAGTTGTGCTTTTATAAAAATTTCAAAACTTTTTTCACTAACTAATGTGTTCTCTTACTAATTCAAATTTTTATAGTGAATTTGACAAAATTATAACCCAATAATTTAATGAGGAATACTATGTTAATGAAAGGAGGCAAACAGTGATGTATACAAAAATAAGCAATCCAGAAATAGTTATTTATGATGGCGATACAAATGAACTTATTGGTACCGCAAAATTCGACTTACCACCAAAGTCAGAAAGTGATTTATTAGACTTAGTTAATTACAATATAGCCCCTTCATCATTACTATTGTTAAATGCAGATTTATATGATCCAGCTGAAAATTATGTTCGTCCAGAACCATACTATAGACATAATCGCGAAGGAAAAATTAAAGCTTATTTTACAGATTCAGATACTAAAAACCAAATACCAATAGAAATCATAGTAAAGTATAAGGCAAGAGCTTATAGTGCTAATCCCAAAAGGCTTAATTTTTATGATAGCGTAAATTTTGATGATATCGAAGTTATGTCAGTAAAAAAGATTGAATAGAAAAAGTAGAAAAAAGACTATGCAGTAAAGAGCCTCTGTGATTACAGACGCTCTTTATTTTCGGTAAAAAGAAAGATTTAGATTTAGCAATATTATATATTTATACAAGGGAAAAGCCATGCTTGGGAACATGGCTTTTAGGAAGGATGGTATTATGAACTTCTTTTTTTGAGGTAAGGTGTATCTTGCTTACAAGTAATAATATAAAATGAATCTGTTAACGCAATATGTAAATTGTGTAAACAATTTGTAAATCATGAAATTCAATTAAATTAAAAGGTTTTAAACGGGTCAAAAGCCACGCTTGGGAACATGGCTTTTGGAAGGATGGTATTATGAATTTCTTCTTGGGGTTGTTGCATCTCGTTTACAAATATTACTATAATGCAAATTTGTTAACGTAATATGTTAATTATGTGAACATAATGTGAATTTTAAAAATATAATTATGACGTATAATAAGCGTTGAGAAAAGCCCCATTTTGTGGTATAATGTTAACTGTTATGCTATATTCAAAAACTATAGGAATAAGGTGGATTTTCAAATGCTTAAAGAAAGAAAAAATGAAGTTTCAAAATTAGAACTTGCACGTCAGGAGTGCTTTATTGATGAGATAAAAGCTATTAATGATGCTAACAATAAGGATAAATATTTTTATAATTTGGCAATGGGCTGCCAAATGAATGCTCATGACAGTGAAAAGCTTAGAAGTATGCTTGTTCGCATGGGCTATAAAGAAACAAAAGAAGAGGAAAAAGCTGATTTTGTTATCTATAATACATGCTGTGTACGTGAAAATGCAGAGGTTAAGGTTTATGGCAAGCTTGGCTTTCTGAAACATATAAAACAAACAAAACCAAACCTTATTGTTGCAATTTGTGGTTGCATGATGCAGGAGGATGCTGTTTTACAAAAAATTAAAGAATCCTATCGCCACGTTGATATTATTTTTGGTACATATAATTTGCATAAACTGCCAGAGTTGCTTAAAACACGTCTGGAAACAGGTGATATGGTTATAGATATTTGGGAAGAACATGGTGAAATTATTGAAGATACAAATTATCTTCGTGAATTCCCGTACAAAGCTTCCGTAAATATTATGTATGGCTGTAACAATTTTTGCACCTATTGTATTGTTCCATATGTAAGAGGTCGAGAAAGAAGCCGAGAAAAAGAAGATATTAAAAATGAAATAAAAGGTCTGATTTCTGATGGAGTTAAGGAGATTGTGCTTTTGGGTCAGAACGTAAATTCATATGGAAAAAGCCTTCAAAACCCAGTTTCCTTTGCACAGTTATTAAGAGAAATTAATGAGATAGAAGGTTTGGAAAGATTACGTTTTATGACTAGTCACCCGAAGGATTTATCTGATGACCTTATAAATGCAATGAGAGATTGCCATAAGGTTTGTAATTATCTTCATTTGCCATTTCAAAGCGGTAGCACTCGGATACTTACAAAAATGAACAGGGGATATACAAAAGAGCAATATCTTACTCTAATCGAAAAGATTAAAAAGGAAATTCCGGATATACTAATAAGCACAGATATTATTGTTGGCTTCCCTGGAGAAACCGAGGATGATTTTGAGGAAACGCTGGATGTTGTTAGAAAAGTTGGCTTTTCCACAGCCTTTACATTTATATATTCAAAACGAACTGGAACTCCTGCTGCTACTATGGATAATCAAGTAAGCGACGAAGTTGCACACCAGCGTTTTAATAGGCTTTTGGGCGTTCTTAACCCAATAATCTTTGATATTCACTCTGCTCTTGTTGGCAAAACCTTAAATGTTCTTGTTGAGAATGTTAGCAGGCAGGATGATAATATAGTTTCCGGAAGAAGTGAAAACAATTGTCTAGTTCACTTTAAAGGCGACAAAACACTTATAGGACAAACTGTACCTATAAAAATAATAGGCAACAAAACATTTTACTTAATAGGAGAAAGGATTTGAAGAAATGAGTATTTTTGATAAAGCAAGAGAATTAGGTAGAGACATACTAGAGGGTGAAGAGGCACAGAAGCTTTATGCAGCAAGAGAAGCGTTTGAGAAAGATGAAACAGCTAAAACTCTTGTAGACCAGTATACAGAACTTAAAGATAAGTGGTCAACTATTATGGAAGACAAAGAGGCAGATAAATCAATTCTTTCCGAAATAGGAGAGGATATTATGGAAAAAGAGGAAGAAATTAAAAATCACCCAGTAACTTATAATCTTATGCAGGCAGAAAGTCAGTTTGGCGCATTCGTTAATTCGGTTTTCAGCCTTCTTAGTGCAACAGTGCAAGGTCAGGACACACAACAAAGTGGCGGTTGCGACCCTAGCTGTTGTTCAAGTTGTGGTGGCGGTTGTCACTAATTTGTAAACTAAATTAAGCAAATTACGTAATATTATTTAAAAGAATTTCGGGAGGATCACTATGGCAAAGATAACACCTATGATGGAGCAATATTTTGAAATAAAGAAAAACTATAAATATTGTTTACTTTTTTTCCGCCTTGGAGACTTCTACGAGATGTTTTTTGACGATGCGCTTATAGCCAGTAAGGAATTAGAAATTACCCTTACAGGCAAAAACTGGGGTCAAGAGGAACGTGCGCCAATGTGCGGCGTTCCTTTCCACAGCGCCGACGGCTACATTGCACGCCTTGTTGACAAAGGCTATAAAGTTGCAATTTGCGAACAGGTTGAGGATCCGAAGTTAGCCAAAGGCATTGTTAAGCGTGACGTTGTGCGTGTAATAACACCTGGAACGGTTATTGACAGCACAGTATTAGATGAAAAGAAAAACAACTATATAGCTTCAATTTATTGCGACAAAAATGGTTATGGACTTAGTATTTGTGATGTAACAACAGGAGAATTTCAGACAACAGAATTCGTATCGGTTAATGCAGTAACAAGATTGACGGATGAGATTGCAAAATTTTCTCCATCGGAAATTATATGTAACGAAGGGTTTAAAACTATGCCTGAAGGTATAACCATTGAAGAACGCTTTAATATAAAGCTTAGTATATGTGATGACTGGATGTACGATTATCATTCAGCAAACAAACGTCTTTGCCGACATTTTAATGTAGACAGAGTGGACGGACTCGGACTTAAAGACAAGGTTTTTTCAGTTTGTGCTGCAGGCAGTTTAATGGAATATCTTTATCAAACACAGAAATCTGATTTGAGCCATATAGCACATATTAAAAATTATCAAAGCAGTCAGTTCATGCTTTTAGACATTAGCAGTAGACGGAACCTTGAGCTTACAGAAACTCTTAGAGAAAAGGGAAGAAAAGGCTCACTTTTGTGGGTGCTGGATAAAACAAAAACAGCAATGGGAGCAAGACTTTTGCGAAAATGGGTGGAGCAGCCGCTTATTAGTAATGACGAAATTGAAAAACGACTTAATGGCGTTGAAGAGCTTAAAGACGACCTATTTATACGTGAGGAAATAAAAGATATACTTAACTCTATGTACGATTTTGAGCGCATTATGAGTAAAGTAATTTATAACACAGCAAATTGTAGAGATTTGGTTGTGCTAAAAAACTCTATAGAAAATCTTCCGCTTATGAAAAATGTTTTAGAAAAGTGCAAAAGTGGATATTTAGAAGAGCTATTTAAACAGCTAGATACACTTGAAAATATATTTAATTTAATTGAAACAGCAATAAATGATGATAACCCACCCTTTACAGTTCGTGAGGGAGGAATGATAAAAGAAGGCTTTAATAACGAGCTTGATGTTCTTTTACGTGCAAAGCACGAAGGAAAACAATGGATTGCAGACCTTGAGACACGAGAGAAAGAATTAACAGGAATTAAAAACCTTAAGGTTAGGTACAATAAGGTTTTTGGATATTACATAGAGGTTACAAAATCTAATATAACCGAAGTTCCAGAAAGATATCTTAGAAAACAAACCTTGGCAAACTGTGAAAGATATATAACAACAGAACTTAGCGACCTTGCAGAGTTGATATTGGGTTCTGAAGAAAAAATGGTGGACATGGAGTATGAAATTTTTTGTGAGGTTCGAAATTCTGTTGCTGCAGAAGTTGAACGCATACAGAAAACAGCACATATCTGTGCCACTGTGGACGCTTTGCAGTCCCTTGCAGAGGTTGCACAAAGCCAAAATTATATGAAGCCAGAAATTACAACCGATGGAGTTATAGACATTAAAGACGGTCGCCATCCTGTGGTTGAAAAAATGCTTACCGACCCGTTTATTCCAAACGATACATATTTGGATAATGATGACAACCGCCTTTCTATTATAACAGGGCCAAATATGGCAGGTAAATCTACATATATGCGTCAAGCTGCACTGATAGTTCTAATGGCTCAAATTGGAAGTTTTGTACCCGCTAAGTCAGCAAAAATTGGCGTTGTAGACAGAATATTTACGCGTGTAGGTGCTTCAGATGATTTAGCGTCTGGGCAAAGTACATTTATGATTGAAATGGTAGAGGTAGCCAATATACTTAACAATGCAACAAACAACAGCTTGCTTATATTGGATGAAATTGGAAGAGGTACAAGTACCTTTGATGGACTTTCTATTGCGTGGGCTGTTTTAGAATATATAACAGACAAAAAAAGTGTGGGTGCAAAAACACTTTTTGCTACACACTATCACGAAATAACAGAGCTTGAGGGTAAACTTAGCGGTGTTAAGAACTATTGTATAACAGTAAAAGAGCAGGGTGAGGACATTATTTTTCTTAGAAAAATTGTTCGCGGTGGAGCTGACCACAGCTATGGTGTTCAAGTAGGAAGGCTTGCAGGTCTTCCTAATAAGGTCATTAAGCGTGCTAATGAAATTTTAAAACAGCTGAATGCGGCAGATATAACAAAAAAGGCTAAGCGTTTAGCAAAAGAGGCAGAGGAAAACAGTTCCTTAACTTCAACGCAAATGGATGTTTTTACAATTAACGATACTCAGCTTGCAGATGAAATAAACAAAATTGATGTAATGAGCCTTACACCTATACAGGCATTGCAAACACTGTTTGATTTGCAAAAGAAGACAAAGGGAATGTGATTGAAATATGAGTAAAATACATTTACTGGATAATAACACAATAAACAAAATTGCCGCTGGAGAAGTTGTTGAACGCCCAAGTTCTGTGGTGAAAGAACTTGTGGAAAACAGCATAGATGCTGGCGCAAGCGCAATAACCATTGAAATACGTGATGGTGGCACAACCCTTATTAAAATAAGCGACAATGGCAAAGGAATTGAAAAAGAACAAGTTAAAACCGCCTTTGTGCGCCATGCCACAAGTAAAATTGAAAAAATTGACGACCTTGATACTGTTTATTCACTTGGGTTTAGAGGTGAGGCACTTGCCAGTATTGCTTCTGTTAGCCAAGTGGAAATGTTTACAAAAACCAATGACCAAGAAGAGGGGTATAAAATTGAAATTAGTGGTGGGAATTCTATTAATGAACAGGAATGTGCAACTACAGACGGAACTACCATCAGCGTAAAGAACATTTTTTATAACGTGCCTGCAAGGCGAAAATTTCTTAAAAAGCCAGCCACTGAAAGTGGATATATTTCGGACATGGTAAACAAACTGGCTTTAGCCCACCCTGAAATTTCCATTAAATATATAAATAATGGAAATGTAATGCTTCATACCAGCGGAAATAACGACCTTAAAACAGCGATTTTTTATGTTTATGGAAAAGAAATAAGTCAAAAAGTGGTAGAAATAGAACATAGCGAGAATGGCTTTGGCATTTATGGGGTACTTGGCAAGCCAGAGCTTTCCAGAGGTAACCGTAATTATGAAAACTTGTTTATAAACGGAAGATTTGTTAAAAATGATACAGTTTCCCAAGCCGTTGAAGATGCCTATAAAACAAGGCTTATGGTTGGTAAATTTCCAGTGTTTGTTCTTAATTTAAGCCTTAGTGCCGACATGGTAGACGTGAATGTTCATCCAGCGAAGCTAGAGGTTCGGTTCAGAGATGACGATGTAATTTACGATTTTATATACAATGCAGTGTTGGAGGCTCTTAGTAAGCTAGTACTGATACCCGAGGCAGATTGGAGCAGTAAACCATCTGCACAAGTAAAACAGCTTATGGAAGGAGCACCAAAACCTTCGTATGTTCCAGATAAAGCTGTTCAGCAAATTATAAATGAAGAAGTTATTGCTTCAAAGCATGAACCAGTTAAATATAATGAAAATAAACCTACGGACGCTAATATTGAGGATTTGCAAAAGCTATACAAAAGCAGAATGTTATCTGACGAGGTACATGGTGGTAAAAATATACTAAAGGAAAAACCTTTAAGTTACCTTCCTCAAGAAGAAATTGAACAAAATATTATGCCTGCGGTTAAGTCGGAGGAAGAACATGTAAAGAAAGAACAAAAGAAGGAAAGCTTTTTTAAAAACTACAAAATTACAGGTCAAATTTTTTCTACATACTGGATAGTGGAGCAGGGTACAAGTATTTACCTTATCGACCAACATGCTGCCCATGAACGTATACTTTTTGAAGAAATTAGCAATAAATTTAAAAAAGAGGAAATTGTTGCCCAAAGACTTATTCAACCACTTGTGGTCAACCTTAGTGAAAGAGAAAAACAACTTTTAATAGATAATAAAGAACTTATTGAAAAATTCGGATTTGAAATTGAAGATTTTGGTGGGATATCTTATGCAGTAAGGAGTGTACCATATATATTTAAAAACCCAGAAAGTATTGGATTTTTTACAGATATACTTGATACTTTGGATAATTGTACAGTTTCAAATGTGTACGATACCCAAATACACGCAATTGCAACAATTGCATGCAAAGCGGCTGTAAAGGCAAATGACAAGCTTAGTATACAAGAGGCTGTAAGCATGATTGAAAAACTTTTAAAACTAGATAATCCATTTAGCTGCCCGCATGGAAGACCAACTATTATAGAGCTTACCAAGTATGAACTTGAGAAGAAATTTAAACGTATACAATAAGGAAGAATTTTATGAGAAAACCGCTTGTTATTATTGCAGGCCCTACCGCCTGCGGAAAAACAGATACATCTATAATGCTTGCAAAAAAAATTAACGGCGAAATAATTTCTGCCGATAGTATGCAGGTGTATAAATTTATGGATATAGGTACGGCAAAGGTTACACCAGAGGAAATGCACGGCGTTAAACATTATCTAATTGATGAGCTTATGCCTGATGAAGAATTTAACGCAATGATTTTTCAGCAGAAAGCGAAAAAATATATTGAAGAAATTTATTGCAAGGGCAAAATACCCATTATTGTTGGTGGAACAGGGTTTTATATAAACGCATTGGTTTACAATAACAATTTTATGTCAACCAATAATGATTTATCTATCCGAAAAAAACTTTTGCGAGAGGTTGAAGAAAAGGGTGAAGAATTTGTTTACGAAAAACTTAAAGCAATCGACCCTGAATACGCGACTATCGTTCATCATAACAATGTAAAACGTGTTGTACGTGCCATAGAGTACTATTGCCAAACAGGTCAGAAAATGAGTCAGCATAATTTGGAAGCAAAGCAACGTAAATCTCCATACGATGTATCCTTTGTGGTGATTAACATGGAAAGAGAAAAGTTATATGAACGAATAAATTTAAGAGTTGACCTTATGGTTAAAATTGGACTTTTAGATGAAGTTAAGGGTTTATTAGATAGAGGCTATTCAGCTAATCTTGTATCTATGCAGGGATTGGGATATAAAGAATTTATACCATATTTCAATGGTGAAATTACTCTTGAAGCTGCAATTGAAGAGCTAAAGCAGAGTACACGGCACTTTGCAAAACGTCAGCTTACATGGTTTAGGCGACAATCCAAAGGTCTATGGATAGACTTAACAAACAAAGATAAGACAACAGCCGTTCAAGAAATAGTTAATTACATTAACAGTGATAAAGAAAGCGATTTATAGGGAGTTAGCGATGATGGAATTTGACAGCTTTATAAAAGACAACTTTGGCGTTAGTGCAGAAGTATGGGAATATGCAAAAAAAATTGAAAGAGAAATTGAGCCTAATTTTAAAGAAATCGACAGAATTACAGAGTATAATCAGCTTAAGGTACTTGCGGCTATGCAAAAAAATAAGCTGAGCGATACGCACTTTGCCGCCACAACAGGTTATGGCTATAACGACCTTGGCAGGGATACTCTTGAACAAGTATATGCCGATGTTTTTCATGCAGAAGCTGGTTTGGTGCGTCCGCAGCTTATAAGCGGTACTCATGCGCTCACTGTTGCCTTGGCAGGAAATCTGCGTCCTGGAGATGAAATTTTATCGCCAGTTGGAGTACCTTATGATACATTGCAGGGTGTTATCGGTATACGTAAAGAGCGTGGTTCGTTAAGCGAATTTGGCATAACCTATAAACAAGTTGACTTACTTCCTGATGGCAAGTTTGATTTTGATAATATACGCAAAGCTATAAATAAAAATACAAAGCTAGTTACTATTCAGCGTTCCAAGGGCTATGAATGGCGAGCAAGTCTTTCTGTTGAAAAAATTGGGAAACTAATAAGATTTATTAAGGGTATAAATGAGAACCTTATTTGTATGGTTGATAACTGCTACGGGGAATTTGTGGAAACAATTGAACCAACGGATGTTGGAGCAGACCTTATTGTTGGCTCGCTTATTAAAAACCCTGGTGGTGGACTTGCGCCAATAGGTGGGTACATTGTAGGGAAAGAAGAATACGTTGAAAATGCAGCAGTTCGTCTTACTTCACCTGGTTTAGGTAAAGAGGTTGGGGCAACACTTGGTATAACATCAACGCTATTTCAAGGTTTTTTTAATGCACCACAAGTGGTTGGTGGAAGTGTGAAAGGCGCAGTTTTCCTTTCAAGACTTTTTGAAGGTCTAGGCTTCAATGTTTTACCTCCATCAACAGAAAAACGTGCAGATATTGTTCAATCTATTCAGCTTAAAACAGCAGAGAACGTAATTGCTTTTTGCCAAGGAATACAAAAGGGTGCACCTGTAGACAGCTATGTGAAGCCAGAACCTTGGGATATGCCTGGTTACGATTGTCCAGTTATTATGGCAGCAGGTGCTTTTGTACAAGGTTCGTCAATAGAACTTAGTGCAGATGCACCAGTTAAACCACCATATAATGTATTTTTTCAAGGTGGTTTAAGTTGGCATCATGCAAAAATAGGTATAGTAATAGGCTTGCAAACTTTGGTAGATAAAAAACTTTTAAAAATTTAACTGATTAGGAAGTGCATTTATGTGGTCTGCAAAAATAATGGGAAGTGATTTTTATCATATATTTTATTTCTTACTTATTTACAGCATTTTGGGTTGGATATGGGAAGTTTTTTATGTTTTTTTAAATACAGATAAACTTGTTAACCGAGGATTCCTTAATGGTCCGCTTTGTCCAATTTATGGAATTGGAGCAACAATGGTCTATTTGTTTTTATCGCCAATTGCAGATAATTTGGGTTTTTTGTACCTAGGCGGAGTTATTCTTCCTACTGTAGTAGAGTATATAACAGGTGCAGTTATGGAAAATTTATTTCATGCTTCTTGGTGGGATTATTCCGAACGTAAATTTAACCTTAAAGGGCGAATTTGCTTACAGGTGTCGCTTGGATGGGGTATATTTTCAGTTGTAATGATACGAGCTATCCATCCAATAGTTTTTGATCTTGTAGAAGCAATTCCCTACAAGATTGGAATAATATTGGCAAGAGTTGCCATTGTCTTCATTGCAAGTGACTTGTTAATTACAGTTTCTCATGTGGCAAAATTCAACGAGAAGCTGGAGAAACTTGGAAGAGCAAAAGACGAATTACGTATGCGCCTTGAGAATGCCTTGATTTACGAAACAAAGGAAGAAATTTTGCTTAAGCTTAAGCTGAGTGAAAAGGAATATATTGAGGAATTAAAGGAACGCATTGCAAAATTTAAAGAAGCAAACGAGGAAGGTATTGAACGTATTGAGCAGGCTTTTGAAGAAACAAAAGAGCGTTATTCAAAATATCGCAATGCAATTGCTAAAAGAAACTATGTAGAAAAACGACTACTTACTGCATTCCCAAAAATTAAACCGCTTAAAAACATAGATATTTTTAAAGAGATAATGGATAAACTGAATACTAAATAAAAATAGGAGAGAATAAAGATGAAAAAAAAATTAAGAGCAATTACTCTATTTCTTGCCTTTGCAATTTCTGCAAACACTGTTGCATTTGGTGCAACAAAACCTGTAGTTAAGGCCGAATCAGCAATTTTGGTTGAGGCCTCCACAGGAAAGATTTTGTATGAAAAAAATTCTCAAAAATCAATGTATCCTGCAAGTATGACTAAAATACTTACATCCATTATTGCGTTAGATTATTTTAAGGCTGATGACGTAGTTACTGTAGGAAATGAAATTAATGATGTTACTTTAGATTCCAGCAAGGCAGGGCATATTAAGGGAGAGTCAATTACTATTGAAAACCTAATACGTGGTCTTATAATACCAAGTGGAAATGACACAGCTACAGTTGTTGCAAATGCAGTGGCAAAAAAACAGACTGGAGATAAAAATTTAAGTTCCAGAGAATGCGAAAGAATTTTTGCTGAGCTAATGAACACAAAAGCTAAAGAATTAGGATGTACCGGTTCAAACTTTGTTAATCCACATGGATACCATGATGAAAGGCATTATACCACTGCTGAAGATATGGCCAAAATTGCTTCAGCGGCACTTAAAATTGATTTGCTAAAAGGAATTTGCAGTGAAAAAGAATATTCCGGTAATGGAATGGGTAATGCAGATACAACTGGTCTTGTAACCAAAGATTACGACTGGAAAAGTCACAATTTGCTTATTACTTCCGGCGAATACGCTTACCCGTATGCAACTGGAATGAAAACAGGATTTACCGATGAGGCAGGAGATTGCGTAACAGCTACTGCACAAAAAGATGGTATTTCACTTATTGCTGTTATATTTAATTCCGAAGACCCTGGGCGCTGGGAAGATGCCGCAAAATTGTTTGACTATGGGTTTGAAAACTTTGGATTTTTTACATTAGCCCAAAGCAACACATCTGTTGGCGAAATCGGTTTATATAATAATAAGGCATCAGACGGTAATACTTTAAATCTTATTATAAAAGAAGATATTTCTCTTTTTCTTGAAAAAACCGATGTTGGAGCTGTTCAAACAGACATTAATATTACAAATGATGAGTATATCTACAAAAGCAAGGATGAAAGTAACGCTGATATAAAAATCAAAGCACCAATTGAAAAAGATATTGAGCTTGGAACTGTAAAATATTCACTAAATGACGAAACCTTAGCTGAAGCAAAAATTTACGCAGAAAAATCAGTTGAAAAAGCGACTCTAATTGAAAAAATTGGCTATAATGCAAAAAAGATAATTTCTAAAGTTTTTTCAATTAATGGTTTAATTACTGTGGCTGCTGGAATTGTTGGCATTGGTGTATTAGTTCTTATTGTAAGATTTTTCTTCAACAGAACTAGAGTACCAAAGAGCAGATATAAATTTAAAACAAATAAAAGACGTGGGCGAAGAAGGTTTTAAAACATATAATAATTGATTTTAAAGAATTACAAATATATTGAATTTTTAATCGTTAATTTATAATTGGATTGAAAACATTACAACTATTCGCAAAACTTGCGTTTTGCGAATAGTTGTAAACCGATATAATTTACTTACCTTTATTTTAATAATATTCATTTAGTTTGCAGAAAATTGAAAATAAAGAAATTGGAGAAAAAATGGAAAAATATTTTAATATCATTAAAAAATCTGCCCTTTTTAAAGGCATAGATACAAATGAAATAAATGTTGTTTTAAATTGCTTATTAGCAAAGCAAAGCAAATATACAAAAGACCAGTTTGTATTTAGGAGTGGCGAAAAAATTTCCACTGTAGGTATGGTACTTTCTGGACAAGTACACATTATTAAAGAAGACTTTTGGGGAAACCGAACCATAATTGCAGAGGTATCTTCTGGCAGCTTGTTCGGCGAAACCTATGCGTGTGTTCAAGCTGAATCGCTTGGCGTAAGTGTTGTTGCATCTGAGAATACCGATATACTTTTTATGGATATTCAACGAATTATGACTGTCTGCACATCAGCATGTGACTTTCACACAAAGCTGATACACAATCTATTATCTGTTCTTGCCGAAAAAAATCTTATGCTAACTAAAAAAATGGAACATATCTCCAAAAGAACCACTAGAGATAAGCTGCTGTCATACCTGTCGTCACAGTCTTTAAAAAGTGGAAAACCTTCTTTTGAGATTCCATTTAACAGACAACAATTGGCAGATTATCTGTCTGTAGACAGAAGTGCAATGTCAAATGAGCTTTGCAAGCTTCGTGACGAAGGAATATTGACATTTCAAAAAAATAGCTTTCACTTAGAGGAAAAAGAAATCTAAAAAGCGTTTTGACCAGTTATGTTATATGTCAAAACGCTTTTTATTTATTATTAAATTGATATTTTTAGAATTATTTATTTCCGCTTTGTGTGTTTTTTACCATAACATCATGTGCGCCACCCTCAACAATAGATGTTGCACTTACAAGTGTAATTTTTGCCTTATCCTGAAGCTCTTTTATATTAAGGGCTCCGCAATTGCACATAGTTGAACGCATTTTGCTTAAAGTCACTTCAAGGTTATCATGCAATGGTCCTGCATATGGAACGTAACAGTCAACACCTTCAACGAAGGAAAGTTTTGAAGCACCACCCATATCATATCGCTGCCAATTACGTGCACGAGCACTTCCCTCGCCCCAGTATTCTTTCATATAATTTCCATTTACCATAACCTTCTCAGTTGGGCTTTCATCAAACCTTGAGAAATATCTGCCAAGCATGCAGAAATCACTTCCCATAGCCAAAGCAAGGGTAATATGGTAATCCAGAACAATGCCACCATCTGAACAAATCGGAACATAAACACCAGTTTCTTTAAAATATTCATCCCTGGCCTTTGCAACTTCAATAACAGCAGTTGCCTGACCACGACCAATGCCCTTAGCTTCACGTGTTATGCAGATTGAGCCACCGCCAATACCTACTTTAATAAAGTCTGCACCTGCTTCAGCCAAAAATCTAAACCCATCACCATCTACAATATTACCTGCTCCAACTTTAACGGTATCACCGTATTTTTCTCTAATCCATGAAATTGTACGGCTTTGCCATTCTGAAAACCCTTCACTGGAGTCAATACAAAGTACATCTGCACCTGCCTCAATTAATGCTGGAACACGCTCTGCATAATCTTTTGTGTTTATACCTGCTCCAACAATATAGCTCTTGTCGCTATCAAGAAGTTCATTAGGTCTTTCCTTATGCTGGTCATAGTCTTTACGGAAAACAAAAGAAACCAGACATCCGCTCTCATCAATAATTGGCAATGCATTTAGCTTATTATCCCAAATAATATTATTAGCTTCTTTTAGGCTTGTACCAAGAGGTGCAGTAATAAGCTTTTCAAAAGGAGTCATAAATGTATGTACCTTTTCTTCTGGTGACATACGGCTAACTCTGTAATCACGGCTTGTTACAACACCAACTAGCTTGGCATTTGCAGTTCCATCCTCGGTTACTGCAATTGTTGAATGCCCTAATTCTTCTTTTATTCTTAAAATATCAGCCAGTGTAGAACCTGGTCTAACATTTGCATCCGATGAAACAAAGCCTGCTTTATAGCTTTTAACACGACGAATCATATCTGCTTGTTGTTCAACAGTCTGTGAACAATAAATAAAGGAAACCCCACCCTCTTTTGCCAGCGCAATTGCCATGCGGTCATCAGAAACAGACTGCATTGTTGCTGAAATTAAAGGAATATTCATACTAAGTGATGGAACTTCCCCCTTTTTAAATTTAACCAAAGGTGTTTTTAATGAAACATTATTTGGCATACAATTCGAATCGGAATAACCTGGCACAAGTAAATATTCTGCAAAAGTATGTGACGGTTGTTCATAATAAAAAGCCATTTTTGTTCTCCTCTCTTTCAGTTATAAATAATAATTTTAAAGTATTTTAACGGCTAAATTCTGTATAGGATTAAAAGGTATTAGATGATATTATAACCTTTTTTTTTAATATGTCAATGCACTGCCACTTAAAAAAGCAAAATAAGGACACCAAAAGAAAAATGGTGTCCTTATGGTCTATATTCAGTTTTTAAAAATGCTGTTTCATGTTTTGAATTATTTGACTACTATATTAACAATTTTATTTGGTACGTAGATTTCTTTAACAATTGTTTTGCCTTCGATTCTTGGTGCAAGAATTTCTTTAGCCTTTGCAAGAATTTCCTCTTTTGTTGTAGACTTAGAAACCGTAATATTCTCTCTTGTTTTGCCGTTAATCTGTAAAGGAATAACAATCTCATCTACTGCAAGCTTGCTTTCATCATATTCAGGCCATTTAGCAGCAAAAACCGTATCTTTATTACCAAGCTCTCTCCACAACTCTTCTGCAATGTGTGGTGTAAATGGCGCAAGAAGAACAACAAGTGTTTCAAGGCAAGATTTGTCTATTCCATCTTGTGCCTTAGCAACATCAGTAAGCTTGTTTGTAAATTCCATAAAACCACTTACTACTGTATTCATTGTAAGCGCGTTAAGACGTAATGAAATTTCTTTAATCATTATATTTTTAGCAAAATCAGATTCTTTTGTAGGTGCAATATTTTTATCTTTATATGCCACAAAAAGTTTCCAAACCTTGTTAAGATAACGGTATACACCATCAATTCCACTGTCGTCCCATTCACTGTCGACCTCTGGTGGGCCTACAAAAAGCTCATACATTCTTAAAGCGTCACAACCATATTTTTCAACCAGCTCATCAGGAGAAACAACATTTCCCTTTGATTTACTCATTTTTGCAGCATTTTTGTTAATCATACCTTGGTTAAATAATCTGCTAAACGGTTCATCAAAACCAACAACACCAATATCATGAAGGAATTTTGTATAGAAACGTGCATAAAGTAAATGAAGAACGGCATGTTCTATACCACCAACGTACATATCAACTGGTGCCCACTTTTCAAGCGCCTCCTTGCTTGCAAGCTCTTTATCATTATGTGGGTCGGTATAACGTAAGAAATACCATGAAGAACCTGCCCACTGCGGCATTGTATTTGTTTCACGCTTTGCAGGCGCACCGCACTTAGGGCATGGCGTATTCACCCACTCTTCAATTGCAGCAAGTGGAGATTCGCCATTATCTGTTGGCTGATAGCTTTCCACCATAGGTAACTCAACTGGCAACTGCTCGTCTGGAACAACTACTGTTCCACAATGTTCACAATGAACAAGTGGAATAGGCTCACCCCAGTAACGCTGACGGGAGAAAACCCAGTCACGAAGTTTATAGTTAACTGTTTTTTTACCGAAGCCTTTTTCTTCAAGCATAATAGGTGCTTTTTTCTTTGCCTCAAAAGCGGTCATGCCCTCAAAAATAGGTGAATTAATCATTTTACCGTCGCCTACATAAGCCTCTGTAAGCTCTTTTTCATCCTCACCTTCAGGAATAATAACCTGAATAATTGGAAGTTCAAATTTCTTTGCAAAGTCAAAGTCACGGTCGTCATGTGCAGGAACACACATAATTGCACCTGTACCATAGTCAGCTAAAACATAGTCAGATACCCAAATTGGTGCTAATGCTCCGTTTAATGGATTTATTCCATAACGGCCTGTAAAAACACCAGTTTTTTCTTTATCTGTCATACGGTCTACCGAGGATTTTGTTGAAGCGGCAAAGCAATAAGCTTCCATTGCTTCTTTGTATTCAGCTGTAGTAATATCCTTTGCAAATGGGTGCTCTGGTGAAAGCACCATAAAAGTTGCTCCATAAAGAGTATCAGGTCTTGTTGTATAAACTGTAATTGCTTTATCTGTATCTTTAACCTTAAAGTCGACTTCAGC
Organism: Lachnospiraceae bacterium; assembly: GCA_034933685.1. GTDB lineage: Bacteria > Bacillota > Clostridia > Lachnospirales > Anaerotignaceae > UBA8514. The sequence goes on along the minus strand of JAYFNB010000046.1, from coordinate 11,109 downwards.
ACCATAGCTTTTGCCAATCCAATCTGTCTGCATTTTTTTAACCTTTTCAGGCCAATCCAGCTTGTCTAGATCGTTAAGAAGTCTTTCAGCGTAATTTGTAATTCTAAGCATCCATTGGCGAAGATTTTTCTTGGTTACAGTTGCGCCGCAACGTTCGCAAGTGCCGTTTGTAGCTTCTTCATTAGCAAGAACGCATTTACAGCTTGGGCACCAGTTAAGTGGCATTTCCTTTTCATACGCAAGGCCCTTTTCGAACATTCTAGCAAAAATCCACTGTGTCCACTTATAGTAGCTTTTGTCAGTTGTGTTAACTTCCTTATCCCAGTCGTATATAGCACTTATTTCGTGCAACTGACGTTTTACATTTGTAATGTTTGCATTTGTACTTATTTCCGGGTGAGTATTTGTTTTAATAGCATAATTTTCAGCAGGCAAACCAAAAGCATCCCAACCCATTGGGTGAAGCACCTGATAACCTTGTAATACCTTATAACGGCTGATTATATCGCTTAAAACATAGCCTCTCCAATGGCCAACGTGTAAGCCGCTGCCTGATGGATATGGGAACATGTCAAGGCAGTAATATCTTGGTTTTTTATCATCTTCCTTATTAATAGGATTTTTCTCCCACTCTTCACGCCATTTTTTTTCTATAGCGGCAAACTCATATCTGCTATTCATTACTGTATCCTCCTAAATTAATTTTCTTTTGAAAACAATAAAAGCCCTCCATCTCACGTATATTAGAGACGAAGGACTACTCCGTGTTACCACTCTAGTTTGCTGAAAAAAACAGCACACTCAAATTTCTTTAACGCAGAATTACGTCAGCACCTACTTTTTTCAGTGTGAAGCTCAAAGGTGAGTTCGGTTTTAGTTTACTACCGTTTCACACCTGCCAACGGCTCTCTGAAAGTATCTTAAAACTTACTGTTCCTTATCAATGCTTTTCAATTTTTAATTTACAAGCTAAAGGTGATTTTATCATAATTAATGCCATAAATCAATAGTGAAATTTTATGTATTCATTTATCCCATCATATCCATTATCAGTTTAATTATCAGTATTGCAAGAACAACAAAAAACATAGGTCTTATAAATTTTGTACCTTTTTTAAGAGCAAATGATGCTCCAAAATAATTACCTGCTATACCAAACACTGCCGCTGGAAGCCCTATGTGCCAAATTATTTTGCCTCCTATTGCAAAGGTAATAAATGCAGCAATATTTGACGCCAAGTTAACAACCTTTGTGTTGCCAGAGGCTGTAAGAAGGTCAAAACCAACAATGCCTGTAAAAGCAATTATTAAAAATGTACCTGTCCCAGGTCCAAAAAAGCCATCATACATACCTATTGTAAAACCAATAACTGTTGAAAGAACAACTATCTTTGTTTTAGAAAATTTATCTGTTGTATCCTCTCTGCCAAAATCTTTTTTAACCAGCAGAAACACAGCAATAACAGGCACTGCTCCAATCATTATGTATCTAAGTATTTTTTCATCCAAAAGCATATTAAGGTAAGCACCTATGCTTGAGCCAATTAATGCTGCACCTGCCGCTGGCATAGCCGCTGTAAGATGTACTTTCCCGCTTTTTATAAACTTTGCCGTTGCTACTAGCGTACCAAATGTTGATGAGCACTTGTTGGTTGCAGCCGCAAAATGCGGTGGAATTCCTGCGGCTAGATATGCAGGTAAAGAAATTAATCCGCCACCACCAACTATAGCATCAATAAACCCTGCCAAAAAAACCAGAGGGCAAACAATAAGTAAAATATGAATTGTGTCAGACATTGCAAATTCCATCCTTTGTTAATTTTTTTTGTAACAATAAGCTCCGATTGCCATTATACCAGAAAAAATAACCAAATACCATACTACTTCCATTTTGTGTGAAAAAACTGCTGCAATAACCATAAATATTGCCCCTATAAGAGAAAGTGTTGGCATTATAAATCTCTTAAATGTATTCAAATCTTTTTCTTTTTTCATAAACATAATATACATAGGAATGTACCCTGCATATAAAGTAACTATAGGTAATTCAGATGAATCAAAGCAAAAAACACCAAACCATGGTGCTGTAAGGTTTGCACCATAAAAATACAGTAACCAAGCACCAGCCGCAAGCAACCCCAAAATAGCTGCATTGGTAGGCATGTTTGTTACCTTATCTATCTGTGAAAACATTTCAGCGTTGGGCCCTTGGTTACGTGCCGCAAGAGCATAAAAACCTCTGGTACATGCCAGCATTAATCCGTTAAGGGTTCCAAGGCAAGAAATAATAATTAGTACGAATACAATTGTTCCTCCTGTTTCGCCGAAAATAGAACTAAATGCAAGCCTTGCCCCTGCCTCTCCACCTTCCATAAGCACTTCATTCTTAACTGTACCAGAAAGACCAATGTAATAACTAATGTAAACCAATGCAATTATAAATGTTCCAACCATTAGTGCTCGGGGAAGATTTTTCTTTGCGTCCTTAAGTTCAGCATTTATAGATGTTGCAATTATCCACCCTTCATAAGCAAATGCTGTTGCAACAACTGCAACAAATAACGACCCCGATGATTCACCATGTACTACTACATTAGAAAAGTTGTAGCTTGTCATACCTGTTATTAAACCTTTGATTGTGCCTATAATTGCCATTGCAAACAAAGGAATAAGTTTAATTACTGTTGTAGATACTTGAAATTTGCCTGCAAGCAAAGGTGAAAGAGCATTAACTGCATAGCTTGCCACAAGGAAAAAACATGCAATTACCATACATTCTCCACCCGTTATCGAAAAACCAAAAAGTACTGAAACATATCTTGCCGAAACCCAAGCAAGCACACCAGTAAGCGTTGGATAATAAATAGCGGCCATGAACCAGCCTAAAAGATAGGCATAACGTTCACCCATAATGTTCTCAGCGTAATCAACAAGGCCATTTACGTGAACGTATTTCGTTGCCATTACAGCAAATGTATAGGCGCTGCAAATCATAATAGCCGCACCTATTATCCACGCAAGTATGCCCAGTGGAAGATTCCCTCCTGTAGCCAGCAAAACTTTTTCTGCTTTAAAAAAAACTCCACTTCCAATAACAATGCCAACAACCATTGCTATTGCTGTAACTAAACCATATTTTTTTTCTAAATGATTTTCCATAAATCTTTTTCCTCCACTTTATATGTTTATAACTATATCGCTTTAGCACAGTGAATTCACCTTGTAGGTCTAAATTATTGTGCAATATCAATAATATATGTTATCTACCTTATTAGTCAATCACTTTTAAATTATTATCAACTGCAACAAAAATATTCTGCAGCTTTCATGCATAATTACAAAATAATTTAACATTATCAGTACATCAGTCATATTTTATCTTTTCGAATTAACATAACAATTATAAAAGCTAAAAAAAATAAGGCTATGTTTTTACATATAAACATAACCTCACTTATAATGCCGAATTTCAATGTCCAATTTTAAGAACAAACTCGGATTTGTATTAAAAATTAACCTAATCAGTAATCTTCATTATTATTAAATAAAAAGATTATATAATACAAAACCATCTTCGTTAGCAAGAGGTGCTACAAATGGAACACCAAAATATTCAGTTATAGCCCTAGCAATAGTTTCACCAATAAGGTTTACGTTATTCTTAATCCATGCCTCGTCTTCGTAATTATCATGGTATGCAACTTCAATTAATACGGCTGGAGAGTTTGTTCTGCGAATTTCTCTAAGTGTTGTTGTAGGTACAATTTTAACCCTATCAGGATTGGGATAAATGTTTTTGAAGTTTTTTTCAACAATTTTAGCAAACTCCGTTCCGTAAAAACTGTTTGGGCTATAATATATGTCTGTACCTCTTTGCGTGCCTGCTAAATTTTCACCAGCAGCATTGGAATGTATAGAAACATGCAAGTCGTACTCTCCTTCATTTGATTTACTAATGGCTTCGCCAAGTGTTTCGTTAGGGTCATTACGGTCAAATTCTATTCCGCTTGCCTCAAGATATGGTTCAATTGCATCTGCAATCAAATTCATATACTCTTCTTCTGTTCCTCCTGTTAGATACGGATTAAATTCTTGTACAGACGGACTCAAAAAAACTCGTGGCATATATTACACTCCTTAAATAAAATTATTACATAATATGCCCTTCCTTTAAGTTTGTAACGTTATCCCATCTTTTTGTTGAAAGCAAAGTTCTTAAAATTATTTGTTTTAATAGAGAATGCTTGTTTAATTAAGTTAATTGGTACACTCCAATTCAGTTTTCAACGCTAAATTTTAATATGCCGTTGTCATGCAGATACTGCTCAAGGTTTTCATTAAAAGCTTTTTCAATTTCTAAAATTCTCGAATTATCGGAACCCTTTGAATCCAAATTAGCCATTTTTTCATATATATCGGAAAGCTCATTTCCATCAAAGTCAACACACATTTTTTTCATGGATGGTAAAAATTCACCACCGTCACCTGAAGTTTCCCAATTAGCAACAGTGTAACCTCCTTTGTCGTTATTTAATGTAACCACAGTTGCCCTTGTTTCGCCACCTTGTTGTGACAAAAGCGCACCGCTTTCTGTTTCATAAATTTTAAAATATGATTGCTTAACAGCAAGGAACATTTTAATACTATTTTCATTTTCTATAGTATCAACAACGTATACCGATGGAACTAAAACTCCATAATAATAGCTTTTTGACAGTTCAATCAATTCAATATAATCATAAATTGCCTCTAGCTTCTTATCATTACCGCTATAAGAGAAGCCCACGGTAGGAGTAATTTCCTCTCTTATTTTAAAATCCTTATACCATTCACTGGTTTTGGCATACATACTTGGGTCAACGTTGCACCTAACACCAAGTATATCGTAAACTGCCAAAGCCATTATGGCAGAACGTAAATCGTCATTCACACCTTGAGCAAACTGATTAAGAACATAATTTACGGTACTATTGCCATATTTAAGTAAATAGTCATAATTGTCATAGCGTTGCTCTATTATTTTCCTTGTATTACTCAATTCCGAAGGTGCTGATAACACATCAAGTTTTTCTATAATCTTGCTGTAATCCTCTGCCGTTTCACAATAACTTAGAAATTTAGAAAATTCATCAATATTTAAAGCCATAAGCCTTACGTCGTAACCAATATTTTTTTCAATCTGCGTCCTTGTGAAAGTAACTGTTGTGCTATTATTAAAACGGTATGAAACACTTCCACAATTATCAATAAGTGCAAGCATAACCATCGCATTTTGGTAATACTGAGATGAACCAATGTAATCTTGTACAAAGCTTTGAATATTACTATCTGTGAGTACATCCAATGTAATACCATATGGCTCTGTGGTGGTTTGCAATTCAGTGCCGTTAAGTTTAGCCGCATCTGGCCATGTAAGTAAACGAATTATTTTTCCATTTGCTGATGGGTCTCCAATATATGGATTTTTTACTTCAAGCAGTTCAGCAGCTCTAGTTAAAAGTGCTCTACCTTCTCCGTAATTATCATTGTTACTAATATAAGTAGGATACCCATTTGTGGTGCTTACGAAGAAAGTTCCAATATCTTTCTTTTGAATTTTCGCACCATCTGGTAAAGACAAATAGAAGTCATTATTTTCTCCATAGCCGTAAATATAGCACACTGCCTTATTATTTTTAACAAAAAGAAGATTCATCATGCCTTCATTTACGCTTTCATTAAGAATAGAACAGTTAAAACCAAGCATTTTCTCCATTGTCTTTTTATCGGCATAAGGCGGAAATTGAATTACATAGTCATAATCAAATTCAATCATATCGTTAAGTGCTACTAAATTATCATCATATTGGCTTAAAACACTGCCAAGCTCTCTGGCGTTTACTTTTGCATCATGAGGATTTGCAAGTACAAAAAATCCTGCGGCAATGCAAACAATAATTGTTGTAAGCATTGCAACTGCTTCAGTTTTTTTATAGGTTAATATATTTTTAATTCTTTCTTTTACATTGCTTTCTCCAAAGCCAATTGGGCTTAAAAGACCACTGTTTTTGGCAGATGTATTCAAAAGTGCATAAGAATATTCTTTTGAACTGTCCGCATCCATGACCTTTAAAACCATTTCATCACAGCTCATTTCCATATCCTTATTCATAAGCGCAAAAGCAAACCAAACAAACGGATTAAACCAATGCAATACCACAATAGCATATGCTATGGGCTTAACAAGAAAATCCAATCGCTTTATGTGTATTCTTTCGTGTTCAAGAATGTAGTATAAATCTGTTTTTTCAATACCAACGGGAATATAGATTTTTGGTTTTATGCCCATGACAAATGGACTTTTTATTCTATCTGTTTCATATATGTTGTTACAAATTAAAGTGGCTGTTTCAACACGTTTTTTCATACGCAAATATGAAAATACCGTATATAAAAGTAGAACAAAAATTCCAACAATCCATATGGATGCAAATATGAAAAATATTATCTGCATGGGATCTACGCTTGCCATTGGTGTTGGTGAAGGAATATATTGGGAAACTGGACTTCCAATTTTGGCTATATTCTCATTAACTATGGTGGATTTTTGAACACTTACGTATGTTGTATCTCCACTTACACTTCCAATAACACTATGTGTCGATGAAAATGAAAAAGGACATATAAGTCTGAAAAAAACAACAGTCCAAAGCATATATGAAAAAATTTTAGGCTTATCCTTAAGAAATTGCCGCGCAATAAAAACAATCACTATTGCCATGGTGCCTACAATGCTCATGTTCAGCACTTTTGCAAAAATATCGGTCATTTTTCCGCCTCCTCAATTATCTTAATAATTTCCTCAATTTCTTTTCTGTCCAATTTTTTTTCATCCAAAAAAGCTGTTAAAAATGATGGCAAGGACCCGTTGAAATTTTTTTCAACCACTTCTTCACTTTGCTTTTTCCTAATATGTTCTTTTGAAACAATGCTTGTCACTGTTGCATCTTCGTTTTTAATTATCTCTTTTTGTACCAATTTCTTTATCATATTAAATGTTGTAGACTTTTTCCATCCAAGAATTTCTGCACATGTTTTTGAAAGCTCTGTTGAATTAATAGGCTCGTTGTCCCAAACAATTGTCATAAACTTATATTCAGCATCAAATAATTTATATTCTTCCATAACTGCCTCCATCGGTTTGTTAAAACAAACCACATAATAATATTTTAGAGGTTTGTTGCATCAAACCTCCTTAACTTTACTATACTTTATGTCGTTTAGTTTGTCAATATTATTTTTTTAATTAATTACTTTCCTAATTCAAATATACTTTTTATATCTCTGTTTAGTTTTTTTGATGAAATATTTATAGCCAGTTCCTCAGTTGCCGAAATAGTAGCTATTATGCTAAGTAAAAATATGGTTATTGTTGTTCCAAATATGAAATACAGAATTGGAAAGCAAAATAATAAAATTCCTGTTAACTTGTTTGCGTATGTATGCAAAAATGTAAGAGCTTTATATTTTATAAACCCTATTAAAACCGAGCTTAATCTTATAATTGATATAACGGAAATACATACTAAACACCACGTGGGGATATTTAAAATTGGCAAATATATTAAAAGCATAATACAAATAAAAATTAAATCTGCAACGCTATCAAGGGTTGCACCTAAGTTGGTTGCAGTTTTTTTAGTTCTTGCAATATAACCATCTAATATGTCCGTTGTTCCACAAATAGCATATATCACAAAAAAAGGAGCACTTTGTGGTTCAACAAATAGCAGTGAGATGGATAAAAATATTCTGCTTGCAGTAATTACATTCGGTAAATTAAAACTATTTATTTTAGCCACCTCCAAATAATGAATTTGTAGTATAGCCCTAACATCCTACAATTGTACTGTGCAATTAATAAAGCTATTCCCTAATTTTTTTGTGAGAATAGCTTTTTTATGCTTTTATTTGTTATTTCTAGGTGGTTTAGGACCAAAGAACTGATAGTAGTCGATTTTAATGCGTCCATTAAACAGCTTTCTTTTTGCATCTGCTTTACGTCCAAAAAGACTTTCAAAATATTCCATTGATGTTATAACATACGCACTCCATGTTGGGTTTGTTCTCATAAGTTCACCCATATCACGGTATAACTGCTCAACCTCCTTAAGCTCGCCAATACGCTCGCCGTAAGGTGGATTTGTAATCATACATCCATAATCACCAATTAGTTTTGCTTCTTGGCATGGCTTAACTGAAAATTCAATGCAATCGTCCACACCTGCTTTTATAGCGTTTTCACGTGCAACTTCAATTGCTTCTTCATCCATATCACTTGCATATATAACAGGTGTAAAATCGTGGTCGATTGCCTTATAGGCCTCTACTCTAGCCTGTTTCCAAATGTTTTTATCAATCCTTGCCCATTCCTCTGATGCAAACTTTCTGTTAAGACCAGGAGCAATGTTTTTAGCAATAAGTGCCGCCTCAATTGGTATTGTACCAGAACCACAAAGTGGGTCAAGCAGAACACGGTCACGTTTCCAGTAGCTCAAATCTACCATCGCTGCCGCTAACGTTTCTTTAAGCGGTGCAACCATGGCTGTTTCACGGTAACCACGCTTGTGCAAACCACCGCCAGTAGTATCAATTGTAAGTGTTGCCATATCGTTAAGCAGTGCAACCTGAATAGTGTAGTCTGCTCCTGTTTCATCAAACCAGTCTACATTGTATTTCATTTTAAGCTTTTCTACTACTGCTTTTTTAACAATAGCCTGACAATCTGGCACACTGAAAAGTGTGGATTTAACTGATTTACCCGTAACGGTAAATTTTCCGTCCTCTGTAATCCATTCGCTCCAGTCTAATGCCTTTGCGCCTTCAAAAAGTTGGTCAAAGGTAGTTGCTTTATATTCCCCAACCTTAATAAGTACCTTGCTGGCAAATCTAAGCCAAAGGTTTGCTTTTGCAATGTCGGCTTCATCCCCTGTAAATTCCACACGGCCGTCAAAAGTTTTAACATCGCTGAACCCAAGATTTATTACCTCACGCTTTACACAAGCCTCAAGGCCGAAAGTTGTTGTTGCAATTAAATTGATTTTTTTCATAGTTAGTCACCATATCCTTATATATTAGGTCTATTATAACAGAAATTAAGTCAATTGTGAATTTATCTTGAAATATTCTTTGTTTAATTGTATATTCTTATGATAAGAATAGTTTTTTTGAAGGAGAAATTTAATGTATAAATTATTAAAACAATGTGGCAGGGCAAAAAGAGGCGAGTTCACCACACCCCATGGAACTATACAAACGCCTGTATTTATGAACGTTGGAACACTTGCTGCAATTAAAGGCGCAGTATCTACAGAGGATTTAGAAAATATTAAATGCCAAGTGCAGCTTTCAAACACTTATCACTTGCATTTAAGACCTGGTGATAAAATAGTTCATCAGCTTGGCGGACTTCACAAATTTATGTCTTGGAACAAGCCAATTCTTACTGACAGCGGTGGTTTTCAGGTGTTTTCCCTTGCCTCACTTCGTAAAATTAAAGAGGAAGGCGTATATTTTGCTTCTCATATCGATGGACACAAGATTTTTATGGGTCCAGAAGAAAGCATGCAAATACAATCCAACCTTGCCTCAACTATAGCTATGGCATTCGATGAATGCCCTTCTGCTGTGGCAGATAGAACCTATGTACAAAATTCCGTGGAAAGAACAACACGTTGGCTTATTCGCAGTAAAAACGAAATGGACAGGCTTAACACTCTTGATGAAACCATAAATAAAAAGCAAATGCTTTTTGGAATTAACCAAGGTGCTATTTTCCCAGATATTCGTATTGAACATGCAAAAATTATTTCAGAGCTTGACTTAGATGGATATGCAGTCGGTGGACTTGCGGTAGGAGAAACACATGAGCAAATGTATCATATTTTAGAAGAAACCGTTCCTTACCTGCCAAAAAATAAGCCTACTTACCTTATGGGGGTTGGTACACCAGAAAATATTTTGGAAGCTGTTGAACGAGGAGTTGACTTCTTTGACTGTGTACTTCCTGCAAGAAATGGAAGACATGCTCACGTTTATACCAATTATGGCAAAATCAATTTGCTTAATGCTAAATTCGAGCTTGACGATGAACCAATTGAACCTGAGTGTCAGTGCCCTGCCTGCAAAAGATATTCCAGAGCCTATATTAGACATCTTTTTAAAGCAAAAGAAATGCTGGCAATGCGTCTTTGTGTACTTCATAACCTGTATTACTTTAATACACTTATGGAAGAAATACGTACTGCCATGGATGAGGACAGGTTTGTTGAGTATAAAAAACAAAAGCTTGATGGTTTTAAACGAGGGGTTGAGGGTAAGCCAACGAACAAGACCCGTAAACAATAGCTATTGACGTATTGTAAAATGTTTACTATAATGGTAGTGTTATGCGTAAACTTTATTTTACTTAATGCGTATATATCTGTGAAAAATCATTTAATTCAAAGGAGAGATAATTAATGAATTTCAGTTTATTATCAACAGTTGTAAGCGGAGCAGCATCAAGTTCATCTGGTTCATCAACAGCAGCAGGAGGTTTTAATAACCCAATGATATTAATTCTTATGTACTGCGTTGTTATTTTTGGTGTTATGTACTTTTTCTCTATTAGACCACAAAAAAAGAAACAAGCGGCTATGGAAGATATGAGAAAAAATATTGCCGTTGATGATACTGTATTACTTGCAAATGGAATGTACGGAAAGATAGTTGATGTTACAGCTGAATGCTACATTATAGAATTTGGAACAAACAGAGGCGTGAGAATTCCTGTACTTAAACAAGAAGTTTATGCAAAAAGAGAACCTAACCTTACAAATAAGGTTGAAGAAGTTGCAGCACCTGAAAAGAAATCTTTATTTAGTGCTTTTAGCAAAAAGAAAGACGACGACACATTATAATATATTGCATATTCTAAGCCCGAAATGATTGAACCGCTCCCTGTCAAGTAGACATAGGAAATAATAAAATTCTTTGATGACGTCAATCATTCATTATGGTTGACGTCACTTTTATGCTATCTGATTCATAAGATGGTGCCTGTACTCAATTGGTGTCATACAGGCAAGA
>JAYFNB010000045.1:0-74211 GCA_034933685.1 Lachnospiraceae bacterium | reverse complement strand
AATACTCATCCAATATTTTCCTTTCATTCCGCTACACTCCTCTACAAGTTTTTTTGAGTGTAGCATAGATTATTTTACTGCCGCCATAAAACTGCAAAATTTAACCGCTATTTTCTTACATTTTATCACCGTCATTGACACTGCTTTTTAGGTGGCAGTGGCTTATTGGGGACAGTGGGAAAAGGCCCGGCGCGGGCTTCATAAACCAGTGCCTGAACCGCCTCCGTGAACTCCATTTCCCGTACCCGGATCAGGTAATTCAGCGCTGTCGTGCCGCCGAACCCCCGGCTGTGCCAGTGCCATTTGCCATTGGAGACAGTCAGGCTGTCATGATCGCGCAGACGATATTCATGACCAGTCTTTTTCAGGTTGTTCGGCTCATGTGCAAGCAGATAATCCAGAATATCCACCTGCTTGGCTTTTTCAATTTGTTCTTCCGTTACCCATGGCATGGCGGCACTACTCCTTTCTTTGAAAATAGGGGGCAAAGCAAAAAGCAGGGCGTTCGCCATCATCTACGAACGCCCTGTTTTTTACTTTGTCCAATATTCAATTTAACTGACCGCCTGCTTTCTGTGCCAGCTTTCCAAAAGCCCTAAAATGACCTTTTCCATCTGCTGCGGTGTATAGTCTTTGGGAAAATACTGTTTCAGGCGACTTCCGGTCAACGTCACCTTGACTGGTTCCTTCTTTTCCTCTGCCAGAATGGAGTCCATCAGTTGGACTGTCAGTTTTCCAGTCTGACTTAACTTTTTGAGCCGCTGCGCCTGTGGCAGAGAGGGGGTGGCCTCATATTTTGCCATGGTATCCAGTAAAGCGGACTGCTCCTTGCGGCTGAGGTAGGATAACTCTACGGCAGGATTAAAGGCAATTTTCTTTGCGTCAACCTCATCAATGAGACCAGGCACCAGTTCTGTTAGCCGAACAATACGGTAGATTTGGCTTTTGCTATCCCCGGACTGCTCTGACACAATAGTAACGGATAATGTACCGATATCAATACCGTCCACCACAATGCCCCGGTGCTTCAAAGCCTCCAGTTTCATACGATAGGCCCATGCCTTTTCGCTGGGCAGCAGGCTTTCCCGCTGCTCAAGATTCGTGTCTACCATAACAAGCACGGCTTCGTCATCGTCCATTTCGCGGACAATAACCGGCATAGTGTCTTTGCCTGCAAGCTCACTGGCACGTTTGCGTCGGTTTCCTGCCACAAGCTCATAATCGCCGTCCGCACGGGGACGAACCAGCCCCGGAACAATTACGCCGTACTTTTTGACACTCTCGGTAGTCTTTTTCATAGCCTCGTCGTCCCGTACCTGAAAAGGATGGAATTCTGGAGGGTGGAGCCTACACAGAGGCAATTCTACTACTGTTTCGGTGCTTACAGAAAGCGGCTGCACGGAGAAAATATCATCATAGCTGGCAAGAGCCAGCGAACCCTTTGTTTTAGCCAACAGCGAGCACCTCCCTTGTGAGAGCCTCATATGCCGCTGCTACCTTTCCTTGTGGGTCATAAGTATAGATGCTTTTCCCTGTCCGGCTGATTTCAGAAGCACGGACTGAACGGGGGATATTTCCAAACAGATGTAACCTGCTTCCATACACCTCGGTCAGTGAATCAATGATTTCTCTGGAGTCGTTTGTCCTCCCGTCCACCATAGTCGGAAGAATGCCGGATATGGTAAGTCCCGGATTGATCTGCCTGCGTACCCGCGCAATGCTCTTCAGTAGAAGTTCCAGCCCCTTTGCGGATAGATATTCCGCCTGCACCGGGATTAAAACGGAGTCCGCCGCTGCCAGCGCATTGACGGTCAGCATTCCCAGCGAAGGGGAAGTATCCAGAAGGATAAAGTCGTACAAGGGTTTTAGCGGTTCAAGATATTGCCGCAGAATGGTTTCTCGGCTCATAGCGTTTACTAAAGAGATTTCCACACCGGAAAGCTCGATATTGGCAGGAAGAAGGTCAACTCCTTCCGTGTGATGGAAAATCCCCGCCGCAGGGGGCAGAGGTTTTTCTGTGATAATTCCGCCCATGACGGCTGCCATGGTGACGGGTAATTCATCCGGCTTCGGAAAGCCGAGACTGATAGTGAGCGATGCCTGGGGGTCGATGTCCAGTAAGAGTACTTTTTTGCCTTGACGGGCGAGACCGAACCCTAAGCTGGAGGCTGTGACGGATTTTCCGACGCCGCCTTTTTGATTGGATATGCTGATTACGGTTGCCAAATAGTATCCCTTCCTTTCCCGAAGAATTTCGGCGCTAACATAACAAACGGTTTTTCCGCATGGTTTTTACGTTAGTTTTCTCTTGGGAAAAAGAATGAAAAAATAACGACGAACCTATGAAAACCCTTTGTTTATGCGGTTTTCCCGTTTCGTCGTTATTATACTATAAGGGCATTCTCACGCATCATTGTTAATCGAGCAAGGCTTTCAACCACTAATTATTGCTGAAAGACTGGGGCATGAAAATATTAAAACTACACTTGAAACTTACTCTCACCTTTACCCAAATAAACAATCCCAAGTTTGCGAAAAATTAGAAACTTTAAAATAATAGTACGTTTTTAGTACGATTGATAAAAAATAAGACCTACAAACCCAGTAAAATCAAGGTTTGTAGGTCTTTTATTATTTATTCGTCCCAGTTATGGTACACATTTTGCACATCATCATCTTCATCAAGCAAGTCAAGAAGTTTATTCATCTTTTTAATATCTTCATCGCTTTTTAACTCTGTATATGTTTGTGGAATCATTGTTACATCCGCACTTGCCATAGGTATTCCTGCTTTTTCAAGTGCCTCACGCACTGCGCTAAAGTCGTCCGGCAAGGTTGTAATTTCATAGCTGTCCTCTTCAACACCAAAATCCTCGGCTCCTGCATCAAGGGCAATCATCATAATTTCATCATCGTCAATTTCAACTTCTTCTTTATCAATTACAATAAGACCCTTTTCGTCAAACATAAAAGACACACAACCGCTTGTGCCCATGTTTCCACCGCCCTTAGTAAATGCATTACGAACATTTGCCGCCGCACGGTTACGGTTATCTGTAAGTGCCTCAACAATAACAGCAACTCCGTTAGGGCCATATCCTTCGTAAACAACCACTTCATAGTTAACGCCATCATCTGCTCCTGCCGCTTTTTTAATACTTCTGTCAATAGTATCGTTAGGCATATTGTTGCTTTTTGCTTTTGCAATAATATCTCTCAGCTTGCCATTATTGGCAGGGTCTGCTCCACCTGCCTTAACCGCAACTGCAATTTCTCTGCCAAGCATAGTAAATATTTTACCCTTTGCCGCATCGTTTCTTTCTTTTTTGTGTTTAATATTCGCAAACTTGGAATGTCCGGACATATTAAATTTACCTCCTTAATTTTATGTTATTCTTTAATAATGCTTCGAAAATTGTTTTAACAAATTTACTTTTTCATGATATTTTATCATTTTTTTGTACTGAATACAAGTTTTTTAAGGCGCATAACAAATCCGTATTGAATAGCTATTGGCAAACTACAAACTCTTCCTTTACCCATGCACCACGTACAGTTTCAAGTGCAGTAATTTTAGCCTTACCTGCGGAAATATCTGTTATGTTGCTTTCGAATTTTTCAACTTTTTCTTCTTCCACAAGCACTATAAATTCCACCTTGTCCGTAAAAACTGTATCTTTTATTATATATTCCCCTTGCATAATTTCATACTGAATTTTGCCCTGCATAGCATATTCCGTAGAAATGGAATACTTCCTAAATGTAGTTATTTCTGCAATTCCCGCATTAAGCAGACATTCTTTTGCACTTTTACCGTAGGCACGAACAAGTCCGCCTGTCCCAAGTAAAGTTCCACCGAAATACCTTGTTACAACAATGCAGCAATTTTTAATATCTTCACCGCTTAGCACTGTAAGCACAGGCATTCCAGCCGTACCCTGCGGCTCACCATCATCGCTGAAACGCTGAATTTCATTCTGCTCTCCTATTTGGTATGCAAAAACATTATGCCTTGCATCCCAATATTTTTTCTTTATTTCCTCAATAAATGTACGTGCCTCTTTCTCTGTTTTAACAGGACGCACGCTAGCAATAAATCGGGATTTTTTTTCTACTATTTCGGCTGTGCCTTCATTTAAAATTGTCTTGAATTTTCCAATCATATAAATCACCTATTTTACAGTATAGCCCATGAATAAGCCACAAACAACTTAAATTTATTTTTTGTACATCTAAAAGAACAATTTTTCTTGCTTTTTCTACGTATAGGAGTAAAATTAAATGCGTATGTTTTGAAGCAAAAAATTAAGGAGAGGTATTATGTATCTAAAAACTGTACTGGAACTAGCAGTTACTGTTGGGGAAAAACTGCTTGTAAACGGCTGTGGAACACATCGAATAGAATCTGAAATTAAACGTACATTAAGTGCCTGTAATTTTACCAAAAGCGAAGTTTTCATAACCACATCCGGAGTAATTGTAACAATTGACAGCCAGGAAACAGGTCTGCTTACTATGGTTAAACATGTTTACAAAAAATCTATGCACACCCAGCGTATCGCCTACATTGAAGAAATAGTTACAGACTTTGTAAATAACAACATTGATGCCGACACAGCAATAAAAGAAATTGTAAATATGACAACAAAAAATACATATTCATTCTTAGTTACTTCCATAGCCTTTGCAGGTGCTGGTGCTTTTCGCACCTTTATGTTTGGCGGAACAATATTGGATGCCATCACCTCCATAGCTGTAGGCTTTTGTGTAGGTGTTTTTATTCAAATTTTAACTTCAATAAAGATACTTTCCTTTTTAGTTACCCTATGCGCTGGTTTTATTGTTGGGTTTGTTTCGGTACTTTTAATGCGCTATGGAATAGGTTCTAATTTAGATAAAATAGTTGTAGGGTCGCTTATATCTTTTGCGCCAGGTGTACCCTTTGTTCATGCTGTAAATGATATATTAAACGGAGAACATATTTCAGGCAGTATTCGTGCTATTGAGGCAGTGCTTTCTGGCTTTGCAATTGCAGGTGGTATAGCCTTTGCACTGTATGTGTGGAGTTGCATCGGAGGAGGTTCGGTGATATGACAGTAATTATCGAAGGTTTTTGTTCATTTTTTGCTTGCTTGTTTTTTGCCATAATATATAATACACCTAAAAAGGAATTGCCTTTTTGCGGCCTTGCAGGCGGTTTGGGTTATATGCTATGTTTCTATCTTACAAACCAGTGTAAAATGCCTATGTGGGGTGCTTTTTTAGGTACGGCAATTATTTGCATTTTGTCTCTTAATTTTTCCACAAGGCATAAAATGCCTGTTATGATGTATGTTCTTCCAGCAATATTCCCTATTGTTCCGGGTGCCGGAATTTATTATGCCCTTTACTCATTTATGATAAATGACATTCATGGTGCCGCCCAACAAGGTATTGATGCCTTTAAAATTGCAGGTGTAATTGTCCTTGCAATGCTAACAATTCTCTCTCAGCCAAAAATCTTTTCACAAATGAAGAACACAAATAAATCCACCTAAACATCAACCCTTGAGGACGCCCCTTGATGGTTTGTTTTTTTGTCCAAATTTTTTTATTGCCGAAAGCACCTTATTATTCTTTAAACATAATATATATCAGAATGGATTATAAATTCAGGCAATCTTAAAAGGAGGAAAACTATGGACGATTTTGAAATTTGCAGAAAACCTTGCTGCAACCCAATACCACAGTCAGATTGTATTATCGCACAGAAAATTTTTGACCAATGCCGTCTTCAGATTTGCTTAACTTCGGGAATTATCGGTCCTGCAAGAGCTGCATGCACCATTGGTGGCAGCGGAAATAATTGCTGCTGCAAACCAGCACCAAAAGGCGAAATAATTGTGCCACCACCAAACGCTGTAAGCGTTACCATTGTAGACCTTTGCTTAACCAATATAACAATTATAAGTAAAACACAAAGTGCTTTCCGCAACGGATTTTGGGATGTAGTAGTAAAATTCACTTTCACTTATGTTCTTAGGTTCTTTGATTCAGAAAGCAATGAAATATTCTCTACTCCAGCATACAACACCTATACAACCACATTGTCACTTTATGGCGGAGAGGATATGTGCGTAACTATGTATAACGAACTGTGCCCAGATAAGATTCATAACGGCCCATTCGTTGGCGTAGAAGGAAATGCCGTAGCACTTGCAGCTTGCTTAAGCTACCCATGTCCACCTACCAACTATTGTTGCCCACCACCTACAGTAAACAACTGTGAATGTACACCGCTAGGTACTGGATTGCTTGCACCTATAAGTGTAAATGTTACAATAGGTCTCTTTGCTGTAGTTAAACTTTTCAGACTTTCCAACATGTGTATTGAAAATCATGGTGAATGTATGCCTGATGAATGTTCCGCTGTTTCCCCTGAAACCTTAGACCCTTGCGCATTCTTCGAAAGTTTGGACTTTCCGTCAAGACTTTTTGCCCCTAAGTCCTTCTATACACCTTCAAAAGAAAAAGGTTCACCAATGCCACTGCCAAGTGACAACTGCTGTAACGGAAGATAATTTACAAAAACGCTATTGTAGGTTAAAATAAACTCTCCACCCTTAATGGGTGGAGGAATTTATATAGTAATATCCTGAATTTATAAACATTCTAGAATGGTAAGCCCCGCTAAAAACGGGGCTGTTTATTATTCTGCTGCAAACATATCTGCCGTTGTAAAAAATATTTTCTTGTAACTTGAACCAACACATCCAATTCCAATATGTGTAAAATTATCACTTAAAAGATTGCTTCTTGTTGACACATTGCTCATCCACCAGCCATAAATTTCTATGGCATCTCCACTGTTCTCTGTAAATATATTTTCTGCCGCAAGGCTATATTTAATTCCTGCCTTATCCATGCGCTGAAAAGGCGTTAGACCCTTAATGCTGTTATAATCGCTTCTTAAAACACTTTGCATCTCTGTTGAGTGTGCTTTTGCAACCACATCAGAATAGCTGCTGCGGCTATATGCCTCTAGTCCATTTTTAACACGTGAGGAATTTATTATATCAAAAAGTTCACCTTCAACATACGCTTCGTAGTCAACACCATAAAAGTTGTTCACCTGTGTTAGGTCACTGCTTCTAAGATACACTGCATCAACCCTTTGACTATCCAAACTGTCAAAAAATACTGTGAATATATATTTATCAGTTTGGTAAACAGCCTTTTCTGATGAGTAGGTTTTATATTTGTCAAACTTCATTGTACCATAGGTAGTTTTTGATGTAATTGTGCCATAACCAAGGCCTGCCGCGTTAGTATAAATTTCTACAACTTTGCTGTCTCTTATTCCAACCATAACAAAGTTTTTATAGTTGTTTGCAAACACATACCTCTGTGTTCCAAATTCATTTTTGTCTATTCTTGTAGGCTCGCCAAGCTTGCTTAAAACTGTTATCAGATTTTCTCCTAGGTTTATGGTTACATTATCAACCCTAACCGCCTGTGCACCTGTTGTGCTTTGGGAAAATGTATCCTGCGTTTGCATTAGTACAGCTATTACTTGTTCTGTTGTAGTGATTGCTTTTGGATTAAAATATCCATTGCTGTCACCATTTATAATGCTGTTTTTTTTCAACAGTGCGACAGAAGGCTTCGCCCAGTCTGAAATTTTTGAATTATCTTTGAAAACCTCATCTGAAGGTGAATTAGGTGTTAGCTTTATGTTGACTTTATTAAAAAGTCTTGCCATAACCGCAGCCATTTGCTCTCTTGTAACTTTTTCGTTTGGCTCAAACTCGCTGTCAGACATACCTGAAAACAGCCCAAGCTCTACTGCCGTTACGACATCAGTGCTTTGTTCATCGATAAATTGACTTTTAGCCTTAGATTTATAGTCAGTTCCTGTATACACTCTGTAAAACTGCATTATCAGGCTGCACATTTCCTTTCTTGTTATTGCCTCGTTTGCCTTTGAAAGAAGGCTTGTTGGCACAAAACCATTCTCTGCCGCACTTTTTACAGCCTCAATTGCCCATGGACTGCTCTTTATATCTGCACCTAAAGCGCTAGTTACCATTGCAATGCATAAAGCCACAACAAATATTGCTTTATATAATTTACTCATTCTTTCACTCCTTATTAACAAATTGTTAACTTTGTTACATAAGTATAACACAATTTTTAAAAAAAATCAAAACCTTGTATCTTCCCATAAAACAAAAAAACCTTGGTTCTTCGCCTCCAAACTCCAAAAGCCTTTAAAAGCCTACAGAATTTGGGACAAAGCCCAAGGTCTTTTTAATTTACTCAGCTACAAATGTTATAAGCAGTTCTTCCTGCATAACTCTTTCGCCTTCTTTAATATAAATCTTGTCAACGATACCACTTACCTTAGATACAATAGATGTTTCCATCTTCATAGCCTCAACTGTCATAAGAATGCTGTTCTTTTCAACTCTGTCGCCTTCATTAACAAGAATCTTACCAACAGTTCCTGGTATAGGTGAACCAATTTGGCATGGATTGCCTTTTTCAGCCTTAAGATTTTTGTCGGTGTTAACCTCAAGTTGTTTATCCTGAACCTTAATTTCACGCATTACACCATTAATTTCAAAGGTAAGGGTTCTCATTCCTTCTTCATTTGGCTCGGAAGAATCTACATAGCGAATAATAATTTCCTTTCCTTCACCAATCTTAAGGTATGTTTCCTCTCCTTTTTTAAGTCCATAGAAGAAAACGTGGCTCTCAAGCTTAGATACATCATTGTAATATTCAAGGTGCTGGCAATAATCATCATACACCTTAGGGTACAAGGCATAACTCAATATGTTACGCTCATTAACCTTGGTTGCATCAATATCGTTAAATTCACAAATATGCTTTCTAATTTCCTCAAAATTTGCAGGTGGCAAAATTTTTCCTGCTCTTTCAATAAGCGGAATTTGTCCTTTAAGAACAATTTTTTGCAGCTTTTCTGGGAAACCACCATCTGGCTGACCTACATTGCCCATAAAGTAATCCACAACTGAATCCGGATAAGATAACTCTGCACCTTCTGTAAATATATTTTCATTATTAAGACCATTTTTGAACATAAATATTGCAAGGTCGCCAACTATTTTTGCTGTAGGTGTAACTTTAATAATATTGCCTAAAAGGTCGTTTGCCTGCTTATAGAGCTCCTTAATTTCCTCAAAGTTTTCGCCTGCACCCATTTCTCTAACCTGCGCAAGAAGATTAGAATACTGTCCACCTGGTATTTCATACTTATAAATTTCAGTATTAGGTGTTTTCATAGGGCTTTCGAAAGCTGAATATACCTGCCTAACCTGACCATAGTAGTGGCTAAGGCGTGTAAGCTCCTCTGGGTCAAGGCCTGTGTCGCGGTCTGTTCCTCTAAGCGCTTCAACAACAGAATTCATGGATGGCTGACTTGTAAGACTGCTCATAGCTTCAACTGCTGTGTCAACAATATCCACACCAGCTTCTGCTGCCATAAGAATGGTACTTACGCCATTGCCTGTTGAATCATGTGTGTGAAGGTGAATTGGAATGTTAAGTTCTGCCTTAAGTGCTGTAAAAAGTTCTTTTGCTGCATATGGCTTAAGCAGCCCTGCCATATCCTTAATTGCAAATATATGACATCCAAGGTCTTCAAGCTCTTTTGCCTTATTTACATAGTAATCCACAGTATACTTTGTTTCATTAGGGTCTAAAATGTTGCCTGTGTAGCAAATTGCACCCTCAACAATTTTGCCTGTTTTAAGTGCCTCTTCAATAGGCATTTTCATGTTTTCAACCCAGTTAAGGCTGTCAAAAATTCTGAAAACATCAACACCACGCTCTGCCGCAACACGAATAAAGTTTGCAACTACGTTATCCGGATAGTTACTGTATCCAACTGCATTGGATGCCCTTAAAAGCATTTGAATAAGTGTGTTTGGCATCTGCTTTCTAAGCTGCTCCAGCCTAATCCATGGAGACTCTTTAAGGAAACGGTATGCAACGTCAAATGTTGCTCCTCCCCATGCCTCAACAGAGAAGGCATTTCGCATAATTTGATTGGTTGCAGGTGCAGCCTTTAAAAGGTCAATGCTACGCATACGTGTTGCCATAAGAGATTGGTGTGCGTCACGCATAGATGTATCTGTAATATAAAGCTTTTTATCATTTAATATTTTTTGTGTATATTCCTTTGCGCCAAGCTTTAAAAACTCATCCTTTGCACCATAAACAGGCTCATCTGTAACTATTGGTTCATCAACACAGGTGACAGTTGGTTTCACACCATTGGCTTCATTAACAATTTTGTTGCCAATAAACTCTGCAATTCTTGTTGCTCTGTCTTTTCCCAAAGAAATTTCAAAAAGTTCAGGTGTATTTCCAATAAACGTTGTTGTGCATTTACCACTAATGAAGGTTTCGTTCTGCAATACATTTATAAGGAACGGAATATTGGTTTTTACACCTCTTACTCTTGTTTCCTTAAGGGCACGCACTGCTTTTCTTACTGCTGAACCAAAGGCTCTGTCGGTAGCAACAATCTTAACCAAAAGACTGTCGTAATATGGTGTGATTTCAGCACCAGTGTAAGCAGTACCGCCATCTAAACGTATACCATTTCCTGCCCCAGAACGGTATACAACAATCTTGCCTGTATCTGGAAGGAAGTTGTTTGCAGGGTCTTCTGTTGTTACACGCAGCTGTATTGAGTATCCTGAACAATGAATATCTTCCTGACTTTTAATGTTTATTTCTTCACTGTTAAGAGGATATCCCTCTTCAATCATAATCTGTGTCTGCACAATATCAATGCCTGTAATCATTTCGGTTACTGTATGCTCCACCTGAATACGTGGGTTCATCTCAATAAAATAATAATTCTGGTCGGCATCCACAAGAAACTCTAATGTTCCAGCATTCTTATAACCAACGT
Source organism: Lachnospiraceae bacterium (assembly GCA_034933685.1). GTDB lineage: Bacteria > Bacillota > Clostridia > Lachnospirales > Anaerotignaceae > UBA8514. The sequence goes on along the minus strand of JAYFNB010000045.1, from coordinate 63,284 downwards.
GCTTTGCAAGTTTAACAGCATCTGCAAAAATATTTTGCCTAACTTCTTCTCTTATTGTGAAGGCAGGTGCATATTCAACAACCTTCTGATGTCTACGCTGTACTGAACAATCTCTATCAAAAAGGTGAACAATATTGCCGTATTTGTCACCAATTATCTGCACTTCTATATGTTTAGGGTCACGAAGATATTTCTCAATAAAAATCTTGTCATCACCGAATGCCTTTTTTGCTTCGTTAACAGCCTCGGAAAATTCCCTTGGCATATCTTCTTCGCAGTTAACAATACGCATTCCACGTCCGCCACCGCCGTTAGACGCTTTAAGCATAACAGGATAGCCAACATTACGGGCAATTTCCATAACCTCTTTTTGGCTTTTAATTGCATGGTCAATACCAGGTATAATCGGAACATTGCACTCTATAGCTATTCTTTTGGACGAAATTTTGTCACCCATGGCATTCATAGTTTCTTTTGACGGTCCAATAAATGCAATGCCCGCCTTTTCACAAGCTTCAACAAAATCTGGATTTTCGGAAAGGAAGCCATATCCTGGATGAATTGCATCAACACCCTTTGCCTTTGCAATTCTTATAATTTCTTGAATATCCAAATAGGCATCAATAGGGCCTTTATTGGAATCAAGCTCATAGCTTTCATCTGTTTTTGTTCTGAACAGAGAATATTTATCCTCCTTGGAAAAAATACCAACAGTCTGTATTCCAAGCTCGTTTAACGCCCTGTAAACACGTATTGCAATTTCTCCTCTGTTGGCAACGAGGACTTTTTTAAACTTTTTTATTTTAACTTCACTCATCATGTTTCCTCCCAACGAACAATTGTTTTTCATCATGGCACCTATCGCCCTGTATTCACAATTATATTATAGCTTTTAATATTAGTAAACTATATTTTATTTACACCTTCCATAAGCATAGCTTATATATTTGTGCAACATTACCTCTGGAATACCATGGCAATCACCTGTGCCAAATACTTGCATTCCACAACCTGTATCTTCCCCATTTTTTTATTTTTTGTACTGTCTTTTGCAACAAAAACCTGTTTAAACCCCATTCTATCCAGTTCCTTTATGCGAACCTCTTGAGATGGAACTTTTTTTAATTCTCCAGTAAGACCAACGTCTGCAATAAAAGCTGTGCTTGCACTTATAGGTTTATCAAAAACAGATGAAGCTATGCACATAAGCACGGCAAGATTAGACGCTTGTTCTTTAAGTTTAAGACCACCCATAGATTTAATTACTACGTTCTTATCATACAAATTTATGCCACATCTTTGCTCTAAAATTGAAATTAGGGTGTTAAGCTGTTCTCTTCTCAATGCCTCGCCAATACGGGTTGGGTATGGTGTAAAACTTCGGCTTACAAGGCTTTCCACCTCTGCAATTACAGGGCGAGAGCCTTCTCTTATTACTGTTATGGCACTGCCAGACACCTGCTCGCTCTCATCTCTTTGGGTAACAAAAAATTCAGAAGGATTGTCAATGGAAATTAAACCACTTTCTGTCATGCTGAAAAACCCCATTTCGCCAGTGCTTCCAAAACGGTTTTTTGTAGCCATTATACTTCTTAACTCGTCTTCGTTTTCTCCATCCATTAAAAGCACCGTATCTGCTAAATGCTCCAGCGCCCTAAGACCAGCTAGTTCATCATTTTTATTCATTTGCCCTATAATAATTACCGCAACAGGCTGCTCTCCGCTTTTTGCTAGGCGAACAAGCTCGCCTGCACACTCCATAGTTTGGGTTGGATTGCCCGCACGTGATGGAAGAAACTCATTAAGCTGAAAGGTTTGAATACTATCTATTACCACTAAATTTGCACCTGTTTCTCTTGCCTCATTCAGAACATTGTCTAGGCAGGTATCTGCTACTATCCACACATCGTTATGTATTTTATGCAGTATTCTGTCGGCACGATTTTTTATCTGGCTTTCGCTTTCCTCTCCAGAAGCATACAATACCTTCAGCCCTTGGTTTGCCACATCATTCGAGATGGTCAAAGCCAAGGTGCTTTTCCCACCTCCTGGTGGTGAAGAAAGTATTGTAACGGAGTCTTTAACAAGGCCTCCACCAACTACTCTGTTAAATTCATTAATGGAGGTAATTATTCTATCACTATTACCAGTTTCAACATTTTTAAGGCGTGTTGCACCTTTAAGGCTGATGTATGATTGGTTTTGCTGGCTTTTTTTAGCTGAAGAACTTTCTTTTTTTTCCTCAAATGTATTGTATTCGTTGCACCTTGTGCAAAAGCCCATCCATTTAGAAGATTTATTTCCGCAATTACTACACACGTATACCGTTTTTTCTTTCATATAAAACCTCCGCAGTTACAAGAAAGCTCAGCCAAAACACATTAGTATTAGGCTGAGCTTAATTATTATTTTGAAATTTTAAAGTCTTTTAAATAACAAATTAGTTCACTTTCTCGATTTTAACTTCCTTAGCTCCACTTTTAGTATCCAAGCTAAAATTAATTTTACCAGCAAGGGTTGCTTTAACACTGCCTACGATAAAATCATCTACAAATATTTTATATTCTTTTTCTGCCTCAAGCTCCATAGTAACGTGAACATCCACATTGCTCTCTGCAGAGAAGGTAACATTTTTATCATTCATTTTAAGATTATGTATCGTGGCACCTGGAACAACCTCCAAAAGAAGTTTGCTGTTTTTTTCAACCTTCGTAATTTCGTTATATGTTTTAACGTAGTACAAATCTCCATCAACCTCAAAGTCTGAAACTTTTTTCTTGCTGTCTACAAGGTAATTGCCAAAGCTTAAAGTACCATCGTCCTCAAGTCTTATTAATTCTTCTATTACTGACATTTTGAGTGCCTCCCTATAATTATAGATTTAAAGCATTTAAAACTATCTATTATTGTATTATACCAACAGAATTAAAGTTTGTATATATTAAATAAAAATTTTAAAGAATGCAGGAATTTTATGTAAAAATTAGAAGTTATTAATCCAGTCTTGACGCATTTAGTAGAATTTATAAAAGAGCTTCGAAAATCTCCGAAGCTCTTTTCAAATTATTTCATTGCTATAGTTATTTCTTCATCTACTGCGCCTATAACTACGGTGTCTCCTGCTTTAAACTTATCCTCAAGGAAACTTTCGGCAAATTTATCCTCAACTTTGTTCTGCAGTGCTCTTCTTAATGGTCTTGCACCATATGCTTGGTCAAAACCTGTTTTTGCAATAAAGCTTACCGCACTGTCATCAAATTCCACTGTGATATCCATATTTTCCTTAATTCTTGAGGTAATTTCCTTTGTCATAAGCTGAACAATGGCTTTTACATCGTCCTGTGTAAGTGCATGGAACACAATTATATCATCAATTCTGTTAAGGAACTCAGGCTTAAACAACCTTTTTACCTCGTCCATTACATCTTTTTTCATATCCTTGTGGTTCTTTTCGCTAGAGCTGTCCGTTGTAAAGCCCAACTTCTTAGGTTCAATTATATTTCTTGCCCCTGCATTTGATGTCATAATAATAACTGTGTTTTTAAAATCAATTTTTCTGCCCTGCGCATCTGTTATGTGACCATCGTCAAGCACTTGCAAAAGCACATTAAACACATCTGGTGAAGCTTTTTCAATTTCATCGAAAAGCACTACTGAATATGGCTTTCTTCTTACCATTTCACTAAGCTGACCACCCTCGTCATACCCAACATATCCCGGAGGTGAACCAATCATTTTGGATACACTATGTTTTTCCATATATTCCGACATATCAATTCTAATCATAGCGTTTTCATCGCCAAAAAGAACCTCTGCCAGCGCCTTGCTAAGCTCTGTTTTACCAACACCTGTAGGACCTAGGAACAGGAATGAGCCAATAGGTCTTTTGGGGTCTTTAAGCCCAACTCTGCCACGGCGTACTGCCTTTGCAATAGCTTCAACTGCTTCTTGCTGACCAATTACACGCTTATGCAGTAACTCTTCCATGTGCATAAGTCGCTGTCCTTCCTCCTGCTGAATGCTTTTTACAGGAATTCCCGTCCAGCTTGCAATTACATCTGCAATTTCATTTTCAGTAACCTGATGTTGTGTTGAGGTGTTTTTGCTTTCCCACTCTTTCTTAGCTTCTTCAAGGGCTTCCTTTAGCTTTGCCTGCTCTTTTTTCATCATTGCAGCTTTTTCAAAATCCTCTGTTTTAATTGCTTCTTCCTTTTCTTTTTCCAAGGTTGACAATCTCTCCTCAAGGCCTTTTACATCGGAAGGTGCTGTGTAGCTTTGCAGTCTAATTTTAGATGCCGCCTCGTCCACAAGGTCAATTGCCTTGTCTGGCAAAAATCTATCGGTAATATACCTTGAACTCATTTTAACTGCGGCAACAATTGCTCCATCTGTTATTTTAACATTGTGGTGAGCCTCATATTTGTCCCTCAAGCCATAAAGCATTTGTATTGCTTCATCTTCCGTTGGTTCTTCCACCTTAACTGGCTGAAAACGTCTTTCAAGGGCGGCATCTTTTTCAATATGTTTTCTATATTCCTCAAGGGTGGTTGCGCCAATAAGCTGAATTTCGCCTCTCGCCAAAGATGGTTTAAGGATATTAGAGGCATCAATTGCACCCTCTGCACCGCCTGCACCTATAATTGTGTGCAACTCGTCAATAAAGAGAATAACGTTGCCGTCTTTCTTTACCTCGTCCATAACACCCTTTATTCTTTCTTCAAATTCGCCTCTGTACTTAGAACCTGCCACCATTGAAGATAAATCTAAAGATACAACCCTCTTGTTTTTAAGCGGCTCAGGAATGTCGCCTGTAACTATCTTTTGCGCCAAACCTTCTACTATTGCTGTTTTTCCAACACCAGGGTCACCAACAAGACACGGATTGTTCTTTGTTCTTCTGCTTAAAATTTGAATTACTCGTTCAATTTCTTTGTCTCGGCCAACAATAGGGTCAAACTTGCTTTCCTGTGCCATTTTTGTAAAATCTCGGCTGAACTTATCAAGGGTTGGTGTGGAAGTATCACCCTGTGACTGCCTTCCGCCCATTGATAAGCCTTGGCTATCCTCGCCTTCGCCCAGCATGTTCATAATATCCTCGTACAAACGCTGAAGGTTAACACCTAAGGATTGTAAAATCTTAACCGCTATACAATCGCTTTCACCAAGCAGTGAAATAAGTATGTGTTCTGTTCCAACATAGCCCGTTCCCATTGTCAGCGCCTCTTGCACTGCACCATCTAAAATACGTTTAACCCTTGGTGTGTAGCCCTGTAAACTTCCACCGCTACTGCTTACACCAATAAGCTCTTCAATTTTTTCTGTAATATCTGTTTGATTTATGCCTTGGCTTTCAATTGCCTTTGCAGAAACACTATCTTCAACGGCTGAAAGTCCAAGCAATATATGTTCTGTTCCCACGTAGTTATGACCTAAAGCTACAGCACCATGCTGTGCCTTACGAATAGCTTCTTGGGCTTTTTGCGTAAATTTGCCTTCCATACCTCTATACCTCCTTTAAAACATTCTATCCAAAATATTGCGGCTTTAAAATACCGCTAAATTTTACTTAAACACATCTCTCAAATATTTTGCACGAACCTCATCTCTTTTATTAACATTGTTTTCATTAATAAAATTATTCTGAATACTGCCTTGCTGAATGTTTATCATCACATTATAAATGGTTTCTTTGGGTTTGGGAACATCTAAAATTCCCAAAACAAAACCCTCTCTTATTTTAGATAAAATTGACATGGCTTCTTTGGCTGAAATTTTTCTTGCATTTGAAACAATACCATAAGCCCTATAAATTTCATCCTCAATGTCAATTTTTCTAATTTGAATAAGGTTTTCCCTAAAACGAATTTCCTGTTCTTTAACAAAATTAACTGCATTTTTCAAATTTTTAATAATCTCATCTTCACTTTGGCCAAGAGTAATTTGGTTGGAAATTTGATAAATTGAGCCAACTGCTTCTGTTCCTTCGCCATAAATTCCTCTAACTGTAATTCCAAATTTTCCAAGGGCAGTAACAAGGTTTTGCATCTGCCCTGCGCCCTCTAAAGCAGGTACATGTATCATAAACGAGGCTCTAAGCCCTGTGCCGATGTTAGTTGGACAGCTTGTGATATATCCACAGCCCTCATCAAAGGCATACTCCACACTTTCCTCGATAAGGTTATCTATCTTGTCTGCCAAATCCCATGCTTTATCAATATTTTCACCAGGGAAAATAGTCTGAATTCTTACGTGGTCTTCCTCGTTAAGCATAATGCTTACAGTTTCATCATTCTTTATAAGCACACCGCATTTTTCTGCCTTAGCCACCATAACAGGGCTTATTATGTGGCTTTCCATCATGCCTCTTTTTTCATTTGCTGAAAGCGTATTAACTTCTACATACTTAAACTGATTGCCCAGAGGAGTTCTTTCGTTAAGTAACGCTCCTCTTAGCTCATCAATCATTGTTTCACATTGCTGCGACGATATTTTAGGCGGAAAAGGATATTTTTTTATATTCCTTGCCAATCTTACACGGCTTGAAATAACAATTCCATCGTCTACGTTTTTATCTTCATACCACTTCATTGTTCTCCGCCCTCCTTTTCAATATTTCTTATTCTATCCCTTATTTTTGCTGCTTCTTCATATTCTTCTTTTTCTATTGCAACAGCAAGCTGACGTTTAAGGTTTTCTTTTTCTCTTTTCGCAAGCATTTTACCGCCGCTTTTTTGTGGAATTTTTCCCTTATGTTCGTTACTGCCATGAATGCTTTTTAAGGTATGGTCAAGGGTTTGAGAAAATGCGCTGTAGCATGAAACACACCCAAGTTTTCCAAGTTTCTTAAATTCCTCATACGTCTGCCCACACACTGGGCATTTAAGCCCTGATGCATTAAAACCGCCAAAAACCTCTGTTGGTGATGCCGCTAAGTTAAATAATTCCTGAAACATGTTATGGAAGGAAAATTTAGTTGAATATTCCTCATTTGCAGCACATTCAGGGCAAAGATATATTTCTTTTACATCACCGTTAATTACTTGAGTCATGTGTATTGTTGCCTGATTTTTTTTACATTTTTCACAAAGCATAAATTTCGCCTCCTAAAATATATGCAGTTGTTAGCCAACCAGCTTATTGATTGCTAACAGCTTTTAAAAAATAATATGCCTTTTTACTTTGGCGGTTAATTTTTTAAAATATCACTTTTTAACCATCTGTTAGCCACCAAGCCAATTGACTGCTAATATCCTATAACATTATTATAACTCATTCTTTTTATTTGTCACTACTTTTTTAAATTTTTATGAAAAAATTTTTAAAGTTCTGCAACACATAGTCTTACACAATCTTTAGCGTTACAGAACTTAATTTTTTGCCTAAAACTCAGCTTCAAAAATCCTAAATGCCTCACCCTCAGCCTTAACCTCAAACTCCATCTTTTCATTTGTTTTTGGATGCTTGAACCCAAGGCTGGTACTACAAAGGGCAATTTCTGTAAATCCACGACGCTTTTTGAAAGTCTCATTATATTTATTATCACCCCAGAGCGGCAAATTGCGTGAAGAAAACTGTACCCTTATTTGGTGGTGCCTGCCTGTAATTAAGTCTACCTTCACCAAAGAAAGTTTGCCCCATTCCACATCTTCCACAGTATCTAAAACACTGTATTTAAGTCTTGCCTCCTTAGCTTCCTTCGTTCCTTTATTTGCCACCTTACTAATATTGTCTTTTTGATTTTTAAGTAAATAATCCACCATTTCACCGTTTCTTTCTTCTAGTTCTCCACATATTACAGCGGTGTATTGTTTACTAATCTCATTTTTTTGCAGTTGTAAAGAAAGTTTTGCTGCTGACTGGGGATTTTTTGCAAAAACCATAATACCGCCAACTGGTCTATCTAAACGGTTAATTACCCCTATATATTTTGCCCTGCATTCCTTGGTAAGGTAAGTAACAATATCCAAATCTCCTGTTTTATCTGCCTGAGATGGTACGCCATGTGGTTTATAAGCCACAACAATATTGTCATCCTCATGTAAAATTTTAATGTCCATTTGAAAGTACCACACCATTTCTGCCAGTAAGGGTAATTTTTATAACCCCATTCTTAACAACCAATTTTTCTCCTGAATATCCAAAGCCACATAAATTGGTTTGGTAGGCCTTATATAGATTTTCCTCATCCATTACGCCAATTCTCCATACAGGTATTTCTATTGTATGTTCTTGGTCGGTATTATTAATGGCAATCACCATTTTTTCTTTTCCACTAAACCTGCCATAGGTAATAATTCCGTATTCCTCGTTTAAAAACAACGTTGACCCAAAGCTTAAAACCGGATTATTCTTTCTAATGCGTATAAGGTCTGCATGATATTCAATTAAACTAATATCCTCCCGTTCCCATGGATAAGTTCGCCTGTTATCAGGGTCGGTATATCCGCACAAACCGGCCTCATCGCCATAATAAATTGTTGGGGACCCAATCCAAGTCATCTGAATAAGCACTCCAAGGCGCATTACGCATACATTTATATTTTCTTCCGCACTCTTACTTCCTAATTGGACTACCCTTCCACAGCGACCGTTGGTTCGTGTCAAAAATCTTGAATGGTCGTGATTAGAAAGCTGATTCATTGCCGTAAGCAGTGTTTGCACCGGAAGTCTTGCCATATTTTGCACCATAGTGTTTGCAAAAGCAATTGCATTGTTCATTAAATCTCCTCTAAATGCATCGCTATGCTTTTCCATTCCAGTAAGGAAGTATGAAACAGGCTCCATGAAGGCATCATAATTCATAATTGTGTCCCACTCATCGCCTTTTAGCCAATTAGCTGCATCACCATAATGCTCTGCAAGGATAATGGCTTCAGGTTTTGCACTCTTAACTGCTTTGCGGAATTCTTTCCAAAATTTGTGGTTAAATTCTTTGCTTTGCCCTAAATCTGCCGCCACGTCAATTCTCCACCCATCGGCGTTAAAAGGAGGCATTAACCATTTCTTTGCAATTGCCATTATCTCATTAAAAAGCTGTGCCGAATTCTCATAGTTAAGCTTGGGGTGATTAGAAAATTCCCACCATCCCTCATAATTTTCAGGCCACTTTCCTCCTTCATTCCACACAAAATAATCCATATATGGACTATTTTTATCTATAAATGCACCTTTTTCATATTTCTCATCTTTGCTATAGAAACTTTCTCGGTCCATCCATTTATTAAATGCACCGCAATGATTAAAAACTCCGTCCAAAATAACCTTCATTCCAAGGCAATGCGCTTTGCGAACAAGCTCAAAAAAAACTTCGTCTGAAGCCATAAGATTTTTTCCATCCGTAGTTCTTTTCAAATACATGGTGGCATTTTCGTTGGTTTTCTCATTTGCGTCAACCAAACTGCCTCCATCGTTTACTATCCTGCCTATATGCGGATCTATATGGTCATAATCCTGTATATCATATTTATGATTGCTTGGTGATACAAAAATAGGATTAAAATAAATTGCATCCACCCCAAGATTTTTTAGGTATCCAAGCTTATCTATAACACCTTGTAAATCTCCGCCGTAAAAATTACCTACATCATCAATTTCTGGTGGCCTGTACCAGTCTTCAATAAATTTCACCGGCCTATTAAGGTATACGTACTCATTGGTTTTAACATTGTTTTTTTTGTCACCATCAAAAAATCTATCAACATAAATTTGGTACATAATACTTCCCCTGCTCCAAAGCGGGGTTTTAAAATCCCTTGTAATAATAAAATCTGCATGGCGCTGAGGCTCATGGCTTAATCCTACTTTAGAGTAATAACAAACCCTTTCTCCTCGAGAAAGTTTATAATAATATCTTATTGTTTTTGAACTTGGATGAAAAACTGCTCCATAATAGTCAAATCTTTCATCAGAATCTATTTTTCGCGCAGAAAGTATCCCTTCATCCCAAATAATTGTTATTTGGTCCACGTCATCCTTTAAGGTACGTATTTTAACCGTCACCTTGTCTCTCCATGTTGGTTCAACAGGATATCTATAATCAGAGGTTTCATCACTGAAAACTGCCCATTTATTTAATTTTTTTTCTTTAATTAAATTTACATTCAAAATTCTCTACCACTTTCCGAAATATTATTTCATTTCTAAATCAAGTATATTATCACGTTTAGCTACGTGTCAATGGAAATTCACACATATTTCCAATATACCTATTTTCCGTGTTTTTTATACAACGAAAAAAGACAGTCCGCCGAAAGACTGTCTTTTCTCACAAAGAGAAGGTATTTCTTATTGGGGATGCAGCCAAGCTACATCGTGAAAATATTGGGGAATTTCCACTTAATTGATTATATCACACCGTTAAAAATCTGTCTATAGAATTTGAAATTTTTTTAACAAACATTTTTTCAGCTGCTGTAATTTTCTAACGTCCGCGCCAATGCCTCATTGCCCATCACTTTAATTCCTTGGTTTAAACGAAGTTTTTCATCCTCACTTAGTCCATCTACAGGTATGCCTGTAATTTCTTTTAGGCTTATGCCTTCTTTCTCTTCTTCGTAATACACTGCAACATATCCATCTTTTTGCCCCACAACATACCTCTGCTGGCTTTGCCCTACAATTGTTTTGCGCATTACAACCTCTTTAGGCGAAAAGGATACAATATCCCACGTAGTATAATATTTAGATATATCACTCAATGTAAGATCCAACATAAAATATGGTGGTATATCCTCCTGAACCTCTGTTACACCATCTTCAGTATAGTAATATTGATACACCATTTTAGTTGATGGTGTTATCTTTTCTTCTGCCACAGATGTAGGAGTATATTCGTATTCTTTTATCTCTGCTGTTTTTTGTTGTTCATCAGCCTGCGCCGTATCCTTGCCATACTTAGCCGTGGTATAAACATAGCCCATTCCTGCACCTACAAACACACAAAAAATTGCCAATGCCACAAACCCCAGCGCTTTTTTGTACTTCACAACCAACCACGCCTTTCCTTTTTTATATAGCATTAACAGCTTTTCCATTTTTTATACAAAAAAAAGACAATACCCTATATTTCACACAATGGCATTGTCCTTTTCCCAATATTTTTTCTGTTTTACAATTAACTCTTCTAAAGTAATTTAAGCTTTTCCAATACAACAATCAGTTTTTTGCCGCCTGGTACTGCCCCAAGGTCGTCCTTTGTAATACCCTTTATAATAAGCATTACAAACCCATAAACACCAATGCTTACAATAATTGCGACCAATGTAGATATTGTGTTGCCAGCCTTCAAGGCAAAAGCACCTTTGTATGAAAAATAGCACGCAAGCCCCATAGCAATGGCTGCAATGGTTGGTTTAAGCAGAGCTCCACTAAGGTCTGGTGTAAACTTTGTTGCCTTTATAAGTGCTCTAAGGTTAAGTGTGGATGCCACTGCATAGCAAACAATGGTAGAAATCACAGCACCTTTAACATTTATTGCCGGAATAACTATAAGGACATAGTTGAGTATTATTTTAACAACCGCACCACATGCCGCATTTATTGCCGGTGTTTTAACCTTGCCGATGCCTTGCAATGTTCCTGTAACAATTTGGCTTAACGCAAGAAAAATAATTGATATTGAGCCTATTGCTAACAAATCTCCGCCATCTGGCATTGTTGGAAACAGCATTAGAAGAATCTGGTGCGCCAAAACGCCCATGCCCACTGCTGCCGGAATAGATATAATCATTGCAATTTTTATAGCCATATTAATTTTTCTCTGTACTGCCGCTTTATCCTTAAGTGCCATAGATGCAGCAATATTAGGCACAGCAGCCGTAGCCATAGCTGTAGATATTGCAACTGGAAGTGTTGTAAGAACAACATATTTGCCTTGAAGCTGTCCATATAAAACCGTGGCCTCTTCTTCCGAAAATGCACCTGAGACAAGAAGTCTGTCCATAACCATACTCATATCAGCAAGGTTTGTTATGGAGTAAATTGCAGTGCCAATAATAATAGGTACAGCGGTGCAAAGCAAAATCTTTCCTATTTCCTTTGCACTTTCTTCTTTGTAGTTAATGATTGGAGCATTAAGCTTTCTCTTTATTTTGGGTTTCATTAAAAAGTACGTTGCAACTACAACCAACAACCCTGCGAGTGCACCTATTCCTGTGCCCGCAGTACCTCCTGCCGCACCCAGTGCAATGCTTTTTTTAACAAGTATCCAAGCCAAAAATACGCTGAAAACTGCATTAAACAATTGTTCAACAATTTGGGATACAGCCGTGGGTACCATATTGTTCATACCTTGAAAATATCCACGAAAAACAGACATAATTCCAACAATAAATATTGTTGGTGCCAATGTAAGCAATGTATAGTATGCTCCAGGAATTTTACAAACTTTAACTGCAATGGTATTGGCAAACACAAGCAAAAGTATCATAAATAAAAAGCTGATACCGCTAGACCAAGCAAGCGATACTAAAAACACCTTGTGTGCATTTCTATACTGCTTCTTGGCAAGTCTTTCCGAGACCATTTTGCCAATAGCGGCTGGCAGACCTGCCGAAGACAGTATAAGCAAAAGGTTATAAACCTGATAGCCTGCACCATAAATAGCATTGCCTTCATTCCCAATAAGCGCTGACATTGGCAGTCTGTATAAGAAGCCTATAAATCTAACTATCATTCCTGCCGAGGCCAAAATTGCCGCCTGTTTAAGAAATGAGCTGCTTTTTCTTTTTTTCGACATATTGCTGCACCTCAAAAAATTAAACAAATGGGGTGATTAAAATGGCATGTTGTTAAGTAAAAGCTAAAACTTAGCCTTTGCCCAAGCACTACCTAAATCACCCCATTAAACATTTACAACGAATTACTGCTGTTCACTTTGAACACGGTTTCTAGCTTTCTTTCTTCCTTGTGAGTCCAAAATTCTCTTTCTCATTCTAAGGCTTACAGGTGTTACCTCAACAAGCTCATCATCAGCAATAAACTCAAGGCACTGCTCAAGGCTCATGTTGATAGGCGTTGTAAGTTTAAGTGAGTCGTCCGCACCTGAAGAACGCATGTTGGAAAGCTGTTTCTTTTTACAAACATTAACTTCCATATCATCATTCCTTGAATTACGGCCAACAACCATACCTGCATAAACCTTTACACCAGCAGGAATGAATAAATCGCCACGTTCCTGTGCATTAAACAAACCGTAAGCTACAGCGTCACCGCTTTCAAAAGCAATAAGTGAACCCTGTGCACGCTTAGGGATCTCTCCTCTGTATGGTTCATAACCGTCAAAAAGTGAATTAAGAATACCATTACCCTTTGTGTCTGTAAGCATTTCATTTCTGTAGCCAATAAGACCTCTTGCAGGGATAGAAAACTGAAGACGTGTATAACCACCGTTTGATGGATGCATATCTGTCATTTCACCCTTACGGCTGCCAAGCTTTTCAATAACACTGCCTACAAATTCTTCTGGCACGTCAACGGTTACAATTTCCATTGGCTCATATTTCTGTCCGTCAATATCCTTATATAAAACCTCTGGTTTCGCAACCTGGAATTCATAACCCTCTCTTCTCATTGTTTCAATAAGAATTGAAAGATGGAGCTCTCCACGGCCTGATACCTTAAAAGTTTCTGGTGTATCTGTATCTTCAACACGTAAGCTTACGTCTGTGTTAAGTTCTTTGTAAAGACGTTCTCTTAAATGTCTTGATGTAACGAATTTACCTTCAGTACCTGCAAATGGGCTGTCATTTACAGAGAAAAACATAGACAAAGTAGGCTCTGAAATTTTAACAAAAGGAAGTGCCTCTGGGTTCTGTGGTGAACAAATAGTGTCACCAATACGAATTCCTGCAATACCCGATATTGCTACAATAGAACCAATTGATGCCTCTTTAATTTCAACCCTCTGCAACCCTTCATATTCATAAAGCTTACTTATTTTTACTCTTTCACTAAACTCTGGATTGTGTGCATTAACAAGAATACAGTCATCATTTACCTTTATTGTACCATTCTCAATTTTACCTATACCAATACGACCAACATATTCACTGTAATCTATAGTAGTAATAAGTGTTTGAAGAGGCGCTTCTGGGTCTCCCTCTGGTGCTGGAATATGTTCAATAATTGCTTCAAACATACACTTCATGTTTTCTTCCTGCATTTCTGGATTAAGGGAAGCTGTGCCCTGTCTTGCAGATGCAAATACAAATGTAGAATCAAGTTGGTCGTCATTTGCATCAAGCTCCATAAAAAGTTCAAGAACTTCATCCACAACGGCTGTACAACGTGCTTCAGGTCTGTCCACTTTGTTTACACAAACAACAACAGGAAGTTCAAGCTCAAGTGCTTTTCTAAGAACAAACTTGGTCTGTGGCATTGGGCCTTCAAATGCATCTACAACAAGCACAACACCGTTTACCATTTTAAGTACACGCTCAACCTCGCCGCCGAAGTCAGCATGTCCAGGTGTATCAATAATATTAATTTTTATATCACCATAGTGCACAGATGTATTTTTTGATAAAATTGTAATTCCACGTTCTCTTTCAATGTCGCCAGAGTCCATAACTCTTTCTTGTACCACTTGATTTGAGCGGAAGGTACCACTCTGTTTCAAAAGTTCATCCACCAAGGTTGTTTTACCATGGTCAACGTGTGCAATTATGGCAACATTACGGATATTTTCATTCTTAATTCTCATTTCATTACTCCCTTATTCTTCTAACTTTATACAACTACATAATTCCCTAACTTATGTATTTTAACACAGTAATTACCCATGCGCAATTTTTTTATTTGTTTTTAATGTAAAAGAATGTTGTACAATGGCGAAAAACATCAACAAATTGCCTAAATTTCACAGCTCACTCTACAAAATATTTTAGTTAAAAACATATAAAAAGCGTGATGACATTAGTCATCACGCCGTTGCGCTTCCAATATTTAGAAAGTATTAGAAAGAGCTGTGTTGCTCAAATCGTTTATTATATATCAAATGCAATTAAAAAATGTACAGTTGACTATATTGTAAAATGATTAAGCACGTGTTACGTTAGCAGCCTGTGGTCCTTTAGCGCCTTGAACAACTTCGAATTCTACTTCCTGACCTTCTTCAAGAGTCTTGTAGCCTTCTGACTGAATAGCTGAGAAATGTACGAATACATCATCTTCGCCATCTACGGAAATAAATCCGAAACCTTTTTCTGCGTTAAACCATTTTACTGTACCTTTTTTCATTGAAAATCCTCCTAGCATAAAAAAAAATTGAAATGTGTTGTTGTTACACTTGTGTGTCTCAAACACTCTCATGCGACATATAGAATAATATCACAGATAGACATTCGTGTCAATCTATTATTTTTATTATTGGCTTCTATTTCCATGAATTTATCGGCAATATCCCCAATCTTTCTTCAAATTTCCACTTGATATTGCCATTCTTGCCAATTCATCACATCTTTCGTTTTCAACGTTATCTGCATGACCTTTAACCCATATAAATTTCACCTTATGCTTTTCAAGCAAAGAAAGCATATTTTCCCAAAGGTCAGTGTTTGATGCCATTTCTTTATTGTTGCGCTTCCAACCATTGGCTTTCCACTTTTTCACCCAGCCTTTTTCAATTGCATCCACAACATATTTAGAGTCACTGTACAAGTTAACCATACATGGCTCTTTCAGAGCCTCTAACGCCCTTATAACTGCCAGCGCCTCCATTCGGTTGTTTGTAGTAAGCTCAAAGCCCTCAGACAGTTCTTTTCTTGTGCCGTTATACAAAAGTACTGCTCCATAACCGCCTTGTCCTGGGTTGCCTGAACAAGCACCATCCGTATATATCTCAAGTGTTTTCATATTCTTTCCCTCTCTGCGTTTCCATAGCCATACCAATTGCCAAATCTTCTGGAGTTGTAATTTTAATATTTTCGTAACTGCCTTTTACTACGGTTACGGTGTAACCCGCCTTTTCCATCACCATAGCATCATCAGTAATCGCTTCAAAATTATCTGTGCTTTGGTATGCCTTTTTAAGTAAATCCAAGTTAAATCCTTGCGGGGTCTGCACCGACCACAACGTATTCCTGTCAGGCGTACCTGTTACCATGCCATTTCCATCAACCGCTTTAATTGTGTCTTTAACAGGCACAGCCAATATACAAGCACCTGCCTGCTGAGTTTTTTCAATTACATCTAATATGTTCTTTTCTGTAACAAATGGCCTAACGCCATCATGTATCAGCACTGTCTGAATGTCCTCGCCTAGTGCATTAAGTCCATTTAAAACTGAATTATACCGCTCTTTTCCGCCCTCAACAATCTTTACCTTTTTCCAGCTAAATTCCCTTTTTAAATCCTGAACATACTGAATGTAAGGCATGGAAGTAACAACGATAATTTCATTTATTTCTTTAATTTCCTCAAATTTTTCAACTGTATGCACTATGATTGGCTTTTTGCCAAGGTTTAAAAACTGTTTGCTTATGCTGCCACCCATTCGCCTGCCACTGCCGGCTGCCACAATTATTGCTCCGCATTTTACCCGCATAAAAAATCATCCTTTATTATTTGAAAGAAGCCGACCTAAAATTTAAGTCGACTTCATAATCAATCTTTTTTCTTTGTAAAAATCATACGTCCTGCGGCTGTCTGCAAAACACTTGTAACAATAACATTGATAGTTTCTCCAGTAAACTTACTTCCGCCTTCAACAACAATCATTGTTCCGTCATTAAGGTAAGCAACACCTTGCCCATATTCTTTGCCAGCCTTAATAACTGTAACCTGCATATCCTCACCTGGCAATACCACTGGCTTAATAGCATTGCTAAGTTCGTTTATATTCAGCACCTTAACACCTTGAAACTCTGCAACTTTATTAAGGTTAAAATCATTTGTAACAACAAATGCATCTATTTTTTCTGCCATTTTAAGTAATTTACTGTCAACCTCAAGCTGTTCTTTTGTGGAGAAATCCACTATTTCAACATGTACAGCCGTCTGCTTTTGTATCTCATTTAATATGTCAAGGCCTCTTCGCCCTCTGTTCCTTTTAAGAGAATCTGATGAGTCCGCAATGTGCCTAAGCTCTTCAAGCACAAAATTAGGTATAATAATTTTTCCTTCTATAAATCCAGTTTTAAGCAAATCCAGAATGCGTCCGTCAATAATAACACTTGTATCAAGTATCTTCTGCTTGCCGCTGATGTTGCCTTTGCTTTTAACGCCTTCAATTAATCCGCCAAATCCATCAATTTCATCTTTCTTTCTACTTGCAACTCTAAATCCGATAATTCCAAAAATAATGTTAAGCAAAACCGTAATTGTCGGGCCAATTATTCCGCCATAGCCACTTATAGCAAGACCTATAAGGTTAGCAATTGTAAGCCCAATAAAAATACCAAACACACTTGCCAAAAGTTCCTTAAGACTCATCTTCACAAGCTTTGTCTCAACGGAATCCATTTTGTTTAGTATAGCACTGCTTATTATAGGGGCAAAAACAAAAAAGAAAACAATCCCAATAATAACACCTATTATATAAATAAAAACTTCAGGCACAAGTTCACCTATCTTTGCTTCATTTGCCTTATAAGCTATTCTAAGCAATATGCAGGCAATTGCAGTAAATACAGTGCTGATTAAAAATTCAATACCCCTTTTAAGCATGCCACTCCCCCCTTCTGTTGTTTGTATTTTTTGATTAGCAATTGCTTAATAGAAATATATTTTCACCACTTCATAGTTTATCAACTTAATAGCCTTTTTGCAAGATAATCTTCTGCTACATTTTGTTCTATTTCCTTTGCGTATGCAATTTCACTAATAATTATCTGCTTCGCATTATTTAGCATCTTTTTTTCCGCACCAGAAAGACATCTTTCTTTTTCACGCAGCATGAGGTTCCTTGCAACTTCAACCACATCTGGAAGTCTTCCGCTTCTTATCTTTTCTAAATTTTCCTTGTATCTAACATTCCAATTACTTTGAATTACAACTGGTGTATTTGCCACCTGTTCAATGGCGTCATTAAGTTGATCCAAATTAGATACCAGACGAATGCCAATCTGTTCCGTCTTTTTTGCAGCAACCTTAATTTTTAAATTCCCGTTTGGTATTCTAATAATATAATGATTTTCCTCAGTTCCCTCTTTGTCAGAAACCTCTATATCGTCTATAACGCCTGCCCCATACATTGGGTATACTATTTTATCTCCTATTTCAAACACAAAAACACCCTCTTAATCTAATAGGTAACTAAACTTATATTTTACTATTATAACACATTTAGCGTTTGAAAGCAAAATAAAATATTTTATCAACTCACAGCCTATATGTCAAGTGTATTTATTCCCAAAATTTACACATATTATACTTTCATAATTTTCGAACTATCTAACCAGAAATCCTCTTGTATGTTAATACACACTTTTTCAATTATTGTAGAGTTTCGCTGGCTTTATTGACACCGGCACAAAAAAATGCTAAATTAAACTCATGATACATAGTTTTAAAAACAAGTAGTTGATATATTTATGTGACAGGAGGATTTTTATGTCCCAATTTCAAATTTTTAGTGATGGTGCTGCGGACATTCCTATTAAAGTGGCAAGTGAAAATAGCATTGAAGTTATACCATTTTATGTATCCTTGGATGGAGAGAATTATTTAAAAGAAATGACTGAGCTTAGCCTTGATGTATATTATAAAGAGTTTGTAGAAAAACACCTTTTTCCAAAAACTTCTCTTCCCTCTGTACAGGATTACATAGATGCCTTTACACCTGCTCTTGAAAGTGGCAAGGACATACTTTGCTTTAACATAACTACAACCTTAAGTGGGTCACATCAGTCTGCAAACACTGCTGGGGAAATTCTTAGTGAAAAATTTCCTGAAGCTAAAATTTACATTATGAATTCATGGCTTGCAACGGGTGCACAAGAATTTCTTGTGGTTGAAGCAGCAAGAATGCAGCGTGATGGCCTTTCTATAGACGAAATTAAGGCAAATTGTGAAAAGCTTAGAAAGAGTGCAAGAATAATGTTTATGGTGGGCGGTCTTGACCATTTGCAAAAAGGCGGAAGAATTGGAAAGGTAAGTGCTGCCGCTGGTGGTATACTTAAAATCAAGCCCCTTATAGAGCTTAAAGACGGAGAAATAAGCCTTGCAGGCGTTACCAGAAGCCGTAAAGGTGGTATGAAAAAGTTGGCTGAAATAACTAATGGATATTTTGAAAAAACAGGCGAAAAAATTGAAGACTTTCTTTTCACGGTAGGTGAAACCAATACTCCTGAAGAAATAGAGTCATTTCAAAATGAGCTTAGAAGTGTTATGCCTGATATAGTTTTTGAAAAAGACTTTCTTATAGGTGCAACAATATCCGCGCATACGGGCCCTGGAACGTTGGGCGTATGCTTTTTAAAAAAATACGACAGACTATAAAATAAAACCTTGGGACTAAGTCCCAAGGTTTTTCACCGTCATTTTAATAATTTCTTTCTAAATCAAGGTTTTCCAAATCCAGTATTCGTGTTGCCTGAACACTGTTTTCTTCTTTACTAAGTTTTCCGTACTTATCCACCTCAGTCAAATCCTTAGGGCCATGGCTTAACGACGCCGCACCACCAATGCAGCCACCTTTGCATGCCATCCCCTCAATAAAGTTGCCTTTAAGTCTTCCAAGGGATGCAACCTTAAGGGTTTTTACAACCTCCTCCAAGCCATCACACTTAACAGGGTCAAAATTTGTGTCTATTCCAAGCACCTCAATAGCCTGCTTAACGGCCTCTGTAACACCGCCGCTTCTTGCAAAAAGCCTTCCATAGTAAGATGCATTGTCAAGGCTAGTTTCCTCACATTTTGTAAGGTCTATCTCCATGGCATCAAGCATTGCCTGTAATTCCTCAAAGGTAAGCACAAGGTCAACAATGCCCTTTATATCATCTTCCTTTATTTCCATTTTTTTAGCCGTACACGGCCCAATAAATACAATTTTAGCTGTTTCATCCAAATGCCTAATCATCTGTGAAATTGCTATCATTGGCGAAACCGTACCAGATACATGACTCATGAGCTCTGGATGGTTTTTCTGAATATGTTTAACAAAGGCAGGACAGCATGAGGTTGTCATCCACTGCCTCTGCTCAATGGTTTCAGAAAATTCCTTTGCCTCGTGGCATGCCACTATGTCTGCACCAAGTGCCACCTCAATTGCATGATGGAAACCTATTTTTTCAATTCCATTTATAACCTGCTCAATTTTTGCCTCTGTAAACTGACTGCTTATCGCCGGAGCAACAATTGCATAAACCTTATATTTTGTATTATTTTCTGATTTTTTAATTAAATCCAGAGCATCCACAACATAGGATTTATCTACAACGGCACCAAAGGGACAGTTGTATACACATGCCCCGCAGGATACACACTTTTCTTCATCTATATAAGCCTTTTTTTCTTCATCGAATATAATGGCATTTACTCCGCAAGAGCGTATGCATGGCCTTTGTACATCGCTTATTGCATTAAATGGACAAACAGACTTGCATCTTCCGCACTCTATGCAAAGCTGCTGGTTTATGTATGCCCTTTGACCCATTATAACTATAGCATTTTTAGGGCATACCTCTTGGCATTTATGTGCCAAGCACCCACGGCATGCCTCTGTAACTACATATCTGTCAATAGGGCATTCGTCGCAAGCACTTCTCAAAATATGGATAACGTTATCACCCTCAAGAGGCTTTATAACAAACTCTGCACGCTCCTTAATAATATGCCTTTCCTTGTAAATACAGCACCTTGTAATAGGCTTAGGGCCTGGTATAATAGTTTCTGCTATGTCATCTATTATCTCATTAAGATTTTCACCATTTAAATATCTCTTTGTAACTTCCTTGTTTACTAAATACTTTGTATATTGCACATTGCTTTCAAACTTTCGCATAAAAAAACTTCCTTTTATATATAATTTATGTTGACTTCTTTACCCATTTTTTCCACAATGCGTCCAAGTTCTCTAAGCTGATTTATCTTAAAATTAAAATCCATAGGAAAACTGTCATTTTGATGAGCAGGGTTTACCGCTTGACCCACCCAAATGTTCAGCTTGTCACAATTTTCAATAAGCAGCTTTGCAAGCATTGCCGCCGCATTATTTTCATTGATCTGTGCAAGAATTTTCGAATTAAAGCCCGGGTTTATGTATCCACGCATAAGCTCAATTGCTTTATTTATGGTAAGCACACCTTCTGTAACCAGTTCAATTCTAGGAATTTTCCCAACAGGAGGAATATCATGAGTCATGGTTGATAAATCCACCTCCATCTCGGTTCCCAAGGTTCGTGCAACTATGCTTGCAGTAGTTCCACCGCAAACAACAACCTTGCCTTCCGCCTCCAAAATTTCTTTTATAACTGCATAGTCATTTTCAGGATTTTTTGGCGGGCCCGAAAACAGATTTATAGTTTCCTGCTCTCTTATTTTAACAGCAAGCACTGTGGTATCATCGCCAGCCTGATTTTCATAAAGATTTTGACATACCTCAAGTACATTGCCTGTAACTGCGTTGGTTGTGGTTTCCGTTGCTGAAAAATCCCTAAGATAGTCATTTACATTGTTCCACCGCCAGCCAAGGCTAAGGCTTTTGCCAACACCTGCATGTACAACGCCGTCGCTTACTGCAACTAAAAGGCTGTCTTCTTCAAGCTTAAAAATACTTTCGTATATAACCTTTTCATTTATAACTTTCTTTATTTTGTTTATTGGAACATCATGCCCGTTCTTGAAAATAAAAATAGACGGATTATCAAATTCCGCAACATACACAACCCCAGTTTTAAAAACCTTAATAATTGTAAAGGTTGAATAAGCTAATTGCCTTTGAGAACACACAGGGAGTGTATGCACTATTGTATCTATTGTTTCTTCCAGGGATGACCCCTCACGAAGCATTGTTGCAGCTATTTTAGATGTAAGAGTTGCCAGTATGTTTGCTTTAACTCCGCTACCCATTCCGTCCGCCAGTACCAAAATTTTGCTGTCTTCAAGATTAATCTGTTCAATATGGTCACCGCAAAGTTCCTCGCCGTATTTATTTATGCTGTTGTAGGCGGTATCAATAAAATACATAACTATTCACCCTCTTTAAGAACAACGTCTTTAAGTTTGTTTAGCGCAACTTTAGTCTCTGCCGTGGTTTCACCCAAAAGGCTGGCAATTTCCTGTGCAACACGCATCTGTTTTTCAATAACATTTTGCGCAATGTCCACGGTGTGCATTTTAAGCTTTGCAAGTTCCTCTTTTCTTTGTTCTTCCTCGGTTATATCCTGCATAGAAATAAATAGCTCATCGCCTTCAATGTATATTATGTTTTGCATTACAACAATTCCATGTTCATCTAAATGTATTTTTTTATTCAATATGTCTTTCTTAATTGCGAAACAATAGGTGTAGTCATCGTCTGGCAAACCAAGTTCTGTAACATGTTTACCCCGAACATCATCATTGGCAACTTTAAAATAGTTCTCTGCAACAGGATTTATCTGCTGAATTCTGTGCTCTTTATCAATAAACACAATTATATTCCTTGAATTAAGAAAAATTGTATCGCCCTTGCGCTCTGCTTTTTTTCTTAAATTTGGCCAGCACATTTCCTCCTCAGCCATTCCTTCATAAACCGCCTGAGCCTTTTCACGACAAGTGGTATATCCGCATGCACCACAGTCATATTCGTCGGCTCTGGTTTTTCTACCCATCCTGTGTAAAATTTCTTGAATTTTTTCTGGTGGTGCCTGATGGCGCGGAACACTTATAGGCTCAAAGCTGCACTTCATGTCTATTCCATCCCAGTTTATAGGCTCACCTTCTACACCCCAACCATGCTCTGCTGCAAAGTTGGTAATTTTCTGGCGTCTGCAAAATAAACTTAAGGACTCCTTTGGTATAAACGGCCCATTAATACAGCTTTCTACGCAGGCTGAAAGCCCAATATAGCATTGTGCAAGTTCTTCACTTTCCATGCTTTCAAAAAGATTTTTAACATTATCCAAGCCATTAACCCTAAGGGAATCATATCCGTTTTCTTCCAAGATTTCCGTAATACTTGGCCACATATCTCCTGAAATTGAATAGCTTGAACCTGTACTTTTTGCAACCCTATCAGGAACGGAAATTTCAAGTGTGTCCAAATTAATCATCTTTTTCTTGAACATCCTAATTATTTCTTGACAAGTAATAAGTGAATTTATAGGTGCAGAATCTGATTTTGGCAGTGTTTCATATTTTTTGCTAAGGCATGGACCAACATACACCGTGTAGGCATCTGGGTCTTCCGCTTTAATAGCCATTCCCAGGGCAAGCATAGGTGTAACTACTGGTATCAGATACTTTACCAACTTTGGATGATATTTTTGTATAAACAGATAGGTGGCTGGGCATGTGCTTGAAATAAAATACTTCTGCTTGCCCGCATTTGCCTTTATGTAATCAATGTAGTCTTCTGTAATTCTTTCGCTTCCTGCCGCTATCTCCTGCACAGAGTCAAAGCCAAGTTTTCGCAATGCGGCAACATATTGACCTGGCTCTCGAAATGAACCAAGATAAGCAGAATCTATACAAGCAACAACATACCTGTCACTTGCTAACATTTTGGATACAATGTCAACTTCGTTTTCCATGTTGCGGGCATGCTTTGGGCATGTAACAAAGCACTGTCCACAGGCAATGCATTTTTCCTCATCAATTTCTGCTTTGTTATTTTTGAATTTTATGGCCTTTACAGGACATTCCCTTACACATTTGTTACAATTTTTGCAGTTTTCCGCAGTAAAATTGAATAGTCTCAATTTACATCACCTTTTCCCGAACAACTGTATTAAAGAAATTATCTACTGTGTCTGGCTGAACAGAATAAATATCATCTCCAACCTTCACACAAACTGCACCAACACAATCACCAAGGCAGAATGCCGCCTTAATTTTGACCTTGTCGCTCATCTGGTTTTCATCTAAAAGTGCCTCCAGCTTATTAATAATTTCGTAAGAACCTTTAAGATGACAAACACTTCCTATACAAACTTGAATATCCATAATAATAATCTCCTTCTCTCTTTTAACCGGTTTATTTTAAGTACCCATTTTGATACGCACTATTTATTATATTATCCATGTATTCCCCAATAACCTTAGGACCTTGAAAGGTTACCTCGTTCCTTTTTATAACCTGCTCTTTTTTAATGCCATGTTCCACCCATGATATTCCTTTGGCAGCATTATTAAGCATTGTTGGCTGAACTCTGTCCAAAATTGCACAAAATTTAGCTTCAGGACTTTCCCCTTCTTCAAATTCCTGCCAAAGAGCAATTAACTCGTCCTTTTGCTCATCTGGCAGCAATCCATATACCTTTTGCGCCGACGCTTGCTCACGCAGTACCTTATCCTCATTCCCCTTGTTGTCGTAGCAATATGTATCCCCTGCATATATTTCTACAACATCGTGGAATAACATCATCTTAAGCGATTTCAGCAAATCAACATCTGGAAAATACTCTGCCAGTACCACCGCCATTAGGCAAGCGTGCCAGCTATGTTCCGCATCGTTTTCCTTTCTGCTTTGGTCTGCCAAATATGTCTGACGGAAAATCTGCTTTACTTTGTCCAATTCAAGCAGGAATTCCATTTGCTTATTAAATCTTTCACTTTGCATTTATGCCGCACCTCTTTACACGGAAAAAGCACTATGCCCAAAGGAAGGCATAATGCTTGTTCTATATTATTTTACACCAATATCATGTCTGAAATGTTTTTTGTCAAAATCAACTACTTCAACGCCTTGGTATGCAATTTTAATAGCCTCTTCAAGGTTTTTGCCAATGCCTGTAATGCCCAAAACACGTCCTCCGTTTGTAACAAACTTGCCTTCTTGCATTTTTGTACCAGCATGGAAAACAACTATATCTTCCCTGTTTTTAATTTCATCAAGACCAGTAATTGTGTACCCTTTTTCGTAGCTTTCAGGGTATCCGCCGCTAGCCTCTACCACGCAAACTGCGGCATTGTCGTACCATTCAATATTAATTTGGTCAAGTTTTCCATCAACACAAGCTTCCATAATTTCAATTAAATCTGTTTTAAGGCGTGGGAGTATAACCTGTGTTTCTGGGTCGCCAAAACGTGCGTTGTATTCAATTACCTTCATCCCATCCTTGGTAAGCATGAGTCCAAAGTAAAGAATACCAACAAATTCTCTTCCCTCTTTTGCCATAGCGTCAAGAGATGGCTGAAAAATTTCTTTCATGCATACTTCTGCCAATTCTGGTGTATACATTTTGCTTGGCGAAAACGTACCCATTCCACCTGTGTTAAGGCCTTTGTCGCCGTCCAGCGCTCTTTTGTGGTCTTGAGCTGAAACCATAGGCACAACTGTTTTTCCATCGCAGAATGATAAAACAGAAACCTCTGGGCCAACAAGAAACTCCTCTATAACAACGGTATTGCCGCTTGCACCAAACTTTTTGTCTAACATTATTTCGCCAAGACCTGCAACAGCTTCTTCAACTGTTGCACAAATAAGTACACCTTTGCCCAATGCAAGTCCGTCTGCTTTTATAACAATAGGCATTTCCTGTTGTAAAACATAGGCTTTTGCATCTTCATAGCTATCAAAAACCTCATATTTAGCTGTAGGTATGTTATATTTTTTCATTAAGTCCTTGGAAAAAGACTTGCTGCCCTCAATAATAGCTGCATTTTTTCGTGGCCCAAATACCCTAAGACCCTCTGCCTCAAATGCATCAACTACACCTGCTACAAGTGGGTCGTCCATTCCAATTATTGTAAAATCAATGCATTCTGTTTTGGCAAAGTCTACCAACTTTTCAATTTCCATTGCGCCAATATCCACGCACTGGGCATCTTGAGCAATACCTGCGTTGCCTGGTGCACAATAAATTTTGTCTATTTTAGGGCTTTGCTTAAGCTTCCACACAATTGCATGTTCTCTTCCTCCGCTACCCACAAGTAAAACCTTCATTTTAGTTTTTCCTCCTAACCTTGTTACCCACAACTTCAATTTTGCCCTCGCTTATAAGCTTAATTGCTTCGGGAAATATTTTCCACTCCGCTTCTTCCATAACCCTTTTCTGAAGGCTTTCAGCTGTATCATTTTCATCTATATAAACTGCCTTTTGCAGTATTATAGGCCCGCCATCTGTTTCTTCATTTACAAAATGAACCGTTGCGCCTGTAACCTTTACTCCTTTATCCAGAGCCGCCTCATGCACTTTTAGTCCATAAAATCCGTCACCGCAAAAAGCTGGAATAAGTGCAGGATGAATATTTATAATTCTGTTTCTGTATTTTTCTATAAATTTTTCACCTATAACCGTCATGAAACCAGCTAGCACCACAAGGTCAACTTCAAAGCTTTCCAAATGGTCAATCATAGCCTGCATGTATTGGTCGAAGTTAGAAAAATCCTTTTTCTTTATGCAAATGCCGTTGATGTTGTGTTTTTTTGCACGCTCTAAGGCATAAGTACCCTCTTTACTGCTTATTACGGTAACTACCTTTGCATTAGGCACATTACCGCTTTCTATGCTATCAATAATAGCCTGTAAATTAGTTCCTCCACCAGAAACCAAAGCTCCTATTTTAAGCATACCTCTACCTCTTTTTCGCTGGAAGTTATTTTGCCTATTACGTAAGCTTTTTCGCCCATATCCTCAATAGCTTTAAGGGCAGTATCTGCGTTTTCTTTGGCAACAACAAGCACCATTCCAATGCCCATGTTAAAGGTGTTATACATATGTGCTCTTTCAATATTTCCTCTTTTTTGCATAATATCAAAAATAGGAAGTACAGGCCATGTGCCTTCTTCAATGGTTGCACAAAGGTTTTTGCCCTTTGGTATGCACCTTGGAATATTTTCTATAAATCCTCCGCCTGTAATATTACTTATACCTTTAACTTCAACCTTTTTAACAAGGTCAAGAATTTCTTTAACATATATTTTTGTTGGTGTTAAAAGTGCCTCGCCAACAGTTTCACCTAATTCTTCAATATATTCTTTTGCGCATTCCTCAATTGGTTCAAAAACCTTTCTTACAAGGGAATACCCGTTGGAATGACAACCGCTTGATGGCAAGCCAATAATAACATCGCCTTCAATAATTTTTTCTCCATTTATAATGTCACATTTATCTACAACGCCTACAGTAAAACCTGCCATATCATATTCGTCTATAGGGTAAAAACCTGGCATCTCTGCTGTTTCACCACCAATAAGCGCACATCCGCTTTGACGACAACCTTCTGCAACGCCACTAACTATATCTGCAATTTTTTCTGGAACATTTTTACCACAAGCAATGTAATCCAAGAAAAATAATGGCTGTGCACCGTTGCAGATAATATCATTAACACACATAGCAACGCAGTCAATGCCTACAGTATTGTGCTTGTCCTGCACAAATGCAAGCCTAAGCTTTGTGCCAACGCCATCAGTACCGCTAATAAGAACAGGTTCTTTCATATTTAAGCCGCCAAGTGTAAACATACCGCCAAAACCGCCTATGTCAGTTAAAACCTCTTTTCTAAAAGTGCTTTTAACATGTTCACCCATTAATTTTACTGCCTTGTATCCGGCTTCAACGTCTACTCCAGCATCCTTATAATCTAAACCCATTACTGTAATCCTCCTTAGATAATGATATTAAAGACCACGTGGCGCAGCCATATGGTCGGTTTTTGTTCCTCTATATATACACTACTTTTATTTGTATCATATACCCCTGCAAAAGTCAAGTAAACCACACTTTCACTGCATATCGTTTACAAAAATTTCAGTATTGTTTTCAAACACATCGTCTGTCAATTTCGTAATAGCTGTGTGCCGCCGTTTCTATTTCTTTTAAAATAATTTTTTTACCAAACTGCCCTTCAATTTCCTTCTTGTTTTCATCATTTTCCCCTACAAACGCTTTAAGCACACGTCTGCTGGAGGAAATTGTTACTTCATTAAAAACAGTTTGGGTAAAAATAGAAATAACTTCACGGCGTATTTTACCCGAAATATACTCAAAGCTTTGCACATAGCCGTTACCCTTACAGCATTGGCATTGTGTTGTAAGCCTTGCAACCACAGGAATACTGGTTTTTTTCCGTGTCATTTGCATAAGACCCAGCTCTGTCATGCCTACAACAGTTGTTTTAATCCGGTCTTTTTTAACGGCACGCTCAAGGGTACGCTGTAACTGCTTTTTGCTTTCCTCTTCTTTCATGTCAATAAAATCAATTATTATCATGCCGGAAAGATTTCTAAGGCGAAGCTGCTTAGCAATTTCCACCGCCGCCTCAAGGTTAGCTTTAAGTACAGTTTCCTGAAAGTTCTTTTTGCCTGTAAATTTACCAGTATTTACATCAATAACAACACAAGCCTCTGTTTGTTCAATTATTAAAAATCCACCACATTTAAGCCAAACTTTTTTATTGAATATCTTTTCAACTTGGCTCTCCACCAAGTAGTTTTCAAACATTGGCACTGGATTGTCATAAAAGATAACTCTCTCAGCTCCGTTTACCGTTTCTTCTTTTATAAGGTTGTATTCCATTTTGTCGTTAAGAACAATTTCATCAACGTCATCGCTGAACAAATCTCTTGCCGCCTTAACGGTTGTGTCTGCCTCGCTAAAAATTAGGCTTGGTGCTTTGCTGTAGAGTGCTTGCCTCATAACTTCTTGGCTTATTTTATACAGACTGTCCACTTCTGCCTTAAACTCATCTAAGCCCTTGCCCGAACCTTCTGTACGTATAATAATGCCGTAGCCTTCTGGAAGCACTTCTTGGGCAATATTTTTTATTCTCTCTCGTTCTTCTTCATTTACAATTTTTTTAGAGATTCCAATGTTTCCATTTTCATCGGGTATAAGTACCAAAAATT
The DNA here is from genome assembly GCA_034933685.1 of Lachnospiraceae bacterium. GTDB lineage: Bacteria > Bacillota > Clostridia > Lachnospirales > Anaerotignaceae > UBA8514. Next base: position 34,351 of record JAYFNB010000045.1, on the reverse strand, counting down.
TTCCTGTAAAAGAAATTTTGCTTGTAACCCCTGCACCTTTTAACCCAGAGGCATCCTTTTGCACTTGAACTGCAATTTGGCTATAGGGCTGAATATTTTTGCCCTTTTCTAATAAAAGGTAAGCATTTTTTTCTTCGCCTATGTCCATAAAGCATGCCTGCATACCCTTATGCACACTCATAACTCTGCCCACATAAATATTGCCAACAATGCTTTTGTTCAGCTTGCTTTCATATATAAATTCCGTCAATTCACCGTTTTCCACAAGCGCAATTCTTGTGTGGTGCATAGACGAGTCTACAAGTACTCTTTTCATTACAATTCAACTCCGTGGGTAAGTGGAACTAACTTTTCATCCATAACCATGTAAATATCCATACGCTTAAAGCCTATTTTAAACTTATTATATTCAACACCAACAAAATTGTAAAAACCTTCTGCCACAGATTCTGGTTTTAGGTTTCTTGTGCTTCCAGCCGCAATAACCATTTCAATAATCGCCTGTTCGCATTCAGAAGCATTAATTAGCTGGAATATATCTGGCTTAACATCTGTTTCCTTAAAATTCTTTTTTGTTTTTTTCATTACAATTATTTCATTCATTGCAAAATATTTTTCCAAATTTTCTTCAACCATTTTAGGTGTAATTCTGCTGTCAAAATAAGCCTTATATCTTCCTGCCGAAACACTTGCCATTGTATTTTTAACGTCATCTCTTCGACGAATTAATTCTTTTATAACCATTCCGTCGGGCAAAACAGCATTTAATCTCTCCATTACTTCTTTTGGTTCAATGTCTTGGGTAAGCTTCAAATCTCCGTACTCGCCTTCGCTTACATAGCCAAGGCTTAAAGGGCTTGCAAAATCAATTTGCTGGTGTGGATTAAAACCATTGGAATATGCAATTGGCAAATCTGCACGTTTAATGGCACGCTGAAATGCCTGAACAATATCTAAATGCCCTATAAACTTAATTTCTTCACCTTTGGAAAACTTAAACCTGTATGTCATCATAGCACACACCTCCTCCAAAAGCCTTTGCGCCGCAATTTGAACATTCCTGCCTGCAATTTGGTGTAACTTCTGCCTTTAATGCTTTTTCTCTTTCGTTAATTAAGAACTGGCGTGACACACCAACAGAAACATGGTCCCAAGGAAGTATCTCATCGTAACTTCTAACACGGTTGGCATAGAATGCAGGGTCAACGCCAGTTTCTTCAAACGCCTTTGTCCAACCTTCCCAGTTAAACTTGTCCGTCCAACCGTCATAACGACAACCATTTTCCCATGCCTTATATATAACTGCCCCAATTCGTCTGTCGCCCCTTGCCATAACACCTTCAAGGGAACTCATTTTTGTATTGTGGTAAGTAAAACGCACTTGTTTGCGTGTTATGCTTCTTTTTGCAATACGTGCTTTTTCTCCAAAGCTTTCATAGGTATCCTGTGCGTCCCACTGGAAAGGTGTAAATGGCTTTGGCACAAAGCAAGATGCACTGGCATTTACCGTAACAGGCTTTGGTCTGTTTTCTTTTGGAATTTCAAAGAACTTTTCAACTATTTTATCTGTAAGTGCTCCAATTCCACGCAAATCTTCTTCCGTTTCCGTTGGCAATCCCAACATAAAATACATCTTAACCTTTGTCCATCCGCCGTCAAAAGCAAGTTTACAGCCATCAAGTATAACCTCTTCTGTAAGGTTTTTGTTTACAACGTTTCTAAGGCGTTGCGTGCCTGCCTCTGCCGCAAAGGTAAGGCTGCTTTTTCTTACCTCTTGCACTTTCTCCATCAATTCAATTGAAAAAGCGTCAATCCTAAGGGACGGCAGTGAAATATTTACCAGCTTATCTTTAAATTCATCTAAAAGTCCATTTGCTAATTCTGGGAAACAAGTAAAATCGCTAGTACTAAGGGAAATAAGAGAAATTTCCTCATGCCCCGAGCATTTCACTAGGTTTTTAGCCTGCTCCAAAAGTGTAGGCGCTGTTTTTTCCCTAACAGGACGATAAACAAAACCTGCTTGGCAAAAACGACATCCTCTTATACAGCCACGGAAAAGCTCCAATGTAACCCTGTCATGTACTACCTCAATTAAAGGCACTAACTGCTTTTCAGGATAAAACACGTTATCCATATCCTTAACAATTACTTTTTTAATTATTTTACGTGCCTTAGGATGGTTTGGCTGAAAGCTTGCAATTTCACCATTTTCCTTGTAAGTTACGTCATAAAACTTAGGCATGTATAACCCGTCAATTTCCAAAAGGCTTTCCAAAAATTCTGCCTTGCTTCCACCTGCTTTTTTGTGTGCTTTATACATGTCCAATATTTGGTCATAAAGCACCTCACCTTCACCAAGGTAAAAAACATCCACAAAGTCTGCCAAAGGCTCTGGATTATATGCACAAGAGCCTCCACAAATTATTATAGGGTCTGCGTCAGTTCTATCACTGCTTAAAACTGGAATATTGCTCATATCCAGCATATTTATAAGGTTGGTGTAACAAAGCTCATACTGTAATGTAAATCCAACAAAATCAAAATTTCTTAATGGCTCTTGACTTTCAAGGGCAAAAAGCGGAATATTATTTTCACGCATTTTTTCTTCCAAATCTGTCCATGGTGAAAAAGCCCTCTCGCAGTAAGTATCTTCACGCCTGTTAAGAAAGTAGTATAATATTTGAAGGCCCAAATGGCTCATGCCAACCTCGTATACATCTGGAAAGCAAAATGCAAACCTAATATCTACATTTTTGGGGTCTTTTTTTACCATATTAACTTCTCGGCCAACATATCTTGCCGGCTTTTCAACCTGCAAAAGTATTTCGTCGGGAATTGTATTTTTCATTTATTTATCCTCCATTTTGGTGTATCTAAGAAAACGCGGATTTAACGTTATCAAAAAAATAATCAGCATTTCCCTAAAAAACGATTACTATATATCATACCCCAAAGAAAGGATAATTGCACTAATTAATTTACAGTAGCTGCATCATTTGGCAAAAAAACTTCTTCAACTGTGTCTTCAACCTTTTTTGCGACGTCATTCCCCTTAAACGTCATAATTTTTTCTATACCTTTTTGGCTTATTTCCTTTGCCTGCTGTGCCGTTATGCTTTGGCTTATTGCCGTTTTAAGGCTTAACTGCAATTTTTCTGCTTTTGGATTATTTACATTAGCAATTGCAAGCGAAAACAGAATCATCAATACACTTACATATAGCTTAACTATCATACGTTCTTTCTTATCACCTAGGGTGTTGTCTAAGTATTTTTTTGCTGTTGTATATCTTTTGTGCTGGTATGTTCTTTTATTTTTAATCATACAAAATCACCTCAGAATATTTCTATTCCACAGTTCACAAAATATTCATTTGCAACCCTTGTTAATTTAATATATAATTGCTCTTGGTTATAATGACTATATAAATTGAAATTTAAGGAGGATAATCATCATGAAAAAAACTATGCTTGGCATTATGTGCCTTTTTTTAACCCTTGGTGCATTTGCAGGCTGTTCTAAAAAAGAGGAAAGCCAAAAAATTCAACGCACCGTAACCGTTAAGGAATTGGGGCTTACATACACAACCCCAGAAAAATGGATGGACTATCAAGAAACTAATATTTATCCTGTTACAATTAAAAGTGAAAACACTTTTGCAGAAATTGTTTATGGATATATTAAAACCGAAGATATGGAACGCCTTAACAGCGGCGAAGAAACCTCTGTTATGAACTGTCTAAACAGTATTTGTGAAATTATTGTTGCAAAAACAGAAAACTTTAAAAATGGCTCTTTGGATAGTTTGCTTGGAGAGTATAATTACTCGGAGGAACTTTCCGAACAAGGTGAATACAGCTATTATATTGCCTATGGGCATAAAGAGGCTCTTGCTACCCTTACTGGTGATGACCTTACAAGATATGATGAAATTTTAGATGGTGCGCCTGCACTTGCCTCCAGTGTTTCTACTGAAGCCTTTGACGACACCCTTTTGCCGGCCAAAGAAGATTTATATGCAAAAACAATTACCTTTAGCACAACTGCCCTTGAGGGTGCACAAGTAGACAGTACAATTTTTGCAAGCTACGACTTAACTATTTTAAACTTCAGCCAAACCAATACTTACCCTAAATCTGACGAATTTGCAGTTTTACAACAGGTATACGAAACAACTTCCCGCATGCCTGAAAAGATAAACTTAATAACTGCAATTGTTGATACACCTGCCGCTGAGGCTGAGGCAACTGCACTTAAGGCAAAAAATGACGCTGGTGCAGAATTCCTTACAATTAAACTTGATACAACCCTTGCAAACTGGGTTACAAGTAATCTAAAGGGTGTTCCATCAACAGTTTTTGTAGACAGTAATGGGCAAATAGTTGGTGAAACACTTGAAGGAACTAAATCTGCTGAAACATACATTGAAGAATTAAATTCACGCCTAGAGGAATTGAAAACTAGATAACATACTAACAAGACCGTGATTACTCACGGTCTTGTTTTGTTTATAACCTTTAAAAAATCACTTCCATATTGCTGTAGCTTTTTGTATCCAACACCCGATACCTCCAAAAATTCTTTATCATTCTTAGGCATCTTCCGGCACATATCGTAAAGTGTTGCATCCGAAAACACAACAAAGGCAGGTACACCCTGTGCTGCCGCAATCTTTTTTCTAACTCTTTTAAGTTCTTTCAGCAAATCTCCGTCAAGGCTGGCAATCATGCGCTTTTTGCGTTCTTCTTTTGTTATTTTTTCGTAGCAGTTAGAGCAGTTAGAACACCCTTCTTTAACAATTTCTCCAAAATACCTAAGCACATATGTACGCAGGCACTCTGTTGTTTGGCAGTAAAAATTCATTTGTTCAAGTCTACGAAAGTCCTCTGCCATCATTTTTTGTCTTGCTTTTTCTTCTTCTAAATCCATAACATTATTTTGACGGCTGTTTTCTATTAAAAATTTATTGGTTGCCACATCGTTACTGCTGTAAAGCAAAATGCATTGGGCACTTTCTCCGTCACGCCCTGCACGTCCTGCCTCTTGGTAATAGCTTTCAATATCCTTTGGCATATTAAAATGCACCACAAACCGAACGTCAGATTTATCTATGCCCATTCCAAAGGCATTGGTAGCAACCATAATATTCGCCTTATCATATATAAATTTTTCCTGATTTTCTTTTCGCTCCTGTATTTCTAGCCCCGCATGGTACCTTGTTGCCTTAAACCCCTCTTGATTAAGAAGATTGCACACCTCTTCAACCTTTTTTCGTGTAGTACAATAAACGATTCCGCTTTCATTTCTATGCTCTCTAACAATATCCATAAGTTCATTTTTCTTGCTCTGCTTTTTTCGTACCTCGTAATAAAGATTTTTTCTATCAAAACCTGTAATTACTTGTAATGGTATGTTAAGGCGAAGCATTTTAACAATATCATCTTTTACCCTAGCAGTTGCTGTTGCTGTAAATGCTGTTATAATTGGTCTCTTTCTAAGCGTGTCTACAAATTTAGGTATGTCCAAATAACTTGGTCTAAAATCTTGTCCCCATTGGGAAACGCAGTGTGCTTCATCCACGGCAACCATTGTAATATTTACTTTCTGTACAAAATTTTGAAACCGAGAAGTAAGCAGTCTTTCTGGTGCAACATAAATTATTTTGTATTTTCCTACTGACGCAAACTCTAGTGCTTTAAGATACTGTCTTTCCGTAAGTGAACTGTTGAAAAATGCCGCAGGAACACCAGCCGCAACAAGAGATGTTACTTGGTCTTTCATAAGCGAAACCAAAGGAGATATAACCAATGTTATTCCTTCCATAACCATTGCTGGAACTTGAAAACATAGGCTTTTTCCTGCACCCGTAGGCATTATTCCAAGGGCATCTTTTTCCATTAAAATTGCGTCAACTATCTGCTCTTGCCCCTCACGAAAAGAATGATAGCCAAAGTATTTATTTATAACTTCATATTTATCCATAAGTTAACTTTCATGCTCCTGTTTTTGTATTAAAGTATATCACAATTAGTTTAACCTAACCACCGTTTTATGGTATACTAAACATATAAACTGTACAAAGGAGTGTCAGTATGACAAAAATAATTAATATTTTAGCTAAAGAGCTTAATCTTAACCTAACCCATGTAGAAAACGTCATAACCTTAATTGATGAAGGCAACACAATCCCTTTTATTGCACGCTACCGCAAGGAACTTACGGGAACAATGGATGACCAAATTCTTCGACAACTTGAGGAACGCCTGAACTACCTGCGTGGTCTTGACAAACGCCGCAGCGAAATTATTTCTTCCATTGAAACCCAAGGGAAGCTCACCGATGAGCTTGTGTTGAATATTGAAAATGCTGAAACTCTTGCCGCTCTGGAAGATATTTATAGACCCTATAAACAAAAACGAAGAACCCGTGGAACAATGGCTCGTGAAAAGGGTCTTGAACCACTTGCAACACTGCTTTTCGCCCAAACCCTTAAAATAGGAACTATTGAAGAACTTGCAATGCCTTATATTGATACTGAAAAAGGCGTTGAAACTGTAGAAGATGCCCTTAATGGTGCTTCAGACATTATCGCAGAGGATATATCTGACAATGCTGAAATTCGCAGTAAGCTTCGCGTGCTTTTTACTAAAAAAGGTATTCTTACGTCTAAAGGAACAACTGAAGAGGACAGCGTTTACCGACTATATTATGATTTCAGTGAGGCAATTGCAAAACTTCCAAGCCACCGAATCCTAGCCATAAATCGTGGCGAGCGAGAGGATTTTTTGAAAGTGTCTGTAGAAGTTGATGCTGAAAGTGCCCTTGACATCATGCGACGAATTGCATTAAAACAAGGAAGTATTTCCACTGATTTTGTAAACACAGCCATTGAGGATTCCTATAAACGACTTATTTTCCCATCAATAGAGCGTGAAATAAGAAATCAGTTAACCGACACAGCTTCACAGCAAGCAATTAGCATGTTTGCCTTAAACCTTGAGCCATTGCTTATGCAGTCACCTGTTAAAAACAAGGTGACTATGGGATTTGACCCTGCCTACAGAACAGGTTGCAAAATAGCCGTTGTAGATGGCACTGGCATGGTGTTGGACACTACAGTTGTTTACCCTACTCCACCTGCAAACAAAAAAGAAGAAGCATCAAAAAAGCTGAAACAGCTTATTGATAAACATAAAATCGAGGTAATTGCTATAGGCAACGGGACTGCTTCAAAGGAATCCGAAATTTTTATATCCGAGCTTATTAAAGACATGCCATCTGTTGGTTATATGATGGTAAACGAGGCTGGTGCATCTGTATACTCTGCCTCAAAGCTTGGTGCAGAAGAGTTCCCAGAATATGACGTTTCTCTTCGCTCTGCTGTTTCCATAGCAAGAAGATTGCAAGACCCTCTTGCAGAGCTTGTTAAAATTGACCCGAAATCCATTGGAGTTGGGCAGTATCAGCACGATATGCCACAGGCACAGCTTGGTGAAACTCTTACAGGCGTTGTGGAAAACTGTGTTGGTCGTGTTGGCGTAGACCTTAATACCGCCTCACCGTCACTTCTTGCCCGTGTTTCCGGTCTTAACGGAACAATTGCAAAAAATATAGTTGCCTACCGTAACGAAAACGGAATTTTTACAGACAGAAAAACCCTTAAGAAGGTTGCAAAACTTGGTCCTAAGGCATTTGTTCAGTGCGCTGGCTTTTTGCGTGTTGCAGAAAGCAAAAATATACTAGACAACACATCAGTCCACCCAGAATCCTATGGTGCGGCAGAAAAACTTCTGGAGCTATGCGGATACAGTGAAGATGATGTTAAAAAAAATAGCCTACTTGAATTAAGAGATAAAGTTGCAAAATTGGGTGAACAAAAGGTTGCTGAAATTTGCGGTGTTGGTGTTCCAACCATTAAGGATATAATTACCGAACTGCTTAAACCCGGGCGCGACCCTCGTGACGAACTACCTGCACCAATGTTACGCACTGATGTGTTGGATATGAAGGATTTAAAGCCAGGAATGGAACTGACAGGTACGGTTAGAAATGTAGTTGACTTCGGTGTATTTGTGGATATTGGCGTACATCAAGATGGTCTTGTGCATATCTCACAATGCAGTAACAAATTTATCAAACACCCGTCAGAAGTGCTTAGCGTTGGGGATATTGTTAACACCGTTGTGTTAGAATGCGACCCTAACAAAAACAGAATTTCTCTTTCAATTAAACAAGCTGGAAAAAATTCGAACTCTTAAGGGCTTTGCCCTCAAACACCCACAAGGGTTTCACCCTTGACTCACATTAACCCGCATAAAATGCGGGTTAAATAAAAGTTTTTGGTCTAGCTTTTTTCAAAAAGCAAGTGGGTTTGGGCAACGCCCAAGGATTTTCATAAAAAGAAAGGGTGCAGACATTGTCTACACCCTTTCTTTTTACTTCTTTATACTGAAAAACGCATCACGACCTGCATACTGAGCCACAAGGTCTAGCTCTTCTTCAATTCTTAACAACTGGTTATATTTTGCAACCCTATCACTTCTTGCAGGTGCACCAGTTTTAATTTGTCCTGCGTTAGCGGCAACAACTATGTCTGCAATAGTTGCGTCCTCTGTTTCACCAGAACGATGGCTAACTACAGCTGTCATATTGTTTCTGTTTGCAAGTGCAATGGCGTCAAAAGTTTCTGTAAGTGTGCCAATTTGGTTAACCTTAATAAGAATAGAATTCCCTGCTTTAAGGTCTATGCCTTTTTGTAATCTTTCAGTGTTTGTAACGAATAAATCATCACCCACAAGTTGAACCTTTTCGCCAAGTTCCTTTGTAAGTAACTGCCAGCCTGCCCAGTCTTCTTCAGCAAGACCATCTTCAAGGGAAATAATTGGATATTTAGCACAAAGTGCTTTCCAAAGCTCAACCATTTCCTCACTTGTCCTAACAATTTCTTTCCCTGCCATTTTGCTTTCGCCCTCAAAGTGATATTTACCATCTTCTGCGTAAAGTTCACTTGCCGCTGGGTCCATGGCAATCATAATATCTGTTCCAAAACCGTAACCAGATTTTTCAACAGCCTCTTTAATCAGGTCGATAACTTCATCTGGTGTAGCAAGGTCTGGTGCAAAACCACCCTCGTCGCCAACTGCTGTAGAAAGACCTTTGCCTTTAAGCACTTTTTTAAGGTTATGGTAAATTTCCGCACACATTCTAAGCGCTTCTTTGAAGCTTGAAGCACCTACTGGCATAATCATAAATTCCTGAAAATCAACAGTGTTATCTGCATGTTTTCCGCCGTTCATAATGTTCATCATTGGAACAGGCATTGTTTTTGCATTAAAACCACCAAGGTACTGATACAATGGAAGATCCAACGCATTAGCTGCCGCCTTTGCTACTGCCATTGAAACACCCAAAATTGCATTTGCCCCTAATTTCGCTTTATTAGGAGTGCCATCAAGTTCAATCATCGCCTTATCAACAGCAACTTGGTCAAGGGCATTCATACCAATAACTTCATCAGCAATAATTGTATTCACATTGTCAACAGCGTCCTCAACGCCATTTCCCATGTATCTATCTCCACCGTCACGAAGCTCAACTGCTTCAAACTGACCTGTTGAAGCACCACTTGGTACTGCCGCACGACCAATAATTCCACCATCAACTGTAACTTCAACCTCAACTGTAGGGTTTCCTCTGGAATCTAAAATTTCTCTTGCAAACACATCTAAAATTTCAATATAGCTCTTCATTTTTTGTTCCTCCTCGTATATATTATTTCCCAATAAGCAGAGATTTTCCTGTCATTTCCTCTGGAACTGGTATGTTCATCATTTCTAATAGGGTTGGAGCAATATCGGCAAGTTTGCCGCCATCCCTAAGTTCAATTCCATCTGCATAGTTCACAAGCACAAAAGGCACAGGGTTGGTAGTATGTGCAGTAAATGGGCTTCCATCTTCATAGTCAACCATTTGGTCGCTGTTGCCATGGTCCGCACAAATAAACATCTGCCCCTTTACCTCAAGCAACGCTTCCAAAGTACGTCCTACGCAACTGTCCACTGCCTCAACTGCTTTAATTGCCGCTGAAAGAATTCCTGTGTGCCCAACCATATCGGGGTTAGCAAAATTAACAATAATAAGGTCGTATTCCTGTTTTCTAATGTTTTCCACCAGTTTGTCCGCAACTTCATAAGCACTCATTTCAGGCTGAAGGTCATATGTTGCAATTTTAGGTGACGGTATAAGTATTCTATCCTCATTGGGATTTGGAACTTCTACTCCTCCATTAAAAAAGAAGGTTACGTGGGCATATTTTTCTGTTTCTGCAAGGCGTAATTGTTTTTTCCCTAAAGATGAAATATACTCACCCAATGTGTTATACAAAGTTTGCTGTTTAAAGGCAACCTCTTTGTTTTCAATGGTCTTGTCATACTCCGTAAAACATACATAGGTAACCCCAGTATCGTCCTTGCCTCGCTTAAATCCTGTAAAATCCTTATCGCAAAAGGCACGGGTAATTTCTCTTGCCCTATCTGGTCTAAAATTGAAGAAAATCACAGAGTCCTCTGGATTAATTAGTGCCACACACTGCCCATCTTCATCTACAATATTTGTAGGCAAAACAAACTCGTCTGTCACTTTCTGTTCGTAATTGCTTGCAATGCATTCCTTTGCACTTTTGGCTTTTTCACCTATTCCCATTGTCAAACAGTCATAGGCACGCTGAACTCTTTCCCAGCGGTTATCCCTGTCCATAACATAGTAACGGCCTATTATCGATGCAATTTTACCTACACCAATATTACGCATTTCCTCCTCAAGCCGCTGTAAATAGCCTTCGCCAGCATGTGGTGGTGTATCTCTGCCGTCTAAAAATGCATGAACAAAAACTCTTGTTAAACCATTATTCTTTGCCAATTTAAGCAAAGCAAAAAGATGGTTAATATGGCTATGCACACCACCATCACTTAACAAGCCAAACAAATGTAGCGCGGAGTTATTCTTTTTGCAATTATCCACCGCTTTCAGAAACTCTTCTTTTTCAAAAAAATCCCCATCTGCAATCGCTTTAGTTATTCTTGTAAGCTCTTGGTATACAATTCTGCCTGCACCCATGTTAAGATGACCTACCTCAGAATTGCCCATCTGCCCCTCTGGAAGTCCAACGTCAAGACCACTTGCATATCCCTTAACGTGCGGATATTTAGCCATGATACCATCCATAACAGGTGTGTTTGCCATTTTAACTGCGTTGCCTTCTTTACGTTCATTTATACCATAACCATCTAAAATCATTAGAACCGTAGTTTTCATTATCTTCCACCTCTTTTAAGCCCGTGGCAGCCTTGCCTCAACTTTTCTACAACCAATTAACACCTAGTACCCAAAGATTATTGCAGAAAACATTGGGCTTTTAACAAACCATAGAATATCTTAATAATTAACTATATCTGCGAACTCGGCTTTTAAACTTGCCCCACCAACAAGTCCACCATCAATGTCTGCTTTTGCAAATAACTCTGCCGCATTTTGTGCGTTTACACTGCCGCCGTACTGTATACGAATTTCATCGGCAACTTCCTTGCCATAAATTTCAGATACTACAGCCCTAATTGCACAACAAACCTCCTGTGCCTGTTCAGTTGTAGCCGTTTTTCCTGTGCCTATTGCCCAAATTGGCTCATAAGCAATAACCATTTTTTTAACATCCTCACCATTTACGCCTATAAGACCGCCTTTAATTTGAGTACGAATAAACTCAATTGTAACACCAAGTTCTCTTTGCTCAAGGGTTTCGCCACAGCACATTATAGGTGTCAAACCATGTTCTATTGCTTTTTTAACCTTTTTGTTAACAGTTTCATCCGTCTCTGCAAAATACTGACGTCTTTCAGAATGACCAATAATTACAAATTCAACTCCGCACTCTTTAAGCATTGCAGGTGAAGTTTCCCCTGTGTATGCTCCGCTTTCTTCAAAATATACATTTTGTGCGCCAACCGCAATTTTTGTACCTTTAAGTGCTTCAACAGCAGGTATAATATCAATTGCTGGTACGCAAAAAATCACGTCTACCTTTTCAATCTCTACCTTTGTTTTAAGCATATTTATAAGTTCAACTGCTTCTTTTGGAGTTTTATTCATTTTCCAGTTTCCAGCTACTATTTTTTTTCTCATTCAACAACAACCTCTCACTTTTTTATTTGTCGTTTACAGCAGCAACACCAGGTAATTCCTTGCCCTCAAGGAACTCCAATGACGCTCCACCGCCTGTAGAAATGTGGCTCATTCTATCTCCAAAGCCTAAGTTGTTTACCGCCGCCGCAGAATCTCCACCGCCAATAATTGTTGTTGCGTCAATGTCTGCAAGTGCTTTTGCAACAGCAATTGTGCCTTTTGCATAATTTTCAAACTCAAACACGCCCATAGGTCCATTCCAAACAACTGTTTTTGCATCTTTCAGTGCCTCAACAAAAAGTTCTCTTGTTTTCTCACCAATATCAACGCCTTCCCAGTCAGAAGGTATTTCACTAGCCCCAACGGTTTTAAATGGTGTATCATTTTTAAATTCCTGCACAATTACAGTATCCACAGGCAAAAGGAACTTTACGCCGTTTTTTTCAGCCTTTGCCATCATATCTTTGGCATATTCAATACTGCTTTCATCTAATAAAGACTTGCCAACTTCATATCCCTTGGCTTTAAGAAAAGTATATGCCATACCTCCACCAATAATTATTGTATTCACCTTATCCAAAAGATTATTGATTACTGCAATTTTATCTGCAACCTTTGCACCGCCAAGTATTGCAACAAATGGTCTTTTAGGATTATTAACCGCATTGCCAAGGTATTCTATTTCTTTTTCCATAAGGTAACCAACTGCCGCCTCTTTTACAAACTTTGCAACACCAACGGTGGAACAATGGGCTCTATGACTTGATCCAAATGCATCATTTACATATATATCGGCAAGGCTTGCAAGCTCTTTGCTAAAATTATCTTCATTTTTTGTTTCTTCTTTACGGAAACGAGTGTTTTCAAGCAAAATAATATCGCCATCTGCCATTTTTGCAACGGCATTTTTGGCGTTTTCTCCAACAACTGTATCATCTTTTGCAAAAACTATTTCTTTGCCCAAAATCTCTGTAAGCCTTTTTGCAACAGGCTCCAGTGAAAGTTCTGGCTTTACTTCACCTTTAGGTTTACCCATATGGGAACAAAGAATGATTTTTCCACCATCATCAATTAATTTTTTTATTGTAGGAAGCGCTGCTGTTATTCGATTTTCGTCAGTTATTACCCCATCTTTAAGTGGTACATTAAAATCACATCTTACAAGAACATTTTTCCCTTTCACATGTAAATCGTCAACTGATTTTTTATTTAACATTTGCTCTATCTCCCTTCATTCAATCATGCGAATCTACTTCACAGATATTTTATTATACCTCAAATATTTCCAACATTCAAGCAAGGTAATATTCTTTCCCTTAGTTTTCACCATGCGAAAAACTATATTCTAATTATTTGGTTTAATATAAAAGCTCCACTTTACCTTTTATAATAAGGCAAAGTGGAGCTTTTTTATTTTACATCATTTTTTATAATTCGATTTATGGCAAAACCTATGCCCATTAAACAATACACAACTGGCATAATGCTTACCATTCCATCATTTATAAGGGCATCTATCATTATACCAACAATTGCAGCAAACACTCCTAAGCCCATGAAGTGCTTATAATCTGTAAATTCACACTTACGATAAATTTTAAAGCTTTCCCACAGATAAATACCATAAACTGCAAGCAGGGCAACAAGGGAAATAACACCTGTGTTAACCGCTGTAGCAAGGTACATGCTATGGGGTTTATCAATCATTATTGATATGTTGTTTGACAAATGACCAATATTATACCGTCCTGCATAATCATCCTGTGGAAAATAGATTGGAAAAGTATCTGCGCCATGCCCAACAAACAATGTATCTTTTATTAGAGGAAATGTGCGAGACCATATGTACCCGCGGTATGTAGCAAAACCTTGATTATTCTTAAAGCCAAAGCTTTCAATTTCTTTAAGCTTAATACCCATTCCAGATGGGGAAACATAATATATTTGACCTTCATACAGGCCGAATTTCCAAACATAAGATGCAGTTGTAACATCCACGAATGTAGTTTTCGTTTCCTCATCATATTTGCTTTCAACCGTCATAAATCGGTTGCTTAAACCTAAATCTTTGCCTTCTGCATCCACAACACCTGTAACATCATTTCCATTAGTTACAACCGTAACTGCATTTCCCACAAAACTGAAAGTTACATTTGCTTCATCCGTTTTTATATAATCTATTTTAAGTTTTTCTGGCGATGTAGTTTCTGGTGCTGAATCATCAGCAAATACAGTTTTAACTATTCCAAAACCTTCAGAATAGGCATTGGCACTCTTTATCTCACCTAAAATAGATGGCAGGCTAAGCAAAACCGAAATAGCAGCAAATACTGCAACTATTCCAATGCTTTTACCCATTTTTTTTATATTGCTAATTCCCAACACTACTGCACCAAGTACAGCGGCACCAAATATAGCAACCATGCCGCCAAGGGAATATGCCTGAAAAAGATTAAAGAACATAAAACCTGTTAAGGCAGCAAATAAAATCTTTTTCTTAATACCTTGAGCCCAAATAGATGTCATTGCAAAAATACAAATTGGCATGATAATAAAAAAAGAGGTATGGTTTTGATTCCCGAAAAACCATCGTACTGTATCAGCCGACTTTTTTGCACCTAAGTCCACCTGACCCCAATATTTAGATGGTACATATAACCATTGAGGCAGCATGTCAATATCTACTCCACGTAACTGCAATACACCCCAAATTCCCAAAAGTGTACAGGCAACTGCAAAACAGTTAAATATAAGTTTAACCTGTCTCTCATCTGTTACTGCATTCATAGCATAAAACAGAATAACCATATACCCAATTAGTGCAGCCGTGCCTTCAATATGATCAATAAATCCAACTGTAGCCACCTGTTTATATTCAGAAAATGTGTAGCTAAGCAACACAAACACACAATATATAGCCATGGGTATATAAACCTTATGCTTATAAATTTGCCTGCCATCTGTAAATACTGACATGATAAGCACTACAATACCAAATGCTGTTGCGATAAGAAAGGTCTGCATTTTAAACATACTGTAAAGGTCAGTTCCAATTTCACTGCCAGTATACCAAAATAAGCCTTTAAGCCCCGGGTTAAACACCTTAAAACGTATTAGGAATAAAAAAACTGAAAATATAAAAATAAGTGGTAATATTATTAACTGTTCTTTTTTCCCTTCGGTAGATTTTCCTCTCAATTAACTTCACTCTTTTCTTTTGTTTTTTTCTCTGCAGTTATGCTGTTTCTATCTACACCTTGAGTACTTTCTGGTATAAACAAAATTTTTATTGTCATCATTATTAGCCTTAAGTCTAACAAAAATGAGTATCCTTCAATATACATTAAATCCCACATCAATTTATCATATGGTGTTGTATTATATCTTCCCAGCACCTGTGCATAGCCTGTTAGTCCAGCCTTAACCTTTAGCCTATATTTAAATTCTGGTATGGCTTTTTCATATTGTACGGCTATTTCAGGGCGTTCTGGGCGTGGCCCAACGATAGACATATCGCCCTTTATTACATTAAACAACTGCGGAAGTTCATCTATGCGCAGTTTGCGAATAACGCTTCCTATCGGAGTAATCCTGCTGTCGCCTTGCTTAGCCAATCGGGCAATCCCATCTTTTTCCGCACTTACTACCATACTTCTGAATTTATATACCTTAAATATTTTTCCGTTAATTGTCAGACGCTCCTGTGCATAGAGAGCTGGTCCTCCATCGTATACCTTTATAAAAAAAGCCACCAAAAGCATCATAGGCGAAAGCACAGCAATGCCCAAACAGGCGGCTATTATATCAAATAATCTTTTTAGTGCCTCATCCAATATGCTAAGTTCGCCTTTGCTGCATTGAAGCACTGGCATATCCAAAAGACTGATTGCAGTGGCACTGCGTAAAATAATTTCTGCGGCATCAGGTATAACAAAAATCGGCATTGTATTATCAAAACAATACTTCATTATTTCTTTTTGAAGATTTGCATCAATCCCACAAAGTACAACCCCATCCTTAGTATTCAGCCTATGCATAACTTCACTAGTGTTTTCCCCATCAGCCTGTACAATTTTGGTAACCTTAAATTTATAGTCATATATATTCATTTTTTCAACTAAATCTTCAGGACTGATATTATTGTAAATAACGGTGATGTTCCTTATTATATTTCGTTTTTGATAACGTCGGTTGCACCATAATGCCCAAAATGCGATAAAAACTGTATCCAAACAACATAACAAAAAAATAGGTTCTGCCTCAACTACACGCCTGTCTATAAGGCATATTTGCAACCAAACCATAAAATTCACTATTACCATACTTAAAAACTGAGAATATATAATTTCCGAAACCCTAAAATAGTCAATTTTGTGCCCACCGTATACACTTGTAAAAATAGAAAAAAGTACTGCATAAATGAAAATCAGTATAGCTGTTCCTTTTTTATAAAGAAATGCCGTTTGCAAATTATATCTATAGAAAATAAACCATATTACGGAAAAAATAAGTGCCATACCTGCAACATTAACACCCATCTCCATAACGAGTTTAAATTTGTTCTTTCGCCTTATATCCATAAAAAAATCCTCTTTTCAACAAAAGGTTTGTTAATTTATTAATTTTAACACCATTTGATGAAATTGTAAACCGTAATACCATGGGGTTTCAATCCATTTAAACAAAAGATATCCACTTATTTCGTAAATATCCGATTGATTTTATAGATGTAAAGAATTTTTATTTTATTTGCTTCCCTAATTCGTAAGCTTCTATCAATTCAGAATGATTCTTTATGTCGCCTACATCTTTTACGCCTTTTACCAAAACTTTCCCCACATCTTCAAAGCTAAAATAGTCCAAAACTAATTGATATTGCACTTTTATTGCATCAAAGACGGATGGAATGGTTGCTCCTGCTACTAATAGCAGACCTAGTTTTCTAACTTTAAAACCATTTCTTATAGGTGAATGTAAACGGTCAATAACTGCTTTTAGTTGTGCACTAACTCCATAAAAATATACCGGAGATGCAACTACAATTATATCAGCTTTTGACAACTTTTTGTAAACTATTTGCATATCATCATTTTGAAAACACGTATTATCTTCTCTTTTAAAACAAGCATTACAACCAATACATGGGTTTACTTCATAATCAGCCATCGAAATAATTTCTACATCATTCTTTTGTTTTGCTCCATTAACAAAGGAATTCACTAACAATTGGGTATTTCCGTCTTTTCTAACGCTGCCTACCAATACTACAATTTGGCTCATGCTTCACCTCTAATGTTTTAATTATAAATTTTTTTCTTCATAATTGTATCACCAAATTCAATAATGTTCCATTGTAATTGTCTGAAATTTTTTTATTGATCAAAGTATTATAAATCAAGTTGACAAAAAGTCTACAATAAAAACATCTTTCCAAGTGATGAAACAAAAAAAGGTACTCACTATCTTTTAGCGAGTACCTTTTTATCTCATTTAGTGTTTTCATGCATAGAACAGCTCAGGTAAAATTCAATGCTTTTTGCACTGAACTGTTGCTCAAACCCTACGCTCCTTGATTTACAAGGTCTCTCTTACGTCTTTCTTCAATTGCCTTTTTAGCAATCATGTCTTTTACTTTCATTAATCTAGTAGTACTTGCCCTATCATTTTCCTCTAGCTTCTGAGAAATAAACTTAATTGTTTCCTGATAATTTGGAATCATTACGTTTTCAAGAGCATTAACACGTCTACGGGTTTTTTCAATTTCCTGCGCCAGAAGCTGTGCACTTTTCTCACTTTGTGCAAGGCTTAACAGGGGTTCCATTGCGGCTGCAAATGCTTCCATTGAACTGTCAAGTTCTCCTGAAGTAAAAGCAAGTCCATAAGGATAAATATCGCTTTGATTACCAACTGTTTTAAAATCAAACATAGGCACATCAACGCTCATAATATTTTTTTGACCAACATCAACAGCAACCGACTGCTTTGGCATCATCAGTGCCTCACCCATATATTCCTCGCTCATAACAGCTCTTGCAATAATAAAACTTTTGTACGCACGCTCAAGGGCATTTTCAGCCTCTTCACGCAGCCTTTTATTTTCCTTTACTATTTCAAGAAATTGTTTCATAAGCTCATCCAACTTATCCTTAAGGAGCTTATGCCCTCTAGTGGCAGTTTTAAGCTGTTTTTTAAGGCGTGTCATTTCCATACGGGTTGGATTAACATTTAATCTTGCCACACCTATCACTCCTTAGGCATATATTTTTCAAGGTATTCATCACGAATACGCTTAAGTTCGCTCTTTGGTAACATACTTAAAAGCTTCCAGCCTGTTTCCAAGGTCTGCTCAATTGTTCTATCAGTTCTGAAACCCTGAGATACATATTCCTTTTCGAATTCATCTGCAAATTTAGCATAAATAAGGTCAATGTCACTAAGGGCACTTTCACCAAGGATAGCCATAAGCTCTTTAGCATCTTTACCTCTGGAATAAGCTGCAAACAACTGATTCATTGTATCTGCATGGTCTTCTCTTGTTTTTCCATTACCAATACCCTTATCTTTCAAACGGCTAAGGGAAGGAAGAACATCAATTGGTGGCTGTAAGCCTTTTTTATAAAGGTCACGGCTAAGTATAATCTGTCCCTCTGTAATGTAACCTGTAAGGTCAGGAATTGGGTGTGTTTTATCATCTTCTGGCATGGTAAGAATAGGAATCATTGTAATTGAACCGTCAATTCCCCTCTTTTTGCCTGCTCTTTCATACATAGTTGCAAGGTCAGTGTAAAGGTAACCTGGGTAGCCTCTACGACCTGGAACTTCTTTTTTAGCCGCAGAAATTTCACGAAGAGCCTCTGCGTAGTTTGTAATATCTGTAATAATTACAAGTACGTGCATACCCTGCTCAAAAGCAAGATATTCAGCAGCAGTAAGTGCCATACGTGGTGTACAAACACGCTCAACGGCAGGGTCATTTGCAAGGTTAACAAATACAACTGAACGGTCAATTGCTCCTGTAGCCTTGAAATCGCTGATGAAGAACTCCGCATCTTCAAATGTTATACCAACAGCGGCAAAAACAACGGCAAATTTGCTGTCTGTTCCTCTAACCTTTGCCTGCCTTGCAATTTGAACTGCAAGGTTTGCATGTGGCAAACCAGCGGCAGAGAAAATAGGAAGCTTTTGTCCTCTAACCAATGTGTTAAGTCCATCGATAGCACTAACACCAGTCTGTATAAATTCAGCTGGATAATCACGGGCAGCAGGGTTAATTGGCGCGCCGTTTATATCCATTCTTTTTTCTGGAATAATATCTGGTCCACCGTCAATAGGCTTACCCATACCGTCAAATACACGGCCTAAAATGTCGGGCGAAACGCCAAAGTCAAGGCTTTTGCCAAGAAATCTAACCTTACTTTCAGAAAGATTAATACCTGTAGAACTTTCAAAAAGCTGAACAAGTGCGTTGTCGCCATTAACTTCAAGCACCTTACAACGTCTTATTTCGCCATTTATAAGCTCTATTTCGCCAAGCTCATCGTACTTAACTCCTTCAACACCACTAACCAACATAAGAGGGCCTGCAACTTCTTGAATTGACTTATATTCTTTTATCA
The DNA here is from genome assembly GCA_034933685.1 of Lachnospiraceae bacterium. Taxonomy (GTDB): domain Bacteria; phylum Bacillota; class Clostridia; order Lachnospirales; family Anaerotignaceae; genus UBA8514. The sequence goes on along the minus strand of JAYFNB010000045.1, from coordinate 14,558 downwards.
TAATTCTTCCGCCTCCCTCTTAATAAGGTCGTTTATTTCACTTACAATACTGCTTTCTATATCGTCAAATGCTTTGTCAACTTCAGCTTCTGGGAAGTATTTTGCACGGCCAATTCTTTCAATTACAGGCATTTTTGTAAGCTTAACAATTGAAACGCCCTCTTTAATTGCCTTGCCGCCTTCTTCGTAAAACTTAAGTATAAGGTTAAGCATTCTGTATTGCTTATGCAGTGATGTATAGGTATCTACCTCGTGGAAAGAGTTCTGATGAAGGAAATCCTCACGGATAGAACGAGTTACTTCAAGAATAAGTCTGTCTGAGTGAGAAAGTGAATCCACACCAACCAACTGAACAATTTCCTGTAACTCTGCTTCTGTTTGCAAAAGACGCATTGCAGTTGCTCTTTGAGTAGAGAAATTATCATCAATATTTTTATCCGCCCAAACATCAATTTTATCCTGATAAAGTGAATAGCTTGTAAGCCAGTTAATAGCAGGGAAATGACGTTTGTAAGCAAGAGATGCATCCAAGCCCCAAAATACCTTTACAATACGAAGTGTTGCCTGAGAAACTGGTTCAGAGGTATCACCACCTGGAGGTGAAACCGCACCAATTGCTGTAAGAGTTCCCTCACGAGTATCATTGTCACCAAGGCACTGAACACGACCAGCACGCTCATAGAACTGCGCAAGACGGCTTCCAAGGTAAGCTGGGTAACCTTCTTCACCTGGCATTTCCTCAAGACGACCACTCATTTCACGAAGAGCTTCTGCCCAACGGCTTGTAGAGTCTGCCATAAGTGCAACGCTATAACCCATGTCGCGGAAATATTCTGCAATTGTAATGCCTGTGTAGATTGAAGCCTCACGAGCCGCAACAGGCATGTCTGATGTATTTGCAATAAGTACAGTTCTTTGCATTAAGCTTTCCCCTGTACGTGGGTCAATAAGCTCTGGGAACTCAAGAAGAACGTCTGTCATCTCGTTTCCACGCTCGCCACAGCCGATGTAAACAACTATATCCGCATTTGCCCACTTAGCAACCTGATGCTGTGTAACGGTTTTTCCACTGCCGAAAGGTCCAGGAATTGCCGCTACACCGCCCTTTGTAACAGGGAAGAAAGTGTCCATAACACGCTGTCCTGTAACAAGAAGTGAGTCTGGGCTTTCTTTCTTTTTATAAGGACGTTCTTTACGAACAGGCCATTTCTGCATCATAGGTACAGTAACATCTATGCCTTTTTCGTTTGTAACAACACAAACCTCTTCTTCTACAGTAAATGCCCCTTCTTTAATAACCTTAACTGTCCCGTTAAGTTTTGGTGGAATCATAATTCTACATTCAACTACGGCTGTTTCTTGAACAACACCGATTATGTCGCCGCCTGTAACTTTATCGCCAACTTTAACTGTTGGTTTAAAAAGCCATTTTTTCTCTCTATCCAGTGATGATACCTGAACGCCTTTTTGAATATTTGCACCGCAAGCCTCATACAGCTTTTCAAGTGGACGCTGAATACCATCGTAGATTGTAGAAATAAGTCCTGGTCCAAGTTCAACAGACATAGGTCTGCCTGTAGATACAACTGTTTCGCCAGGTCCAAGTCCGCTTGTTTCTTCATATACCTGAACAGAAGCTCTGTCTCCATGCATTTCAATAATTTCACCTATAAGATTTTTGTCAGAAACCCTTACTACGTCGAACATATTCGCGTCTCTCATGCCTTCCGCAATAACCAGTGGTCCTGACACCTTAACTATTGTGCCTGTACTCATGTATATATCACCACTCAATTCTATTAGTTTTTAATCTTCGCCAAATAATATATCTGCACCTATAGCACGTTTTGCAGACTCTCGCACTTCATTAAGGCCAATGCCCATGCTACCTGTAATTCCAGGTACAACAATAATAGCAGGTAGCTGATTATCTTTATACCTTGCAACGGTATCCTGTGCCATAAGTTTAGCCTGTTCTGTGATATAGATTATTGCATAATTCTCTTCAACCAGCTTATGTATGGTTTTTTTAATTTCATCAGCTTCATAAACTGGGAAGATGTCCATACCAAGTGCAAGAAAGCCCATTACGCTATCCTTATCACCAATAACTCCCACCTTATACATAAGCATCCCTCAATCTTTCTTTAATTACATCAGGGTCAATATTGTTTACCTTGCTGTTAAGTATAATTCTTACAGTTTTAACCTCGGTTTCTCTTGCATAAATGTAAGCAACCAAAGGTTCAAGGGTAAGTGAGATATACTTTGCGTCCTTAACAAACAGCATAAGATAATCATCGCATTGTTTTTCAAAAGCAGTAAAACCTTTTGCCATACTTTCACACAGTGCCTCATAGTAAGTGCCTTTAAAGCCAGACGCTGGGTTTTCAGCATTAAATGCCGTTTTAAAGCTGTCTAAGCCTAAAGTTCCACCTTCAACAAACACTAACGTGAACATTTCAAAGGTTTTTTTCATATTTTTAATACGTAAAAAGCTTTTTAAGTTTGTAAGGTCACAAACATACTGCATATATCTTTTCATAAAATCGTTGTTGCTTTTATCTGCTGTAGCACTCATATCTTTAAAAGCGGCTTTGTCCAAAACAATATCAATCATTTGTCCGCTTAATGTTTTGCCGTAAACAGAATAGCTTTGAGCCACCGCCTCTGCCATATTTGCAGGCAATGTATCGTATGCTTTCAATTTGAAAGCCGACTGCATAACCTCAACATTTACTGTTCCACCACCAACAAGATAATTACTTCCGTCAACACCTGAAATATCTTCTTTCATCAAAACCTTTAGGTTATGATAGTCATTTTTTAGTAAAAACATATCCATAAAACGCTGTCCGCTAACAAGTTCTGCCACGTCTGCATATGCTTTTGCAAGCTGTGCCGCCAAGGCTTCCTCATATTCCTTAACACTTAGGCTGTTTCCATTGCCGTAACCGGCTTCGGAAAGTATTTTAAGTGCTTCCTCGGTAGTTCTTGCTTCTGCCATTTGGATATAGTTTTTTTCTGTAAGAAGTGACCTTTCAAGCATTCTAATACGGGCTACGGCATAAGGATAAATTTGGTCGTTTGCCATTTTTAAGCCTCCTTAACCGAACAGTATTTCTGCCGCAATCTGTTCGATATCTTCCTTCTCTACAGAAATTATGGATTCAAAGGAGTAATTATATTCAATATCACCCTTCTTTACTATAAATCCTCCGTCAATATCTCTTGTTTCATCAGAAACATTATAACCCTTTTCGGATATCTCTTTGCCAAAAGCCTCTTTGTCTTTTTTGCTGAATATAACTTCCGCATCCTTATCAATCTCTGCCTTATCAAGCATACCAATAATTATTACTTTATATTCAACATCTGTTAATGATAACAGCTTTGCTTTTGCGGATGCTATTACCTCTTCAAGTATAGACTGCTTTTGGGTAAGTATCATTTTCTTTGCTAACATTTCTGCAGATGAAATTTCTTTTGCTGCCGCTTTGTCAGCCTCTGCCTGTGCCAATTCACCCAACGCTTGGGATTCCTTTTGTGCCTTAGCATTTGCCGCTTCAAGCACAGTATCTGCTTCTTTTTGCGCCGCATCGGTTATTGCTTTAGCTTCTGCCTTTGCATCTGTAAGTATTTTGTCAATAATATTTTCACCGTTACCGTTACTCATAGGAGTCTTTCCTCCTTCTTATTATTTTTATTTGAATTAATTATAATACAATGCTGTTAATCATAAGGAATGAAATAAGAAGTGCAAGTACGGCATAAGTTTCAACCATAGCTGTAAAAATCATACCTTTTGCAAGTTCACTTGGTTTTTTACCAACAAGCATAATAGAGGCTGCTGCTGCTTTACCCTGTGCAATTGCAGAAAAAATACCAACCAAACCAATTGGAAGTGATGCCGCAAGAATGTAAGCACCTTGAGAAACGGAAATGTCCATAAGTCCGCCGCCTAACAAACCAACTTTAAGTAAAATAATGAAAGCAATAAGAAGACCATAGATTCCCTGTGTGCCCGGAAGAGCCTGAAGAACCAGAACCTGACCAAATTTGTTCGGGTCTTCAGAAACAACGCCTGCCGCTGCCTGACCTGCTATACCAATACCTATTGCACTGCCAATACCTGCTAATGCTGCCATTGCAGCACCCATTAATGCAAAAACCTGTCCGTTAAATTCCATTTACTTTTCCTCCTTTATTATCTCAACATATTTTGTCTTTTTGTTGAATGGGTTAAAGGCTATGCCGCCACCCTCGAAAAATTTTCCAAAAAACTCTACATACTGAAGTCTGCTTGAATGAACAAAAGTGCCAAGTACGTTGATAGCAAGGTTAAAGGTATGTCCAATAACAAACGCTATTAACATTACAATTGCACCGCCAATTCCGCCACCAGCCATAGAGCCTAAAGTATTAATAACCTGTGAAATAACACCTGTTGCAAGACCAAGTGCTAAAAGCCTTGAGTAGGAAAGCACATCTGATAAGTAGCTTGTTATGCCATAAAGGCTTCCAAGTCCGCCTAAAAGCTTTCCAATAATTCCTTTTTTCTCGCGCCCAGCAGTAAATAAAATACCTAGAGCTCCTACAATGGACATATACTTTCCTACGTTTGCCAAGCCAATGCTTCCGCCTATGCCAAAAAGCACAAGCCCTATCAGCAGTACATACCAAAGAAAAATATCACAAAGTGCATCAACTGGTCGTCCATCTTTAATTAGTATATAAGCCTTAATGCCCATGCCCACAAATAAATGAATTGCACCTAGAATAAGTGAAAAAACTAAAAGTTTCATTGGCTCTTGTATAGGATTAAACCAAACTGCATTAACAACTATATCTTTGTTAAAAAGTGTTTTTGCCGCAACAGGGATAAAATCGCCGAAGTAACCTCCAAACATTACACCCCAAAATGCAGTAGAAACACCGCAGAACATAAACAGTTTTACTAACTTTTTCAGCATTCCTTCAAGGCGGAACCTATTAAGCAAAATGAAACAGGCCACTGCCAATATAATTCCATAGCCAGTATCACTAAGCATCATGCCAAAAAATATAAAGTAGAATGGTGCCAAAAACGGTGTCGGATCTATATCATTTACCGAAGGCACGCTGTAGAGGTTTGTTATTGCCTCAAAAGGTTCTACTATAGCATTTTGTTTAAGTAATACAGGTGCTTCTTCGCCCTTTTCGGGAGTTTTAAACTCATAGAAACATCCATTTTCTTGTAATACTGCTTTTACATCATCTTCTTTTTCCTTAGGCAGCCATCCGTCAAAATAGAAAGCTGTTTTAGTTTTTACTATACTAGATAATATTTTAGCCTTATCACGGTCTATAATGTAGTCATCGTGAAGCATTTCTACATCCGGCTTATTAATTGCCATTTGTGACAACTCTTCTTCAAGGCTTAAAATATTCTTTTTAATTTCTTCAAGTTCTTTTTCAAATTGAACAATATTTTCATTGGCTTTACCTGAAACCTCATTAAAGGCTATTGGTGTGAAGTTGTTAAGACGTAAAACCTCTAACACTTCATCCTTTTCTTCGTTAAGGCACACAACCGATAAATAACTTTGCTGTTCGTCTGAAGAAACCTTATAAACTACTGCTCCTTGGCTTTTCTCACTTACAGCCCTTTCCACATCCTCAACTACTGTTGCGGCAGGCACTGTACCTATAACAATACTTGTGAACCTCGTTCCCGTCATATCCAGCGGAAGGTCATACTGTACCCAAGGTTTTAAGCCTATTATCGCAGTATTTATTTTGCTTTCTTCATTTTTTAGGCGAGTTATCTCTTTGTATATACCATTTGCCTCTGTCACAGTTTCTTCAATAACATCTCTGTTTTGAAGCGTAGCTTCAAATTCACTTTCCTTGACAGTTTTTCTAACCTTAATGAAAGGTTTTTTACCCTTATCGTACTTATTAAGTGCTTCTAAAGCATTGCTGGCCTCAGAAATCTTTGTATCAAGGCTATAAACGGTAACTTCGTCGCCATCTTTTTCTACAAATGATGACCAATCCTCGTCTGTAAGTTTTTCATCTTGATTATTTATCTCCACAACACCAAGATCCATAAGCCCTTTAAGTATTTTGGGTTTCTGGTCGTTAAGCCCAATGACACTAAACTTGCTTAATTCAACTGTCGCCATTTATGCCCACTACCTTTCCTATTACGGCTTTAATTGCCTCAGCCTTTTTCTGCTCTGCTGCTTGGGCTACCTCCTTGCATTTGCCTTCAGCCTCGGCTATTATTTTTGCCACCTTTTGACGACTATTTTTCACTGCACCGTCAATTAGCTGTTCTTCCCTTGCCTTAGCTTCTTTCTTTGCCTTGGCAAAAGTCTGGGCCGAATCTTCTTTTGCTTTTGCCTTTATGGCATCAGCCTCGGCAATTGCTTTCGCTTTTATAGCGTCCACTTCCTTTTCAGCCTCAACAATGTTTTTAATAATTTCAAACGCCACCTTAATCACCTCTCTTATTCTTAAGATGTTACATATGCTAATATAGTTTTTAACCATTTTAACAGCATTTATAAGCGGTTTTTTGTTAAAAAAATAATTTGTCAAATAAATATCATCCTTGTCGAATATTAAAAAAGTATGATAATTGACTACAAAAAACGTGAAACCGTTACTATTTTTGTGGTTTGTGATAAAAACATAACTAATTCCCCATTTTTACTGTATAAAAGTTATAATAAGTCAAATGTAAGGATTTGTCAAGAACAAGTACTTCATTTACCAAATATAGAACCATTTACACTACATATATTGAATCAACGTATATTAACTACCAGCATTGTTATTTTTTTCACCTTAATATTGTTAATTAACATTAATCTAGTGGTTAATATTTCATTTTTTTCATTAATTTTAAAAGAATACGGATACGTAAACCATTAGTCTGACCATTGAAAAATATTTTTTTCTAATGTATACTAGTTATGAAAAGAGGTGGTTATATGGTTATAGGAAGCAAAGAGCTGATACGTGACATAAACACCACACTGATACTGGAAACGATAATTAAAAATGCACCTATTTCCAGGGTTGATATCTCAACACAAACTGGCCTTACAAAGGGCACAATATCCACCATTGTTCAAAACCTTATGGATTTGGATTTGGTTTTGGAAACTGGTTTTGTCGGCAATGGCATAGGGCGAAAAAGTGCCATGCTTCAGCTAAACAAAACCTGCGGCTATTGCATATCACTTGATATAGAAAAGCACCGCATTCGCCTTATGTGCACAGACATGTGCGGAAACTGCCATGGTCTTAATACCTCTCTAATAACAAACAAAAGCAATTTGGAATCCGAAACCTGTGCCCTTATTGATAACTTCATTTTCTCTGTAGCAAAAAGCACATATGGCGTTACTGGCATAGCAGTAGCCATTGAAGGAAACGTTAAAAACAATATACCTGTTTTTCCATCATACAACAGTGACATAATCACTAAACTAGGGGAAACTCTGTCTAAAAAATACAACGCACCTGTCACTTTCCATAACAATGCACACCTTGCAGTATTAGGCGAAAACGTTTATTCTATGCGTGCAAAAAGCCTTGCATTTATTACAGCCTCAAACAATATTGGTATGGGAATTATTGCTGATAACCATTTGTTTTGTGGAAGCAATGGGCAGGCATGTCAACTTGGGCAGATGATTATTGACAGCGGTAACAAAACAAATGGAATTCTTGAAAAATATGCCTCAATAAATTCTCTAATGGATAAACTTTCATTCCTTAAGGGACAACCCATGCAGTTTGATGACTTTTTTCAGCTTTTTAAAGCAAATGACAATGATGCAAAACAAGTTGCCGAGGATTTCATCTATTATCTTTCCTTGGCTATAACCAATGTTATAACAATGTATGACCCTGAAATAGTTGTTATAAACAGCCCTTTTACTATCTGCTTTAATGAAATATTTCTAAGGCTAAAGCTATCTTTGGGAAATAATAAAGGAATTCTTTACCGTTCTATGCTAAAAGATGAAGCGGCTTTATATGGCGGTGCTGTTGCAAATATAACAAAGTTCCTAAAAATAGACAATTTTACCCCTGCACTTTGTTATTTTAAGCACATGCAGATCTTGTAAAAAATTAAAATGCATATCCTTGTATGTAGTATCTATTTTATGACAATGTATTTTCTTCGTAAATTAAAAAAGGTGACTTTCAGAAATTTATTTTCTGAAAAATCACCTTTTTATTTATCTTAATTTGCAAAATATAAATTGTAATAATTACCTTTTACCAAGCTTAAGGTTAGGATTTGCATTTAAGTCCAACCCATCTCTTATTCCTTTAATATACTCATAATATGCCGCAGAGCCTATCATTGCCGCATTATCTGTGCAAAGTATAGGTGCAGGAATATTTAACGATAGACCATTTTTGTCACACATTTCTTTCATATGTTTACGCAGTGCAGTATTTGATGCAACACCGCCTGCTAACGCAACCTGTGTAACACCCATGTTTTTTGCGGCACGAATAGTTTTGTTAACAAGAACCTCTACCACAGCACGCTGAAAGCTTGCCGCAACATCATTTACGTCTATCTCTTGATTCATCATCTTTTGCTTATTAATATAATTCAGCACTGCACTTTTAAGTCCGCTAAAGCTGAAATCATAGCTGTCCTCTTCAAGATACACTCTTGGGAATACAATTGCCTCGGCATTTCCGCTTTTTGCCGCCGCATCTATCTTAGGTCCACCTGGGTAACCCATGCCAATTGCCCTTGCAACCTTGTCATATGCTTCACCTGCGGCATCATCTCTAGTTCGCCCTAATATTTCATACTCTCCATAATCCTTTACGTACAACAGGTGTGAATGCCCTCCTGACACCACCAAAGCAACATAAGGAGGTTTAAACTCTACATTTTCAATATAATTGGCACAAATATGCCCTTCGATATGGTGAACGCCTAAAAGTGGCTTATTTACTGCATATGCAAGTGCCTTTGCCTCGGCAAGACCAACTAACAATGCACCAACAAGTCCAGGTCCATATGTAACACCAATAGCATCAATATCATCAAAAGTTTTTCCTGCATCTTCAAGGGCTTTGTCTATAACCCAATCTATGTTCTCTATATGCTTTCTGGAAGCTATTTCAGGCACAACTCCGCCATAGAGTTTGTGTAAGTCTATTTGCGATGAAATAACATTGCTAAGCACATATCTTCCGTTTTTAACTACTGCGGCAGCTGTTTCGTCACAGCTGCTTTCTATACCGAGTATATATATATCTTTTTCTTCAGACATAATTGCCTCCTAAAGCCTCAAAAACTCAATCTAATCCTTTAGTTATTATATCCCTTATTTTATTCTTGTCAAACTTATCTTTTTTGTTTTCAAATTCAGACGTATCTATAGGCATGCAAAACACCTTTTTTTCAATCATACAGCTTATGGTTCCAAAACTTAAAACAGGAAATATAAATAAAATTAGCGCACAACCCACAGCATATACGTTTGCTGATATCAGCATAGCAATTGCACCAATTATATAATTATTTTCCATACGCCTATCGTTCCCATTTATTACCTCCTGTATGCTTGCACCAATGTTCACGGCAACAGGAACCATTCCAACAATGTCCACAATTTTTGTTAGAACTATTATTGCAACGGCCACCGGTATACCCACAACCGAGTATATAAAAACGAAAATAAGAATTGCTCGCATGACATAAATAAACAAGCCTCTCTTAATTACTTTAGCCAGCTCTGCCGAAAAAATAGCACTACCTGTTTTCATAGCTTTTGGTTTGGCTTTTAGTACTAAGTATCCTATTGCAAATGAAACAACGCAAAAAGAAAAAGTGAAAACAGGCCATGGAATATGCTCTACTGCATGTACAACATCCATAAGTCTGAACGCAACAATAACACTTGTAATATCCTCAAAAATAGCACTTGAAACCGTAACTATCTCTTTGGGAAAAACAACCGCATGTCTTAAACTTAAAATAAATCCGCACACCGCCAAACAACCTGCAATATGCAATAACCTTTTTTTATTTTCCATATTGAAAATTCCTATCTGTTTCTTCGCATAACCAAAGCTACCTGAACTACGCAAAGCACTACAATACCAATAACAATAAATCCCGCACTTGCTGAAAGCGTATGTTCGACACTTATTATCGCTGAATTAAATACGCTTATTACATTTTCCTTCTGCATTTCAACTCTTTCTACAACAGGAATTAGGTTTTGCATGTACGCCCCAAAATGCTCACTGCTTGCGAGGCTTGAAATTATAGTATCCCTATAACCTATAAGCAGTGCGGCAATGCTTAAAAGCATAGCAAAAGTGCCTGCAACCAAAATCTTAACCCTATCACGTACACTATAAACAGATTGCGCTTGTGGAAGTTCTGCAATTTTTAACATAACTGCACACTCAAACCCTTTTGGCGCAGTAATTTGTGGCATATCAATCATTTCACTCATCATTCCATCGTAAATGAAAAAAGTCTCTTTGCATTTCTTGCAAGCAAGTATGTGTTGGTTAAGTCGTTGTGCTTCTTGTGATGTAATTTCACCATCCATATATTTCATCATAAGTAAATCCGCATCTTCACACTTCACGTAAACTCACCCTCTCACTCACAATTATATCCTTTAAAATTTTTCTACCTCTAAAAATTCTATTTTTAACCTTAGAAAGGGAAACACCCAAAATATCTGATATTTCCTGATAACTCATGTCCTCTATATGATAAAGGACAATAGGTACCTTATACATATCCGGTAATTTTTCTATAGCCTCGGAAAGAGCCCTCTTTCCCTCATTCTCTACATAGCTTGATTCGGGTGTGTCTTTATCAGCAGGCTCATAAACCATTTCGTCAATATCAATAGAATCTGGTTTTTTCTTCCTCCTAAAATCTATAACCGTGTTAGTGGCAATTTTAATAATCCAAGTTGAAAACTTGAATTCAGGGCTGTATCTATTCAAATTTTTATAGGTTTTAATAAAAACCTCTTGTGCAAGGTCATTTGCATCTTCCGAGTCATTAACCATTCGTAGTATAACCGAGTACACAAGGTTTTTATACCGTTCTAAAAGTTGCTCAAACGCACCTGAGTTTCCCTGTACACAGTCCTGAACAAGCTCGTAATCCGTTTTGTCCATCATATCCCCATCTCATTTGTATAAAAATTAATACGAATCCAATGTTAAAAAGTCTGTAGATTTTAAAGTTGACATACTCTATTTTTCAAACATAATTGTTTCTGTAATTCCGTCAAATCCTAAAACAGTATCTTGAAATATACTTTTCGCATTATCCAAAAATTCCTCTGGTTCAGAAAGCGCTGGGCTGTAATGAGTAAGCCACATTTTCTTCACATTTCCATCTTTAGCAAGCCTTGCCGCTTCTGAAAACAACATATGCTTGTTCTCAATGGCTTTATTAAGCTTTTCGTTTTCACCATACATTCCTTCACAAATAAAAAGGTCACATTCTTTAATGAAATCAACTAAATCTTCTACAGGTCTGCTGTCGGTGCAAAAACAAATGGTTATTCCCGGCCTAAAGTCACCTAATACCATGTCCGCAGTGTAAGTAACTCCATCCATTTCAACTGGAATCCCCTTCTGCAAAACCGACCATTCTTTTTTTGGCAACCCAAGGTCTTGCGCCTTTTTTGCGTCAAAACGACCCTTGCGCCTTACTTCAAACCTATATGCAATGCACTTCACAGAATGCTCAACAAAAAGCGTACTTGCCGTATACCCATTTATTTCAATCTCTTGCTGATTTTTATCATCTACTTCAATATACTCAATTTCGAAAGGGATGTCCTGGGCAATTCTTCTTAGACCGTCAACCACATAAGCAAGACCCTTTGGTCCCACAAGTTTTAGCGGTTCTGTTCGCCCAGCGTTACCAATTGCCAAAAGCATACCTGGCAAACCCGAAATATGGTCAGCATGAAAATGGGTAAACATTATGGCATCAATTGCCTTAAAACCCCATCCAAGGTTTTTAAGGGACACCTGTGTACCCTCGCCGCAATCCACCACAATAAGGCGTCCGTTAAGGCGCATTATCATAGAAGAAAGAAATCTTTTAGGCATAGGCATCATTCCGCCTGTACCAAGTAAAGAAACATCCAACATACAATCAATCCTTTATAATAAAAATCCATCTCTTATTCTATCATATTCTACAAAAAAATTAAAGCAAAAAGGTCTGACCCATTCATAGTCAGACCTTTTAAAACTAGGGTAGCAGGATTTGAACCTGCGGATGATGGAATCAGAATCCATTGCCTTACCGCTTGGCGATACCCCATTATAATAAGCGTGAAACGAGATTCTTCCTTCGACCCTCGTCTTGGCAAGGCGATGCTCAACCACTGAGCCATGGTACATACAGTGGAATAAAACAAAAATTTATGCAGTCGAGGGGACTTGAACCCCTACCCAGAAACCCGGACTAGATCCTTAGTCTAGCGCGTATGCCAATTCCGCCACGACTGCTCAAACATTCAGCGATAATATGATAACAAAATTCTTTACTTTAGTCAATACAAATTTGCATTAATTTCATTCCTATATCTAGCTACAGCAAAATATCCTAATTAGGCTTTAATGTTTGTTTTCAATTCACCAGCATTCTTTGGCCTTATAAAACTATTTTTAAAAAATAGTAAAACACCGCACATAATAATTGTTCCTCCAACTATTGTAGATAAATCGGGTACTTCCCCTGCAAAAATGAAACCAAAAAGTGCCGTAATAAATGGTGTAACAAACATATAATTGCTTACTGACGATGTATTCTTTGCTTTGGAGAAAGCCTTTGCCCATGCAATATAAGCCAATGCACTTGCCAATACACCAAGTATAAGTATATATACAAATTGAATTGGCAATGCCGTCTGTGCTTCTTCATACGCCTTAGGTGCAAAGATACAAAGCATTACTGTCCCAGCAAAAATACTGTATGCTGTTACTGTAAGCGGTTTATATAGCTTTGTAATTTTTCTTTGCATAATGTTATAACAGCTAAGTGATAGTGATGCAAGCAACAGCCATATTATTCCTTCATTTATTGTAAAAGCGCCACCCCAAATTGTAAGCACAATAATTCCAAGAAATTCTATGGCTGTTGCAATCCACTGATATACAGCTAGCTTTTCCTTGTAAATTACTCTTGCCAATAATGCCGTAATAACTGGTGCTGTAGCAATTATTACACTGCTCGTGGCAGATGGAACCATGGCTGTACCCTTGTTAAATGTCAACATATACAAAAAAAATCCCGACGCACCAGACGCAATAAACAATGGGATGTCTTTAGCTAAGGGTGGCGTAATACGCATAAAAAAAACAATGAATATTAGAAATATTGAAGCAACTGCGTATCTTAAAAAGCCAAGTGGATAAGGTGAAAAATGCTGCATTGCCAAACGTGAAAAAACATAAGCTAAGGACCAAAATATTATAGTAACTATAGCATATGGATGATAACTATCTTTTATATTCATTGCGCGCCTCCACAAATTATTTCTTACAATAAAATTTACCATAATTATTACAAAAAGTCACTAAAGATTATCTCCTTAACGACTTTTTTATCATACTAAATATCTATAAATATTATATAGTTTTATCTCCTAACAATCCATTTATAATTAAAATCTAACGTTGCTTGGGATAAATTCTATATAAAAAAGCTGTGTATTGATATTAAGTCAATACACAGCTTCGCTAACTAGGGTAGCAGGATTTGAACCTGCGGATGATGGAATCAGAATCCATTGCCTTACCGCTTGGCGATACCCCATCAAATATATCTAATGAGCTAAAAGCTGGGCTAGCTGGATTCGAACCAGCGAATGCAGGAGTCAAAGTCCTGTGCCTTACCGCTTGGCGATAGCCCATTAAATGAACAGCTACATAAACAAAAAAAAGCGCGAAACGAGATTCGAACTCGCGGCCCTCGCCTTGGCAAGGCGATGCTCTACCACTGAGCCATTCGCGCATAAAAGTGGTGCAGTCGAGGGGACTTGAACCCCTACCCAGAAACCCGGACTAGATCCTTAGTCTAGCGCGTATGCCAATTCCGCCACGACTGCGTATTTAATTAAAAAATGAGTCACTCGGGGCTCGAACCCGAGACACCTGGATTAAAAGTCCAGTGCTCTACCAACTGAGCTAGTGACCCATAAATATGGGGTGGATAATGGGATTCGAACCCATGGCCTCCAGAGCCACAATCTGGCGCGCTAACCAACTGCGCTATACCCACCATATGCTGGTTCAAATCATTATTAAAACTCGGGGTGACAGGATTTGAACCTGCGACCTCCTGATCCCAAATCAGGCGCGCTAGCCAAGCTACGCTACACCCCGGAAGGTTGAATCTGGCAACCACCTACTTTCCCAGGCAGTCTCCCACCAAGTATCATCGGCCGTTCATGTCTTAACCATCGTGTTCGGCATGGGAACGGGTGTCTCCCATGAACGCATCATCACCAGAAATTTATTAGGCTTAGTCA
>JAYFNB010000044.1:0-37663 GCA_034933685.1 Lachnospiraceae bacterium | reverse complement strand
TGAATATCAGACAGCAGTAAAAGAAGCAGCTGTTGAAGCAGCTCCTTACGAAAGAGATCAGATTGATGCTCAGACAGAATCAGGTGCAAAAGCTCTTGAAGAAAGAGGCATGCAGATTAATTCTCCAGAAAAGAAAGCATTCCAGGATGCTACAGCTTCAATCTATGACACATATGTAAAAGAAGGCGCTGGTTTCGTTTCACCTGACATCTATGCTCGTGTTCAGGAAGTTATTGCAGCAAATAAATAATTAGGTTACAAGTTAAAAAGTTTGTATTGTATGTACAGAGAGTGCATAATTTGAACTATTTCATGTAATTTGAACTGCCTGATTGGTTTGTTCTTAATCAGGCAGTTTTTGAGTAAATCGTAACTGAATTGAATTTTAAGTTTTCATTAGTTTTTACATCGAAAAGTGATTTATTAGATTGCATACAAATATTATTTTAGGGTAAAAAATAGGAAAGTAGTGTAATAGTTTATCACCAGAGTATTTCGAAATCATATTTTATTTTATTTAATAGACTTTTTCGTATTTGTGTTTGTATACTGTATGAAATAGAGTCAGGAGGGGCAATTTTGAATAGTAAATTAAAAGATTTTTTAGACAATTTCGAAGGATACTGCTGTATTCTTACATTGGCAGCAATGTCAATAGTCGTTTTTATTCAGGTAGTATTCAGATTTGTAGTTAAAGCATCATTACCATGGTCAGAAGAATTATCAAGATATCTTCTGGTGTGGACAGCATTTTTAGGTGGCGCTTACGGTGTTAGACAAGGTGCCCATATTGGCGTAGAGGCATTTGCGTTATTGCTTCCAAAGAAAGTGCAAAAAGTACTTGCTATATTCATTATGATTGCGAGTATTGCTCTTTGTGCAGTAATTGCCAAATATGGCTTTGCAATTGTACAAACTCAGCTTTCAAAGGGTCAGCTTTCACCAGCAATGCGTATACCTATGGGTTATATGTATGCAGCCATTCCTATTGGTATGATTTTCTTTATCATCAGATTTGTGCAGGAAATTATTTTAGGTATCAAAAATTTTAATGAACCAGAAGTAAAGGAGGTTATTGAATAATGGCTAGTTACTTATTTATTACCTTCGCAATTACGGCCGTTTTAGGATTTCCGATATGGGCAGTATTGTGTTTGTCAAGCTTCATTGCACTTACATTAGGCAGTAACACACCACTTATAGTTGTTGTACAGAGAATGTTTACATCTGTGGACTCTTTCCCAATTCTTGCAGTTCCACTTTTCATGATTGCAGGTAACCTTATGGAAACAGGTGGTATTTCAAGAAGACTTATAGATTTTTGTAACGCTATTTTAGGCAGTTTAACAGGCGGTCTTGCAATGGCAGCTGTATTAACATGTATGTTCTTTGCTGCTATCTCTGGCTCAGGCCCTGCTACTGTTGCTGCTATTGGTGGTATACTTATTCCTTCAATGGAAAAAGAAGGTTATGATAAAGCTTTCTCTGCTGCGGTTATGGCTGTTGCAGGTGCAATCGGAGTTATCATTCCTCCATCAATCCCAATGGTTAACTATGGTGTTGTTGGTTCTGTTTCAATTTCAACATTGTTTGCCGCAGGTTTTGGTCCAGGTTTCTTAGTTGGTCTTTCACTTATGATTGTATGCTATGTTACCGCTAAAAAGAATGGCTATGGATTAGTTAATAAACCAAAATTCTCAATTAAAAATATAATTGTCAAGTTTAAGGATGCTTTCTTTGCTCTTTTAATGCCAGTTATTATTCTTGGTGGTATCTATGGTGGTGTATTCACACCAACAGAGGCTGCCGCAGTTTCAGTTATTTATGGTTTCCTTGTAGGTTTAGTTATCTACAGAGAAATGGATTTAAGAAAAATTCCAGGTCTCTTCATGGCAGCGGGTAAAAGTACAGCTATGGTTATGATGATTATTGCTTCAGCTTCAGGTTTTGGCTGGATCCTTACATCAGAAAGAATTCCTGACGTTATTGCTACAGCTATGATTTCACTTTCAAACAGCAGAGTTATCATTCTTCTTCTTATCAACATTATGCTTCTTATTGTTGGTTGTCTTATGGAAACAACTGCTGCTATTATTATTCTTACACCAATCTTCCTTCCAATTGTAACACAGCTTGGCGTAAATCCAGTTCACTTTGGTCTTATCATGGTTGTTAACCTTGCAATCGGTATGTCAACACCTCCACTTGGTGTTAACCTTTTTGTTGCCTGCGGTATTGCTAAGATTTCTATTGAGCAAATTACTAAAGCAGTTATATGGTTGCTTATTGCAAACATCATTGCATTGTTTATGATTACTTATATTGAACCAATTTCAATGGCAATCCCAAGAATGATGGGGCTTGTTTAAGAAACAAATTATAAAAAAATTAAATTTTAGGATACAGACTTATAGTCTGTATCCTTTTTTTATGATATAATATCTGTTAAAAGTGCAAAAAAGGCTTATGAAAAGCGATTACAAATTAATCTGTAATTAAATTTAACTTGGCCTAAGCAATGATGCTATTTAGAAAACTAGCTTTTTGAATTGTTATTGATACATATTAACGAATATTGACAAAAGGAGGAGTAGTATGTACTTATTTTTGGAATATCCTAAGTGTTCAACATGCCAGAAAGCTAAAAAATGGTTAGATGAGCACAAAATTGAATATACAGACCGACATATTGTTGAAAATAACCCAAAACCAGAAGAACTGAAAAATTGGATAGAAAAAAGTGGAGTGCCAATTAAGAAATTTTTTAACACCAGTGGGTTATTGTATAAATCTATGGGGCTTAAGGATAAACTTAATGAAATGACATTTGAAGAGCAGATTGTATTGCTTGCAAGTAACGGAATGCTGGTTAAAAGGCCAATTGTAATTGGCGAAAATATAATTTTAGTAGGTTTTAAAGAAATTGAGTGGCATAGATTAAGCAATACTTGAAATTACAATGAATACGTGGTATAGTCTACAGTGTGAAAACAAATGTTTTTGTATGGAAAACCGGAGGACAAGCATGAGAGAAGATAAAAATTTTTATATCATCGATAAAAGTGTGCTTCCAGAAATTTTTTTGAAGGTTATGGATGTTAAAAATTTGCTGGAAAGCGGCAGAGAAAAAACCGTTCAGGAAGCTGTTAGTAAAGTTGGTATAAGCAGAAGTGCATTCTATAAATATAGAGATGCAGTTTTTCCATTATATGAAAATACAAGAGGGAAAACGGTTACTTTTGCTACCAACCTTGATGATACGAAGGGTGTTTTATCCTGTGTATTAAACGGTATAGCTTCGGCTGGCGCAAATATTCTTACAATAAACCAGAATATACCAATTAATGGAATAGCTATGGTTACTATCTCAATAGAAACTGATGCTATGGACAAAGATTTGGGAAGTCTTGTTGAAGAACTGCAAAAACTGCATGGAGTTCAGACATTTAAGATTATTGCAAGAGAATAAAAACGTAGGAGTGAAGTAAATGACAGGAGTGGCAATATTAGGCTTCGGAACAGTGGGGTCAGGAGTTTATGACGTAATTAATACCAACAGCAAGGTATTAAAAAATAAGGCAGGAGAGGAAATCAAGGTTAAAAAGGTACTTGACCTTAGAGATTTTCCAGGTAATCCAGTTGAAAAGATACTTACAAAAGATTATGAAGAAATATTAAATGACCCTGAGATTGGTGTTGTAGTTGAAGTAATGGGTGGAGTTGAACCGGCTTTTACTTTCTCTAAACGTGCTTTAAATATGGGTAAAAGCGTTGTTACAAGTAATAAAGAGCTTGTTGCAAAGCATGGGGCAGAACTTATGACTCTTGCAAAAAATAACAGTGTAAGTTATCTTTTTGAAGCTAGTGTTGGCGGAGGCATACCTATTATTAGGCCTCTTTGTGTATCACTAACTGCAGATAAAATATTAGAAATATCCGGTATTCTTAATGGTACTACAAACTTTATTCTTACCAAAATGACTGAAGAAGGAAAGAATTTTGACGAGGTACTTAAGGAAGCTCAGCAATTAGGATACGCAGAAGCAAACCCAACAGCAGATGTTGATGGACATGACGCATGCAGAAAAATAGCAATTCTTTCGTCTTTGGCTTTCGGTGAGACAGTTGATTGTGAAGACATATATACTGAGGGAATTGGAAGAATAACATATACGGACATTGCATATGCCAATAAACTTAATTGCCTTATAAAACTTATAGGAAGCAGTAAAAAGACGGTGGATGGTATTTCGGCAAAAGTGTCACCTTGTTTGATAAGCAAAGAACATCCGTTAGCGGCAGTTAATGGTGTATATAATGCCATTTTTGTAAAGGGTAATATGAGTGGTAACACAATGTACTATGGCAGCGGCGCAGGCAAATTGCCAACTGCAAGTGCAGTGGTAGCGGACATTGTTGATGCTGTAAGGCACAAAGGACTTTCCGTGAATATTGGATGGAATTGTGATGTGCAGGCTAATGTTGCTGAAATTAGAGATGCTGAAGTTAAAGCTATGCTAAGAATTGGCAGTGATAATTTTGAGGAGGCAAAGTCATCTGTTTTTAAGGTGTTTGGTGATGTTCAGATTCTTGATCTTGAGGCTGAAGATGACGAATTTGCAATTATTACAAAAACTGAAACTGAGGGCTCTGTGGCAGTTAAAGCAGAAAAAATTAAGACAATGAGCGGTATAAAAGATATAAGAAATCTTATCCGTATGGAGGCATAAAATGAAACATATTATTGTTCCTGCCACATCGGCAAATATGGGTTCTGGTTTTGACAGCATAGGCATTGCTTTTCAAAAATATAACCATCTTTGGTTTGTTGAAATTGAAGAAGGGTTGCAAATACTTATTAATAAGAAGCACAAGCTTAAAATACCAACTGACAGAAATAACCTCATTTATAAAACTATGGAGGATTTTTATAAATTGGTTGATAAGCCAATACCTGGAGTAAGGCTTATTCAAGAGGACTACATACCGCACACTCGTGGCCTTGGAAGCAGTGCGGCATGCATTGTTGCAGGGCTTATTGCAGCAAATGACCTTTCTGGGTGTAATTTTTCTAAGGATGAATTGGCGCAAATTGCAGCTAAAATTGAAGGTCATCCCGACAACTCAAACCCTGCTATTCTAGGTGGAATGGTTGTTGGTGCCCTAAGTAGGGAAGAAATGCGTCATGTAAAAATTGATATTCCTGAAAATTTGTCTTTTGGTATAATGGTACCAGATTTTCCTGTTGAAACGGAGAAATCTAGAGGGGTTCTGCCATATAATGTAACAAGAAAAGATGCAATTTTTAATTCGTCAAGGGCAGCACTTTTAGTTGCATCTATGATGACAGGGAATATTGATAATCTTAAAATGGCAATGGATGATAGACTTCATCAACCATACCGTTTGCCACTTGTGCCAGGTATGAATGATATATTTAGCAAGGCTGATGAATTTGGTGCAAAGGCTTCGTATTTAAGCGGAGCAGGACCAACCCTTGCAAGTGTGCTTACAGATGATATGATAGACGATTTTGCAATTCGAATGAATGGGTATTTAAGCACAATACCACACAAATGGACGCTGGAGATACTAAAACCTGATTTAGAGGGTGCTAGAATTATATCAGAATAGAAATGGGGGACTTTACTTGTTAGTAGTGCAAAAATATGGCGGAAGCTCTGTTGCTAATGCTGAAAGAATTTTTAATGTAGCCCGAAGAATTGTTGAAAGCTACGATAAAGGCAATGACATGGTGGTTATTTTGTCTGCACAGGGTGATACAACTGATGAACTTATTGAAAAGGCAGCGGAAATTAATCCAAATGCCTCAAAAAGAGAAATGGATATGTTGCTTTCCACTGGAGAGCAGCAATCGGTAGCCCTTATGGCTATGGCTTTAAATAAACTTGGTTATAGAGCTATTTCACTTAATGCTATGCAGGTTGGAATAGATACCACTTCCGCTTATTCTAACGCTAAAATTAAAACTATAAGCCGTGGAAGAATTGAGCAGGAGCTTGAAAGAAAAAATATTGTAATTGTTACAGGTTTTCAAGGTGTAAACAAATTTGAAGACATTACTACGTTAGGGCGTGGCGGTTCAGATACATCTGCAGTTGCTATTGCGGCAGCTTTAAGGGCAGATTTGTGTGAAATTTACACAGACGTTGATGGTGTATATACAGCCGACCCGAGAATTGTTAAGGATGCAAGAAAGTTAGATGAAATTAGCTATACAGAGATGACAGAACTAGCTTCCCTTGGTGCAAAGGTACTGCATACACGTTCTGTAGAGGTTGCACAGAAGTATAATGTAGAGCTTGTGGTACGTTCTAGTTTGACAAGAGAAGAAGGAACAGTAGTTAAGGGGGAATGTAACGTGGAAAAAATGCTTGTTAGCGGAGTAGCATCCGATAAAGATATAGCCAGAATTTCAATTGAAGGTATTTCAGATGAACCAGGAAAGGCTTTTCAGGTGTTCTCATTGCTTGAGAAGAAAAATATATCTGTAGACATTATTATTCAATCAATAGGTCGCGATGGAACAAATGATATTTCATTTACTATTGCTAAAAGTGAATTAGATTATGTTATGCAGGTGCTTGAAGAGGCTAAAGAAAGATTTGGTGCTAAGCAGATTACTTTTGATGATACAGTGGCTAAGGTTTCTATTGTTGGAGCTGGAATGGCTACTCATCCTGGTGTTGCAAGCCTTATGTTCGAAGCTCTTTATGATGCAGGCGTTAACATCGGCATGATTTCTACTTCAGAAATTAAAATTTCAGTGCTTATTAACGAAAATGACGTTGAAGATGCTTTAATTGCAATTCACGATAAATTTAACCTTGCAACCCAAAGCTTAAGGAAGAACTAATATTTAACTAAGCGATGGGGTTTACGTTAAACAAATAAAAACTGCAGTTGTTTAGGGAATATTTTCCTAAACAAACTGCAGTTTTTTGTTTGAAAAGATAGTATTAACTTTTATATTTTTTGATGAAAGCTATTAGAGCATCCATCTGCTCATCTGTGCCAATGGTAATGCGCAGATGATTGTCTATACGTGGCAAATTGAAAAAACGTATATAAATATTTTCGGCTTTTGCCGCCTCAAAAAGTTCTTTTGCATTTATAGTTGAGTGTGTTGCAAAAAGAAAGTTAGAGTGTGATGGAAATACTGTAAATCCTAAATCCATAAGTTCTTTTGCAGTACGCTCCCTTGTTGCGATTACTTTTTTAATTGTTTTCATAAAGTATTCATCGTCATTTACAGAGGCTGTTCCAGCGGCTATTGCAACGCTATCTAAAGTGTAGGAATTATAACAATTTTTAACAGCGTTAAGTAAGGCAATGAGTTCTGGGTTTCCCAGAGCAACACCTATGCGCATACCAGCCAGCGAGCGAGATTTTGAGAAGGTATGGACAATTACAAGGTTTTCGTATTTACTTAGCAATTCAATGGCAGAATAACCACCAAAGTCCACATATGCTTCGTCAATAATTACTACAACATCTTGGTTGTGCTCAAGTATGTCTTCAATGAATTCTTTATCCTCGCTTATGCCTGTTGGTGCGTTGGGATTTGGTATAATTATACCGCCATTTTCTTCATAATAATCTTCAGGGTTAATGCGAAAATTATTGTCAACTGCCTTTGTTAAGTAGGGTGTGTTAAAAAAATTGCACCATACAGGGTAAAAGGAGTAGGTTATATCTGGAAAAAGTATTGGTTTATCGGAGTTAAAAAATGCCATATATGCAAGGGCAATAACTTCATCAGAACCATTACCTACAAAAACTTGATTCATCTCTAACCCATAGTGCTTTGCAAGTGCCTCAGTAAGTTGGTAAGCACTTGAATTCGGGTAAAGGCAAAGTTTATCGGCATCGAAATTGCGTATAGCCTCAATTGCTTTTGGTGATGGCGGATAAGGATTTTCATTGGCATTAAGCTTAATTATATTTGGATTTTTACTTTGTTCTCCTGGAACATAAGGGTCAACCTTGCGTAGTTTATCGTTCCACGGTTTTTTCATGTTTATCACCTCGAAAATTTTTCTTTTAAAGCACGGAAACTTTCTTTAGAGTTAACAATGGTTTCGTGGGACACGCAGTAAGCCATTCTGAAATATCCAGGACAACCGAAGGCAGAGCCAGGAACAATAAGAAGGCGGAATTCTTTTGCTGCTTCACAAAATGCCTTATCATCGTTAATAAGTGCCTTAGGGAATACATAAAATGCGCCATCAGGTTTAACACACTCATATCCTAATTCTGTAAGCATGTTGTAAAGAGTATCTCTGTTTTTTTTGTATATAGATACATCAACACTGCAATCTAGCACCTTTGGAATAACCTTTTGCCAAAGGGTAGGTGCGTTAACAAAGCCCGATATGCGGTTTGCACAGCTAAGTGCAGAAACCATATCATCAAATCCATCAACTTTGCTATTTACTGTAATGTGACCAATTCTTTCTCCAGGTAAGCAAAGACTTTTACTATAGGAGTAGCAAATAAATGTATTGTCATAAAAACTGGGAACAAATGGAATTTCAAAATCTCCATAGAACAATTCTCTGTACGGTTCGTCACTAAGAAGATATATTGGATGGCCTATTTCTTTTTGCTTATCCTTTAAAATATCCGCAAGGGTAGATAATGTTTTAGCTGAATAAATAACACCAGTTGGGTTATTTGGTGTGTTGATGATAACCGCCTTTGTGCGGGAAGTTATTTTACTGTTAAGCTCTTCAAGGTTTGGCTGAAAATCTTTCGTATTAGGTGAAACAGCAACAATTACACCATCGTAGTTACCAACATAGGATTTATACTCACCAAAATATGGTGCAAATACTATTACCTCATCACCAGGGTTTAAAATACATTTCAAAACAATGTTAAGTGCGGCGGCTGCACCTGTTGTCATTACAATATTATTTTCTGTATAGAGTGTACCATGCTGTTTGTTGCTGAGGTTGGCAATTGCAAGGCGAACATCTTCAAAGCCCAAGTTATTTGGGTATCCGTGTAATGCATTAGGTGCTGTGCTGTTAAGAATTTCAATGGCAGCCTGTTTAACTTCCTCAGGTGCTTCAACGCTAGGGTTGCCAAGGCTGAAATCATAAACATTTTCAGCGCCGTGTATTGCCGCCATTTTTTTACCGTCTTCAAACATTGCTCTTATTGCTGAACTTCCGTTTACAAAACTTTTCATTTTATCTGAAATCATTACATAATACCTCCGTTTTCATTCTTTTCTTCAATATATTTAATTACTGCTTTTGCAGGCTTTAAAGCTATGCGTTTAAGCTTGCGGTTATTACGCTTAATCTTTATAAGACGGCATTCCACACGTCTGTAAATTCCCTGTACTCCGTGGTGTGAAAGATGAAGTTGCTTAGGAGAGCCCTCATAGGCTTCAAGCACATTTCTGTAAACATTTTCAACGCTTTTTCCAAATTCCTCTGCTGATAGATTTTCAGAAAATACAACACCGTTTCTGGCAAGATAGTTACGTTTTTCTTTATCTTGAAGTATTCCAAGTATTTTGCTTGCAAGGATATCATTAGTTTCAAAAATAATGCCGTTTTTGTCATTTTCAATAACACCTTCAATGCATTCATCCTTTTTAGCAACAATTGGCACTCCTGCTGCCATTGCTTCAACGAAAGTAAGGCCTTGTGTTTCTGAGATGGATGCACTTACAAATACATCACCAAGCTGATAATATTTTCCAATTTCATCCCACGGTTTTGCACCTGCAAAAATAACCTTATTGGTTATACCTAGGCCATTAACCTGTGTTTCAAGAGCCTCTCGTCCTGGACCGTCACCTACAATTAAAAGACGCGCAGTAGGTTCTTTATCAAAAACCTCAGGCATTGCACTAACAATTACATCAATGCTTTTTTCCTTCGCAATACGCCCTAAAACAAGTATAACTTTATGGTTGGCATTAATTCCAAATGTAGAGCGCAGTTTTATTGTTTCTGTCTCAGGGTAGTTAGCTTTGCGAAATTTATCTATATTTATGCCAGTTGGTATTATGTGTATGGGTTTTGTTACGCCATATTGTAAAAGCGAATCCCTAACCTTTGCTGTTGGTGCAATACATTCACGGGCAAAATTACAAAATAAACGGCTAAAGGCATGTGCCATGGATTTAGTTATTAATGCCCCATTTACAATATAGTGTACGTAATCTTCATACATGGTATGGTAGGTATGAACCATGGGTATTCCAAAGGCTTTTGAAAGTGTTTTTCCAAACATCCCAAGTGAAAACTCGGTTTGTGTGTGGATAATATCTAAATGAAGTTTTGAAATTTTTTTGAGCTCCTTTGGAGAATAAACAACACCAAAACGATATTGGTGAATAAATATGCATGGCATACTTGGCATACGTATTACGTCTTCCTCGTTTCGCATGGTGTTTTTAGGGTCCGAAGGAGTAAAAATATACACATTATGCCCAAGTTTTCTAAGCTCTTTGGCAAGGGTATAAGTTGATGTGCCCACACCATTTATTTGTGGAAAATATGTATCTGTAAACAATCCAATATTCACGGCAGAAACTCCTTTATAAGTTATTCTTAAAAATAACACAATGCAATTTTAATACAATTTTACGAAATTAGCAACTAAAAGTATGTTATAATGGTTCAGTCCGAACAATAAGAAGGAGGAACGTGATGAAAGGGAAGAACAGCAACATGAAAAAACGTGGAGCGGCAGTGCTTGCAATAGTTATTGTATTGGCTATGATTTTAAGCGTTGTTGCGCCGGTTCTAGGAAGTATTGTATACGGGGCACCTAAATCAGGGTCCACTGTGGTAAACACCAGTGATTCTGTGACGCAATTTTCTTTAAGTGATGAGCCTAAAGAGATTGACGATGGTCAGTTTGAAATTACTGCCAGCATTGGCTATGACAGTAAATATATAGTAGGGAGAAATACGCCCTTTAAATTTATTGTTACCAATAACGGTAGTAATTTTAAAGGTGAGTTACAGATGAAAGTGTACCTTTTTGAAAGTAGTGAAAGATATTCAAGTCAGTACGCAATTTTTTATGTGCCACTTGAGCTTTCTACAAATGCCACAAAAGAGATCGAAATGAAGGCGCAGGTTGCATCAATTACACCTTTTTTTACTGCATCACTTGTTAATGAAAAAGGGGATGCAATTTGCGTTAAAAACTTTAGTGCAACAGCAAAAAATCCTTCCACTGTGTGGACAGGCGTTTTAAGCGACAGCCCTGCGGAACTGGTTTACATTAAGCAAAATGACAGTTTTTATAATCAACAAACATCTTACTATTATGGTGGAGATGGTGTTGAATATTTTGATACAATATATTTGGACAGCAAAACATTGCCCAATGATAGTTCAGTGTTTAACAATTTTAGAATGCTTATCATTAATGACTTCAACACAGCAAATCTTTCCAAGGAACAAAAAGATGCTATTGCACAATGGGTTAATGAAGGCGGAATACTTATTCTTGGCACAGGCGTAAATGCAAAAAAAGTTTTGTCTGGTCTTGGAAATATTACGGAATTTACCGTAAGTGATGAAGTAACTAATGTGAGCCTTGAAAATATTGGCGACATACTGGTGCAAGATGTATCGAGTTTGGGCAGCCTAGCTGTTTCAGATGCGCAGATGGAAAATTCTGAGTCATTATTAGAACAAGACGGAAGGGTTATTACATCAAGTTTGAAGGTTGGTAATGGTACTGTTGTTTTGCATAACTTCGATTTAGGTAAATCACCTATATCTGATGTTGGTGACATAGAGATATTGCTTAGAACTTTTTATGAAAATACGAACCCTAATATTTTCAACCTTAGTTATGTTGATGAATACAGCTACAATCCGGTAAGCGACAGGGCAGGACGTATGGCACCTGAAAAAGACTCAATGATGAACATAATTTTTACAATTATTGGAGCGTACGTTATTTTTGTTGGTCCTGTTCTTTATATTATACTTAAAAAGAGAGATAAGAGAGAACGAGGCTGGATTATTATTCCTATTGTTGCCATGGCTACAACTGTTGTAATTTACATAGCAGGTGCAAACAGCTACTATAGAAGCAGTATTATCAACCTTATGTCCAAGGTTGACATTGAAAACGGGCAAAATTATGCAAAGGCAGAAATTTACGGAGGTCTTAGAAGCGGTGATAAAGGTTCACTGGAATTTACTGCAGATGAAGACTTTAATATAGACGTAAGCCAAATGGATTATGGCAATATATATGGCGATGATGAGGTTTGTGCACTTAAAATCAACACAGAAAGCACTTCAGAAATAACTTATTATGGCAAAGCAAGCTGGGATTTAAATACATTTGCTACGGAAAAAGAAATTGACATGGGCGGTGCACTTGAGGCAAAAATAGCACTTAAAGGTGACGCTTTAGTAGGTACTATTACAAATAACACAAATTTTGATTTTGAAGATATAGTGCTTCATGTTGGCAGCGTATATAACAAAATTGATAGTTGCATGTCGGGCGAAACTGTTGATGTGAATTACAAAATAGAGCCAGTTGATTTGCAAAACGGCAATTATTATAATAGCTATGATGAATTCCAAAAATTATTTGGGATTGAGGAAGGCTATTATAGCTTTGAAGGGGATAGAGAAGAGTATTTTATAAAATATGGAAGGTCATCCATTATTACTGATATCGATGATATGCAAATATCAAAAAATATTTCTTCTAGTGAACCTGTGTCTATGAAGCTATATGCTTTTAACAAGCAGCCTCTTATAGAGGGGAATAAATATATTAATGGTAAAAAAATGAATGAAACAGCAGAAAATGTTTTTGTTATGAATGTTGCAGTATCATTGGAAGATGGCGCGGAATTTGACTTGCCTTACGGACTTATTACACCATGCAGCATTGTCAATGAAAAAGGCGACCCTTTTGGGTTGGATTCTAACTATATTTATATGTATCCTGCGGGTAACGTATATTGTGACTTTGCACTTCCGCAAAATATTAATTTGCAACTTTTCCAAATTAAATGGAACAAATCATCAGCAATGGCATCTGAGCCGGAAATAGTAAACTTAACAACAGGAGAATGGGAAGAGCTTAGTCAGGAGGAAATAACTGATTTTGAAAATTATGCTGATGACAATGGCAAAATTACCATTCGTGTAAGCGTGAAAGAAGATGGGGAAATTGAAGTTCCTCAAATAAGACTGAAAGGGGGCAAACAATAATGCTGGAAGTAAATAATCTGGTTAAAACCTATGGCAAATTTACGGCAGTTAATGATTTGTCCTTTAAGATTGAAAAAGGAAGCATATTTGGCTTTGTTGGACCAAATGGTGCTGGCAAAACAACAACTATGAAGATTATGGCAGGCTTAATGCGTGCAACAAGAGGAAGTATAACCATTGATGGTGATGATATTACAAAAAATCCATCTCTGCTTAAAGATAAAATTGGCTACATGCCAGACTTTTTTGGCGTGTATGATAACCTAAAGGTTAGTGAATATATGGATTTTTATGCAGGCGCATACTATATTCCTTTTAGCGAGCGTGCTGAACTAATTGACAATCTTCTGGAAATTGTTAATTTAACTGAAAAAAAAGAGTTCTACGTAGATTCTCTTTCCAGAGGAATGAAGCAGAGGCTTTGTCTTGCCAGAAGCCTTATACATGACCCGGAAATATTGATACTAGATGAGCCGGCCAGTGGACTTGACCCAAGGGCAAGGGTTGAAATGAAAGATGTGCTTAAGCAGTTGGGCAGCATGGGTAAAACCATAATAATCAGTTCACATATTTTGCCAGAGCTTGCAGAAATGTGCACAGAAATAGGTATTATAGACCATGGTGTAATGCAGGCACAGGGAACTGTTTTGCAAATTATGCGTATGTTAAGTAAGAAACGCATTATTTCAATAACCCCTATTAGTGGAATGGAAATCCTTCTTAACCTGCTTAAAGAGTCTCCAAATGTATCCAACATTATTGAAAATGAAGACAATGTAGAGATATCCTTTGACGGTGAAGACAATGAGGTTGCAGACCTTTTAACAAAAATTGTTAAGGCTGATGTACCTGTTGTTGCATTTAAAGAAAAGGATGGAGATTTGGAAGAGATATTTATGCAGATTACAGGAGGTGAAAACAAAAATGCTTAATCCTATTTTAAGAAGAGAGGTACAAACCTCTTTAAGAAGTTGGAAAATATTTGGCGTTATTGCGGCATATGTTGGCGTTATTACATTTTTTGCAATTGTGTTTATAAAAACCTCAATGAGTGGATCAATGTACTCAGGTTTTGACCCTAAAAGTATAATCTATTTATATGCATTGCTTTCAGGCTTGCAGTTTGGTCTAATATTAATGACTGCACCTGCCCTTACAGCAGGCAGTATAAGTGGAGAGCGAGAGAGGCAGACACTGGATTTGCTGATTGTTACAAAAATGTCACCGTTTTCTATTGTACTTGGCAAGCTTTTATC
Source organism: Lachnospiraceae bacterium (assembly GCA_034933685.1). GTDB lineage: Bacteria > Bacillota > Clostridia > Lachnospirales > Anaerotignaceae > UBA8514. The sequence goes on along the minus strand of JAYFNB010000044.1, from coordinate 23,163 downwards.
TAGCATTGGTTTAATTTTACTTATGATAATTGCGGCGATGCCTGTGTATGCAGTGTTATTCTACTTTGGTGGTGTTTCTTTATTTTATCTTTTTGGAATGACTGTGTTTATGCTTGTAACCGCATGTATGGTCGGGTCTATGGGTATTTTCTTTTCTTCTATATACAAGAAAACAATGGTTTCCATGGTACTTGTTTATCTGGTTATAGGAATACTTGTGGTAGGTACATTGGTTGGATATTTGTCGTATTCAACTATATATATTCAAGCGTATAAGCAGATATATGATTATATAAGCTTGCCAGCAATTTATGGATTTTTCTTTTTAAACCCAGCGGCTGGATTTTTTTCCACAGTTGATGCTCAACTTGGAACAAACTTTTTCGACGAAATAACAATGACCTACTGGATTGGAAACGGTTTAAATTTACCAGTGAAAATGTGGGCTGTAAATATGATAAGTGATATATTGATAAGCGGCTTGTTTTTAAAGTTAGCATCATTAAAAATAAATCCTGCTAAAAAATAATGGAGGAGGAGAATTATGAAAGAAATTAAAAAAATACTTGAACCATTAAAGAGAAAAATGGATATCGAAAAATTTCTTTGCTATTTTCTTATGTCAGAATCATTAGCGTTAGCAGTTATATTTGTAATTCTCCTTGTATCCAAGTTTGTGTATATAAAAAATGCGGAGATTATTTGCACGGTAGTGGCGGTTGCTGGTTTTATTGCCTCTATAGTTATAATTTATTTAAACAGGACTACTGTTTACGAAGCAGCTAAGGTAGCCGACAGGCTTTGCTTGAAAGAAAGATTATCAACTGCATTGGAAATTACCCAGCTTGAAGTTCAAAATGATATGGAAAGCCTTGTTATTAAAGATGCAATTGAAAAAGGAAAGCAAGCTCAACCTGAAAAGAATTACAGGGTTACGATACCCAAAAAAACAGTTAAAGTTTTAGTTGTAGTTATTATTGCAGTGTTTGCCACAGGTTTTGTAAAGAGCCCAGACAGGGTGGATGTTGGCCAACTTTTAAACAGCAATATAAAGGAAATAGAGCAGGTTAAAAAGGAAGTTAACGCCGAAAAATTAATTGATGATGAAGATTTAAAGGAACTTAACAAGCAGGTTAATGTGCTTACAAAAAGTCTAAAACAGGCATCCAGTAAAAAAGAAGCTGTTCAGACAATGGACACTGCACAGCAGGAGCTTAAAAAGCTTGAGAAAACAGGTGTATCTAAAGATTTGGAAAATATAAGTGAAAGTTTATCTGCCAACGAGACGGCAAAAAAACTTGGTGAAAGTATAAAAAATGGTGATACTCAGGCGATGAATGCAAGCCTTGATGAGTTAAACAGCCAGTTAGAGAAAATGAGCGAAGAGGAACTTCAAGCACTTTTGGAAGCAATGAAGGAAGCTATTGAAAACGTAGATAAAGAAGAATTGAAAGCGGCTTTAAACAACTATGTTGGGCAGATTGCAGAAGGCAATTTTAACCCAAGTTCCAATAGCCTTCAGCAATTAAAGGAAACTCTTGAAACGGCAACTAATGCAAGCCAAAACCTAAAAGCGAAGGTTGCAGATTTAAACAAGCTTATTGCCCAAGCAACGCAGAGTGTACAAAATAGCGGCAGCCAAAGCACGCAGCAAGCAGAAGTACAAGGTGACAGTCAGCCAGCAAGCGGTGGTGAAAGTAGCAGTCAAGGGAACGGCAACGGTGAAGGGCAAAGCGGAAGCGGTCAGGGCGAAGGCAGTGGTCAAGGACAAGGCAGTGGTCAAGGACAAGGCGGAAGTGGTCAAGGCGGAAACGGACGTGGAAGCGGACATGCAGAAACCGAGGAAGTGTATAGCCGTGACCAAAGCCAAAAAGCTGGATATGACACCCAGATTGAAGGTGCCGAAAATAGCGGTGGAGATACGGAAATATCAAACCAGCAAACAACTGGAACAGCAGGGGAAAGCGTACCTTATGACCAAGTTATTGGTGAATACAAAGAAGAAGAGCTTAAAAGTATTGATGAATCCAGTGTGCCATACGGAATGAAAGAACTTGTTTCAGACTATTTTTCGGCACTGGAAAAATAGAAAATAATAAGGTTGTTAGTTTTTAACATAAACAGCAGAGGTAGAAAAATGAATTTTATCAATCCGTTGGGATTTTTGGCACTTATTGGGATACCACTTATTGTGCTGATGTATATTCTCAAGCAAAAATTTCAAAAGCACGAAGTATCCAGCATGATGCTTTGGAAAAAAGTCTTAGAGCAAAGCGAAGGGCAGAAGTGGAGGCAAAAATTAAGGCGAAACATACTTATGTTTTTGCAGATATTGTCTGTTTTATTGGTTGCACTTGCTTTGGCGAACCCTTTTATACTAGCGCAGGCGCAAAGAGAGGATTATGTGCTGGTTTTAGATGCTTCGTTAAGTATGCAGGCTACTGATGAAAACCCTACAAGGTTTGAAAAAGCCAAGGAGGATATAAATAAGCTTATTGACAATACGCCAAACAACACTATGTTTTCCTTAGTGGTATTGGACGACAGTCCATCAGTGCTTGTTAACAGAAGCACCGAAAAATCAGTTGTAAAAAACAGTTTAATGAAAATTCAGCCTAAAAGCACAGGTGCGGACGAGGAGGCACTTACTTCACTTCTAAAAGTTTTGGAAGGTGATATAGGAGCAAATGTTTACGTCTTTACAGATAAAAATATAGACACAGGCATTGATGGTGCTAACACTGTAGTTTACGGTGAAAGCGACAATAATTGTGCAATTAAGCTTGTAAGTGAGACAGATGGCTTGGTGCTTGTACAGGCAGAGTGCTACAGTAGTGAAGAAAGTACAAGAACAATTGCACTTTTTGGCGATGGCGTAATTATAGATACAGCAGATGTAAGCTTTACCCAAAAAGGTGAAAGCCGTGATATGGTTTTTGATTTGAATGGAGAACAACCTAAAATTATAACAGCAAAAGTAATTACAGAGGATATTTTAGAGGAAGATAACAGCTACAATTTGGCTATTAGAACAGGGAATAGCAAAAAAGCGCTGCTTGTTTCCAAAGGGAATTTGTTTTTAGAAAAAGCAGTTTCTCTTATAAATGGTGTAGACCTATACAAAAAAAGTGTAAATGAAATTGAAGGATTAAGCGGATATGACATTTACATTTTTGATGGATGTATGCCACAGCAGTTGCCAACAGATGGTCAGCTATGGATACTTGACCCACCAGAAGATAACGGATTTATTGAAACAAAAGCAACTACAGGGGTAACAGACATTGAAGTTAACAGCAACCTATTTAGTGAGCACGCTGAAAAAATGGATTTCTCTGTTAACGAAGCAGGGATAGCTTCTGTGCCAGTCTGGGGTGAAAAAATAATAAGTGGTAAGGATGGGGCGTTGGTGTTTGCAGGAGAATTGAACGATCAAAAGATATGTGTATTTTCTTTTGATTTACACAAATCTAATCTTCCACTTAAAAAGGAATTTCCAATAATTGTCTACAACATAATGAATTATTTCGTTCCTGACAGTGCCACTGGTGTTACTCAAATTTTTTCAGGCAACAGAGTAAACCTAAATATTTTGCCAAAAGCAATAGGTTCATCCATAGTTTTCCCAGATGGCAGTGAGACGGCGCTTAAAAACGGCGAGAATTACCTTGATAATACTTATCAAACAGGAGTTTATACCCTTAAACAAAGTTTGGAAGATGGTATTGTAGATGAAAGCAATTTTGCCGTTAACCCAGTTACGCAGGGTGAAAGTGAAATGGATAAAGCGGAAAGTGTAGGGGACAACGCTACCAAAACAAAAAATATTAGAACGGGTAAAAGCATAAAAAATGCAATTATTGCATTGCTGCTTTTAGTTTTGTGTGCAGAATGGTGGGTGAACTGGCGTGGCAATTGATTTTACAAAACCCATAATGCTTTTAATGTTACCTTTAGTTATAATTTTTATAATATTTGCTGCAAAAGGTTCATCCAAAGGGTTTAAGAAAAATTTGCAGATGAGTGTAAGAAGTACGGTTTGCCTTTTACTTATACTTGCAGTTACTGGTATGAGCATTAAAACTTATACAGATACAACAACTACAATTTTCGCCGCAGACCTTTCTGCCAGCCTAAATGATGCAGAAAGTACAAGCGCAGAGTATATTAAGGAAGCAATTAAGCACAAAAGTAAAAAGGATTTGGCAGGAGTTGTTGCTTTTGGCGGAAATGCAGTAGTTGAGGTTAGCCCTGCCAATGAAATAAACTTAAATGGTTTTAATGCATATATTGAAGAAGACTCAACTAATATTGAAAAGGCCATTAAAATTGCAAGTGGACTAATTGACCAAAGCAGTGAAAAGCGAATTGTGCTTATTAGCGATGGAAACGAAACGGAATCACAAGTGCTTAAACAGGCATCCTCCCTCAGTGCTCAAGGAATAGTTGTGGATGGGGTATTGCTAGAAAATACTATAGAAAAAGAAGTGCAGATAACAAGCCTTATAACCCCAAATTATATGGACAAAAATACTAAGTATGATATTGAGGTTGTGGCAAACAGCCTAACAGACACACCGGCTGTATTGAAAGTATTTAAGGGTAACACACTTGCCGTAAACCAAAATGTAAGCCTTAGAAAAGGTGAAAACCGATTCTTGTTTTCAGACATAAGTGCAGAAGGCGGCGGCATTATTTACAGGGCTGAAATTGAAGCTGAGGCGGATACCCTGTATGAAAATAACAAGGCATATTCTTACACCTATGTGGAAGATACGCCAGCAGTTCTTATAATTGAAAATAGCGATAACAGCGGACGGGAAATGCAGAAGATACTGGAAAGCTCAAAGGTTAAGACGAAGCTTATAAAAAGCAGCGAAGCACCAAAAAGTATTGAGAATTTAAACCTTTGGGACGCAGTGGTTTTGGCAGATGTGTCGGCGGAAGAGTTGAGCCAGGAATTTTTAACAAGCCTTGAAGCTTTTGTTAAAACTACAGGCGGTGGGTTTATTGTAACAGGTGGCGAGAATTCCTATGCGCTTGGAAGTTACACTGGCACAGTATTGCAAGATATTCTGCCAGTAACTATGGAGCTTGAAACAGAGGGTGAAAAGCCCGACTTGGGAATGGTTATGGTTATTGACCACTCTGGAAGTATGTCGGATTCAAATTATGGTGTAAGCCGAATGGAAATGGCAAAAGAAGCCGCAATGAGGGCTGTTGAGGTTATGGAGGCAAAAGACAGCATTGGAGTTGTTGCCTTTGACAGTGAACCAACTTGGACGGTGGAATTACAGAAAATCGGTGAAAATACAGACTCTATCGTGAACAAAATTGGAGGCATACAACCACAGGGTGGTACAAGTATTTTGCCAGCTCTTAATGAAGCATTTAATGTTTTAAGTAAAGCGGATACAAAGCTTAAACATATCATTCTTCTTACAGACGGTCAGGCGGAACAAACTGGTTACGAGGGTCTTTTGGAAAAGATGAAAGCGGCTGGTATAACTCTTTCAACTGTTGCGGTTGGAAGTGGTGCTGATGTTAATTTGCTTTCAGACTTAGCAAAAAAAGGTGAGGGGCGATATTATTTTACCAACGAATTCACAAATTTGCCCCAGATATTTACAAAAGAAACAACAATTGCAGGCAAAGAATATATAAATAACAGAACATTCTATCCGCAGGCACAGGATGCAAGCCAAATTCTAAGTGGAATTGATGCTGTTGCACAGCTTAAAGGTTACATTGGTGCAACATTGAAACCAAGAGCAGATGCAGTGCTTGTAAGTGATACAGAAGAACCTATACTTTCCACATGGCAGTACGGTTTGGGCAGAACAGCGGCGTGGACAAGTGATATGAGCGGTAGATGGACAGACGAATGGCTTGACAGCAACGAAGGTACTCAAATAATAAGAAATCTTGTATCTTGGGTTATGAGATCTAAGGTTTCAGCAGAAATTGAGTTTAGTGGTGAAAAAAGCGGAGACACAAGCATAATTACAGCGTCAATGCCATATAACAGCAACGTAACCCAAGTATCTGCCGTTGTGGTATCGGCAGACAACAAGGAAACTAAACTAGAAATGAAGGCAGCTGCACCTGGAATTTACAGTGGAGAAACTACTGATATTTCTGAAGGAGGATACATTATTAGCCTTAGCCTTACAATGAAAGATGGAAGCATAGAGACTCAAAGAGGTGGCTTTAATATTCAATATCCAGCTGAATATGATTTGCGTAAATTTTCTGAGGGACGTGATTTGTTGGAAAAACTTACTGCACAAACTGGTGGCAGAATGGTAACAAGTCCACAAGATGTTTTCAGTGAAAAAATTAGAACGTCGTATACAGATAAGGATTTAAGTACAATACTTATTGTGTTGGCTTTGTTACTATTTTTGTTTGACGTTGCTATTAGACGCTTTAGTGTTATATCTGAAAAGTTAGAAAAGCTTTTGAGATGGATATTTAAGAGAAAAACAAAGGTACCTGTAAAAATGGAATTTGAAAAACCTGTTATGGCGGCAGAAGAAAAGAAGGAAGAAATTAAAAAAACTGAAAAGAAAAACACTGAAAAACCCGTAATTATACAATCTACGGCAAGTATACTTGCAAGCAAAAAAAAGAAAAGATAAAGAGCCTTACCCCATTTGGTACAAATTTATTTTTTAAAATGTACCGTTAATGGGGTTAATTTTAAATTATTTGGATTTTTATTGTTACTTTTGTATGACATTTCATGTTTTGGCTTGTAAAATATTCCACCATTATATATAATCAGTAGTTAAGAATGAAATTTTTGTGAGATGAGGATGACATATGGGTGGCGGTAAAAAAGGTATTGTGCTTGGGTTAATTGCAGTTGTTGCTATAGTTGCAGGCACTTTCGGATACATTAAATATAAAGATATCCAAAATGAAAAAAGAATACAAAAACTTTTGGATGTTGATACTATTTATGACGGAATTACTGTTAACGGTCAGCCAGTTGGCGGACTATCAACTGATAATGCAATAAGTAAACTGCAAGAAAGCTTAAACAATCCAATTTTAGCAAATGAAATAATAATAAGCCATGGTGAAGTAGAAAAAACAGTAAAGTTTTCTGATATTGACGCTCAGTATGATGTAGAGGATGCTGCATTTACTGCATATCAAATTGCACGAAACGGGGACATTGAAAACCGATATTCAGTGTACCAGACGCTTGAAGAAAGTGGCATGGATATTAATGCAAATTTCGTATATGATGATAAAAAGCTTGATGAAATTTTACAAGAAATTAATTCCGCTGTAACGGTTGAAGTGAAAGACAGCCAACTGAAACGGGAAAATGGTAAGTTCGTTATTACTGATGAGGTTGAGGGTTACAAAATGAATTTGGACAAAACCAAAGCGGATGTAGTCACATTACTTGAGCAGGCTAAAGGTGGCAAGGTAACCGTAACAGGCGATATAACAAAACCAATAGTTAAAAAAGAAGACAATGAAAAATCCACAAGCTTAATTGGAACTTTTTACACAAAATATACTGGAAGTGAGAGTTTAGGTCGTAACATAAACTTAAAGGTTGGTTGTGACCATATAACAGGTACAGTTGTTAGGCCCGGAGATGTTTTTTCTATGAACGAAGCTCTTGGAGATCAAACCTATGAAAACGGATATAAGGATGCAGCAGTAATTGTAAACGGAAAATTAGAGGACGGACTTGCCGGTGGAGTTTGTCAGATAACAACAACTCTTTATAATGCAGTTGTCAAGGCGGAGCTGGATGTTGTTGAAAGAAGAAATCATTCACTGGCAGTTGCATATGTTCCATTGGGTCAGGATGCGGCAATTGCTGGAAATTATACAGACTTTAAGTTTAAGAATTCTACGGAATATCCAATATATGTGGAGGCATACCTTGCAAGTGGCAAGTTGGTTACAAATATTTATGGGTATGAGGAACATGATGCAGGAAGAACAGTTGAACTAGAACATGTGTATGTTGGCTCTATAGCAAAGCCTGCGGAAAAGGTCACAGAAGACCCAAATCTTCCTTTGGGAGAGAGGGTTGTTACCTATACGGGCAAGGTTGGCCACAAAATTACTACCTACAAAAAGGTTTATGAAAACGGAACACTTTTAAGCAGTGAATGGTTTTCGGATTCTACCTATAAATCAACAGCAGATGAAGTTTCTGTTGGCACAGGAGCAGCAGCAAAGGTTTCAACCACAGATGACAATAAAAAAGCAGTTACAGCAGATTCATCACAACAGACGAATGCAGCAGATGAAGAAATTACTTCGCCGCAAAATGAACCTGAGCAGATGGATAGTATTTTTGGCGGAAGTGACAGCATAATACAATAAAATATTCAATAAGGAGGATGCATCTTATGAGAGGGAAAATACTTCAGGTAATATCTAAAAACAGCAAGCTTACACCACAAGAAATAGCAGTTCTTATTAACGAAAAACCAGAAGATGTGGCTAAGGAAATTAAGTTTATGGAAGAAAAAAAGGTTATTTGTGGATATAACACACTTATTAACTGGGATAATACTGACAGAGAACTTGTTACAGCACTTATAGAAGTAAAAGTAACACCGCAGCGTGGTGATGGATATGATAAAATTGCCGAAAGAATTTACCGTTTTGAAGAAGTAAAGGCGGTTTATCTTATGAGTGGTGGTTTTGACCTTACGGTCATGCTAGAAGAAAAAAGCCTTAGAGAAATAGCTTTCTTCGTATCTGATAAACTTGCAACAATAGATGCAGTTACAGGTACCGCAACACATTTTGTTCTTAAAAATTACAAAGACCATGGCATTGTAATCGAAAGAGGAGAAAAAGCAGACAGAAGGATGAAAGTTTCTCCATGATAGCGTAATAATGCTTAGGGTATCTCATAATGGGATACCCTTTTGTGGATATTGGGTTTCGTGGAAGGCGGAAGTTTATGGACAGTGCTGAGAAAAAGATTTCAAATAAAAGAAGTATTGCTTTAACATTTTTGATTATTGTAGCTTTTGTAGCAATTATGGCAGCATTTGCAACAACAGGAATTTTTCAGCAAGGGATAGTTGTTGCAAAAACTATGTCAAAACCCGTTATATTTAAAAATAATGGGAAAGTATATGCCTATGAGTTTGATGGTGAGGTTAAACAGATTGAGTACGAAAAACCTGAAAAACTACCTGTTGATACATCTAAGTTCATTACAGTACCGGCAGAGGCAACGGAAGTTAATATTGTTGGTGAAAATGATTATTGCATTTTTGAATTGGAAAGCTCCGATGGGAAAAGCGATATTAATTTTGTGCGACCGGATGGAAGTTTTTATACATTGGAGATGAAAGAGCTTATTTTAGACAGTGCAATGCTCTCTGCTGATAAAACTAAAATACTAATTAGAAATGAAAAAGGAGAGCTGTATCTTGTAAGCCTTAAAGCTAACGAGGTGGATAAATATGCGCTGGTTGATGAAAATGTAACAGAGGCATTTTTTACTGGCCTAAAAAATGATATTGTATATATGAAGGGTAAAGATTTTTACTATTCATCAGGAGGTTACAAAAACCTGATAGAAAAAGATGTATCCAATATAGTTATTGCTACTGATGATATGGCAGTTTATTATACAAGCTGGGACTTAACACTTGTAAAGTTTTATGTAGGCAAAGCAACAACCATTGACAGTAGTGTATATAATATGGTTTACTGTGGTGGAGAAAAGCTTGCCTATATTAGAGATTATAATGCGGTAACAGGTGAGGGGAATCTGTTTTATACTGATGGGAAACAAGTAATTGATATTGGGGCTAAAGCAGAGGAATTTTTGGAATAAGGAGAACGGAAATGGTTATAGAAAGCTACAGTCCAGAGGAAACAATGGCTTTGGGTAAAAAAATGGGGATGGAAGCGAAAGCGGGAAGTATATACTGCCTTAGCGGAGACCTTGGTGTTGGTAAAACTGTTTTTACAAAGGGTTTTGCTGAGGGGCTTTGTGTTACGGATAAATATATTACAAGTCCAACCTTTACAATTATAAATGAGTATCAAGGGCGATTAAATCTGTACCATTTTGATGTATATAGAATTAGTGCTATAGAAGAAATGGACGACACAGGCTACGAGGATTATTTTTGCGGCAACGGCGTTTGTCTTGTTGAATGGGCAGAATTGGTTAAAGAGATTATACCGAAAGAGGCTGTGTGGATTTCTGTCGAAAAAAACCTTGAAAAGAGTGATGACTACAGAAAAATAACTGTAAAAAACGAATAATAAGAGGTGAAACAAATGAAGATACTTGCAATAGACACTTCTGGACTTGTGGCATCTTGTGCCATTACCGAAGATGGAAAATGCCTTGCGGAGTACACGCTTAATTACAAAATGACACATTCACAAACCATTATGCCCATGATTGACGAAATTGTTAAAATGACAGAATTTGATTTAAAAACATTGGACTACATTGCCTGTTCCGAAGGGCCTGGCTCATTTACTGGGCTCAGAATTGGCGCTGCAACGGCAAAGGGTCTTGCTCATGGTCTTAATATTGATATTATACCTGTGCCAACGCTTAGCGCTTTGGCATACAATATATTTAACACTGATAAATTTATTTGCCCCATTATGGATGCAAGGAGAAATCAGGTTTATGCTGGAATTTTTAAGTGGAAAAACGGAATTCTTGAAACAGTTTCACCAGAATATGCAAGGAGTATAGATGAAATAATTGAAATGGCTTCACTTAGCGGACTGGAAACTATTTTTCTTGGTGATGGTGTGCCTGTTTACAAAGAAAAACTGATGGAGAGCAACAGGTTTATACTTGCACCAGCTAACTGCAACTTGCAAAGAGCATCATCTGTTGCGGCACTGGCAGAAGTTCTGGTGCAGGAAGGTAAGGCAGTAAAGGGAAGTGAATTTATACCTGTGTATTTAAGAAAGCCTCAGGCAGAACGTGAACTTGAAGAAAGAGAAGCTGGAGAGAAAAAATGATGGTTGAAATTTTAGAGATGAAGGAAGAGCATATTGACGAGGTGCTTGCAGTTGAGGAAATTTGTTTCCACATTCCGTGGACTAGGGCGGATTTTCAGCGTGAGATAAATGAGAATAAGATGGCAATATACAGAGTTGCTGTTGTTAATGGTAAAATTGTTGGATATGCAGGAATGTGGCATGTGGTTAATGAAGGACAGATAACAAATGTAGCCGTTTTACCAGAGTACAGAAGATATGGCATAGGTAATGCTATTATGGAAGAATTTATTAAAATAGCGCAGAATTACGAAATGATAGGAATTACACTTGAGGTTAAGATAAGTAACTTGCCGGCACAAAAGCTTTATACCAAGTTTGGTTTTAAACCAGAAGGATTCAGAAAAAACTATTACAAAGATACTAACGAAGATGCAATTATAATGTGGAAATATTTCGAAAATTATGAGGAATATGACAAGGTATGAAGCTTAAAGGACTTAATTAAGGCAAAGGAGTGATGAATCCATGCAGACAAAAGAACTTAAATTCACACAGCTAAATAATTTTTGTAACCCTAAAAGTCTAGGTTTTGAAAGTACAGAAGAGCTTGAACCGTTGGAATGTATACTTGGTCAAGACAGGGCTGTTAAGGCGTTTGATTTTGGTCTTAAAGTTAAAAATAAGGGGTACAATATTTATATGGCAGGGCCTTCTGGCGTAGGGAAAACCACTTATGCAAGGCAATGTACAGAAAAAATTGCCAAAACAGAAAGAGTGCCATATGATTGGTGCTACGTTTATAATTTCGATAATCCACGAAGTCCGCAAGCATTAAGGTTTGAACCAGGTGCAGGCAAGCAATTTAAAGATGACATGAATGAACTTGTTGTGATTTTTGAAAGTGAGATACAGAAAGCATTTAACACTGAGGATTATGAGAAACAGAAAAATGAAATATTGAAAGTTTACGATGATCGACGTGACCAGTTAATGAAAAATATGAGTGATATTGCCACTCAGCACAATTTTTCCATTAAAAGTACAAATGCTGGAATCTATTTTATGCCCATTGTAGACGGTGAATCTGTGAATGAAGAGCAGTATGATAAGCTTAGCGAGGATGTTAAGGATAGAATAAACAAAGAAAGTGATATTGTTCAGGATTTAGCAGCATCGATTATGCGCGACATAAAAGAAGATGAGAAGGAATGCAGAAAGGCTATAGATGACTTGGATTACAAGGTAGGCATGTTTGCAATTGGCCATCATGTAAATTCAGTTCAGGAAAAATATAAGCATTATGACAGAGTGATGAAATACATTGAGGCTGTGCAAGAGGATGTGTTGGAAAATATAAGTCAGTTTGTTCCTTCGGAATCTGACGAGGATGAATCAATGGCAAGCCTTTTGCCTTTGATGCTTTCGAAAAAAACGCCTGAAGATATTACTCTAAAATATAAGGTTAATCTTATTATAGACAATTCTAAGACAGATGGAGCACCTGTAGTTATAGACTTTAATCCAACTTACTATAACTTAATGGGCGAGCTTGAATATGATAACGAATTTGGCAACCTTACAACTGATTTTATGAAAATTAAGGCTGGGCTTTTTCATAGGGCCAACGGTGGATATCTTATTTTGCAGGCACATGATGTTCTTAGCAATGTTCAGTCTTGGGAAGCAATACGCCGTGTGGTTAAAACAAGAGAAATTTCTATGGAAAGTATAAGAGAACAGCTTGGCGGTGTGCTTGCGCCAACCCTTAAACCAGAGCCTATACCTGTAAATGTTAAGGTTATTATGATTGGTAGTACCTATTATTACGAAATGCTTAGGGAATATGAGGATGATTTTGATAAGTACTTCAAAATACTTGCAGACTTTGATTATGAAATGAACCGAAATGAGGAAAATACAAAAAGGTTTGCCTGCTTTATAAAATCTTATACTGCAAAAGAAAAAATGATGGCATTTGATGTTTATGCGGTTGCAAAAATTATTGAGTACGCTTCAAGATTGGTTGAAAGTCAAGATAAACTTTCAACACGATTTAACAGCATAAGTGAAATTCTTTGTGAGGCTGAAGCATGGGCCACTATGGCTGGAGATACCATGGTTACAGCAGATCATATTAAAAAAACTATTTTTGAAAAAGAGCAGCGCCTTAAAATGTATGAAGAAAAGCTTGGGGAAATGCTTGAAGAAGAAGTTATAATGATTGATACCGAGGGAAAGAAAGTTGGTCAAATTAATGGTCTTGCGGTATTGGATATGGGAAGCTATTCTTTTGGTAATCCATCAAGAATTACAGCCACGACGTATATAGGCAAAAGTGGAATTATTAATATTGAAAAGGAAGCACAAATGAGTGGGCCTACTCACAACAAAGGTGTGCAGGTCATTTCCGGTTATTTGGGGCACAAATATGCACAGGATTTTCCTTTATCACTTTCTTGCAGAATATGTTTTGAACAGAATTATAACGGCATAGACGGCGACAGCGCCTCTAGTACAGAACTTTACTGTATCTTATCCAGTCTTGCTGAAGTGCCTATTAGTCAGGAGCTTGCAGTTACAGGTTCAGTCAATCAGCGAGGAGAAATACAGGCAATTGGTGGTGTTACTCACAAGATTGAAGGGTTTTTTGAACTGTGTAACAAGCGTGGGCTTACAGGAAATCAAGGCGTTATTATACCAGCTTCAAACGTAAGGGATTTAGTGCTTAGAGAAGAAGTGGTTGAAGCAGTTAAAGAGGGTAAATTCCACATTTATCCTATTACACATATCGATGAAGGAATTGAGATACTTACAGGAGTAACTGCTGGAAAGCTTGGCAAAAATGCCAAATATCCGCCAACATCAATAAATGGATTAGTTTTGAAAAAACTTAGAGATTATTATAAAAAATCATACTCCGACGTTACTGCTAGGCGTTAAAAAAATAAAAAGGGCAAGGTAATTATCCTTGCCCTTTTTTGCGTTTCAATTTTATTTAGTTTTTATTTTATCTTGTTGGTGAGGAATGAGGTACGGTTTTTTCAAAATAAGGGCATGTAGGTTCTTCTAAAAGCAAAAAAGTAGAACTTTTAGGCTGACTAAGACGGCATTTGCCATTTTTTTGATGCGTACATTTTAATGCACAATTAATATCCATAATTTTACACCATCCTTTTTATAACTTTTGTGCTATACTTTCTTTTGTTTATTGTATGTATTTTGCAAGCAAATTATTAAATTTTTATTTCGGATTTACATAAAGCTACACAACGTTACATTTATTTGGTATACTTTTATAGGAAATAATAACTTTTTTGAGATAATTATGAAAGTAGGTTGATTTTGTTGAAATTTATTTTTAAAAAATTTATGATTGCACTTACAACTGCATTTTGCGTTGTTGGCGGCAGCACTGCTATATATGGAAAAACAATTGATATGAATCTTTTTTATGATGGAGCAAACCACGCATACAAAGCAGAGGAAGTAACTATTAATGTTAATGGTGAGAAAGTAACTGGCATGGATGTTCCACCGGTTATTATAAACAGCAGAACTCTTGTGCCGGCACGAGCAATATTTGAAAAAATGGGTGCAGAGGTAACGTGGAATGCCGATACACAAGAGGTTTATATAGTAAAAAATACTGATCTTGTGGTTCTTAAAATAAATAGTGACACAGGCCACACAAATGGTCTAGACTTCAAAATGGATACGGCTGCTAAAATTATTAATGACAGAACTATGATACCTGTACGTGCTGCGTCAGAGGCGTTGGGCTGCAAAGTGGGATGGGATGATTCCACAAGGCTAATTTCTATAAATGAAACGGGATACACAGAACCGGTTGTTGAAACACCAACTACACCTTCTAACCCTTCCGCAGATACACCAACAGGAACAACACCCGCAGTTAATTCGATACAGCTGACTGGCGTGAACGTTCCTTCATCAACAAGTGCACAACAGATATTTACTGTTAAGGCAAGTGGAGTTATAGAAAAATATAACTGCTTTTTGTTGGAAGAAAACAGAATTGTGGTTGATGTGTACAATGCAGATATGGGCATAGCTAACACAAATATAACAACAACTAACAGTGCTATAGTAAAATCTATAAGGTCTGCACAAAATCAAACTGAACCTGTTAAAATTGCACGAGTGGTATTGGATTTAAATGCAAATGTAAAGTACAGTGCTAGCCTTAGCGATGATAAAAAGAGTATTTCTATTACCTTTGACACAAACACAGTAACTGATTTAAGTGTAAAAACTGATGGAAACACCGATGTTATTACGATTTATGGAAGTACAACACCAGCGGTAGACGTGTTTGCATTAACAAATCCAGACAGGATAGTAATTGACATACCAAATTCAACATCACAGCTTTTGGAAAGCTATACCTCTAATTTGAACTACATAGATACTGTGCGTACTGGAATATTTGAAAGTACCACAACCCGAATTGTGCTGGAAACAAATAGATACGTAAACTTCGAAGTGGTTCAAGGCAGTGGCAGTACAACGGTTAAGATTACAAAATCTACACTGGATAATGTTGTTTACGATGCGTCAACAAAGACTATAGTACTTAAAAATATTGATGGTCTGAGGGAAAGTGATTTTAGTGTAACTGATAATTATTTACTGGGAAATTACAAAGTTACTCTTAAAGGCAATTATCAAGGAACTTATGGTTACGGCATTATATCAGCCAATGATGCATTTGTGTCTGGAATTATAGTGCAGAATACAACGGATGGGAATACGCAGTTTGTAATTAACGAAAACGCAATAGTTGCAACAAAAATAGAAGTTGACGAGCAGGAAATTCGTATTAAAATTATGTCTCCTAGAGATGTGTATAACAAAGTAGTTGTAATTGACCCAGGGCACGGAAAAACTGATCCTGGTGCCAGTGGAAACGGACTTGTAGAGAAGGAAGTAAATCTTGACATTGCACTTAGAGTATGCGATTTACTTGAAGCAAATGATAACATTAAGGTTTATGCAACTAGGGTGGATGACAGTTATCCTACTAATGTAAACAGGGCAAAAATGGCTAACGGAGTTGCAGATTTATTCGTATCAATACATCAAAATTCCAATACCAGCGCTACGCCAAATGGAACAGAGGTGTTGTACACAGTTCATTCTACAGATGTATCAGGTAAGCTTACAAGCCAAATTGCGGCTCAATTTATACAGAATTACCTTGTAAAGGCACTGGGAACAACTGACAGAGGTGTTAAGAACAGAACAGATTTGATTGTTCTTAATCAAACAACTGTGCCTGCTGTGCTTATTGAAACTGCTTTTCTTTCCAATCAGGATGATGCGGACAAGCTTTCACAAGACAGCTATAAAGATGCTGCGGCGCAGGCAATTTATTCTGCCATCGTTGATATGATGAATCAGTATAAAGTTCGATAGGAATATTAAAGAAATACCCTTCATTTTACGAAGGGTATTTTTTTCCCACGCAAAATGATGTATAATAAAGGACAAATTAATAATTCTAAATATAAGCTTGAATTTTAGGAGGAAAAAATGAAAATTATATTTGCTACAAAAAATGCTGGTAAGGTTAAAGAGGTTAAGCTTATGCTTGAAGAATTGGATGCAGAAGTGGTTACAATGACCGAGGCAGGCATAAATATAGATGTTGTTGAAGATGGAGAAACTTTTGAGGACAATGCCATAAAAAAGGCAAAAGAAATAATGCAGGCAAGTGGTTGCCTTGTGCTAAGTGATGACTCTGGGCTAGAAGTTGATTATTTAAATAAACAGCCAGGCGTGTATAGCGCTAGATTTATGGGAGAAGATACACCATATGATATAAAAAATCAAAAAATTCTTGAGATGCTTAATGATGTTCCGGATGAAAAAAGAACAGCCAGATTTGTTAGCGTTATAGCTGCAGCCTTTCCAGATGGAAGAATTGTTACAACAAGGGGAACTATTGAAGGCATTATTGCACATGAGGCTAAAGGAGAAAATGGTTTTGGTTATGACCCGATTTTTTACGTTCCTGAGTTGGGTATGCATACTGCTGAAATGGATATTGAGCAAAAAAATAGAATTAGCCACAGAGGAAAGGCACTAATGGAAATGAAAGAAATACTTAAGGGAATGATTTGAATATGAGAGCACTGGTAATAAGTGATACACATAGATATTTGGATAATGCTGAAAAAGTTATTGAGAAATATAGAGATATAAATACGGTTATACATCTTGGTGACATGGTGGAAGATGCTGAAAAGTTGAAGAGAGAATTTAACGATAGAGAATTTCATTATGTTGCTGGTAACAATGATTTTTCTAGAAGTATCCCATTTGAAAAAATGATTATACTAGGCGGTAAGAAGATATTACTAACCCACGGACATAGACAACGAGTAAATTGCAATATGCTTAGCATTAGCCTTTGGGGAAGGGAGCAGGAGGCGGATGTGGTGCTTTTTGGACATATCCACCAGCCCGTTTTGGATGAAAGCATGGGAATTATGCTGTTTAATCCAGGAAGTATATCTTTACCACGAAGCACACAATATCCAACATATGGAATTTTAGAAGTGAGAGAAAGCGGCATAGTACAGTGTAAAGCATTCCAATTGTGCGCTGGTGAAAAAGAAGAAAAAATTTTTTAAAAAATTTGTTGACAATATGGGACATGTAGAGTATAATAATTTTTGTTGATTGCGATGCGCGCGGGTGTAGTTCAATGGTAGAACGTCAGCCTTCCAAGCTGAACACGTGAGTTCGATTCTCATCACCCGCTTTAACAAAGTTGACAGTTTTTGAATTTTCCTATATGGATCGGTAGCTCAGTTGGATAGAGCAACGGCCTTCTAAGCCGTGGGTCGGGGGTTCGAATCCCTTCCGGTTCATTTTTATTTTGAGGAGTATATAGAAAGCTGAATTTCTGATTCATTGGGAATTCAGTTTTTTTAAGCCAACACTTAAGTTTGGCTGAACGGTTACTTTTCTTAATAAGTTATTGAAATTTTAGCAAAAATAAGGTAATATGCTCTTATGAAAATTGTGTTGTGCGGATATGGCGGAATTGGCAGACGCGCCAGATTTAGGTTCTGGTGTCCACAGACGTGCAGGTTCGATTCCTGTTATCCGCAGTGCTGTTAAAACCCTGTAAAATCAAGGCTTTGCTTAGATTTTATGGGGTTTTCTTTTCCTAAAAACACCATTAAAATGGGTTGACGACATTTGTACTTTTACATGGTTGCTTTTTTTAGTGAATCTCTTAAAGTTTCTACTTCATTCTTTACATAGGCTTGGGACGTAATGTTAATATCTTTGTGTCCCATAAGTTTTTGTATGGTATAAATATCAACACCGCTACGCCTTAAATTTGTACCATAGGTATGCCTTAACGCATGAGGTGTTAATCTAGGAATATTAGCGGAAAGGGTGTTCATAAACCTTTGCTCTTTTTTGGACCATTCATCAGGGTATTGGGCAGAACCATCTTCTTTAGGAAATATAAACTCACCATTCCTTTTTATTCTCTTCAAAATCTGTTCTTATTTTTCGGATAGGGGATTCATTCTATAGCTATTCCATTTTGTTGGGCGTTCTTCAGTTCCACCACCACTTTTTCTAGCCATAGACCTATTAACCGAAATGGTTTTGTTAATAAAATCAATGTCAGTCCATTTTAACCCTAACAATTCGCCTCTCCTTAATCCAGTTTCAAGCAATATAACAATTTCTGGCATAGCAAATTGAGCTGCATTTATTACTTTTTCTATTTCTTCTTTTGTAAATACACGCTTATCTCTTTTTGCTATTTGGCTTACAGGTGTGATACCTTTAGCTGGATTTTTCGCCATCAAATTATTATCTATTGCAGTAGAAAATATACCGTTCAAGCAAAGTCTCATTTTTGACAACATGGATTGGCTCATATTTTGCTTGTCACCATAAATATACGAACGACGATGGAAAATCCTATATCAAGCTTCTTGTGCTCAGCCGCAATCTGACATTCGATAACAGCATTGCTCTCTGCGTGAGTCTTCAAGGCGAAGTGATGCGAGCAAAGCGTAAAAGGATCAGCCGCTTGCCGATATGCTGGAGTTTGTCACAGATTTTGCCAATAAAGGAAAGCGGCAAAGAATTCTGAATTTAGTCGATGACATTTTGCACGTAAAAACTTTTGATATTGAATATCCTTTCGAGGACTATGAGTTACTGCTTTTGGGCATTGCGGGACATGGCAAGGATCAAACCAAGCTATTTGATCCCCTATATGATGTTTTTGCGGTATCCCCATTTTTAATTGATGATGTGGTGCGTGAATTATCGCAATGCCCCTATAACAAGGTGCTAGTTACACGGAAATCGTCTGTGACGCCCCTTGCGCTTGAACGCTTTGACAGTGTGTATATTACCAAGGATATTCTCAGTGATAATGAATATGGTGTTCGCCAGGACATCCATGCAAAGCTATACTTTACCATCACCGCCGATGGGAACTATCTATATATTGGCTCGCAAATGCCTCGCACAATGCGTTTCATAGGAACATAGAGTTTCTTCTAAGGCTCAAATATAAACCGAACTGCGTTGGCTTTAAAATATTTTTCAACGATTTTCTACCGGAGGAAAACTGCCCTTATGAAAAAATTGAAGTAGCGCCTGTACCGGAGCCTGTTGATGATGAAAAGGAAGCAATCGACAAGGCTTTTAAGGAAGCAATCTATGCGCTCAGTTCTTGCAGGGCAATTGCCGCAGGAAATACGTATGATGTAGAAATTGGCGTCAAACCCTTACAAACAAAATTAAAGCCTAAAATATCTCTGCTCCAGCGCCCAGACGTTGTGGAAGAACTAAAATCACCGATACTTCTTCACGGATTACTCCTGAGAGAACTGAGCGAATTTTATATTCTCACAATACAGGATAAGCACATTGTCATAAAGCTTCCAACTAAGGGGATACCGACAGATCGGGACAATGCTGTGTAGAAAAGCATAATTGATTCCAAAGGCAAGTTTTTATCCTATGTTTCTTTTATGTTGTCAGAGAACTATGAAACCGGAATATTGGATGCGGAAGAAAACTTGCGAATTCTGAAGGAAGTAGCTATGGGTGACAATAATCAGCCATGCGCAACGGGTGTTTACGAAAAAATGCTTCGGGTTCTCCATCAAAATCCCAGTAGACTTGCCGCATTGTCTGACGTGATCAAGCGTTTGGAATCTGATATCGTAGGCAATGAATTTATGGCAATGTATCACCAGTTTGAGCTTGCGGCAAGGAGGCTGAAAAAATGATACCAAAGGACTTTCAGCAGGCCACGGCCAATCGTATTTTAGAAGTGTTTCGGCACGGTCAGAATAGAATGCTTCTGGCAGATGAGGTGGGCTTAGGAAAAATAATTATAGCCAGTGATGTTGTGCGGCAGGTTGCAGATTGGCACAGGAATGAAATGCACGATAATCACTTTAAGGTGATTTACATTTGCTCCAACATAAACATCGTAAATCAAAATGTACGGAAATTAGGCATTTCAGATCTCATGAATGTCTCGGAGAGTCGCCTTTCCATGCGGACTTAGTCATCATGGATGAGTTACAGAGATTCCGAGATTTAATTTCTCCAGCTGATGATGAGCAAGGGATGCTTTGCCGTGAATTTTTGTAAAATACCGCTACAAAAGTGCTGCTGTTATCTGCCACTCCTTATAAGCCTTATTCTAATTTGGAAGAATTGAATGCCGATGAGAATACCGAGCATTATAAAGAGTTTATGGAAGTGATGCAGTTTCTTTTTTATGAACCAGATAAAAAAGAAGCCTTTGAAAAAGTATGGCAGGATTATTCCAATGCATTATGTGAAATATCCAAAGATAATTTTACCGTATTGATTGCCAAGAGAAACACTGCAGGGGCTACACTCTATCAAGGCATTTGCCGTACAGAGCGGTTCAGTAGCGGTATTATTGATGACAGCTCTGCGGCAGAAATTCTCATATCCGAGGCGATATCATGAGCTATCATGCAATGCAATCACTCTTAGATGATATGAGCACACATAGCAGGCAGCCGCTTCCCTACCGCAATGTGCCCATGGATTATGTGAAGTTCTCCCCTTATCTGCGTTCATTCATGGACAGCTATCAATTAAAAAAGCAGATAACGGATTACTTTACAGCCCATCGTAGTTTTGAGTTGGTAAAAGGGGCAAGCAGCAAATACTTATTGCTGAAAAAAGTGTCATTCATAACTATCAGCCAATTCCCGCAAACAACGCACGCCTGTCAAAGCTAAAAGAGGTTGTTTTCCAAAACGGAAAGAATGGTGCTGAGAATTTACTATGGATTTCGGCTTCAAAGGCCTACTACCGCACGGGCAGCGTATTTGACCAAAATAAAGATTACTCCAAGGTTTTGATCTTTTCCTCATGGGAAATGGTGCCAAGGATGGTATCGGTTATGCTTTCTTATGAAGCCGAGCGAATGACCATCGGCAAGCTGTTTCACAATGCAAAACTAAAGCGTTGCAGGGGCTATTTTGCCACCAAAGAAGAACGGCGATTTGGTATTAGTAGGCTCAGAAATGAAACAGAGGATATTTTATGCTTGGTTTCCCGTACGTTGGCGAAACTATATTCACATGACAACCATATTGGTCAAGACATTCGCCAAATACGAAAAGACCTTGCAGCAATGCTTGAGCCAAAACTGGAAGCTGTAAAGAAAAAATATCATCTGACCGAAAGCGGCAACGCCGGCGCCAAAGCACTCACAGAAATCATAAAGGCGTTAGATAACCGATCCTTTGCAGCGCCAACGGCGATTCCGACCAATGTGGTAGGTACACTGATTAACATGGCGATTGGTTCTCCTGCCATTTGTGCGTTTCGTCTTTTGAAAGGTAACGAAGAAGAAGCAATCAGGTTTGCCAAAGAGGCGTTTGTCAGCCTGTTCAACAAAGCTGAAAGCTCAGCCATTCTTGATTTGCTCTATGGGAGTCGTGAAGAGGACGCTTACTACGAGTCGGTATTCCGTTATTGTGTAGATGGAAATTTACAGACTGTTTTGGATGAGTATGCACACATTTTTGCCGAGAGCGGTGCTGACCTTGCGGAGACTATGATACAGTCCTTTGCGGACACAGCCTCCTTGCAGATAGACACCTTGGAATCCTTTACAGGTGCGGATCAGGGAAAAGCACGTATGCGCACCCATTTTGCCGTTGGATATTTTAATGCCCGCATCAGCAACGAAAATGTAATCCGTACCGAAAAAATTAGAAAGGCATTTAACTCGCTCTTTCGCCCGTTTGTCCTCTCCACAACGTCAATTGGTCAAGAGGGATTAGATTTTCACTTTTACTGTCGCAAAGTCATGCATTGGAATCTTCCAAACAACCCGATTGACTTGGAACAGAGAGATGGACGGATTAACCGTTATAAGTGCCTTGCGGTTCGCCAGAACATTGCGAATCGATACAGTGCAGAACCTACTTGGGATTCTATGTTCCAAAAAGCAGCAGAAAAAGAAAAAGGAGATTTTTCCGACTTAGTCCCATACTGATATCGGTATGGGTTTTGCGTTGCTTTGTAGCCATCCGACTATTTGTATTGACAAATAATATCATTTATTTTTTTATTCTCTCACCATAAAAGCATAGCGGACAACCAGATAGCTGTCTATTCCGGACAAGATATCATGCCGCACAGCGTCCCACGAAAAACCAGCGAGGGACAGAAACGGAGCCAGCATCATTGCCACTTCATCCAGTGTTTCATTTTCGCAGCAATGAACGCAGACTGCGACGGATTTCACTTTATTTCGGCGCAAATAATCCGCCAGTTTTTCCGCCTCATCTTCTCTGATCGTTCTTTCCGAGGTACAGGCTTTTTCGTTTCTGTTCAGTTCTTTTTACTCCGATTGTTTAATGCTCCTAAAAGCCACATGATTGCGCCTCCAATCAGGATTAGCCATAGCGTCATGAGAAGACCGTGCAGTACGCTTTTGGTGTCAATGACGGTGATAAAATGTAAGAAAACAGCGGTTAAATTTTGCAGTTTTATGGCGGCAGTAAAATAATCTATGCTACACTCAAAAAAACTTGTAGAGGAGTGTAGCGGAATGAAAGGAAAATATTGGATGAGTATTAGAAGCGATAGAAAAAAAGGATTAAGTTACAC
>JAYFNB010000043.1:0-123658 GCA_034933685.1 Lachnospiraceae bacterium | reverse complement strand
GGGCAGGATTTCGCATTCCTGAATCTCCATCATGCGGCGCTGCTTGTTTTCCAGCTGCTTGCAGAACACCACAATGGGATAGGCTTCGGTGACATAGTCCATGAGGGTCGCATCGGACATATCCACGGCGCGCTTGCACAGAGACACCATGCGGCGATAGGTGGCTTCGCAGGAATTGGAATGGATGGTGGTCAGCACCGCCACGCCGGTTCGGGCGGCCTCCTGCGCCGCATTTGCCTCGGCGCCGCGCATCTCGCCCACCACAATGATGTCCGGGTTAAAGCGAAGCGCATAGTCCAGAAGATTCGTCTGGTCGATGCGCTGTCGGTCATTGTCGCTGTCACGGGTCAGGGTGTGGATGACCGAGTTGACTACCTTGCCATCCTTTTCCCGCACCAGCGCCAGCTCACGGGAGCCGTTTTCAATGGTATAGATTCTCTTGTTGTCCGGCACGGTGGTCAGTACCCAGCCTGCCACGGTGGTTTTACCGGAGCTGGTGGCGCCCGCCACGCAGACCGAAATTCCGTAGCGGACGCAGAGGGACAAAAAATCCAGCATCGGGTCGGTCGCCGTACCACTTCGGACAAAGTCCTCTTTCTTCATGCTCTGCGGGTTGACGATACGGATGGAGGCCGCTACACCCACATCCTCGTCCACAATGGGGCTTTTGAGGACAGCGATACGGATATTTTTGCTGAGATGCCCCAGCACGATGGGGCTGGCGTTATCCAGAACCATGCCGCTGATGTGGAGCATCCTGCGGATCACATTGACTGCGTGCTGGGGGCTTTCAAAGCGTTCCTCCAGCTTGACCGTGCGACCGTCGGAATACTGCACCTCAATGTCTTTCCATGAATTGACGTCAATTTCCTCGATGCCGCTGCCGAAGATGTATTTGGTCAGAAACCCGAACTCCGCCATTTCGGTGTAAAGGGCGTCCGCCAGCCTGTCGCCGCTCATGCCATTTACTGAAATACGGTTGTCCTGCAGGAACTTTTGGATGTACCGCTTCATCTGCGCCTTGGCGTCCTCGCCGCCTTCGGTGATGAGGGTGCTATAATGCTCGGAAATATACGCCTGCACCTCGGCAAGCACCGAGGAGAAATCCTTTCCCTCCGTTTCCGGGGTAAAGAACAGTCCATGGGCACGCAGTGTTCGGTTGTCACGCAACGGCGCGGCTTCCTGCTCATCCGGCGGATTCAAAGCATCCACATCGGGACCGAACTGCAAATTTGCAAATCTCTCCGCCGTGAGTTCGGAGCCATTGTCTGCTTCGGTGATTAACTCCGGTTCTGCGGATAATGACTGATTTCCGCTTTCCGCCGCAGATACCGGCGCGGTCTGAAACACCGACGCATTTCTTTTTTTGCCTAATTTCATACGCCGAATACCTCCTTTGCGATTTTTTCGATTTCTTTCTTAAACTGGCGGCTGTCCTTCAGGGACAAATCTGCCAGCAGATTCCCGGCAAGGTACTGTTCCTCCAGCTCCGGCGAGTGGGTCAGGGTAAAGGCCACTGAGCCCAGCGCCTGCCCGATCTGCTCCCCGGCCTGCCGTGGCTTTACGTTTCCGGCCACCTTGTACTGCTTCTCCGCGTCCCATTTGGAATCCCGGAGCAGAGGGAGCTGGCTGGAGAGATAGCTTACGGATTTCAGATCGGCATTTGCAAGCCGCAAGACACTGTCGGCCTCCATGAGCGCCACGGCGGAGAGAATATCGTTGGCAATATAGCTGCCGCAGTCCGCCACCACGAAGGGAGCAGTTTCCCGCAGCCCGTCCATCAGCTCCTGCGCCTGTAGCTGCTCATAGGGCGGGTAGGTGTACTCGTTCTCACCCTTTTTCATGCCGAGGATGGTGAGGTGTTTGTGCTTTTTCAGCGTCACCAGATTGTGCTTGATGAGCGGCTCCGTCACATGGGCGGCGGCAAGAATACTACCCAGCGAATGCTCACCCTCCAGCTCGGAGGGCGGGCAGATGCAGGGCAGCATGGGCGCGGTCATATCGCAGAGTAGAAGCACCACGTTTTTCTTCCGGTCGGCAAGCTGCTTTGCAATCTTCACGGCAGTGACGGTCTTGCCGCTGCCCGGAGAGCCCCAAACGGCAAGGATGCCGCCCTGCGGCTCCTGCTCCGGCGGGGCATCCTCCCTTGGGGCTTGGCGGGTGAAGATGCCATTTTTCTTGAAATTCAGCATCACTGCACCCCACTTTCCGCAGTCGCTTCGGATGCCGTGTTTTCCTCCGATCCATGGGATTCGGAAGCGCTGTCCTGCACCGGCTCTGCGGGATACAGCGCCGCAATAACCTTGTCCTGTGCCTCAATAAACTTGGCGCTGTTTGAGGACGTACCGCGGTAAACGAGGGACAGGTGGAGCTTGCCGTCCGATTCCAGCTCCGCCAGCGCCTTGCTCTGTTCCGGGGACACCAATAGGGTCACGGTGGATGGCAGCTCTTTTTCGTCCCCAGCTTCATTTTCTATCTGCTCTCCGGTGTTGGCATCGTAGCCGCTGCCTGCAGTGACGGCAATAACCTCCACATATTTCAGCTCGGCGGGAATAACAGTGGAGCCCTGCTTTTTGTAGTCCGGGGCGATCACCGATACGATGTCGCCGCTTTTCAGCTTGCCGGAAAGACCGTCTGCAAAGCTCTTGATGGTGACCGACATGGCCTGCTTGGTGCCGTCCAGATTATAAAGATAGGTGTTTTCCGTAGCCGGGGTATCGGACAGCTTGGTATTTAAGATATAGTCACCAACGGAAAGGTCGGCGGTGGCGTACTTGCCCACAACGGATTCGCTCTGGCGAAGAACATTTTCGGGCAGTCCGAAGCCGCCCACCTCCGCGGTCTGCACCATCTCCTTGGTGATTTCATCGCCTGCCTTGATTTCCTTCACGACGCGGACGATTTCGGTTTTCTGGCTGACGGATTTGTTGAACAGCGGCGTCACGCCGAAGCAGATGAGCAGGGACAAAAGAATGCAGATCACACCGACCACCGTGCGGTTTTTGAAAAGGCTCATAGATTTTTCCTCCTTGATTTCTTCGTGATTTTAGAAGCTGGAGCTGTATCTGCGGTGTTTCACTGCTTTCACGGCCTTGGGGATCAGGGCGGCGGCTGCCAGCGCAACGGCTGCGATACCGGTAACGATGAGGGTCTTTTTTCTGCTGATATGGATTTTTTTCATGAGACAATTCCTCCTATATTTAGAATGGTTACGGCAAGAAAGCCGAGGGACAAGAACGGCGCCAGAGGCAGGGACGCCTGTGACGCTTTCTGCGGCTCCAGCTTGTGGAGCCGCCTGATTAGCTGGTTTGTGAGATAAAAAAAGAGAGACGCTGTCAGACCGAGCAGCAGCCCGGCCGTGCATCCCCCAAAGCCCATTACAGTTCCTGCGGCGGCGGTGAGCTTGATATCCCCGCCGCCGATGCCCTCCGGCTTGCAGAGGGCGGCAATCAAAAGCGGCAGAGCCGCAAGGACGCCCCAAAGCCTGACGGGGCTGAAATCCATCAGCCCCGTCAGTGCGATCATCAGGCAGATGCTGTCCGGGATAATCCGTTTGCGGAGATCCCACACAGAAGACGCCAGCAGCAGACAGAAAAAAAGCACCGCCTGTGCGATGTTATCAGCCTGCATAGTTGAACATTTCCTTGATGCGCTGTACAAGGGTGGGCAACACCGTTTCCCCAAACAGGGCATACAGCCCCGCAAGGAGCAGAGCGCCCAAAACCACGGCAATCAGGATTTTGATCGCGGTGTCAATGTAGCCTTCCCCGCGGCTCCCGGAAAGGATGCGGCGGGTTTGGGCGGTCGCAATGACCGCTTTGCTTTTCAGCCTGCAAATGAGATGCTTCATGGATTTCCTCCTTATTCAAAGTGGTAGGTCACCGAGTAGGTGATGTTGCTCTTGTTGTACATGCAATTGTGGTTCGTGTAATAATAAAACTCCAGCTGCGTGTACACGCCTGCGCCGAGGGCACGGGTAAAGGTGATGCCGTTGGAGGTGGTACCGTAGTCCAGCTGATCCCACTGACCGGTCAGCCTGTTATAGCCGCGCACCCTGCCGAAATCAGAACCGCTGTGCCCGTCAACGGGCGGCACGGTAAAGGTGTATTCCGTGATGGTGGCGCCTTCGATGCCGTTTTCCATGATGACGGAATCCGGGCCTGTGAGCGTCATGCCACCGCCGCCGTTGGAATCCGCTACAAAGAAAACGATAGCGGCCCACGGGGACTCGGCTCCTGCGGAATCCACCGCTTTGACACGCACCACGTTCTTTCCGCGAGGGTAGGTCTGGGTTTCGGCGTTTCTGCCCTCCCAAATCAGGGTGACGGAGTCGCCGTCCGGGTCTGAGCTGGCTGCCGTAATCGTAACCGGCGTTCCCGGTGCCACACTGTTGCCGTTCGGCGTTCGGGTAATCACCGGCGCTGTCGGGGCGGAGTTTGCGATGGTGAATGTTTTGGACACCCACTCCGAATACAGCCCGGTTGCATCCTTGGCGCGAACACGGACGGTGTGCGTGCCAACGGCATAGTAGCCATCCGCCGCCTTGTTTTCCCATTCCAGCGTGGTGGCATCACCGTCCGCATCAGCGGCTGTCGCGCTGATATTCACAAGGAATTTGCCGTTTTTCGCTGTACGAGTGGGGGTGGCAGTCAAGGTGACAGTGGGCGCGGAGCTATTGATGGTAAAGGTCTTTTCCGCCCAAGGGGAATACGCCCCGGCAATGTCTTTTGCACGGACACGGACGGTATGGGTGCCTGGGGCATAGTAGTTGTCTGCCGCCTTGTTTTCCCATTCCAGCGTGGTGGCGTCACCGTCCGCATCGGTAGCTGTGGCGCTGATATTCACGAGGAACTTGCCATCTTTCACCGTGCGGGTCGGCTCGGCTGTCAAGATAACGGTTGGCGCGGCATTGGTCACGGTGAAGGTCTTTTCCACCCATGACGAATATGCTCCGGCAATGTCCTTGGCCCGGACTTTCACGGTATGGGTGCCGGGCGCATAATAGCTGTCGGCCGCAGTATCCGCATATTCCAAGGTCACCGCATCCCCATCGGGGTCTGTGGCACTGGCGGTAATAT
The DNA here is from genome assembly GCA_034933685.1 of Lachnospiraceae bacterium. Taxonomy (GTDB): domain Bacteria; phylum Bacillota; class Clostridia; order Lachnospirales; family Anaerotignaceae; genus UBA8514. The sequence goes on along the minus strand of JAYFNB010000043.1, from coordinate 118,580 downwards.
TCACAAGAAACTTGCCGTCCTTGGCGGTACGGGTGGGTGCGGCTTCTACCACAGGGGCATTCGGCGCGGTGTTGGTGACCGTGATGCGCTCCGAATGGGTGGTAACACGCCCTGCGCTGTCGGTCACGGAGGCGGTCAGAGTAAATTCGCCGGTATCGCGGATAGCGATTTTGCCGCCGTCGTTGCCGAGAGTGCCCTGATACTGTGAGGGATTGCCGTCCTTTTGTAGTGTCCATACAACGGAATAGCTGCCGAGGTGCCGGACATCCTTTGCGGCAACTTCAAACTCCGTGCCGTAGTGAATGGTCTGTGGCATGGTGAATGCATACTGCACCACAGGAAGAACGCGAGTGCTCTCGCTGTGGGAATAGCTGCGTTTCAGGTAATCGGTCATGGCAGCGGTGAGAACATACTCGCCGTCATCCTTGAAGGTGATTTTGCCGCCCTGTGCGTTGAGGCTTCCATCAAACGCCTCGGAGAGCGGAATGCTCTTGCCGTCCTTGCTGACGGACCAGTCCACAGGCAGAACCTGAATGTTGCCGTGGGTTCTGAGGTCGATGGCGGTGTCGGTATAGGCAAATTCGGGAAGGTCAAAGCCGAGGGTCAGCACAGGCAAAACCTCGCATTTGTCATGGCTTTCGTACAGGAATACCCGGCCAGTTTCATCGGTGACTCTGGCTGCCAGCCCATAAACACCGGCACGTTTGAAGCGGATCGTGCCGCCGCCGTTTGTGAGCGTTCCGTCCACATAGGTCGGCCAGTCCTGAAATCCGTAGGTGTTGTCCACCAGCCATTCGACAGTGAGGCCGTCCAGATCAGTGGTTTCGGTTTTGACCGCAATATCCGTATCGGTGTGAACATACTTCGGCAGGCTGTAGCTGACGGCAGGCACAGGATACACCTTGAAGCCCTGCTCATAGCGGTAGGTTCTGCCGCCGTCGTCGGTGAATTCCGCTTTTAGAACATAGCTGCCCTTGGTGCGGAACTGCAGCTCACCGCCGCTGTTGCCCAGCGTACCTTCGGCGGCGTTGGTGAGGGATACTTCTTTTCCTTCACGGAACAAAAACCACTTGGCGGTATGGCTGCCGATTTCCCCGAACACTGCCTCCACCGTCACGGTGTTGTCGGTGTGGAAAATTTCCGGCAGATAAAAACCTGCAGAGCCTACCGGGTAGACGGTAATATTGGCGGTATCGAAAAACACCCTGCCGGTGGCATCGGTGACAGAGGCAGTCAGCGCATATACGCCCTTTTCCTTGAAACGGATACTTCCATCCGAGAGTGTCCCCTCAATAAAGGTGCTAATTTCGGCAGGCTCGCCGTTTCGGGTCAGGGTGTAGGTCACCGTGAGACCATCCGCTTCTTTTGTTTCTGTCTTGAGTGCCACGGTTTTATCCGTATGGGAAACGGCTGGGAGTGTCAGCTTGACCTCTGCCACCGGGTAGACCGTGATGCTATCCTGCGCAGTGATAACCTTGCCCAGCTCATCTGTAATAGAGGCTGTCAGCTTGTAGACGCCCTTTTCCTTGAACAGTACCGTACCGCCGGTAGAATCCAGCGTTCCCGTGAGAGCCGTTTCGACATCGACGGCGGAGCCGTCCTTTTCAAGTGACCACACCACCGCATTGGAACCGAGATTTTCGGTCATCAGCTCCACCGCCACGGATTTGTCGGTGTGGGTGGTTTTCGGCAGCGTGAAAGCGGCCGTCACCACCGGGTAGATGCTGATGGTCTGCTCATGGGTCGCCGTAACGCCCCGGCTGTTTTTGGCCGTGGCAATCAGGGTGATGCTACCGGTCTGCTTGAATTTCAGCTTGCCGCCGTTTTGGTCAAGATTTCCGTCCGCCAGTTCGGAAAGCACAGCAGGCAGTCCGTTTTTCAGGGCTGACCACGCTACATCGCTGACATATCGGCTTTCCGGCTTGATTTCAATTTCATCGGAGGTATAGGCGGTCTTGGGCAGTGTAAATGAAAACTGCGGGGCGGGAACATAGGAAGACCCACCGCCCCCGGAACTGCCGCCGCCAGAACTGCTCCCGCCGGAATTCCCATCGGAGGGTTTATCCTCCGGCTTGGCAGGAACAGTCGGCTTGGGCGGTTCTTCCTTCTTGATCTGCTCCTTGGCTTTTTCCGTATCCACCAGCATTTCGAAGGCTTCGGCGCGGGTGGCCTTGCCGTCCGGCTTGACTGTGCCGTCCGGGTAGCCGTCGACAATGCCGTATTCCTTGCCGGTGCAGATACTGGATTTGTCCACCTCGGAAAGTGTGCCGTCATCGAAGAAGCCGGTGACGCAGGGGCAAGAGGCGTCATGGTCGCCCTTGCCGATGGCCCGCACCAGCATACGGATCATTTCCATACGGGTGATGGGCTGATCAGGTTGAAATTCTGTGCCGAAATCGTCCTTTTGGATGATTCCCGCAATGATGAGCGCCTCAATGTGCTGCTCCGACCAGTGTCCGGCAATGTCGGTGAAGCGAAAGGTGACCTCACTTTCCTCCGGCTCCGGCAGCTCCATGGTTCTGGCAACCAGAGCGGCAAATTCCCCTCTGGTGATGATTTCGTCCGGGTGTACTAGACCGTCGGGATAGCCGCTGATGACGCCTTTTTCCGTCAGGATTTGAATGGCTTCCTCCGCCCAATGTCCTTTGGCGTCCTCAAAATACCGGTTTACCGCATAGGCGCTGCCTGCCAGCAGGGAAAGCACAAGGCAGACGGTGAGGACGAGGCACAGCGGCCGTTTCATTTTCTTATTCATCGGCTACCTCCTACATCCCGCCCATGACAGGCTGGCCTTGCTCCTGCTGCTGGGCGGGGGATTCCTGTTTCTGTGCGGCGGTCTGTCCCTGCGTCAGCGCCTGCTGGTAAGCGCCGAGGACCGCCTTGTCAAATTCCGCCTTGGCCTCCTTGGTGCAGGGAAAGCAGATATCCTTGTATTCGCCGTTTCCTGCTTTGTAGCTGGGCATGGAGATAAACAGCCCCTTGGAGCCCTCCATGATCTTAATACCCCGCACGGCGAAATCTCCGTAGACATTGACCGAGGCGGTGGCCCTGCAGCTCCCCTCCGGGCGGATGGAGTGGATTTTCACATCGTACTTCGGGACAGCCGGTGTCGTATTGTTAGGCATGATTTTTCCTCCTTCTCAAAATTTCCGGCATCCTTAACCGGCGTAGTTGAACATTTCCTTGATGCGCTGTACCAGGGTCGGCAGCACCGTTTCCCCGAACAGGGCGTACAGCCCCGCAAGGAGCAGAGCGCCCAAAACCACGGCAATCAGGATTTTGATCGCGGTGTCAATGTAGCCCTCCCCGGCATTGCCTGCGAGGATGGAGCGACTTTTGACAGCAGCCGCACCGAGCTTGTTCTTCAGTGTGCAAAATAAATTCTTCATTTTGGCCTCCTTCATAAAATGAGGGCATGAAAAAAGACAGCCGATGGCTGCCTACATGCGCATGCCCATGGTTTGGGTTTGCTCCGGTTCCTCGAAGCTGATTTTCTGGAATCCAAAGCGGTCACAGTAGTGGAATTCGCTGCCCTCTACATCATAAAGCTCCACCACATCGGACATGGACAGGGAGTGTCCGTCATAGCCGGGCGGATGATTCACATTGCACCTTGTGTAGATGGCTTCAAGGTCGTTCGTATCCAGCTGGCCGTCATAGGCGACGCGGTAATACTCCGGGGACGGCTCTCCAAACTGCCGCACCGTTTCCTCATAGGAAATAAACTTCATATACACGTCCGTCTCCGGCTTCAGCTGCCAGATGCGCACATTTTTCAGCGGTGCGGCGGACTCGTCCATGCCGCCCATCCGTTCCCCTGCGGCAAGGCGCTCCATTACGCCGTCCGTCCACTGCGGGGTCAGGCTGTGGCTTTTCAGCCATGCGGTCAACTCGTCATTTTGGAAGATACTGTCCACCACGGCTTTTTCTTTTTCTGTATATCCGGCCGGGTTTCCGTAGTAGGAAATGAGGCCGTTTTTCAGGGTGATTCCCTGCATATGCTCACCTCCCGGATTGTGTATTGGGAATCCAAGACAGGTTAGTTGCCGTAGATGACGCTGTCCAGCATAATCAGCTCATCCAGCTCCGCAAGGCACACGCCGTTTTGGGCCAACACTGCGAGAATACCGGGCGGTACATCGGTAATATCCTGCTGGATATCGGCCTCTGTCACTGTGATTTCGCCGCTGTCCTCGTCCGTGTAGGCTTCCAGCTTAGCATCTGCAGGGATACCCGCTTCCTCCAGCAGATAGCCGGGGATGCTGACAGTCTGGTTTTCATCCAGCAGATCATGGCAGAGAGAACACCTGGCAACCCATCCGGCCGGGCAGCCATCCTTACAGCCCTCACCGCAGTTGTCGCAAAGTCCGCAAGCGGAGGCGAGGACGACGGTCAGGTCGGCGGCAAGGGTGCTCAGGCTCTGGATGGCGTTCGCCACCTCCAGCACCGTCATTTTGTCCTTCATAAATACAAGGGCGCTCTGTCCGGCATGAAGCTCCAGCGTATCCTTGTCGGTGAAACCGGACCGTTCACAGGCGTCGGCCGGGAGGCCGATTTGGGGCATTTGATTCTTTTTCATGAATGAGGTTCCTCCTATCAAATATTGATTTTGCTATTTACGCAAGGCTGCTCCAAAAGGTGTTTTGGGCTATTCCATGAAGCCGCCTTCCCCGAACAGATTCAGCTGTGACGGGGCGTTTTTCTCGCGCTCGTGCAGATCGTAGTTGGCAATGAGGATTTCAGGAAACTGCGCCCCATTGTCGTACCGCTGCTTGATGTTGTTAATGCGGGTAAAGGCTTCCGTCTGGATACCCGGCGCATCATAGAGGCAGCGGATAAATTCACAGTCGTTGTAGGACAGCAGAAATTTGCCGTCGATCCGCAGCAGGGCATCCCGCAGGCGGATATGGTCTTTTTCGGTGAAGCCGTCCTCGCCCACGTTTTTGTAATAGCTTTCGGTTTCAAAATATGGCGGGTCGCAGTAGAAAAAGCTGACGGGGCGGTCATACTGCCCGATGAGCTTCTCAAAGTCCTTGTTTTCCACCACCACCTTGGCAAGCCGCCGGTGGGCCTGCTCTATGAGGGGAAAATTGCTGCGGATATCGTGGGGCTGGCTGCCGTAGCTGGTCAGCCCCGAGGCATAGCTGTAGCGGATAAGCTGGTAAAACCATGCCGCCCTTTGCACATCCGACGCGGGACTGTCACGGGCAAGGGCGTTTTTCACAAGCTCAAAATCCGCGCGGGAGTTGAGGCAGTAGGCAAGTGCCGCCATCAGCTCCTGCGGCTTCTCCCGCACACAGCGGTAGAGGTTCACCAGTAGACCGTTGAAGTCGTTGTAGACTTCAAAATCGTTGCCGGGCAGCTTGTGAAACAGCACCCAGCCACCACCGCCGAACACCTCAATGTACCGCTCATAATAGAGGGGAAACAGGGTGACGATCAGCTCCCGCAGGGATTTCTTGCCGCCGATCCAGGACATGAAGCTGTTCAGGAGTCATCACCCCCTTCCAGCGGCAGCCGTATCTGCGTATCGTCAAAGGCTACAAGGGAGTGCCGGAGGCCGGTGATGGCGGCGCTGATCCCGCTGATGCGGTTTCTCATATGCCGGATGGTCAGGCGCACCTCCGCTTCGGTTTTCGCATAAAAATATCCGTTCTGGTCGCTGGCAATGGGAACACCCTCCCGGCGCAGGGCATTGACCTGATCTCGCAGCTCCTTGCCTGAAACTCGGAAGGTATGTTCCAGTTCTTTGCTTAAGATGGCGTGTTCCGCACCGTGGTGATACCGGCGCAGATGCTCTGCAAGCTGTTCTTTCTGCATGGATTCTCCTTTCCGGTCGTTTCCCCGGAAAGGCAAAAAAGGGCGCAAAAAAACAGGGTCGCATCCTGTACGGGGAAACGGCCCTGTTTTGATGTTGGGTCTAAAAAAGCACAGGCGTCTCTGCCTGCGCTACTTGATTACACCAAGCTCTCTTAACACTGCCACGCAGTCCTTGGCGCCCTGAATGTATAGGTGCTTTTGAAATTTAACCTCCATATCTGAATTTTCGGTCAGGTAATTGTCGATCCTGTCCTTTGTGTGCTGCGTGATTTCAGCGCTGTTCTGAATGCCCGCGCTGAGTTCGAGCAGTTCCTGCGCCAGTTCTTCCGACCGGGGGTCTGATTCCCGCATGGCGGAATATGCAAGCTGAAACCGCTCTGCCAGAGCCATATCCAGTAAATCCAAGAGCTTTTCATCCAACTGTCTCACCTCCTTCAGCACAACACAATGCCACAGCTTCGGCGGAAAAGCTATACCAAAACCCAACAAAGATTTGCTATCTCATTTCCATGCCGAGGCTCTGGCTGGGCTGGTCGAGATATTGCTCCACAGTTCGCCCGGTAAGCGACCATAAAACACCATATTCCGTGAGGGAAATCCCTTTTTCCTGAATTAATTTGCTGCCATACCCGTCAAGGTCTGCACTGGCAAACAGTTCGCTTTCCTGTTCAATGCAGTATTTGGAAAGCACAAATCGTGCGTAGCTCGCAGGGTTAGCAGCCTCACGGATGACAGAGAAGTCCTCTGCCGCAAGGGCAAGGTCATACGAATCCTCCAGCGTTATAGTTGCAGGTGCCACCGCCAGCATTGCCTTGTAGGATAAGATGTTGTGCTTATCATTGATACGCCGTAGCTGTTCTGCCAGCTCATTGACCAGCCCATAGCAGTCACCCTCTGTTGCATACAGAGCGTCGCTGATTTTTTCAGTGAGGCTTGGCGCCATACAGTCCTCCGCCGAGAATACACATTCCTCCGGGGAGGCCGCTCCAACAGCGTCTACCGCTTGAAGGAGCGCCGCATCCTCAGCGGGGAGCTTGAGGAAAACAGCCGTTTCGTTGTCATAGGCGGGATCATTAAAATGCCCCTTGGTTACTTGGAGAAGCACGGCATAATCCAGTTTTTCAAGGGGGAGGGCATCGCCGCTGTGGTATTCGGCGGCAATCTCGCCGTTCTGCACCACATAGCCGCGTGGGGTAAACACGCCGCCCTCGCCCTCGCGCATCTCTTTGCCGATTTTACCGAAGTCCAGATATTCGTAGACTTCATCTGATACATCTTCCAGTGCCGGTACAAAATCATTATCCGCATAAAATTTTCCGAGAGACGGATCGTCATGGGCTTCATAGGCAATCTGGCAGTGCTCAGTGCTGTGGGTCATGTTGATGAGCCGCTCCACTGAAATGGGAGCGTATTGAGTCTGAACGGCATCCATCATCACCATGCCCTCGAAGCAGTCCAGTTCCCATGCACTTAGTGAAGACAGCCGCTGGGCGAGGTGATTCAGCTCATGCAGATTGGTATCGGGGGCGATAAATTGCGGCAGATAATCCAGCTTGCAGCTTAAAACCTCCATGGAATAAACGGTATCTCCGGTAATTCTCGCTTTTTCCAACGCATCCTCCAGCTCATAAGGCGAGGCGGGGAGTGTGATTTTCGCCGAAGGATTTGCAGCCGAAGGATTCCAGCGGCTGAGTTCCACTTCAAAAACTTTTTCTTTTCTGGCGTTAACGCTCATTTTGATACCTCCGTTTCGATTGATCACTGGAATGCATACAGGCGATTACACAAAGACCGCTCCGTCGCACCATTTTTTCATGGCGTTGTACAGCAGCAGTACCTTGGTTTGATCCGATACCTCCCGCCATATGGCCGGTTTAAACTGCCGGAGCCCGTATTGGCGTTCCCCCTCAAAATATGCAAGGATGCCGATGTGGTCGGGGATCTCTCCGGCGATTCTGGCGGCAAGGGCTGTCGGCACGCAGTAGTAATTTTCGTTTCCATGAAAGTTATGGCCGTTCCCGCTTTTGAAATCCTGATAGGTTATCTTGACTTCAAAACAGGTGACCATCATGCCGATATGCCAGTTGTGGCACCGCAGGACGCAGCCGTGGCATTTCTGTGCGTTCTGCTCTATACTGCCGTCCCGAAAGCATCTTCCGGGTTCGTGCCTCTGCACCGTCAGGCAGTTGTCCTTTTCGGAAAACCGCTCCGCATCCAGAAGCCTGCAGAGATATTCCTCATCCTCGTAATAGTCCTCAAACCGAATGCTGTCTACAATCCCTGATGGTGTCCACACCTCATCCGCCCACCGTATGGTTCGCTTTTCGGTATGCAGCCTTGGGCGGTAGTGGTGGGTAAGCGCCTTAATCCGTTTTGTTAATTCGGTTTCCATTGATCAGTCCTCACGAGAGCTGCATGCCGCCCATTTGCTGCCCCTGTTCCAGCTCGTCCTGCGTCATGATACTCCAGCTGCGATTGCTGCTCCAAAGGCTGACGTAAAGCTCATTTTCGCCTATTTTTATAGGATGCTGCTCGAATCCCTCACCGAAACCGTCTGATGCCTGACCAGAAGCATAATCTTTGAGTTGCTCCAGCTCCGCATCATTCAAATCCCCTTGTACCCGGCATTCAGCCACACCCATCAGCTTGTTCCCAACTTGCTCCACTGTGAAAAAGAGGGCCTTGACTTTCTGACTTACGCTGTCCTCCCCGTGATAATATTTCATGAGTCCGCGTTCCGTTTCCTCCGGCATCCGCTCCTTGAGGATGGCGGCAAGGATTTGGTCGTGATAGGAAAGAACCGTGCCCTGGTCGAGCTCCGAGGGGTATTCCTCCAAAGAGCCCCATTCATCACGCTCATACTGCATCACAGCCAGAGGCATATACAGCTTTAGCGTTTGGAGGGGCTGCGGGATAACCGAAAACTTATCTATACCTGGGACGAGAGCAAGAGTGCGGCCGTTGTTCCATTTCATGTGGATTTGGGCGGCATCGTCTACAAAATTCACTTCGCCCTCCGTACCGGGCGGCACGGGGGCATAGGGGTCCTGCATTTCCGTCAGACGGATGCGGGTACCAGGTGGGTACTGCTCCCTCATAAATTTCAGCAGCTCTGCTTGATGTTTCATGGCGTTTCCTCCTGTTTTAGCTTATTTTTATTGTGAAGTCTCTGCATATCGGTTCTGAGGCAATCTCCCTCCGAGCCGTAGCACATGAAACCGTGGGATGGGTATGGGCAGTTGCCACAACTCTTGAACGGGCCGTGGGGGCGCTCGTCAGGCGGTATTCTCCCTGTTGTTATGATGGAATCTGAATCATAACAAGCTGGTTTTTTATTTTTCTTGTAATGCACTAACATGATTTCCTCCCTTCTGAAAAGCAAAAAAGGCCGGAGAATTGAAGCGCATTCTGCACTCCGATTCTCCGGCTCTTTAACTGGATAATTGATTATGAGGTTTTTCGACATTCAGTCGGTGTCTGTCCAACTTGGTATTGTTGTATCAAGTCCATATGCTTCTTTGATTTCTGTGTGATGCGGTGGGCTTTGGTTGCCATGTATTCTATCAGGTAGTCCTTCGGTATCAAGTATTTGTTGTAGTACCACACTCCGAATAATTTCTCTTTGGATATCCATTGTGATACTGCGGTTTGGCTGTAGCCCGTCATTTTTATGACATCGCCCACGGTAAGGGCGTCCGGAAAGCTATTCCACTTTTTCTTTAGCATCTCCATAAATTTACGCGCATCTATTTGAACCTCTGGTCGATGCTTGGGTCTATATTTTATTCCGCTTGAAAAAATTCCGGGAGGTGTCAGCAGGGACTCCGGAGAATCCTCTAATCGGGTAAGGTATTCTATCACATCCGTTATTCGGATTTTGAACCTACGGGTTTTTTTACCTGTATCCTCGCAGGGAATATACCCGTTCTCTAAAAGCCATGTGGCTTTTCGTTTGCTTATTCTGCAAATTCTGTAAAGCTGGTCTTGACTTACCTTTTCCGGGTATTCAGCCAGAAGGTGAGAGTAGTCAGTTTCCATGTACATCCCTCCAATGCATTGGTGATGCAGACAGATATCAGCTCTGTCTGTTTTGCGTTATTTACTTTTATCCAATGTCAATGGTAGGGTGCGCTGTGGCCTATGTTCTTAAAAATGCCGGGAAACTAAAGTATCTTAAGGTTATTTCGCTGGTTGTTTTTCTACGCTTTTTCTACACTTTGCTCTGAAAACTGTTAAATTCGGGGGTCGAGCCGAAGCGTGGTAAATTCATGGTTTTCGCCCGAAAAGCCTTGATTCATGCGGGTTTGCGGGATTTCAAGGTATCTCAAAGTCACCTTGATAATCTCATCGGAACTTGCCCTCAAATAACTCGAAATTTCGTGTCGGCTTATACCCGACCTAGGGTTCGAATCCCTAACTCTCCGTTTCTACAGCCTAGTAAACAGCCCTGTAAATTTTATATTTATGGGGCTTTTGGCATGGCTTAAAGGCAACAACCATTTTATATAAATAAAAATGAAGAGGTGCATAATGGCAAAGATAGATTCAAAGGAAGTTATAAGAGTTAAAGGGATGGGTTTTCTTTTTAACAGAGAAACCGGAGATAAGTTTAACGCAAGAGTAGTTAGTGAAAACGGATGTATTACAGCGAAACAGATGTCATGCTTGGCTGTGGCTGCAGAGAAATTTGGCAGTGGAGATGCCGCATTTACATCACGCATGTGTATTGAAATACAGGGAGTTTCTTTTGAAAATATTGAGCCATTGCAAAAACATTTGGCGGAGGCTGGCCTTGCAACAGGCGGAACTGGAGATAAAATTAGGCCGGTTGTTGCTTGTAAAGGAAAAACATGCGTGTTTGGGCTTGTGGCTTCAACAGATATTGCAAAAGATATACATAAAAGATTTTATGAGGGTTACAGAGGAGTAGAACTTCCACATAAATTTAAAATTGCCGTTGGAGGATGTCCTAACAATTGTGTTAAGCCAGACCTTAATGACGTGGGGTTGGTTGGGCAGAAAAAGCCTATTATAAACCTTGAGAAATGCAAAGGCTGTGGGAAGTGCCTTGTTGAAAGCGGATGCCTTATGAAAGCAGCTAAAAAAGGCGAAAACGGTTTAATAAACATTGATACAAACCGTTGCAACAATTGTGGAAAATGCATTAGTGCCTGTCCGTTTAAATGTATTGAGGTTAAGGATGAAGGCGTTAAAGTCTTAATAGGCGGTCGTTGGGGACGTGAGGGCAGAAAAGGCTCTTATCTTCAAGGAATTTATCCTGTTGAGGAAGCACTGAATATAATTGAAAAAATTATTCTTGTATATCGAGACAATTCTTTCAAAAAGGAGCGTTTTGCCGATATGATAGATAGAATTGGGTTTGAAAAGGTGGAAAGCTTAATATTTGAAAGCAATGTAATTGAAAGAAAAGAAGAAATTATTACTAAAGAAATATTGAAAAGGTGAAAAACTTAATGCCTGTGGCTAAATTGCCATGGGCGTTTTAATTTTGCCTTTATTGACATATTGGTTTAATATTGTATAATTGATTTACTTGGGGAATGCTGATTTGTTTTATTAAAAATGGAGGGAAAGATATGGCAAGACCTAAAAAATGCAGAAAGGTATGCGCTATGCCTTTGAATACAGGGTTTATACCATCTACTTTAAACAGATGCTGCTTAACAGTGACCATGACCGTAGATGAATATGAAACAATACGCCTTATTGACCTTGAGGAAATGACCCAGGAGGAATGTGCAGGGAAAATGGGTATAGCAAGAACCACTGTACAGGCTATTTATATAAATGCCCGTAAAAAGCTGGCGGATTGCCTTGTGAACGGAAAAATGCTTAAAATAGAGGGTGGAGATTTTAGAGTTTGTGGCGGAAGTGATTCATCTTGTGAAGGGGATAAATGTTGCCATAGAAACGGTGAATGATAAAGTAAAGAGGTGTCTTAATGAGTATAGAAAATGACCTTGCAGCCTTTTTTCCAGTATGGGGCAAGCTTGATAATAAGGAAAGAGAAATGCTTATAAGTGGAAGCAGTATGAAAATAGTTAAGGCAGGCACAATTATTCACAATGGCGCTGAAGACTGCGTTGGGTTGCTACTTATTAAAAAAGGAATAATAAGAACATATATTTTAAATGAAAGCGGAAGAGAAATAACCCTATATCGCCTTTTCGAAAGAGATATGTGCCTGTTTTCGGCTTCTTGCATGATGAACAGCATACAGTTTGAGGTTAATGTAGAAGCTGAAACTGATGTTGAAATGGTAGTTATTAAGTCACCTGTATATGAAGGGCTTATGCAAAAATCACTTGTAGTTGCAAATTACACAAGCCAGCTTATGGCCACAAGATTTTCAGAGGTTATGTGGCTTATCGAACAAATTATGTTTAAAAGCTTTGATGTTCGCCTTGCTGAGTTTTTGTGCTCTGAAATAAATATTGAGCAAAGCAATACCATCTCAATTACCCATGAAAAAATTGCAAGACATATGGGAACAGCACGTGAGGTGGTAACACGCATGCTCAAATACTTCCAAAGTGAGAACATGGTTCGACTTTTTCGTGGCGGAATAGAAATTGTTGATGAAAATAGACTGAGAAAAATGTGTGATTAAAGCGGTAGTGTATAAGAATTTTAAATGGTACAAGTGAATATTATTTTTAAAGTGGTGAAAAAGAAGGGTTTAGCATAGCAGTTAGAATTTTATGTGGTGAATATTTAAAGTGATTTTAGGGGGAGAATTAGTATTATGACAGAAACGATTTCTAATATAAACGGAGTTGTAAACAGCTTTGTTTGGGGGCCTGCAATGTGTGCGCTGTTTGTATGCGTTGGAATTTATACATCCATTAGGTGTAATATGTTCCAAATCACAAAAATTGGTCTGTGGTGGAATAGCACCATAATGGCAGTTTTTAAAGACAAAAGTGTTACCTCGACTGATGACGCAAAATCTATATCTCAGTTTCAAGCACTTACAACCGCCCTTGCTGCAACCATTGGCACAGGTAATATTGTTGGTGTTTCAACTGCCATTGTTTCTGGTGGACCTGGTGCAATTTTTTGGATGTGGGTATCAGCTTTTTTTGGAATGATGACAAAATATGCAGAAATTGCTTTAAGCATGAAATATCGTTATAAAAATGAAAGAGGTCACTGGATAGGCGGGCCAATGGTTTTTATTGAGCGTGGCTTAAAAATGAAGGGATTGGCAGTTGTATTTGCGTTATTTTGTTTAATTGCATCTTTTGGCATTGGAAATATGAGCCAGGCAAACTCTATGGCTGGTGCATTAAACTCAGCTTTTGGAACAAACAACCTTGCTGTGGGCATTGTTATTGCTGCTATTTCAGCAATGGTTATTATGGGCGGAATTAAGCGTATTGGCTCTGTAACAGAAAAACTTGTACCATTTATGGCACTGGCATATATAATTGGTGGTGTTGCACTTATTATAATGAATATAACAGCAGTGCCAAAGGCATTTGCGGACATCTTTGCTGGGGCTTTTCGCCTTAAGTCTATTGGCGGCGGCGTTTTTGGATATGGCATAGCAAAGGCAATGCGCTTTGGTGTTGCACGTGGCGTTTTTAGCAATGAAGCAGGTCTTGGTTCATCATCCCTTGCACATGCTGCAACTGATACTGATGAGCCTGTTAAGCAGGCAATGTGGGGCGTATTTGAGGTTTTTGCAGATACCATTGTTGTTTGCACGATTACGGCACTTGCTATACTTACAGCAAATGTAGTTGGCACAGTTGGTGCAGACGGACAGATGGTTAAAGGTGCGGCGCTTACGATACTGGCATTTTCCAAGGGGTTTGGAAGTTTTGCAGGCGTTTTTGTTTCAGTAGGAATTGTGCTGTTTGCTTTTTCGACTATTATTGGCTGGAGCTATTATGGGGAAAGATGTATGGAGTACCTTTTTGGACTTAAATTTACACCTATATACAAGGTGATTTATATTATTATGATTGTAATTGGCTGTACATCTTCCCTTGAACTAGTTTGGGGATTATCAGATACATTTAACGGTCTAATGGCACTGCCTAATCTATGTGCGGTTTTACTGCTTGCAGGTGAGGTTGCAAAAATGACAAAGGATTATATACGAAAAAATGATTAAGCAAAAGATTTTCCTTGGAAAAGCTTTTAAATAAGTGAATTTTGGAGTATAATAATGCTATATAGAAAGGAAGTGCTGACTATGAAATGCTTTATAAAAACTGGGAAGAAATATATTGAGAAAATGGATATTTGGGATGTTTCTTTTTTGAAGATTTGCCTTTGTGCAATGGGAGTTTTAATTGGCGTAGGTGTTAGTGACGAGAAAAAGAAGTCTGTAGGAATTGCAGCAATATTTATTTTTATTGCAACATATATTCCTCTTATGGCTAAATACATTGGTATTGCACTTGAAGAAAAAGATCAGGACGATAGCATTGACGATGACTGTTTTGAGCTGCTTGATTAAGTTTAAATATAAAACCCTGCCGATTTGTACTAGGGAATTTGTGGTCACTGAAGTAGGGTTTGTATTTTTTCAAGAAATTAGAAAAAAGTGTTGACAGGTTATGAGAATATATGTTATTATATCCTTCGTCAGCAAGAAATGACGACACCAGATATTGCAATCTGGCTCAGTAGCTCAGTTGGTTAGAGCGCCGGCCTGTCACGCCGGAGGTCATGGGTTCGAGCCCCACCTGAGTCGCCATTTGGGAGTTTAGCTCAGCTGGGAGAGCGCTTGCCTTACAAGCAAGATGTCACAGGTTCGAGCCCTGTAATTCCCATTAACACCGTAGGTCAAAAGACTTGCGGTGTTTTTTTATGTTAAAATCTGGTTTTGTTAATTCCTTATTTATATTTGATTTTTATGCGGTTTTTTAGTATTATTTATAGTATTAAGTTTGGTGAGATTTTTATAAATTATAAAAGGATGTGTACATAGTTATGAAGATAGGCAATTGTCTTATCGCTCAGTCTGGCGGACCTACAGCGGCTATTAATGCAACACTTGCAGGGGTATACTCTGGGGCGAAGAAAAATTTCGCAATTGGCAGAATTTATGGCGGATTAAATGGCATTGAAGGAATAATGAAAGGCAATATTATTGATTTAAGCACTATACTAGACAAGGGTGACAATTTAAAACTTCTTAAAACAACCCCATCATCATTTTTAGGCTCCTGTAGATATAAGCTTAAGGGCGGTGCTGAAGGAAAGAAGGAATTTAAAAAGCTTTTTAAAGTTTTCGAAGAAAATAATATTAAATATTTCTTCTATATTGGTGGAAACGATTCTATGGATACAATTATGCAGCTTAAGGAATATCAGTCAGCTAATGGCGGAGATGTTTCTTTTATTGGTGTTCCAAAAACCATAGACAACGACCTTTGCTGTATTGACCATACACCTGGTTTTGGCAGTGCAGCTAAGTATATTGCTACCACTGTTAAAGAAATTGCGGCAGATACTGCGGTTTACGATATGGACAGCATTGTAGTGGTTGAGGTTATGGGCAGAAATGCAGGCTGGCTTGCACTTTCAGGGGCTTTGGCACAGGATAGCAACGGAAAATGCTTGGCTGACCTTATTTATTTACCTGAAAATCCATTTGATTATGACAAGCTTATTGAGGATATTAAAAAAGCACAGGAAACAAAAAGGCAAATTGTAATAGTTGTTTCAGAAGGAATAAAGTTTGCAGACGGAAGCCTTATTGCAGAGGCGAAAACAAAGGACAGCTTTGGACATGGCCAATTAGGCGGTGTGGCAAAGCATGTTGAGGCAGTTATTCAAGAGCGAATGGGTGTTAAGGTGCGTTCTGTAGAAATTAACGTTCTGCAGCGTTGTGCGGCACACCTATTATCTGCAAGGGATATTAACGAAAGTTATATGATTGGTGAGAAAGCAGTTGAGGTTGCGGCAGAAGGCAAAAGCGGTGTAATGGTTACAACCCAAAGGGGAAAAGGCGGCCTTTACAGCCTTACAATGGGTTCAACAGATATCAGTCTTATTGCAAATAAAGAAAAGACAGTACCTGAGGATTATATGAATGAGGCAAAAAATACTGCTACTCAAAAGGCATTGGATTATCTTATGCCCCTTATACAGGGTGAAATGGCACCTGTTATAGAAAACGGCATACCAAAGCATTTAGTTTTAAAAGATTTTAAATAAGTGATTAAAAAGTTCAAGCCTAATTAAAAAACAGGCTTGAACTTTTTTTGCTAATTGTTTACAGAACTGTAATGTGGTAAAATTAAAAATAGCGTATTAATATGGATTTTTAAAGAAGGTGATTTTATGGCAGAAAGCGTTGTGCTTGACGGCACAGTAGAAGATATAATTTTTCAGAACGCAGAAAACGGATATGCAGTATTTTCTATTAGCGATAATGAAAATGAAACCATATGCGTTGGCGTTGTACCCAATCTTCACAGCGGAGAAAGCCTTAAAATTATAGGAAGTTGGACGGTACATCCTACATATGGGCGCCAGCTTGCAGTCGATTTTTATGAAAAAAAAATACCTACAACAGTAGAGGGAATAGAAAAATATTTGGCATCAGGGGTTATAAAAGGGATTGGTGCAAAAACTGCAAAAAAAATTGTTGCTAAGTTCGGAGAGGCAACATTTTATGTTATTGAGGAAAAGCCAGACCGATTGGTTGAAATAAAAGGAATTAACTATGAAAAGGCAATGCGTGTAAGTGAGGTTTTTAGGGAACAGCACGAGCTGCGCAGGGCAATGATGTTTTTGCAGGATTTTGGTGTATCGCCTATATATGCTATGAAAATATATAAAAAATATAAGGGTAGAACTTTTGATATTGTTAGCACAAATCCCTATAGACTGGCGGACGACATTTTTGGCATTGGTTTTAAAATGGCAGACAAATTGGCGGCGTCAGCGGGGATTGAAGCAAATTCACCACCAAGAATAAAAGCAGGAATAAAATATTTGCTTAACCAAGCAGGGGTAGACGGGCATGTATATTTGCCAATAAACTTGCTTTTACAACAGGCTGAGGAACTATTGTTTGTTGATATATCCTTAATTGAAAATGCACTGATTGAGTTGCAAATGGAACACCAAATTTGGCAGGAAAAAATAAATGATTCTTCAGTTGTTTATTTGAACATGTATTATTATGCGGAAATTGCAGTATCTAAAAAAATATTAGAACTTTTAATAGATTATGATGATAAAAAGAATACCGACTGGGATGTAGTAATTGATAAGGCACAAGAAAAAGCAGGTGTTACTCTTGCCGAAAACCAAAGGCTTGCTGTACGTGAAGCTATGACAAGCGGTGTGTTAATAATTACAGGTGGCCCTGGAACAGGTAAAACTACAACAATAAACACAATTTTACGTATACTTGAAAGGGAGGATAAAACCGTTGTTTTAGGCGCACCAACAGGTCGTGCCGCAAAGCGAATGACAGAGGCAACAGGAGTTACAGCGCAAACCATACACAGAATTTTAGGCATAAATTTTTTAAGCGAGGACAGCCGCAACCAAACCTTTGCAAAAGATGAGGACGAGCCAATTGAGGCGGATGTAATAATTATTGACGAAAGCTCTATGGTGGATATTTTGCTGATGAACAGCTTTTTAAAGGCAGTTGCACCTGGCACAAAGCTGATTTTAGTTGGCGATGTTGACCAGTTGCCATCGGTTGGGGCTGGCAATGTTTTAAAAGATATTATTAAAAGCAATGTTGTTAAGGTTGTACGTCTTAATGAAATTTTCAGACAGGCACAGGAAAGTGCAATTATTACCAACGCCCATAGAATTAATCAAGGTCTTGAGCCTATAATTAATGACAAAAGTAAGGATTTCTTTTTTGTCAGACGGTCGTCAACAGGAGAAGTGGTTAATACTATAAAGGACCTTATTATGAAGCGTTTGCCGTCCTTTAATGGATGCGAGCCTAGCGATATTCAGGTGCTTACACCTATGCGTAAAGGTGCATTAGGAGTGTATGAGCTTAACAAAGAGCTTCAACAGTCACTTAATCCACCAAATAGAAATAAAAAGGAAAAGGCGTTTCGAACCATTGTTTTCAGACAGGGCGACAAGGTTATGCAAATAAAAAATAATTATAATCTGGTGTGGAAAATAGCCGACGAACGAGGTAAAATTATTGAAGAAGATTTAGGTGTGTTTAACGGAGACTGTGGAATTATTGCGGATATTGATGACGCAAAGGAAGAAATGACGGTTTTATTTGATGACAACCGGTGGGTAAATTATGATTATACTCAGCTTGATGAATTGGAACTTTCCTATGCGGTTACAATACACAAGTCCCAAGGAAGTGAGTATCCAGTGGTGATTGTGCCTATACACAGCGGACCACCGATGCTTTTATCACGTAACTTGCTATATACTGCGGTAACACGTGCAAAAAACCTGGTGGTTATGGTTGGTATACCAGAAACTATGAATAATATGGTGCACAATAACCGTGAAATTAACAGATATTCCAGCTTAGATGTGCGAATTTGCAGCCTTTATGACTTTATGCATCAGGTGTAAAGAGGTGTTAAATTGAATTTTTTGTATAGTATATTGAATTTGGTGTATCCGCCCAGATGTGCGGTTTGCGCAGAATTGATTGAGATGGGCATTGATGGGCATTTGTGTTGTGTGTGCCGAGAAAAATATGCAAACAACAAAGGTATTACAGTAAAATATATGGGCGACACAGGTGTAAAGAATACTACAAACCTAACCCGTGGGTACGCCATATTTGAATACAAAGATGTTAAGAATTCAATAGACCATTTTAAGTTTAAAGGATTTAAAAATGATGGCATAGCTTTAGGTAAAATTATGTATGAGGTTGCAAAAAATAATTTTCCATATATTTTGGAAGAGGCCGATATGCTTGTACCGGTTCCTGTTCATAAAAAAAGATTTAAAGAAAGAGGATTTAATCAATCGGAGGTACTTGCCAAAAGACTAGCAGAACTTTCGGGGAAAATGTGTTGTTATAATGGAATTAAGCGTGTACGCTACACAGCACCTCAAAGCGGACTTCATCCAGACCAAAGATTGAAAAATATTAAAAATGCTTTTGAGACAAACAGTGAAATTGATTTTAATGGCAAGAAAATAGTTTTAATTGACGATATATTTACAACAGGTGCAACGATAAATGAATGTGCTGGTATTTTAAGAGGAAGTGGTGCGGCACAGGTGGATTTTTTAACACTTTCCGCTGCACTGCTTAAATGAATTTGTTGGGAGTAATAAAAATGACAGATGCAGCTTTAATTTTAGAAGGCGGTGGAATGCGTGGTGTTTACACTGCTGGTGTTTTGGATTATTTTCTGGATAAAAAAATTGAGTTTCCGGTTTGCTATGCAGTTTCGGCAGGGGCCTGCCACGGAAGTAGTTTTCTTGCAAAGCAAAGGAAACGAGCATTTCATGTGACTGTGGACTATTTAAATGACAAAAGATATGCAGGACTTTACAGCTTTATTACAACAGGAGATTTTTTTGGAGTAAATATGGTGTATAACCTTATTCCTAATGAACTTAACCCATACGATTATGATGAATATGGAAAGTATGGAGGTAAGTTTTTTGCAGTAGTTACCAACTGTAAAACAGGAAAGGCAGAGTATCTGCAGATTAAGGACATGCACAAGGATATTTCTGCAATAAGGGCTTCAAGCTCCCTGCCGGTAATTTCAAGAATGGTTGAAGTTAACGGCAAACAATATCTTGACGGCGGTGTTACAGATTCTATACCAATTAAAAAATCCATTGAAGATGGTAATGTTAAAAACGTAGTTATACTAACCCGTGATAGAACCTACCGCAAACCGCCTAGTGGCATAATGAGACTGATTAAGGCAAAATATAAAAAATATCCTATGCTTGTTAGGAGTATTGAAATTAGACACATACGTTATAATCATGCAATAGAACTGGTTGAACAGGAGCGAAAAGCAG
Source organism: Lachnospiraceae bacterium (assembly GCA_034933685.1). Taxonomy (GTDB): domain Bacteria; phylum Bacillota; class Clostridia; order Lachnospirales; family Anaerotignaceae; genus UBA8514. Next base: position 98,771 of record JAYFNB010000043.1, on the reverse strand, counting down.
GACGTGCATACGTTATTCAGCCTGAAAAACCAGTTGGCATAGGCAGGCTGGAAAAAAATAAAGAAAAGCTTACAGCGCTTTACAACCAAGGCTATAGCGATGGAAGAAAGCACTATAAGGCTTTAATGAATTTTTTAAAAGAAGAAAGCTAAAGAAGGTACATAAGGCCTATGGCAATAAGAAGTATGCCAGAAGCCGCTGTCCAAAGGCTTTCATTTATGTTGCAAAGGCTTTTAATACGCCTGCCTGTGCGTGTTCCAAGGGCAAGCAGCAATATTTGTAAAATTGCAACTGTAAAGGGAAGCAACTTTGTGAAGCCGCCAATAATACCTGCGCCAGTTACAGCGCCAAAAGCATCAATGCTTAGTGCAAAACCCAAGTACAATGCCTCTAAGGTATCTATAGTTTCTGAATTATCAAGGTCACAGCTTTGTGGTGTGCGTATTATTTGTATGGTAATGCCAAGGTTTTTAATGAAAATACATAAATTTGCAGAAGAAGACAACTTTTTAGTTCTCGGCTTCTGCTTTTTTTGTGACTGAAATATTATCCATAAGCCTAGAAATATAAGAAGCAGTGTTCCTAAATATTTTGATAAGCCATAGGGCAGCAATCTTCCTAATATATCACCCAGAGCCAATGCCAAAAAAGTTATTGCAATGGCTTGGCAGGAAATTATAACCTTTGCTCCGTTGCTTATATGAATTCCACGCACGCCAAGTGTTATCCCAACTCCAAAAGCATCCACAGATAGTGCAAGTGCTAATATAAGTAATTGATATGCCATAATAGCTCCTTATTAAATATGGTTATAGATATAATATGAATAGAGTAATAACTTTGCCATTACAAGAATATAAATTTATTCGAGGTGAGATTTATGGACTGGCATAGCATGGACCTAAAAGAGGTAATAGAATGTTTGAAAACGGATTTAATCTATGGCTTAGATGAAAAGGAGGCTGATAGGCGTCTTAGGGAAAATGGTGAAAACGCAATTGCTCACAGCGGGAAAAAGAAAAGCACATTTATACGGCTGCTTGCACAGCTGAATGATTTTTTGGTTATTGTGCTTCTAAGTGCAGCAGCGGCATCATTTTTGGTATCACTTTTTCAAGGGGAACGAGATTTTGCAGATTCAATTATTATAATTGCAATTATTGTTATTAACGCTGTTATTGGCGTTGCACAAGAGGAAAAAGCACAAAAAGCAATTGATGATTTAAAAAAACTTACACCAACCCATGCAAGGGTTATGCGTGGAGGTGTAGTTAAGGAAATTGAGGCAAAAAATATAGTTTCTGGGGATATACTGATTTTTGAAACAGGAGATTGCATTTGTGCAGATGGCAGATTGTTGGAAAGCATCAGCCTAAAAACGGAAGAAGCTGCAATAACAGGTGAATCTGCTTCAGTCGAAAAGGACTGCATGCTTATTTGTTCAAAAAAGGCGGAGTTAGGCGATAGACGCAACATGGTGCTGTCATCATCTTTTGTGGCTTACGGAAGAGGACGTGCGGTTGTTACTGCAACAGGAATGAATACCCAGGTTGGCAAAATTGCTGAACTTATTCAAGGTGAAGACGAGCAGAAAACACCACTTGGCAAAAAGCTTGATGAAACGGGTAAAGTTCTTGCACTAGGGGCAATTGGTATTTGCATTGTTATTTTTGTTTTAGGAATTTTACGCAAAAGGGACGTTTTCGATATGTTTATGACTTCTGTAAGCCTTGCAGTGGCAGCTATACCTGAAGGACTTACGGCAGTGGTTACCATTGTGCTTGCAATGGGCACTAGACGGCTTTCACAAAAAAATGCGATTATACGCCATCTTACAGCTGTTGAAACCCTAGGTTCGGCACAGGTAATATGCTCTGATAAAACAGGCACTCTTACAAAAAATAAAATGAAAGTTGTAAAGATTAGAGACATGCTGGGTGCAAGTAATGCAAACATAGCTAACAGCAAAAATATTTTGGAGCTTGCTACCATGTGCAACGATTCAAAGTATAAGGACAGAGCTTTTACAGGTGAGGCAACGGAAAAAGCAATTGCGGAGGCGGCGCAGGAATGGGGAAGTTTTAAAGGCGATTTAGATAAAAAATTTCCTCGTGTGGCAGAAATTCCTTTTTCCTCGGAAAGAAAACTTATGACAACTGTACATAAAACAAATAATGGATATTTGGCGGTTACAAAGGGTGCGCCTGAAATGGTTACAGCTATTTGCAAAGAATGTGAAAAACAGGGAAACACATACGATTTTCTCTCAGGAGAAAGGCGTCTTGCGCAGGAAATAAGTAATGAGATGGCACAAAAAGCATTGCGAGTAATTGCAGTGGCCAAAAAGACTTTTGACCACAAGCCTAGAGAAATTGAATTGGAAAAAGGTGTTACTTTATGCGGATTTATTGGAATAATGGATACACCACGTCCGGAGGCAAGAACTGCGGTAGCAGACTGCAAGAAAGCTGGCATAAAACCTCTTATGGTTACAGGTGATAATGTTTTAACGGCAGTGGCAGTGGCAAAGCAGGTTGGCATTTTTACAGATGGTGACGCAAGCATAACAGGTGCGCAGTTGGAAACCATGCCACAAAAAGAACTGATTGATACAATAGAAAAATACACAGTTTTTGCAAGAGTAAGTCCGGAACACAAAATGCGAATAGTTAAGGCTTTTCAAGCAAAAGGCATGGTGGTTGCAATGACAGGAGATGGAGTAAACGATGCCCCTGCCCTTAAAACTGCCGATATTGGCTGCGCGATGGGAAAAACAGGAACGGATGCTGCAAAGAATGCCTCGGATATGATTATTGCTGACGATAATTTTGCAACAATTGTTGAGGCAGTTAAAGAGGGCAGAGGAATTTACGCAAATATTAAAAAGACTGTTCATTTTTTGCTTTCCAGTAATATTGGTGAAATAATTACAATATTTGTGGCAATGGTTATGGGGTGGGAAACACCTCTTTTACCAATACAGTTGCTTTGGGTAAATTTAATAACAGATTCTTTGCCTGCAATAGCCCTTGGCCTTGACACACCGCAAAAAGAAGCAATGGGAAAAATGCCTTCAAACAGAGGGAAAAGTATTTTTGACAGTGAAATGGGTTTAAGAATTTGCCTTGAGGGTGCAATGATTGGCATGCTTGCTCTTATTGCCTTTGGAATTGGGCATTTGTACTACGATGGTGGAGTAGGCACAGGACATGGACGCACAATGGCATTTGCGGTGTTAAGTATTTCTCAATTGGTGCATGCCTACAATATGCGAAGTGACAGGTCGGTTATTAAAAAAGGATTTTTTAGCAATAGGTACCTTAACGGAGCGTTTTGCATTGGTGTGCTAATGCAGTGCACAGTTATAATGGTGCCAGCTTTTGCAGGAGTATTTAAGGTAATGGCTTTGGACTGCGAAAAATGGATGGTGGTAATAGCTTTGGCGTTAGTTCCTTTATTTGTTGTGGAATCTGAAAAAAAGCTATCCTTACATAAAGATTGAAAATAAAACAGCAGACCATAGTAACAACTAGGGCCTGCTGTTTTCTGTATAATAACAAATGGGAATAAAAAAATATATATCATTTAATATGACGACTATAATGGATATTTTATCATTGTTGCAAATATTGATGAAAAAGAGTATAATATTGTAGATTAAATGTGTAAATAATTCGACCTATAAGGAGAATATTCATGGAAGAAACAGTAATTGTGATAATGCTTAAAGACAGCAAAACGGGCTTTTTGGAAAAAGAGCTGGGTTGCTATAAAATAACCGAAAACGAAAACCTTATTTACAATGCCTATGCCGTTGAAGAAGATGGAAGAATTAAGGTGTGCATGAAAATAACCACAGACCGTGAGGTTGAAGACTGGGAATTTGAAGCTATTTACGATTATTATGACAGTGAAACAATTTTACCCTTAGTTACGTCTATAGAAGAAGATGTTGATTGTTATAATCCAATGTGGTGCATAACCTTTGATTTTGTTAATAATATTGAAGAAATGGAAGAAAAAATAGACAAAATTATTAATTTGCACAAACAGGAGTTGCAGTCTGTTTACGAGGCTATTTCAGATAAAAGGGATGAATATTAATTGAAAAAACTAAACCTGAAATATAAAAAAGTAATAGCTGTTACAACGGTTATTACGGTTGTTATTAGTGCGTGTAACTTCGCGGCAAAACCGAAATCAGGGCCGCCAGCCGAAAATTCTTCAAACGGACAAAATGTCAGCGAGGAAGATTCCAAAAGTAGTATAGAAGAAAAAGCAGATACGCCTGTGAGTGAGGAAATTTCAGTTGAGCAGGGACAACCAGCAAAAGGAACAGAAACAACAGAGGATAAACCAAATGAAAACAAACCATCAAGAACGGCTACATATATTGGCGAACCAACCAAAGCAGAAGCGACCACGCCAGCAGATGTAAATTCCAATAAAGGCAGTAAGGCAACGACTGCAGTAAGCAGAAGTCAATACCTTACAGATTCTGCGCTAAAAGATGAATGGGAAGCGCTTGATGCTATTGCGGAAGCTGGTCAGAATTACTATACGGAAAATTTCAGCAAAACTCGTGTTATAACAAAGAATGGATACTTATACAATAAATCATCAGAGGAATTGATAGATGTAAGATATCTTGTTGCCAATGGATATTTAGAGTCGAAATATGTTGCAACTTCGGCAGAGGTTCTGCTTTTAAATTGTGATGATTTCAGTCATTATGATGATTTTTCGCTAAAATCATGGGAGACAGGGCTTACTGTTTTTGCCTCAATCAAACACCCATCAAGCAATGCTTATCTTCTTACAACAAGCAAAAGTGCAGGAGGAGCGTTATCGGCATCGCAGTATGCCGCATTACTTAATAGTTATTACCAAAACCATGGAGCTGCGGGTAGGCTTGATTCAGGTTCAGAGGAATACAGCAGGATACTTAATTTTATAAATATGTATGAGAGCAAATACGAAAATTACTATGTGCGAAGTATTCTTGCAGACAATAAGTACGCAATGGTTGTTTTATCTGGGCAAAGCAATGCGGCAGACATAAAACAGTATATTTTAAAACGCAGTGGAAGTATTTGGGAAGTTGTTTTGGCAGGGTTGGAAAGTGACCCAAGGGTGATTATTACTGTGAACAAAACTTTACCTGATTATAATATAACTATGTTACCTGCTTATACAATAAATGATTTTCTAGGAAGCCTTAGTAAGGACAGATATGAACTTACATCGGAAATGACAGCAAGAGGGATGATTTCATCAACAGCTGATATTAAATATATTTCTGGAACAGCCAACTACTGTTATATAGTGCTGAAGAATGAAATTAAATATATTTGTAATTATACAGGCGATAAATGGAATATTGTTCAGGTTACAAGTTCTGACGAAGCTATGAACAAGATGCTTGCAATAAGCAAAACAGCACCTACATTTATTATTTTGGACAGATAGGCTGGGGTAAAAATGGATTATACGGTTAAAAACAGAGATATCTGTCTTAAAATTGACGGAGATTTTATAATATCTCAAACACTAGAATGTGGTCAGTGCTTCAATTTTAATAAGCTTGATGAAGAGGACTATGTCGTGACTGCATTTGGAAGGGCACTGCACATTTACAGCAGAAACCGAAATATAGTTTTTGAGGATACTACCAAAGAAGAATTTGAAAAAATATGGGTGGATTATTTCGATTTGACCCGAGATTACGGAAAAATTAAAGCGCTACTTTCTAAGAAAGATGAAACTTTAAAGAAGGCATTGGAGTATGCACCGGGTATAAGAATAATAAATCAGGATTTTTTTCAGTGCCTTATTTCATTTATAATTTCACAGAACAATAGAATACCAATGATCAAAAAAGTTGTTAGCAATTTAAGCAAAAAATATGGTGAATATATTAAAACAATTGAAGGTGAGGATTATTTTTCCTTTCCAACGCCTGAAAAATTGTATGGAGTAAGCGGCGATGAATTAATGGAGTGCAAAACAGGGTTTAGAGGAAAATATATTGCAGATGCCGTAACAAAATATGTAGAAGGCAGCCTTAATCACGAAAATTTTAAAAATCTTACCACAAAAGAAGTACAAGCTTTGCTTATGGGAATACATGGTGTTGGACCCAAAGTGGCAGATTGTGTTATGCTGTTTTCTCTAAATCGAAGCGACGCTTTCCCGACGGACGTTTGGGTTAAAAGGATAATGAGCTATTTCTACTTTGACCAAAAAGATGCACCAATAAAGGATATACATAGCCTTGCAGATGAAAAATTTGGTAAGTATGCTGGTTTTGCACAGCAATATTTGTTCAATTATGCAAGGCAATTTAAGATAGGAACAGGCAAAGATGCCTAGTTGGGAGATACATAATGCTTGGAACAATAGTGAACGCATTTGCAATTGCAATTGGAGGATTAATAGGGCTTATGCTTAGAGGCGGAATGAAGCCCAGGTACAAAGATATTATAATAAGCGTGCTGGGGCTTTCTGTTGCCTTTATAGGAATTTCAACAGCCCTTGGAGGTTTATTAAGCGGCGAGGCAGAGGCTATTTTATATATCGTTAGCCTTGTAATAGGTTCTATAATAGGCGAAACCATGAAGATAGAAGAAAAATTGGAAGCGGTTGGAGACATAATACAAAGTAAGATAGGCAGTAAGGGTGGAAACGTATCTCAGGGATTTGTTACAGCAAGCCTTACGTTTTGCGTGGGAACTATGGCAATATTAGGTTCAATTGAAAGCGGTATACAAGGTGTACACACAACACTTTTCACTAAAAGTGTGCTAGACGGTGTTACATCGATTATATTTGCCTCAACATTGGGCATAGGCGTATTGTTTTCTGCTGTTTCGGTTTTTTTATATCAAGGAGCACTCACAATGCTTGCTTCTGTTGTGCAGCAGTATATGACGGCGGCAATGATGCGTGAAATATCAATAATAGGTGGAATTATGATTTTTGCCATAGGGTGCAATATGTTGGAAATAAGGCGGTTTAAGGTTGGAAACATGCTTCCCGCCATACTTGTGCCTGTTATATATTACTTGCCGCCAGTCCAAAATTTTATTGCATGGATTTTCAGTATTTTTTAGAAATAAAGTAAATTAGATATTTATAAAGGATTGAGCGTTATGACTAAAACAAACGTAATGCGTATGCTGGATGCAGAAAAAATAGCATATACCACGGCAGAATACGAATACTCTGAAGATGACCTTTCAGGAGCGCATGCTGCGAAGGCAATTAATATGCCGGCTGAGCAGGTTTTTAAAACTCTTGTTACAAAAGGAGATAAAACAGGGCCAACTGTTTTTGTAATACCTGTGGCAGAAGAGCTTGATTTAAAAAAAGCGGCAAAGATATCTCAGAATAAAAGCATTGAAATGATTCATGTTAAAGAACTTTTGGGGCTTACTGGTTATATACGTGGTGGCTGTTCTCCAATAGGAATGAAGAAAAAGTTTACAACATATATCGACGAAACAGCAGAGCTTTTTGACAATATCAGTATAAGTGCTGGGGTTAGGGGATGTCAGGTAATAATAAACCCAGAAGTTCTTATTAAATTTATTGATGCAAAAGAGGCGGACTTAACAGCTTAGAGGTAATGGTTTATATATGGGTAAATAAGTGCTATTTTAAAGGAGGGACTAATAATGGAAGAAACGAATTTTAGCTGTGTAGACTGTTTTAAGGTTACTTGCAGTAGTCAGAAATTTCCTTATCCCGAAGGGTGCAGAACTGAAGCAATTGCCGGCGAATATTTTGACGAAACCATTAGCATGTATCTTGATGAAGACGAGAATATGAAAATTCTTTCGGCAGCGGCAGAAATTGAGGGTAATTTTTATTGTAAATTAACACGTGTAGAGGAAACTGTTTTATTTGCCAAGAAGATAGGTGCAAAAAAGGTAGGTATTGCAACATGTGTTGGAACCATACGGGAAGCACGAACATTTGCAAAGATACTTCGGGCAAATGAAATTGAGGCAACAGGTGTTGCATGTAAGGTTGGAAACCGAGACAAAACTGAAATTGGAATACCAGAGGAAAATAAAATTAAAAGCGGCAGGCATGAGCCGTTTTGCAACCCAATTATGCAGGCTAGGTTAATGAACGACGAGAATGTAGATTTAGTTGTGCTTATGGGTCTTTGTGTTGGACATGATACTTTGTTTTTTAAGTATTGTGAAGCACCTGTAACTGTTTTGTTTACCAAAGACAGGGTTACAGGGCATAATGCAGCACAACCGCTGTATTTAACGGAAGGATATTATAGCAAGTTACTTAAGCCACAAAAGTTCTAATAAGAAAAAGACCATTGTAAGAGTGAACTGAATTATTTAGTTCAGAACTCTAACTATGGTCTTTTTTTATAATTTACATCTCAACTTTATATGCCTTGCTTAAAGGCGACTCTACACCGTTTCTTACAGAAGAAATTTTAAAATAAAAGGTATTGTCGACAGTGGCGGTTATTTTAAAGCAATAAGGAAATCCCCAGCTCCAAATATTTGTATTTTCAGTAGGGTTTCTTAAAAGCGTGTATTTCCCATCCTCTTCATAGGAAGTGTATATGTGGTAACCGTCTGTGGAATACACAGGATCCCAGCTTATTGAGGCTGTATTTTTTTCTACAGCATATGTAAATGTTTGTGGAGCAACAAGGCTTGCATTAATGTTACGCCATGAATCGAGGGAAATATTTTGGGATATATCCATTTCACTTACAAAGTTAATTGGAATAGCCATATAGTGCTCAATGGTATCATAGGAGGAATTAATGCCAATTACCTCACCTTTTGAGTTAAATAATCCTCCGCCGCTGCTTCCGCCAGTAATATAGGCACTACTGCTTATTATAAAATCGTTTTTATCTGTAACTTTACCAGTCGACACAACATTAAGTACACCGTTAGGTGAGCCTATTGCTGTAACACTTTCACCAATTTCAACTTCATCGGAATTGCCAATGGCAGCGTAGGTCAAATTATTGGCATCAATTTTAAGTATTACAAGGTCGCGGGCGGTATCGTAGCCAGCAATATGAACCTTTCCGCTATAAATGCTGCGATCATAAAATTCTACCCTTATTAATGAGGCATTTTCAACAACATGAAAGTTTGTGGCTATGTAGCCGTCGGATGAAAGTATTACACCACTTCCTTGCCACTGATTGGTGTTAATAAGCACAGTGGTTTTTTTTAGCTCTTCCTCGCTGACATTTTTATTTTCAACTTCATTAATATTATCAGCATAGTTTTCAGAGGTGAAAATGTATACAGTGCTAGTTGTTTCGTCCCAGTTAACAGTTGCACTTGCACTTTCAGCAATAAACCTAAGTGGAACAAGGGTAGTGCCATTATTAATTTGTGGTGGCGTTTGAAGTAAAATAGATTCGCCATTTTTATACGCAGTTGAGTTGTTTATAGTTAGCTGAATAATGTTTTCGTTATTAATGCCGGTTACGGTTTTAGTGTCATCATCCCAATAAACATCATAATCCATAGACTCAAATATTGCACGCAAGGGCACCATGGTTGTGTTGTTTATTATTTGCGGTTGGGTATCAAAGGTCATTTGGCTGTTGTTTAAATAAACGCTTATATCCCCTTGTTGTGCGAAGACAGGCACGCAGAATAAAAAGGAGAGCAAAGCAACTGCAAGGAATTTCATAAATTTTCTCATAGTACACCCCGTTTAGTAATTTTTAATATTTTTATATTATACATCATTTCAGGGAAATTGTATTAATAATATGTAAATTTATTGTATTTCTTGACAAAAAAATAGCTGAGGAGTAGACTGAATTTTATCATGCGTTAAAGCAGTGAAATATTACAAGATAAGGATATACATATGATTAATTTTAAGGATGTAGTGGATTTACAGCTAATGCTTTTAATACTGCTTTTAGTTGGAGTTTTTTTAAGGAAAATGAATCTTGTGTCGGCTGAAGCTAGAAAAAGTATAATTAATATGCTTTTGAATGCTTTATTGCCCTGTATGATTATAAGCTCATTTAATATGGAATTTTCTCCAGAAGTACTTAAGTTTTCAACACAAGCACTTATAATAGGAACAATTGCACAGATTGCATATATTTTTATTTCAAAGTATTTATTTTTTATGGCGAACAAAGACCAACAAGCGGTGCTGCGTACAGGAATAATATGTTCTAATGCAGGATATATAGGAATGCCGGTTTCACATGGAGTTTATGGTGATGAAGGGCTCATACTTGCGTCAGTGCAATGTCTGCCCATACGTATCTTTACGTGGACAATTGGCATGGCTATGTTTGTTAAAACGGATAGAAAACAGGTAATTAAAACTATACTTACTCACCCTTGCATTGTGTCAGTGTTTATTGGCATGGTTTTGATGGTGACGCCGTTAAGTTTACCTGTGTTCTTAAACAGTGCAATTAAAAGCATGGGTGGCGGTTCAACTGCAATATCTATGATGGTTATTGGCATGATTTTGGCAGAAACTGACCCTAAAAAAGTTTTTAATAAGCTTGTTATATATTTTGCGGCAATAAGACTGCTTATAATACCGGCAGTTATGCTTATTATTTTGAAGCTTTTGAATGTAGACCCTGTAGTTGCAGGCGTTTCAGTATTGTTAGCAGGTATGCCGGCAGGCAGCAATTCCGTCGTTCTTGCGGCAAAATATAATGGCGATGAAGTTTTTGCATCACAAAATATATTTGTATCTACTTTGTTTTCTATGGTTACAATACCGTTATTATCATTATTTTTGTAGGAGGAGAGGCAAATGGAGCTTATAAGGGCTGATATTTCAGATTTTGATACTATTTTTGAAATTATGGACAATGCTTTTCCAAATACGGAAATGCGCACATACCAAGAGCAAAAGAAGATTTTTGAAATACCCCAGTACAGTGTGCTTATGAATGAAGAAAAAACTGCATTTATTGCTCAATGGGATTTTAATGAGGCAGTGTATATAGAACATTTTGCAGTAATGGATAGCATGCGAGGAAAAGGAACAGGCAAAAATATGCTTACGAAGTTTTTGAATGTTTCTAATGGAAAGGTTTTTCTTGAAGTTGAGCCTCCGGAAGGAGAAATTGCAAGGCGTAGAATTGGATTTTACGAGAAAGCGGGATTTGTGCTTAACCAATACTATTACCTGCAGCCACCTTACAGGCAAAATGAAGAATCAATAGAGCTTAAAATTATGACAATGGGTGAACCAATAGACCAAAAGCAATTTGATGAATATAAAAAATTACTGTACAGCCATGTTTACAAATACAAAAAATCAAAAATTTAACAAAAAGCTTTTATGCATAATTGCATAAAAGCTTTTGTATTTTATTGAACTTTTGTGTAAAAAATAGTGCTGATATTAATGTGGCAATAAATGTAAGATTATGGTAAACTATAAACAAGCCTGACATTTTGGAAACAGGACTAATTTATAGAAACGAAAGGAGGCCGACTATATGAATTGGTTGGACGAGCTGAAAAAAAACATAACATCGGCAGAGGAATTAAAACAAATTTTACATCTTTCAGAAGAACAAACCAGCAAAATGGAAGAAATTCTTGACCAATTCCCGTTGTCTTTGGGAAGCTATTATCTCTCTATTATTAATAAGGAAGATGGGGATGACCCAATTAGAAAAATGAGCATTCCATCTGTTACGGAAACAGACGTAAGCGGAAGCTTTGATACTAGCGGCGAAGCAACGAACACAGTAATTACAGGACTTCAGCACAAATATGCACAAACGGCACTTATTCTTTCTACAAGTTTATGTGCTATGTATTGCAGGCATTGTTTTAGAAAAAGGCTCGTGGGAACATCAGACGATGAAATAGCAGTTCATTTTGATGAAATAATGGATTATATTAATGAGCACAAAGAAATATCCAACGTGCTTATATCTGGCGGAGACAGTTTCTTAAACAAAAATGAAGTGATTGAAAAATATTTAAGCCGATTATCTGAAATGGAACATTTGGATTTTATACGTTTTGGAACAAGAACACCCGTAGTTCTTCCATCAAGAATTTATGGCGATGAAGAATTGTTAAATATACTTGAAAAATATAACCGAAAGAAAACAATTTATGTGGTTACCCAGTTTAATCATCCAAATGAAATAACTGAGGAGGCGGTTAAGGCTGTAAACTGTTTAGAGAGAATAGGTATTACAGTGAAAAATCAAGCTGTTCTTTTACGTGGGGTAAACGATAAAGCACAAACTATGGCAACACTTTTGCGCAGGCTTACAGCAGTGGGTATAGACCCATATTACGTTTTTCAATGCAGACCTGTGACTGGGGTTAAAAACCAGTTCCAAGTACCTTTTTTACAAGGCTACAAAATAATTGAAGAGGCTAAGGCTATGGTAAATGGTTTGGGCAAAAGTTTTAAATATTGCATGAGCCACGAAAGCGGAAAGATGGAAATATTAGGTGAAATATCACCTAATAAAATGATTTTTAAATATCAGGAAGCAAAAAAAACCGAAAATTATGGAAAAATATTTGAATACCAAGTAAGCGACAGCCAATGTTGGCTTGATTAATAAACAGTAATTTATGAATAAAGAAAAGGGAATGCCTAAAAATAAGCATTCCCTTTTAAATTTATTTAACAGTTTTAATAGCTTTGTCAGCAAAATCTGTTGTTACAAATTTCTCGAATGGAACGCGAGTGCTAAGCTCGCTGCCTTCTTCCATAATGTCTTGAATCAGCTCAAAACCGTCTGGGTCAAAAACTGGGTCAGCTTTCCATGTGTCCTGTGATTTATAGCGGTCAATAATTTTTGTTAGGGTTTCAATATTGCTGTCTTCAAAATATGGAAGGCAAATTTCAGCAATTTCAGCTGAGGTATGAGAATCTACCCACAGTTGACCTTTATATATTGCGTTAGTAAATTTTTGAATGGTATCTGGATTTGCGGAGATATAATCCTTGGTAGACATATAAACGGTGTATGGTAAATAACCACTAGCTTCACTAAGTAGTTAATATGCACTACCATCATGCAAAAAAATAAAGTGTAATATTTTTTGTATTTTTATCTATTATTACTTTCTCAACAAGGGTTCGAAAAGCTTCTCTTTTAAGAATGGAGTTTTCATTGCTTTTTAGAAGGGCAAGTAAATCTGTTATTTCAACTTTAAAGCTATTAATATCAACTTTATTAAGGTTATTTTCATTTTGTATATATTCTAGTCTTTCAATTTCATAAAGAAGTGTCTTTTTGTTTTCGCCGTACTCGACTATGGTATCCAAGCCAGTAAGAAAAGCTTCTTTTGCTCGTTTTAGGGATAGTTTTAGTTTTATGATGTTGTTACTATAATCAATTTGAAGTGATGATTTTTCAGTGATATCAAGGGTAAAGAGAGTATTGTCGCTTTCTATTATTTCTTCTAAGATGGAGTAGATTTGCATTTCCAGAACGTCAATCCGAAAAGAAATGCCAGATGAGCAAAGCCCACGAGATTGTCCACTGCACCTAAACCTTGCCTTTTTGCCTTCGTGTTCTCTTGGTTTAACATAAGTATAGACGCAGTTGCATTCGGAACAATAAATAATTCCGCTAAGCCAATGGTTACAAAATTCAGGAGGCTTGGAGTTCCTGCGAAGTCTTAAAGCTCGTTGCTCTATAACTCTTTGAATTTTCTCAAACTCGTTTTCATTTATTAGCGGTTTGTGGTTAGATTTTTGAACAATAATGCCATTAGCTGATGTCCACCGCAGATAACCCTTATAAACAGGGTTTCTAATCATATATTCAATGCGTCTTCTCTCAAGGGTGATACCATTTTTAGTACGAATATTTTTTTCTCTCATTTCTGTCGAAATGGAGTAGGGTGTTCTTCCTTTTAGAATTTCTGAAAAGATATATTTGGCAACAGGTGCTTCTTGCTGGTTTACAACAAGCATTTTTAAGTTTTTGTTATAGTCGTATCCAAAAGGGGCATGTGCGCAAAACTCACCACGCAGGGCTTTTTGCTCCAGGCCACGCTTAACATTTTTTGATAACTTACGTGAGTACATTTCATTCATTGCACCAAAAAGGGCATCGGTAATAAGTGATGTATCCTCGTCAAGAGTTGGTTCTGTTATTGAAACGATTGTAACTCCGTTTTTCTTTAGTATCGACTTATATACTAAGGATTGTTCAAGATTTCTTGCAAATCTACTGCTATCGTATATAAGCACATATTCAAACTCTTTTTTACTGCTATCATCAATCATTTGTAGAAACTGTGGGCGTTTTTCTGCATTTCTGCCAGAAATTCCTTCGTCTATGTAAAGGTGCTTGATAAGATAATTGTTTTGTTTGGCATATTCATTTATTAAACGCTCTTGGCTTTCAATGGAATGTTCCTGCCTATCTGTTGACATTCGCATATATGCAACGGCTGATTTCATTTTCACACCTCCTGCATATATTATATTAAAATAAAAAAGGCTAAATGTTATAATCTTCTTACATAAAAGATTATAACACTTAGCTTTAATATTAGTTTACATTTTTATTTCTCCAGTTATTTTAATTGCATTTTTTGCTTTTTTAGCATTTTCCGCGGCTTCGGTTAAGGTTTTGGCAGTTGCTGTAAGGTGGCCCATCTTTCTTTTGGGTTTACTTTCTTCCTTGCCGTAAACATGAAGCATTACCCCTGGTATAGCAAGGCACTGGTCTGCACCACGAACTATTGTTTTCCCTTTAAATCCATCTTCACCAAGTATGTTTCGCATAACAGCAGGCCTTATAAGTGAGGCGTCGCCTAATGGTAAGCCGCTTACTGCACGTATATGCTGTTCAAACTGGCTTGTTACACAAGCTTCAATTGTGTAGTGACCAGAATTATGTGGACGTGGTGCAACCTCATTTATAGCAACATTTCCATCTTTATCTACAAACATTTCCACGCAGAACATGCCCACACCGTTAAATACCTCCATAACACGTTTTGCCAGTGCCATAGCTTTATTTGTTGTTGCTTCATCAATTGCAGCAGGAACTCTTGTTTCGTCCAAAATATTATCAAAATGAATGTTCTCTGCTACAGGGTATACCTTTATATCCCCGTTTATTGCACGACATGCCAATACGGAAATTTCCATTGTGAATGGATAAAAACGCTCCGCCATAAGGGGAAGAGTGCCGTTACCAAGAACTTTATATCCGTTTTCAGCATCATCTGCATTTTTAACAACATAATTACCTTTGCCATCATAACCGCCTGTGCAAGCTTTTAAAAGCATTGGGACGCCAAAGGTTTTACCGGCATTAATTATATCTTCAACAGCTTTAACTTCAATAAAATCAGGTACTGGTACATCATTTTCGGCCAAAAGAGTTTTTTGTAAAAATTTATTCTGAATTATTTCAAGGCTTGTAGCTGTGGGGTAAACTTCCTTTCCTTCTTTTTCAAGGGCTTTAAGAACTTGAGCGTTAATATGCTCAAATTCATAGGTAATAACATCACTTTTTTCAGCCAAAAGGCGAATTGCCTTTTCATCATCAAAGTCAGCAACAAGATGCTCATCAACAATTGTATGGGCAGGGCAGTTTAGGGTTGGGTCTAAAACAGTGATGCAGAAGCCCATTTTTTTGGCTTCAAGAATCATCATTTGTCCAAGCTGTCCGCCGCCTATAATACCTATTTTTTTATGTATATTTTCCATTATTTTATTCCTCCGTATTTTTTGCCTTATTTTATCATATTTTCTTTGCAAATAAAATCTTTTTTAACCATTTAAAAGCGAGACATCCAGTTATAGTTATTGTATAAACAGCAAAAAAACGTATTGCATAGCTTGTGCCTATATCGCTTACGCCTTGTGTGGCAAGGATATCATTTATCTGAATTAGTACATAGCAGTGGGCAAGATAAATGGGATAGCTAACACTGTTTATAGCCATTAGGATAGGGTGTATCTTTATTCTTATGCCTACTGCCATAGTAAAAAGTATTGCCGAAACACAGTAAAAAATATGTATGGTTTCGAGGCTTGGTACATAAATGCCTTTTGCAAAAACTTGAAAGCTTAAATAAATATTTATACAAATTAAAAGCGTTAATGCTAATACGATTGAATTAAATTTTTTAGTGAGGCATAAGGTGAATTTTTCGTAATGAATACCGCAAATTGCACCCATAGACCAATATAAAAAATAAGTTGTGAGCAAACGGTCATTATAGGTAAAAGAGTAACCGCCTGTAATTGTATTAATTGCTTTTGGTAAAAATTGACCACACAAAATCGTAATTATAAGCGAAAAAAATAAAATATTACCAGAGTTAAAACGCTTATATAACCATTGCCAAAAGGGTAAAAGTGCATAAAATTGTACTATTACAACAATAAAATAAAATGGGCTGACAAGAGTGCCTAGAGCCATATTTTTTAAAAGATGTTTAAGGTTAAATGTAAAATAACCATGGTTACAAAAATAAATATAGTATATAACAACCCAAATGATGTATGGAACTATTATTGTTTTAATTCTTGAAATATAGTAGTGCATATAGTTGGTTACAGGTTCTTGTTTAATAAAAATTTTAAGCGCAGATAGAAAAACAAACCCTTGAACCACAAATGCGCTAAGCCGCCAAGGAATCATTACGACTAGGTATTGAATACTGTTTTTTTCAAGTGAAGAAACAGCGCCACTAGATATATGTATAAATACCACCAAAAGGCACATTAATACATTCGCAAATATTATTTCTTGCTTTGTTTTTTTTATTTCCATTGTAGTTCCTCCGTTGTTGAATATAGTTGAATTATAACATAAAAGGTGTTGCAAATATATAAGTTTAATAAAATTTAAGTGCATTTATACTTTAATAATGATATAATTAACTGTTAGAATTTTTTGGGCATTTAAACAAAAAATAATAGTTTGAATGATACACAATAAATTAAGGGGTATTGCAATGGCGGAAAAGAAAAAAGCAACAAGGAAAACTACATCATCTGGCAAAAAAGCAACTGGTGTAAGAAAAGCAACCACTGCTAAAAAATCTACTGGAACAAAGAGAACTTCCAAAGCAAAAGTGCCAGTAAAAAAATTTGGTGACTCTATTTATGACGAAATACTGCTACTGGTTCTTATTATAGTATCAATTTTAGTTTTATTAAGCCTTTTTACTTCAGTAATGGGCATATTTGGCACAGCAATAAACGGTTTACTTAAAGGATTAGTTGGAGCAGGAGCGTTTGTACTGCCTATACTTTTAATTTCTTTTTGTGTATGGATGCTTGCAAGCAAGGAAAAAGATTTTGCAAGTGTTAAAGTTGTAGGCATTATTCTTTTCATACTTAGTATTGCCACATTTTTTCAGCTTGTTAACACAGGTAATTACAATGTAAGTGAAGATTTATCTTTTTTTAAGCAAATAAGTTATTTTTACAACAATGCAACTGGAACAAACGGCGGTGTTATGGGCGGAGTTATTGGCGATGGATTGAAGAAAGCAATCGGTTGGGGCAGCTACATTGTTACGATAACTTCTGTTATAATTTCGGTTATGCTTGGCACGGGTAAATCTCTTATAGTTGGAATAAGTAATTTTATTGATTACGCAGAGGAACGCCGAAATGTGAAAGAAGCAAAGATTAAGGCAAAGGCAGAAAACATAAGAGAACGTGAAATAAAAAGAGAACAGAAGATTGAGGAGAATAATCTCAAACAAATTAGGCGTCTGGAAAAGAAAGCTAAGAAAGGGAGTTTCAATATAAACCTTGGTTGGAACGACGCTGGAGAAATTTCTGAAGAAAATAATATTGAAGAAGTAGCAGAAAAAGTTGTTCAACCATTGGTTGAACCTGAAGAGGAGAAGAAGCCTATAGATATTTCGGGCATAGACTTAACTAGCCCAAAGCATGAACCACTTATTGAAGTGCTTGGTGTTACAAAGGTTGAGGATGACGATATAATACAGGTGTTTGGCGTGCAGGACGAAGTAACAGCCCAAGAAACTATGGTTGATGTACATACAGACGAACCTGAAATTAAAACAGTTGAAGAGCCTTTGCTACAACAAGAAGAACCAGAAATTGTTGCTGAAAGTGAGTTGCCATTGGGAATGGAAGAACCTGAAATTATTTCGGAGAATTCTTCAATGGTTATTGAACCTGTAATAGAGGCTTTTGTGGAGACACAGGTTAAACCAGTTAAACCAGCACAAATGCTTCAAACAGTTGCACCAAAGGCAGAGCCTGTTGAGATAGGAACTGTTGAAAAAGAAGAAGAGCCTGAGTATGTATTCCCACCTATGGATATTTTGGGGCAGAAGCCACAAACATCTTCGGGCGAAACTAAGACGGATATGATTGCCAATGCAAAAAAACTGGAGGAAACATTAAGCAGTTTTGGCGTAGAAGCAAAGGTTATGCAGATAAATAAAGGCCCAACGGTTACAAGATATGAACTTGCACCAAGCCAAGGAGTTAAGGTTAGTAAAATTGTAAACCTTGCGGATGACATTGCCCTTAATCTTGCGGCAACGGGAATAAGAATTGAAGCACCTATACCAGGAAAGGCGGCAGTAGGCATAGAAGTTCCAAACAAAGAAACACAGTCTGTTTACCTTAGAAGCGTATTGGAGAGCGATGCCTTTAAAAAATTTCCTTCTAAGCTGGCATTTGCACTGGGTGAGGATATTGCAGGCAATGCAATAGTAACTGATATTGGAAAGATGCCTCATTTGCTTATTGCAGGAGCAACGGGAAGTGGTAAAAGTGTTTGCATTAACACCCTTATAACAAGCATACTTTACAAGGCAGACCCTAAAGAGGTTAAGCTTTTGCTGGTAGATCCAAAGGTAGTTGAACTTAGTGTATATAACGGAATTCCGCACCTTTTAATACCAGTTGTAACCGACCCTAAAAAGGCATCTGGTGCATTAAACTGGGCAGTAAGGGAAATGCTTGGAAGATATCAAAGCTTTGCGGAGCATAATGTTCGTGACATTAAGGGTTACAACCAAATGAAGGAAGATAAGGGCGAAACCGATGTTATGCCGCAGATAGTAATAGTTATAGACGAGCTTGCAGACCTTATGATGGCAGCACCAGGCGAGGTGGAAGATTCCATTTGTCGTTTGGCACAGATGGCGAGAGCGGCAGGAATGCATCTTATTATTGCTACCCAAAGACCGTCAGTTGACGTTATTACAGGTGTAATTAAGGCAAACATTCCATCAAGACTGGCTTTTGCAGTTTCTTCTGGAATTGACTCAAGAACAATTTTGGATAGCGTTGGCGCTGAAAAACTTCTGGGAAAGGGCGATATGCTGTTCTATCCTGTTGGCATGAGCAAGCCTGTACGTATTCAAGGTGCATTTGTAACAGACAAAGAGGTAGAAAGCATCGTAGATTTTGTTAAGCAAGGGAAAAACACCACCTACGATAAAGCAATGATAGATAACATTACTTCGTCTAATAAATCTGCAGAGGCTGGTGAGGACAGTGATGAATTTTTTGACCAAGCTATTGACCTTGTAGTTGAAAAAGAAAAGGCATCTGTAAGTATGCTTCAGCGTCAATTTAGAATTGGCTACAACCGTGCCGCAAGACTTATGGACGACTTGGAAAGCAAGGGAATAGTAGGCTCGGAAGAAGGCAGTAAACCGCGCCGTGTACTAATTACCCAATCACAGCTTAACGAAATGCGTTATCCTGTTGATGATAATATGTAAAGTAAAATGAAAACCAGCAGTTAAGAAAGTTAATGATTTATATACGAAAAGGAGAATATGTAATGAATATAAAAATGGCTTTTGTTTCCCTTGGATGCGACAAAAACCTTGTTGATAGTGAGGTAATGCTTGGCTTATGCAAGCAAGGAGGAATTGAGATAGTTTCAGATGAGAGTGCAGCGGATTTAATTGTTGTTAACACTTGCTGCTTTATACAGGATGCTCTTGAAGAAAGCATTGAAACAATTGTTGAAATGGGTAATTATAAAAAAGACGGGAATTGCAAGGGAATTATTGTTGCAGGATGCCTTGGTCAGCGTTACGAAAAAGATATATTTGATGAAATGCCAGAGGTTGACGCAGTGGTTGGTACAACTGCATATGAAAAAATTGTTGAGGTTGCAAAGCGTGTTTATGAAGGTGAAAAATTAAAAGAACTTGCAGATATTGACATGCCTATGATTTCCGAAGATAATTCAGCTTTAAGAATGCTGTCAACGGCAGGTCATTTTGCATATCTTAAAATAGCAGAAGGTTGTGATAACCACTGCACATATTGTGTTATACCTAAGCTTAGAGGAAAATATAGAAGCCGAAAAATTGAAAGCCTTGTTAATGAAGCGAAGGTATTAGCTGAACAAGGAATTAAAGAGCTTATACTTGTGGCACAGGATACAGCACTTTACGGCAGTGACATATACGGAAAAAGCTGTTTGGATAAATTGCTTACGGAACTTTGCAAGGTGGAGAGTATTGAGTGGATTAGAATTCTTTACTGCTATCCAGAACATATAACAGATGAAACTATTGCTGTAATGGCAAAAGAGGATAAGGTCTGTAAGTATTTGGATATGCCAGTTCAGTCTGGATGTGACACTGTTCTTAAACGAATGGGCAGAAAAAATACTGCAAACATAATTGAAGAAAAAATAGAAAAACTAAGAAAAGCTATGCCAGAAATTACCCTTAGAACTACTCTTATTACAGGCTTTCCAGGGGAAACAGAAGAAGAATTTAAAGCAACCTTAAGCTTTGTTGAAAAAGCACGTTTTGATAGGCTTGGAGTGTTTACCTATTCTCAAGAAGATGGTACGCCTGCAGCAATTATGGAAAATCAAATTGACGAAGACATAAAAGCAGAAAGAAAAGATACAATAATGGAAATCCAGAAGTTTATATCTGCTGACAAATGCGAAAATGCAGTTGGCAAAAAAATGAGGGTTCTGGTTGAAGGCAGACTTCCAGAGGATAAAGTTTACTGCGCAAGAAGTTATAAGGATGCCCCAGATATTGACGGATTGGTTTTTGTAAGCAGTGATGAAGAATTGCTTACAGGGGATTTTTGTGAGGTGGTAATAACCGAGGCAAGTGATTACGATTTATACGGAAGGGTGACAGAGTAATGGAGATGAACTTACCAAACAAACTAACAATGGCAAGGGTTATAATGATACCTGTATTTTTAGTGGTGTTGCTAAGTGGAGTTATTACAGAACCTATGAATAGATATATTGCTGTTATAATATTTATAGTTGCTTCTTTTACCGATTATCTTGACGGACATATTGCAAGAAAATACAATTTGGTAACTAATTTCGGTAAATTTATGGACCCGCTTGCAGATAAACTGCTTGTTGCGGCGGCAATTATTTCTATGGTTGAACTTGGCGACATTGCGGCATGGATAGTTATAGTAATAATTAGCCGTGAATTTATTATTACTGGTTTTAGACTTATAGCTGTGGAAGCAAATGTTGTTATAGCCGCAAGCTGGTGGGGCAAAACAAAAACAGTTAGCCAAATGGCAATGATTATTGTTGTTTTAAGCGGCTTTGGTGGAATACTAGGACAAATACTTATTTATGCCTCGACGATACTAACAATTATTTCGGGTGTAGACTATATTGTTAAAAACAAAAGCGTGTTAAAAGGATAGGTGACAAAAGAATGAAAGCAGAGATTTTGGCAGTTGGAACAGAATTACTTTTAGGAGATATTGTTAACACAAATGCTCAGTATATTTCCAAACAGCTTGCACAGCTTGGTATAGATGTATATTACCAAACTGTTGTTGGTGATAATGCCCAAAGATTAGAGAAAACTATATTAAATGCCTTTGAAAGAGCTGACCTTATTATTACATCAGGTGGTCTTGGCCCAACTGAAGATGACTTAACAAAAGAAACAGGGGCAAAATATTTTGGTAAAAAACTTGTTCTTGACCAAAAAGCTATGGATATGCTGGAAAGCTTTTTTAAACGCCTGAACAGAAAAATGACTGAAAACAATGCAAAACAGGCATATGTGCCAGAGGGTGCATTGGTAATGTACAACAAAAATGGAACAGCACCTGGAATTATAACAGAGGAAAATGGAAAAATTCTTGTAAACCTTCCAGGCCCTCCAAGAGAGCTTATTCCTATGTTTGAGGAATATGTTAAGCCTTATCTTGCAAAAAAACAGGAAAATATTTTTGTTTCACGTGTTTTAAGGGTTGCAAAAATAGGCGAAAGTGAAGCGGAAAACATGGTTAAAGATATTATTGCTACACAAACCAACCCAACCATTGCAACATATGTTAAAGGCTACGAGGTTATTTTCAGAATTACTGCAAAGGCAAAAAATGAGGAAGAAGCAAATAATATAATTGAACCAATGGCACAGGAAATATATAAGCGTTTTGGCAACAATATTTATGCTGAGGGAGAAACTACAATTCAAAAAGTTACATGTGAAAAGCTTATGGACAAAAATCTTACCGTAGCTGTGGCTGAAAGCTGTACAGGAGGAATGCTTGCGGCGGCGTTTACAGATTTTGCTGGCATTTCTAAAATATTTATGGAAGGTGACGTAACCTACAGCAATGATGCAAAGGTTCGCCGTCTTGGCGTAAAGGCTGAAACTCTTGAGGAATATGGTGCTGTAAGCCATGAAACGGCGGCTCAAATGGCAGAAGGAATTGCAAAAGCCGCAGGTACTGATATAGGAATTTCTACAACAGGCATTGCAGGCCCAGACGGTGGAACAGAGGAAAAGCCTGTAGGCACTGTGTTTATTGGCCTATGGTTTAAAGGCGAGGTGAAGACAAAGGAAATTCACCTTGTTGGTAATCGTGAAAGAATTAGGCAAAGAACTGTAGATGCAGTTTTCGATTGGATTAGAAGAGAGCTTGAGTGAAATGGATAAGAAAAAAGGAACAATTCTTTTGTTTATAGCAGCGGCGATTGGTGGATTAGGTTTTGTGCTAATGAAAAATCTTCTGGATAGTGGGTTTTCTCCAATTCAGTGTGTTGCAGGTAGGTATATATTTGCAGTTGCATTTATGTGTATGTTTTATATTAAGGAACTGAAAAGCATAACAAAAGAAGAACTACATGGCGGAAGCTTGATGGGTGCGCTGTTGTTTTTACTTTTTGTAATGCTAATGGAAGGGCTGAAAAGAACAACTCCATCTGTTAATGCGTTTTTGTCATGCACAACGGCAATTATGGTGCCTATAATATTATGGATAGGCTATAAAAAAAGACCCGATAAATACATTGTTGTTGGTGCGCTTATGACAATTTTAGGCGTGGCAATGCTTTCCTTAAATGAGCGATTAGAAATAAATTTAGGTGCAGTTTTATCTCTTGGTGCATCGGTTATGTTAGGAATGCAGATGGTAGTAATGGATAAATATGTTGAAAATTGTAATCCAGCAAGGCTTACCATAGTTGAAAGTGTTGTGGTTATGGTTCTTTCTGTTATGGCAGCATTGTTTTCTGGTCAGGCTTTACCAAAAATTGAAAATACGGATATTGTCATGTTTGTTATGGCAGGGCTGTTTTGCACATTTTTGTATTTTCTTTTTATAAGCATTAGTCAGAAATATACATCACCGACAACCACATCAATAATTATTACTTCGGAATCTGTTTTTGCGGCCATTGCATCTGCCATATTTTACGGAGAAGCAATAGGGTTACGTGTTATTGCTGGCGGATTGCTTATTTTTTGCGCTGTTATTATTGCCGAAGCAAAGCCCAAATTTTTTGCAAAGAAGGAGTTATTGACGAACCGTTATAAATAGGATAAAATAGGAACATAGGTTTGCTTTGGAAAAGGGGATTATTATGGCTGAGAAAAAAGGTTCAAAGAAGGAAGAAATAAAATACGAAAGTAAAGAACAGGCTCTAGCGGCGGCACTCAAAAACATAGATAAAAAATTTGGTGAAGGCTCTGTAATGAAGCTTGGTGACGAAAAATCAAAAATGAATGTTGAGGTTACGCCAACAGGTTCTCTTAGCCTTGATATTGCTCTTGGTGCAGGTGGCATACCTAAGGGACGTATTATTGAAATTTACGGGCCTGAATCATCAGGAAAAACCACACTTGCACTGCACATGGTGGCCGAGGTGCAAAAGAGAGGCGGTATTGCGGGGTTTATTGATGCAGAACACGCACTTGACCCAGTATATGCAAAGAATCTTGGCGTGGATATTAATAATCTTTACATATCACAGCCAAATGACGGTGAGGAAGCGTTGGAAATTGCTGAAACAATGGTGCGTTCTGGCGCTATAGATATTATTATTGTAGATTCTGTTGCTGCACTTGTGCCTAAAGCTGAAATTGAGGGCGAAATGGGCGACAGCCATATGGGTCTGCAGGCAAGGCTTATGAGTCAGGCATTAAGAAAGCTGACAGCAAGCATTGGCAAAACAAAATGCACAGTTATTTTTATTAACCAGCTGCGTGAAAAAATTGGAAATATGTATGGAAATCCAGAAACAACAACAGGTGGGCGTGCCCTCAAATTTTATGCTTCTGTAAGAATTGACATAAGAAGAGTGGAAACGTTAAAACAAGGCACAGAAATGATTGGAAGCCGAACAAAGGTTAAAATTGTTAAGAATAAAATTGCGCCACCATTTAAAGTTGTTGAATTTGATATTATGTATGGCAAAGGAATATCAAAAGAAAGTGACATACTGGATTTGGCAGTGGAAATTGAAGTGGTTAAAAAAAGTGGAGCATGGTACTCTTACAAAGAAACAAGAATTGGTCAAGGTCGAGAAAATGCCAAGCAGTATCTTATAGATAATCCGGAAGCGACGGCTGAAATTGATGCGGCTGTAAGGGCGCATTTTGGGTTTACGCCAGATGGGTCTAAAATTAAAGATTTTGTAAAAGCGGAACCTATAACAAAGAAAGCTAAGGAAGAAAAAGTGGATAAGGACGATAAATCGGAAGACTTTGAATTTCCTGATGACGAGAATATTTACGACGAAAAATCAGCCAAAGAACTGCTTATGGAACAAGACAGTTGAAATTTTTTGGAAGCTAACAAATTACACAAAGGGAGTTGCGTCTGCAATTCCCTTTTGGCATAGAGAGGTGTAAAAATGGTTGTTACAAGTATAGAGCCACAGAAAAAAAATCCGGAACGTTACAACATATTTATTGATGGAAAATTTGCATTTGGCCTTATTATGGATGACATACTGTTTTTTAAAATTAAAGAGGATAGTGAAATTTCTGAGGAGAAATATGACTACATAATAAATACAGTGCTGTATATAAAAGCTCAAAATGCAGCTCTTAATTACCTTGGGTACAAAATGCGCACAGAGAAGGAAATTAGAAATAAGCTTTTTGAAAAGGAATATGACGAGGAAATTGTTGACAAAGTGATTGAATTTTTAAGAAAATATAATTACGTTAATGACCTTAAGTATGCCCAAAGCTATATAAATGAAGCACAGCGGCTTAAACCTAAGGGCAGTTACGCAATTAAGCAGAAGCTTAGAGAAAAGGGCGTTTGCGACATTATTATAGCCCAAGCCTTAGAAGAGGGTGACCTTGATGAGGAGGATGGTGCGCAGAGGCTTTTATGCAAAAAGTTGGGTGAGCGCAGGGAAGTTTCTTTTAAAGAAAAGAAAAAACTCCATGATTTTCTATTAAGAAGAGGCTATTCTTATGGTATAATAAAAAAGGCTTTTGAAAGTCTTGAAATAAAATTAGAGGAAATAGCTGACGATGAATAAAAATCGCCAGTTGCAGGGGGAAAATATGGCTTACTACATGGGAGACATTGTGAGGCTTAGAAATAAGTTTTTCGAAGCTTACAACGATGGAGAGTATACCGATGCAATTAAGTATGGGACGGACATAATTAAACTTTATAACGAAAACAGCGACACTGAAAGCCTTGAATTCGCCAATGATATTAATAACATGGCAATAGTGTATGATGATATTATGGCGCATGGGAAGGCAATAAAATTATATAGGCAGTCGGCGGAAATTAAGCATAAAATAACTGGAGATAACACAATAAGTTATGCCGACACCATAAGTAATCTTGCGGTGGCGCTTAGCCTTGAGGCAAAGCATAACGAAGCCATTGCCCTTCACAAAAAGGCGTTGAAAATTCGTGAGGAACTTTTGCCTGAAAACCATAGGGATTGCACCATAAGCATGTTTAATCTGGCAAGTTCTTATGAGGACTTAAAAAAGTATGACAGGGCATTACAGTGTTTTCAAACAGCCCTTAAATGCGCAGATAAACAACAGGACTTCCCTAAAAAAGACTATGCAGATATTTTGTGTGGATATGCCCGTGTACTTGCAAAAAAAGGCAAATATAAGAAGTCTATTTCTAACTATTGCAAAGCTGTTGAAATAGTGAAGATGGAAGAGGGCGAAAAGAATTTCTATTATCTTTCAACCCTACTTGAAGCCGCAAATGTATGTGAAAAGGCAAAGCTTTATGACCAGGCTGTGGTTTATTATAAGCGTGCAATAGACAGCAGAAGAAATATGATGGAAAAAACGCATTTGGATTATATTGCAAACCTTAATTCATTAGCAGGAGCTTTTGTTAAGAGGCATGATTTTGACAGAGCGGTTGAAACCCATAAAGAGGCTCTTTCAATACTTAAAAATATAGTTGGTGAGGAACATCACTTTTATGCGGATTGTCTTAATAACATTGGTGTGGACTATTTGAAAAAGTGTGACTATACTGCCGCTATGGACTATGTTGAGAAAGCTTTGGAGCTGAAGAGAAGGGTTTCGGGAAGCAGCAATTTAGGCTACACAATAAGCTTAGAAACTATGGGAAATATTTATTTAGGACTTAAAAACTATGAAGAATCCTTTGAAAAATACAGTGAGGTACGCCTTATACGCAAGCAAATTTCTGGAGAAAACAATCTTTTATACATAGAATCTTTGATGAATTTGGGAAGACTATTTTTGGAACAAAACAAGCTGAACCGTGCGGAAGAGTATCTTAGTGAAGCGCTTAAACTTAGAAAAAATCTTGAAGAACCTCAGGATATGGGCATGGTTGTTAATCTTCATTATCTTGCGGAAATTATGGAGAAGAAAGGCGAGTTTGACGATGCTGTAAGTCTTATGAACGAGGCACTTTCTATAAGAAAAGCTATTTACGGACGAAATCACCCGCGTTATGCACGAGGTCTTTATTTTTCTGCAATTATGGAGATGAAATGCGGAAGATATGAAGATGCTTTAAATGACTATGATTTTGCACTGGAAATACAGTGTGAGTGTGTTGGTGAAGATAATCCTGACTTTAAGGATACTGCAAAAGAACTTAAAAATGCAAGAATTAAACTTTGTGATTACTATATGGAGTTTAATCAATTGGATAAAGCTGTTGAGCATTTTGAAAAAGCAATGGAGCTTTTTTGTAGTAGAGATGCCATAGAAAGACTTCAATTTGTTATAAAGTATGTCCATATATATAACAGCATAGGAAAAAAAGAGTATGCTTTTAGGCTTTTGGATGATGCAAAAGTTGAAATTTGCGAGAGAGAAGGCGAATGTTCGTTGCTATTTGCCAATGCACTTAAAGCAGAAGGAAAATTAATGGTGGAAACTGGAGATATAAAAAACGGAGAAAAAAGCCTTATTAAAGCATTGGAAACAGAATATATTCTTCTTGGTGACGAAGAAGGCTCAACAGCGGAAATTTCAGCATTTATGGGTGATACCTTTTTTGCAAATGGTGAAACTGAAAAGGCAAAAGAATATTACATAAAAGCTGAAAAAAAAGCTGACCAATATGGAGCACGCTCAATGGCGGGCTTAGGCTTTTGTGCTTTTACAAAAAAGGATTACGATATGTCCTACCAGTATTTCCAAAAAGCAAAACAAGGTTTTGAAAAATTCATAGGAACTGAAAATGTTGAATTTGCAAAAATAACAAGCTGCATGGCGGTTATTGAAAGAAAAAATAAAGACTATGAGGCTGCAGCCAATAGTCTTGAAAGAAGCGTATCCACCAGAAGATTTTTGGAAATATTCGATAAAGAATACGTTGATGATTTAAACAAGCTTTCGATATTAAATAAGCGCATTGATAAAAAAGCTGAGGCGTGTGAAAATTTAAGTGAGGCTGCGGCAATTGTAAACAAAAATGAGGGTGACAGTGAATATTTTGCCAGTCTTATAATAAAAACGGCAAAGCTTAATATTGAATTGAAAAATTATCCGCTTGCAGAAATTTTGCTTACTAAAGCTGCAGAAATATATAACTCGGTTTTTGGAAAACATAGCGATGAGTTTGCAGCGGTTATATATGAGATGTATAAGTTTTATATAAAAACAAAGGATAAAGAAAAAGTGCATAGGTGTTTAGAAACCCTTGAAGAGATAACACAAAAAAACTTGAAAAGTAGGTTTTGCGACCAAAAATATTCTAAAGACTTTCAAAAATTAATAAAATGAAACAATTTTCAAAAAAAAGGGTGAATATTATTGACAGTTATGGTATTTAGTGATAACATACTTTAGTGCGTTTAGTACGCATTTTTTAGCCGCACGAAGGGGTTGAAAACTTGAAGAATGGCTTTGAGTACCGTATTCGGCGAGTATACTGCGAGGAGGTGTACGTGTGTACGCAATTATTGAAACTGGTGGAAAACAATACAAAGTTGCTGAAGGTGATGTAATCACTGTTGAGAAATTAGGTGTTGAAGCAGGTAGTGAATTCGTTTTTGATAAAGTTTTAGTTTTATCAAATGAAGGTGAGTTATCTGTTGGCGCTCCTTATGTATCAGGTGCTAGTGTATCAGCTAGTGTAATTGGCGAAGGAAAAGCTAAGAAGGTTATTATTTACAAATATAAATCTAAAAAGACTTTCCACAAAAAAAGAGGTCACAGACAGCCATTTACAAAATTACAGATTAGCAATATTACTCTTTAATTTTTAGTTATGATAAAAGTTAAAATTTATCGTAATAGCAAATTAAAAATTTGTGGATTTCAATTGTCGGGTCATGCGGATTTTTCCGATAATGGCGACGACATCATCTGCTCGGCTGTAAGTATTTTGGTTATAAACACTATTAATGCTATCGAAACCTTTACAGACGAAGAATTTCAGACTGATGCAGACGAGACAGAAGGCGGATTCATAAAATATTCTTTGCCGCTTATTAAAAACGGGAAAGAAAACAAAGACGTGGAGCTTTTGCTTGAAACAATGCTCCTAGGGCTTAACAACATTGAAAATGAGTATGGTTGTTATATAAAGATTAACGACGAAGGAGGTAGAGTATAATGATGAAATTAAACCTTCAGTTTTTTGCACATAAGAAGGGCGTTGGTTCAACAAAGAACGGCCGTGATTCTAAAGCAAAAAGACTTGGCGCAAAGCGTGCTGACGGACAGTTCGTTTTAGCAGGTAACATTCTTTATACACAAAGAGGAACAAAAATTCATCCTGGTCTTAACGTAGGTCTTGGCGGAAACGACAATCTTTTCGCTTTAATTGACGGTAAGGTTAGCTATGAAAGAAAAGGCAGAGATAAAAAACAGGTTTCTGTTTATCCTGTAGTTGAAGCAGCAGAATAATTTTAGTTTATGCGAGGGTTTCAAATGCTTATCATTTGAAACCCTTTTTCGTAAAATAATGCAAAGTATACTAAGTTGTTTAAATTTAGGGTATAGTAACCCTAAATTGGTTTAAAAGAGGTGAAGCAATATGTTCGTGGATAGAGTTAAAATTCACATTAAGGGTGGAAACGGCGGCAATGGAGCGGTTTCTTTTTACAGAGCAAAATATATTACCCATGGCGGACCGGACGGCGGCGATGGCGGACGTGGCGGTGACGTTATATTCGAAGGAAATCCAAGTATGAGCACCCTTATGGATTTTAGATATAAAAGAAGCTTCAAAGCTGAACCTGGCGTAGATGGCGGGAAAAACAATCGTTCTGGTGCAGATGGCGACAGTATTGTTATAAAAGTTCCAGTTGGAACAGTTATTCGTGAAGCCCAAAGCAATAAAATAATGGGCGATATAACAAAAAGCGGTGAAAGAAAAACAGTAATTAAAGGTGGTAAGGGCGGCAAGGGAAATCAGCACTTTGCAACACCAACACGCCAGGCACCTCGCTACAGTGAACCTGGCAGGCTTTCAAAAGAATATGATGTAATTCTTGAACTTAAACTTATTGCAGATGTTGGCATCATTGGATTTCCTAATGTTGGGAAAAGCACACTACTTTCCATGGTAACAAATGCAAATCCTAAAATTGCCAACTATCATTTTACTACCCTTGCACCAAACCTTGGTGTTGTGCAGGGTAAAAATGGTGAAGACTTTGTTTTGGCAGATATCCCAGGACTTGTAGAAGGTGCAAGCGAAGGTGTGGGTCTTGGACATGAATTCTTAAGACACGTTGAAAGAACAAAGGTGTTTATTCACGTAGTGGATGCGGCAGCCTTGGAAGGCAACGACCCTGTTGAGGAAATTAAAAAGATAAACAACGAGCTTTTTAATTATAATCCTGAATTGGCAAAACGCCCACAGGTAATTGCGGCAAACAAAATTGATATTCCTGAGGCTGAGGAAAATGTTCAGCGTTTAAAAGCAGAATACGAACCTTTAGGTTATGAGGTTTATCCAATTTCTGCTGCAACAAATACAGGTCTTGATGCATTATTGTCATCAGTTGCGGCAAAGCTTAAAGATTATCCGGAAGATATTGTGTTTGAAGAAGATTTTGATGAATTTCAAGAACCGGAAGTGGATAATCAGCCTTTCGAAATTGAAGTTTTCGATGACAACTACTATGTGGTTACCGGTGTTGGTGTAGAAAAGGTAATTGGTTACACTTATATTGATACTGAAAAAGGCTTTGCATTCTTCCAGAAATATCTTAAAGAGAAGGGAATTATAGCCGCCCTTGAAGAAAAAGGTATCAACGAAGGTGATACAGTTAGAATATATGGTTTAGAATTTGATTATTTTAAGTAATTTAGAAGGAGAAATTTTATGCTGACAAGCAAGCAGAGAGCATATTTAAGAGGTATGGCAAATGGTATTGACACTATTTTTCATGTTGGGAAAAGCGGTGTAACACCAGAGCTTACAGAAACTTTCAGCCAAGCGCTAGAAACAAGAGAGCTTGTTAAAGCAAATGTGCTGGACAACAATCTTCTTGGCCCGCGTGAGGTTGCACAAACCATTGCAGATAGAACACATGCAGAGGTTGTGCAGGTTATTGGCAACAAATTTGTGCTTTATAGAAAGTCCAAAAAACCTGTTATTGAGCTGCCAAAGGCTAAATAAGCGGAAAAACTTGAGGCGGCTGCAAAAAAATGCGGCCGTTTTTTTGGTTAAAACGTGATTTTTACTATATTGCTTGTACTTTCATGGTGAATAAAGTATAATATTTAGGAAAAAACTTATTAGGGTAATCAACTTTTCCTTAGGTGATTCAAAAAACCATAACTGAGGTGTTTGTTTTGCAGGATGATATTAAGAGTTTAAAGGGAATAAAAAATTTTGCTATTCTTGGTGGAACCTTCGACCCAATACATTTTGGACATATTTCAGTGGCAGAGGCAGTTTTAAACCAAACCAATGTTGAAAAAGTTTTACTTATACCATCTGGTAAACCACCACACAAAGAACATGAGGATGTATCGGACGGTTGCACGCGGTTGGAGATGGCAAGGCTTGCTGTTGAAGGACATAAAAATATGTTGGTTTCTTCCATTGAAATTGACCGTGGCGGAATGACTTATACCGTAGATACAGTGGCACAGCTTAAAGAACTTCTTGGAGATGAAGTTGAATTTAAGTTTATAATGGGTGCAGACGCTATTCACTACATTACAACATGGAAAGATTACAAACATCTTTTGCACCTATGCAGTTTTATTGCGGTTACACGGCCGGGATATAACAAAAATGCCATGGCTAAGGAAATTGAAAAGATGGAAGAGCATTTTAAATGTGATATTGAGTTTATTGAAATACCTCCAGTAGACGTATCTTCATCACAGATACGTGAAAATATCGGTAACGGAATTTCTATCAATGGAATGGTGCCTGATAAGGTAGAAGATTACATTTTAAAAAAAGGATTGTACAAGTAGGAGATTATTATGCTGGATTTTATTACAATGGAACGAAAATTACAGTCCGCATTGTCCATTGAAAGATACATCCATACAATGGGTGTTGTTAAAGTTGCAATTAAGATGGCAGACACATATAGAGCAGACCGCCATAAGGTACAAGCGGCTGCACTTTTACACGATTGCGCTAAGGATTATCCGCCTGATATGAAAAGACGTTTTTGCAAAGAATTTCATGTTAATGTGGATGAAATAATGCTTAGCTGTATAGACTTAACCCATGCTTTTTTGGGTGCAGAGGTTGCAAGAAGAGAATATGGCGTTGAAAATGAAGAAATTTTGGATGCAATAAGATTCCATACAACAGGCAGAAAAAACATGGGTATTATAGAGAAGATAATATTTATTGCTGATTATATAGAGCCTAACAGAAAAGACTTTGATACACTTCAGGAGGCAAGAAAGCTTGCATTTGAGAATATTGACAAGGCGATGGAATTTATACTTAAAAGCACAATTGATTATGTTAAAGAGCGTAACAGACCACTTCATCCATTATCAGTTGAGGCTTATGAGTATTACCATGGTTTGGATAAATTAGGAGGTAATTTATGAACTTAGATTTTAAGGAAGCAGCAAGAATTGCACAAGAGGCACTGGATGATAAAAAAGCAGAGGACATTAAGGTTTTAGATCTACAGGGCTTATCAAACATTACAGATTATTTTGTAATTGCAAGTGGTAACAATGTTAATCAGCTTAGGGCGATGTCAGATAATGTTGAAGAGAAACTTTTTAAAGCAGGTTACAAACTTCACCACTCAGAGGGTTATCAAGGTGGAGCATGGGTGCTTTTGGATTTTGGAAATATTATTGTTCATCTTTTTAACAAAGAGGAAAGAGAGTTTTACAGCCTTGATAGAGTTTGGGGCGACGCAAAGGAAATTTAGATTAAAAGAAAAAGGGTGTAGACACTGTCTACACCCTGAATATTATCTTTTGTTTGCGCGTTTATTCAAGCTTGCCATTTTATCATTGGACTGCTTGAGGAAATCCTTCATTTTCTCTTCAAACTCATTAAGTGGAGGCTGAGGAGAAGAAGCCTGAGAGTCATTACGTCTGTCATAATTAGGCTTCTGGTCACGAGGTTTAAAGTTGGACTGCTTTTGTGGTCTATCTGTCTTCTCGGGCCTTTCAGGTTTTGGAAGCGCTGCACGGATAGAAAGAGAAATACGCTTTGTTTCTGCATCAATGGACATGATTTTTATTTTTATGGTATCATCAACCTTAATATGGTCGTTAATATCCTGCACAAAGCTGTTAGCTATCTGGGAAATGTGAACAAGACCCTGACCGCCACCCTCAAGAGCAACAATTGCACCAAATGGTGTTATTTTAATTACTTTACCTTCAACAATACTTCCCACTACATGTTCTGACATCAATAATTACACTCCTATTATTTATTAAAAAACTTGAATAAAAGGATTATAGCATATCTGTAAATAAATTACAATTGATTTTTAGGAGGAAAATATGGCTAAAAAAAACGATATCATAGAAGTTAAAATAGATTACATCGATTTTCCTAACAAAGGAACGGGAAAATATGAAAACTACAGAGTTATTGTGAAAAATACGCTGCCAGAGCAGATAGTGCAGTGTAAAATAACTAAAAAGCGTGACGGCAAGCTTGAAGGAAGACTTGAAGAAATAAATGAGCATGCCACTTATGAGATAGAGGCTGGGTGTAGTCATTTTGATGTGTGTGGTGGATGTTCTTACCAGAATATAACAATGGAAAAAGAGAATGAAATTAAGGAAAAACAGGTTCTTAAGCTTCTTGATGATGCAGGGATAAAAGATTTTCAATATGATGGAATTGAGGTTTCACCTATTGTTAATGGATATAGAAATAAATGTGAGTTTTCTTTTGGAGACACCAGCAAGGATGGAGAGCTTGCCCTTGGAATGCGTAAAAGACAAAGCTTTTACGAGGTTGTGACTTTAAATGATTGTAATATTATTGATAGCGACTATATAAATATAATTCACTGCGTGCTTGATTTCTTCAAGGAAAGAAATGTTCCGTTTTATCACAAAATGCGCCACGATGGTGTTTTAAGGCATCTTGTTGTGCGTAAGGGTGCATATACTGGGGA
The DNA here is from genome assembly GCA_034933685.1 of Lachnospiraceae bacterium. Taxonomy (GTDB): domain Bacteria; phylum Bacillota; class Clostridia; order Lachnospirales; family Anaerotignaceae; genus UBA8514. The sequence goes on along the minus strand of JAYFNB010000043.1, from coordinate 64,498 downwards.
AATACTTATAAATTTAGTTACAGCAAGTAATATTAATTTTTCTCTTAATGAGTTGGCAAATGTGTTGCTTAGCCTTAAAACAAGTGGTAGAATATGTGGAATACTTCATACAGAAAATGACAGCGTTGCAGACATTGTAAAAAGTGATTCAACCAAAATTCTTTATGGAAATGACTATTTTACAGACAAGCTTTTTGACCTAGAGTTCAAAGTTACAGCATTTTCTTTTTTCCAAACAAACACAAAAGGCGCAGAAAAATTATATTCCATTGTTAAGGATTACGCTGGAGATGCTGAAAATAAGGTGATATTTGACCTTTATTGCGGAACAGGCACAATAAGCCAGATTATGGCGGACAAAAGCAAAAAGGTTATTGGAATTGAAATTGTTGAAGAGGCAATTGAAGCTGCTAAAGAAAATGCAAAACACAACAGTATAGAAAACTGTGAATTTATTGTTGGTGATGTACTTAAAAAAGTTGATGAACTTACAGATAAACCTGATCTTATTATTGTTGACCCACCGAGGGATGGTATTCATCCCAAGGCAATTACTAAAATAATTGATTTTGGCGCACCAGAAATCGTTTATGTATCCTGCAAGCCAACATCTTTGGCAAGGGATTTGGTTATATTTGAAGCAAACGGATACAAAACAAAACGTGTTAAGTGCATGAATCAATTTGGACGCACAAACCATGTTGAAACGGTAGCGCTTATTACACGGTCGGGAGAAGCTAAAAAATAAAAAGTTTAACCACAAATTTTTGCGTATTTAAAACGGAAAGGTTGAACACAAGGCAGAAAATAAATATGCAATCATAAATAAGTATTTTTAATTATTACATTGAGTAATAAAAATAGGAAGAGACTGATTATGAATAAAAGAAAACTAATTGGGAATTTGTTGTTTTTGGGTTTGGTTTTTTCTGCAATGGTATATTTTCTTTTCCAGGAACAAGACATAAGTAAAATGATAGACCAGATAAGTAATGCAAATATGTTCTATTGGATAAGCGGAATGGTTTGTGTTATAGTTTTTATCGGATGTGAATCGATTATTATTTTCTACTTAATGAAAAATATTCGACAAAAGGTAAGACTTGTCCATTGTTTCCTCTATTCCTTTGTGGGCTTTTTCTTTAGCTGCATTACGCCTTCAGCAAGTGGCGGGCAACCCGTGCAAGTGTATTTTATGAGAAAGGATAAAATACCTGTGGCAATATCAACTTTAATACTTATGATTGTGACCGTTACCTACAAGATGGTGTTAATAGCCTTGGGAATTATTATATTGATTGTTAAACCAACGCAAATCATGTTTTATTTTAACCCTGCAATAGGTTTCTTCTATCTTGGGCTGGTTCTTAACATTTTAGTGGTTGGATTTATGATTTTTCTAATTTTTGACCCCAATTTAGCAAGGGCTTCATTGATTAATACAATAAATTTACTTAATAAGTTTCACATTCTAAGAAGGCCAGAAAAACTAATTAATAAAGTAAATTCAGCAGTTGAGAAATATAGAGAGGCTGCGTCTTATTTTAAAACACATTTGGTGGTAGTTTGTAATGTGTTTTTAATGTCAGTTATTCAAAGAATGTTGCTTTTCTATGTAACATATTTGGTGTATCGTTCCTTTAACCTTAGCGGAATTAGTTGGGTAACAATTATTCTTTTGCAAGGAATGATTTCAGTTGCTGTGGATATGCTGCCGTTTCCAGGAGGAGTGGGAATAAGCGAAAAGCTTTTTCTATTGGTATTTTTACCGATTTTCGGGGAAATTACTTTGCCGGCAATGGTGATAAGCAGAGGGCTTAGTTATTATACAGAATTGATACTCAGTGCGCTATTAACAATAATTGCCTATTTTACAATTGGAAAGACAAGAGAGAGGAACGATATTAAATGATAGGATTTTACGATTACACCGTTATACTTACATATATTGGATTGGCAAGCACTGTATTTGGAATGACACAAGCAATTGACGGAAGGTTTAGAACAGCCATATTTTGTTTGGCATTATCAGGACTTTGTGATATGTTTGATGGGAAAATTGCGAGGACTAAAAAAAACAGGACGTATGAAGAAAAATTATTTGGTATGCAGATAGATTCATTATGCGATGTAATTTGCTTCGGAATATTCCCGGCAATGATTAGTTATGTGCTTGGGGTAAAAGGAATTTTAGGTGGATTAATTCTAACATATTATTGTATTGCAGCGGTTATAAGACTTGGATTTTTTAATGTTCTTGAAACCAAAAGGCAGCAAGAAGAAGAGGGGTCAAATAAATACTATCGTGGTCTTCCAGTTACATCCATAGCGGTAATTCTGCCAATGGTGTTCCTTTTAAACTTTTTTGTTCCATCATGGATGATTAAGTATATACTTACAGCAAATCTTTTTATAGTTGGAACGTTATTTATTATCAATTTTAAATTTAAGAAGCCTACAAACAAGCAACTTACTTTTCTTGTTTTGATTGTAGCTTGTGCTGTTGTAGTAAACCTTCTTTTTTCTGATTATCGCATTAAGCACAACATTGAGCATGAGAAACCGTTAATTGAGGAATTTGAAGAAATTGGAGGCATTATTGAATAAGGAGAGATCGAATGAAATGTGTTGACCGCAAGGGAAATATGATTGGAAATGATGGTGCGCAGGATCAACTACTTTCCTTCATGTATAAGAGTAAATTTGGGAAGATACTCCTTTCACAGATAGTTAAACCAAAGTATTCGATTTTCATGGGGTATTTACTTAACCTCAGAATATCAAAAGTACTGATAACACCATTTATCGCGATGAATAAAATTGACATGACACAATACAGAAAGCATAAATTCACTTCATACAATGACTTTTTCACAAGGCAAATCAAGACCGAGAAACGAAAGATTGATGATAATAGAAAACATTTAATATCACCTTGTGATGGTAAACTAACGGTATATGATATTAATGATGAAAGCAAATTTATTATTAAAAATACTTCATATACTATGGAGAGTTTGCTAGGAAGCAAAAAGCTTGCCAGTAAATATGAAAGCGGAGTTTTGTTAGTATTTCGACTTACGGTAGATGATTATCATAGATATTGTTATATTGATAATGGTTATAAGACGAAGAATTACCGAATTAAAGGTGTGTTTCACACAGTAAACCCTGTTGCTAATGATTCAGTACAAATTTATAAGGAAAACACCAGAGAATTTACCATACTTAAAAGTGAAAATTTTGGAAAGTTGCTAATAATGGAAGTAGGAGCATTGTTTGTAGGCAAAATTGTAAATTATCACAAAGAGAAGCATGTTAAACGTGGTGAGGAGAAGGGCAAATTTGAATTTGGAGGCTCAACAGTTATTGTTTGTGCGGAAAAAGGAAAAATTAAGATTGATAAAGACATTTTGAAAAACACAAGGTTAGGAATTGAGACTGCAGTTAAAATGGGCGAAAAAATAGGGGTTGCACAAGAATATGACAAGCAATTGAAATCATAAAAATTACCGTAGGAGGTGTTTTTATGAGAAAACCTTTAAGCGATGGTTTTACAAGGCAAATTGTTGCCGTAAGTTTTGATTCTGACGGTAAAAGAATTGAGAGCGATTTTGATGCAATGCCTGAAGATGAAAAAAAAAAGATACGAATACTTAATAACCAAAGGGCACTTAAAGCAGTTGGATATGTGAGGGTTGATAAAAAAGCGGCTAAATAAGCCGCTTTTTTATATGAGGTTAACCCATTTATATTTTATAGTAGTGCATACTTACCACTAGCTTCACCCAAAGAAGCAACAATATGGCCGTTTCCTTGTTCCTCTAGTGTTGTGGCAACAGGCTCAAATTCTACAGTATAGTCACCAACATCGGCAACAAATGCTCCACTTGTGCTTGTAAAAGAAATATTATTAATAATTTCCATATCACTTCCAGGGGTAAGTCCGTTTTCTTTCAGCACGTATTCCAAAACCAACTCTGGCATTCCGCCAATTCGTCCGCCTATAACAGAACTACCCTTAAGGTCAGTCCAATTGAAATTTGGTTCATCTTTTCTTGAAACAAGGAAATTTCCTGCACGCTGTGTAAGCTGTGCGAAAGACATTGCATAATTTTCTTTACCCTCGTTGTAAACATATAAACCTGCTTCTGTTCCCAAAAGCGCTATGTCGGCAGAATTTGAAAGGAGAGCAGTCATAGACTTATCTGCACCCTGACCAACATCTAAGGTTATTTTAAGTCCTTCTTCTTCAAAAAATCCTTTTTCCAGTGCTACATACTGTGGTGCATAAAAAATAGAATGCACTACCTCGTTAAGACGTACTTCCTTAAGAGCTTCTTCCTTTTTACATCCTGCAAATGAAGTGATAATAAGTAAAAACGAGGAAAAAATACAAATTAGTGCTTTACTTTTTTTCATTTTACAGCCTCCAGAATTTTTTACTATACAATATTCAAATGTACTTGTTTGAGTGATAAATTTTACTGTAAGTTTAACAAAAAGTGGTGTATAATAAAAGGAGTAGTTATTGAACTAGTGGAGGTTATTATGCAGAAAAAAGTTATGCTTGTAGATGGAAACAGTATTATAAACCGAGCTTATTATGGGGTGCCGTTGCTTAGCAATGCAGAAGGCAAATATACCAATGCGGTTTATGGATTTTTTAATATATTATTTAAATTAATTGATGAAGATAAACCCGATTATTTAGGGATTGCCTTCGACCTTAAAGCACCTACCTTCCGTCATGATAAATTTGATGGATACAAGGGAACAAGGCATGCAATGCCAGAAGAATTGGCACAGCAGATGCCCATGCTTATAGAGCTTCTTTCAGCTTTAAAAATTAAGCAGTATGCAGTTGAAGGTTTTGAAGCTGATGATATTTTAGGTACACTTTCAAAAAAAGCAGAGGATATGGGGTTTGAAGCTGTTATTGTATCTGGCGACCGTGACCTTTTACAGCTTGCCAGCAATAGCCTTAAAATAAGAATTCCTAAAACAAAGGGTGGCAAAACAGAGGTTGAGGATTATTTTGAAAAAGACGTTATTGAGAAATATGGTGTTACACCAACAGAATTTATAGACCTTAAAGCTTTAATGGGTGATTCATCTGACAATATACCTGGAGTTCCTGGTATTGGTGAAAAAACTGCAACAAAAATTATTCAAGAATACAGAAACATTGAAAATGCAATAGAAAATGCTGAAAATGTTAAGCCTCCAAGGGCATCTAAAAACTTGCAGGAATTTCAGGATCAAGCAAGGCTTAGCAAGTTTCTTGCAACAATTGTTAGGGATATGCCAATAGAGCTTAATACCGAAGATATGCCAATTATAGGCGGCCAAATATCTCCGCAGGCATATGAACTTCTTAAAAGATATGAATTTAAAAGCATGCTTAACCGCTTTAGCGTGGAAGAAGATGAAAGTCTAAAAGAAGAAACGTTAGAAGAAAAGGCACAATGCAAGCTTATTGTTTCTAAATTTGAATTTACCGAATATATTTCGGCTATAGAAGAGGGAACTGAAACGGCATATTTACTTTTTGTTGAAAATGAAATTTTAATGGGCTTAAGCTTGTATAATCCTTCGGCAGGAGGAAGTTTTGTGTGCATTACAGAAAGCCTTAGTGTAGAGGCAGTTGCAGATTTAGCAAGGGATTTTTTTGAAAGCAAAGAATATATAAAAATAGGTCACAACATAAAAAGTGATATAAGCCTTGTGAGAAAAATGGGCATGAACTTGGATGGAGTTATATTTGATACGGCTATTGCCGCATATATACTTAACCCAACAAGAGAAACCTATAACTGTGATGACATTGCTTCGGAATTTTTAAACAAAACAATCAAGTCAGAGGAAGAGGTTTTGGGCAAGGGGAAAAACAAAAAGTCTATACTGGATATTGCTGACGAAGAAATTTTGGAATTTGCCGCACCACAGGCGCAGATTATTTTTGAAAGCAAAAAGGTTATGGAAGAAAAGCTTAAAGAAAATGGTCAGGTATCACTTTTTTATGACATTGAGATGCCGCTTATTTTTGTGCTTAGTGATATGGAAAAATGGGGCATGAAAGTAAATCGCAAGGAGCTTTTGGAATATCAAAAGAACCTTGAAAATGAACTGGAAGGTCTTACAACAGAGATTTATTTCCTTGCAGGAGAGGAATTTAACATTAATTCGCCAAAACAGCTAGGTGTTATTTTATTTGAAAAGTTGGGATTAAAGGGAAGCAAAAAAACCAAAACAGGCTATTCCACAGCGGCAGAAGTTTTGGAAAAGCTTAGATTTGAAAGCCCTGTAGTTGAAAAAATTCTTCTTTACCGTCAGCTTAGTAAGCTTAAAAGCACATATGCTGATGGTCTTTTAAATGTAATGGATAAGGAAACAGAAAAAATTTATTCTACCTTTAACCAAACCATTACTGCAACAGGAAGAATTAGCAGTACCGAGCCAAACTTGCAGAATATACCTATAAGGCTAGAGCTTGGCAGAAAGCTTAGAAAAGTATTTATACCTAGCAGTGAAGAGTATGTATTTCTAGATGCTGACTATTCTCAAATTGAACTTAGAGTGCTGGCAGATATGGCAAATGATGAAACCCTTATTAACGCCTTCAAGGAAGGGCAGGATATTCATCGTCTTACGGCATCACAGGTGTTTAACATTCCTTTTGATGAGGTTACGCAACAGCAAAGGTCTAATGCAAAAGCGGTTAATTTTGGTATTGTATATGGTATAGGTGCGTTTAGCCTTGGTCAGGATTTGGGAATACCGCGTAAAGAAGCGGAGCGGTATATTGAAAGCTATTTTGAAAAATACCCAAACATTAGAGTTTATATGGACAAAACAATTGAAGATGCAAGAAACAACGGTTATGTATCCACAATTTTTGGAAGAAGACGTGCTATGCCAGAACTTAACGCTACAAATTTTGTTCAGCGTTCCTTTGGTGAAAGAGTTGCCATGAATATGCCAATACAAGGCAGTGCCGCAGATATAATTAAAATAGCGATGGTTAAAGTGCACAGTGAAATTAAAAAAAGAGGTCTTAAATCAAGGCTGATTTTGCAGGTACACGATGAACTTTTAATTGAAACTCACGTTGATGAAGTAGAAGAAGTATCTGCGTTGCTTAAAGAAAACATGGAGAATGCAGTTTCCCTTAAAGTGCCTATGGAGGCAGAGGTGAAAATGGGCAGAAGTTGGTACGAAACAAAATAAATTGGTGGTGTAAAAAAGTGCGAATAATTGGATTAACAGGAGGAACAGGCAGTGGCAAAAGCGTCGTAAGCCAAATTTTGTCTAAGAAAGGTGCTTATGTTATAGATACAGATGCCATAGGTCATGATATAATTCTAAAGGGAAAGCCTGCATATAATGAATTAGTTAATTATTTTGGGAATGAAATTTTGGATAACAACGGTGAAATAGCTAGGAAAAAGCTGGGTGCAATTGTGTTTAAAGAAGGAAAAGAAAAACTTGCTTTTTTAAATTCTTGCACCCATAAATATATTTTTATGGAGATTAAAAATAGAATTAAACTGGCCCAAAATGAAAATATTGAAATTGTTATTATAGATGCACCACTTTTGCTTGAAGGAGATTTTAAAAACCTTTGCAATGAAATATGGGTGGTGTATGCAAAAGAAGAAGTTCGTCTTGAAAGAATAATGGCAAGGGATAAAATTGACCAAGAACACGGTAAAAACCGAATAGCATCACAGCCAACTTGGGAAGAATACAAAAGGTATGCAAATGTGATTATAGACAACAGTGGAAAAATTGAGGATGTGGAGAGGCAGATAGAGGAATTGTTTGTTAAGGATTAGGAGAGTTCAATGTTTTATTGTTTCAGCCTTAGAGGGCTTAGAAAAATTGGTACATATTTTCTTTTTTTGGTTGCAGTTGTGCTTGGAATAAGATTTTTTGCACTTCCCAACTTGTTTTGCAGGGAGCATAAGAATCTTGTTGAAAAATATGCAAAGGAAAATGGACTTGAGGAAAGCCTTGTGTATGCAGTTATGTTTGTTGAAAGCAGATTTGATGAAAATGCGGTATCTTCTAAAGGGGCAAGAGGACTTATGCAAATATCTGCAATCACTGGCAAATGGGGTGCTGATGTATTAAATATTGAAAATTTTACAGAAGAATCTTTGTTTGATGCCGAAACAAATATAAAAATTGGATGCTGGTATTTGTCTGTTCTTTTTAAGCAGTATGGCAACAATCAGGATACGGTGATTGCGGCATATAATGCGGGTAGTGGAAACGTAAGTAAATGGCTTGGTGATGAAAATTACTCGTCAGATGGGATAAATCTTTATGAAATTCCATTTGGTGAAACGGAAAAATATGTCAGGAAAGTAAATATTGTAAAGAAAATTTATGAATTTATTTACTGATACGGAGGAAAAGTATGAAAAGGTTTTTAATTGCATTTTTAGCGGCAGCAGTGTTTCTTTCAGGCTGTACTGCAAAAAATAATGAACAAAGTACCCAGCTTACGGCGGTTCAGGTTGGTGATGCCAACAAGATAAACAAAAAAGATAATAAGGACTTGACACTTAGTATGCGTACGGCAACCACTCTTAATCCTCTTATAAATGAGGATGCTTCCGTTGATAACGTACTTCGCATGATTTATGAACCGCTTGTTGGAATAAACGAAAGTTATAAGCCGGTGGCAAAAATTGCTGAAAGTTGGTATTACGCTGAAGAAGGCAGAGAACTTACACTGAAGCTTAAACAAGGGCTTAAATGGCATGACGGAAGCAGTATAACGGCGGATGATGTTATATTTTCCCTTAATACATTAAGGCAGGCCGGGGAAAATTCAGTATATAAGGCATGTATTGAACGTGTTGCAAGCTTTAGCAAAACGGATGAATATACAGTTGCAGTACGTTTTACAGAGGCTTTTAGTGGCAATATATATGCCATGAGTTTTCCGCTGATTTCATCTGCATATTATGCTGGTGAAAGTGTTCTTACAAGCAGTAAAAATTTGATGCCATTAGGCAATGGTGTGTATGCCTTTGATAGCTATACTGCGGCAAAGGAATTAAGGTTTAAAGCGGTTGGAAATAGCTTTGCAAATAAACCCTCTATTCAAAATGTTATTGTAAACATAACAACGGATGCAGATACAGATGTGTATACATTTAGCCAAAGGCTTACGGACTGCGTTGTAGCAGACGAAACGGTTTTGGGAAAAATTGATTTGGATGAAGGCGCTAAAAAGTTCTCATACACAGGCAATTATTATGATTTTTTAGGTTTTAATTTCAACAACGAGATTTTTAATGATAAAAGCATTAGAAAAGCAGTAGCATTTGCAGTACCTGTCGAAAGCATTATTGACGGTGTGTATTTATCTAACGCAGTGCCGACAAATACGCCCCTTAATCCACAAAGCTGGCTAAACGCTGTGACGGAAAACATGTATACCTATAACCTTACAGCCGCAAGAGAGTGCTTAGAAAATGCTGGATTTAACCTTAATGAAAATGAAAAGGTGAGAGCTAAGGTTTATAGCGATGGAATAAAAAATCTTAGTTTTACCATCCTTGTGAACCAAGAAAATGAGGAGAGGTGTCAGGCAGCATATAAAATTGCAGAGGAACTTAATGGCATAGGCTTTGATGTTAAAACCGAAAAAGTAAGTTACGATAGCTATATTTCAAGGCTTGAAAGCGGAGATTTTGATATGTATATGGGCGGATGGGAACTATCTATAGTACCAGAGTTTGGATTTTTGTTTAAAACAGGTGGAAGAGGAAACTATGGTGATTATAGCAATGTTAAAACTGATGAGCTTATAGACACAATGTACAGTGCAGTTGGAGAGGCGGCGATGCGCACAGCTATGTCTCAGCTTCAGATGCAAATTTGTGATGAAATTCCTTGTGTAAGCATTGTGTTTAGAAAATCGGCGCTATTTGTGGATGAAAGAATTGAAGGAAACATTGTGCCGTTACAGTTTAACAGCTACAATGGTATTGAAAGCTGGTATATTGAATAAAGATAGGGTGATAAAGTGTCGCAGCTAAGGAGAGATATACTTACAGGTGAATGGGTTATTTTTGCATCTAATAGAAGAAGAAAGCCATATCATTTTGCTATAAAAAGTACGCCTAAAAAGGAGAGCGATAATAAAGATTGTCCTTTTTGCCCTGGTAATGAGGACAAAACGCCAGATAAAATTTATCAAAACGGTGCAGACGGAAAATGGAATCTTAGGGTGTTTAGAAATTTGTACCCTGCAGTGGATACTGACAATTTTGAAAAATGTAATGAGGATTTTTATTATTCTGAAGCAGGTATAGGAATACATGAGGTACTTGTAGACACGCCAGACCATAACGGTGACCCAAGCCAATTTTCCGAGGAACATATGTATAATATATTAAAAGTTCTGCAATACAGGTTTAAGGTTATTGAGGATGAGGAATTTATTAAATATGTTCAAATATTTAAAAACAATGGACCAGAGGCTGGAGCGTCCATTGACCATTCTCACTGGCAGATAATGGGTGTGTCAGTTGTTCCATTGGAACAGGAAAAAACTTTACGCAACATAAAGGAATACCGAAACGAAAAGGGCAGCTGTGTTGTTTGCGATATGGTGAATTATGAGATAAAAAACAAGACCAGAATAGTTGCAGAAAATGACAGTTTTGTTGCATTTGTTCCATATGCGGCAAAGCTTAGTTTTGAATTGTGGATAGTAAGCAAACAGCATGTTTCAACCTTTAGTAAATTGACAGATGATGAACTTAAAGACCTTGGAATAATGCTTAAACAACTGCTTAAAAGGGTTACAGAGTTAAGGGATGGTATTTGCTACAACTTATGCTTTGAGGACAGCCCTAAGGGACGTGCAGACGAGGATTTTCACTGGTATATGCGAATACTTCCACGCATTGGTGCACCAGCAGGTTTTGAATTTGCTACAGGAAGTTATATAAACCCTATGCTTCCCGAGACAGCGGCAGAGAAATACCGCACCAACGAGGATTGGAGTAAGTAAAAGACAATTACCCCTCTTATTCGAAAAGAGGGGATTTTTTATTGGAGGGATTAATATGTGTTTTGAAAAGTGCTTTGAGAAAAAGAAATATATACTTATGGAAGGTGCACTTGGAGAGCGTCTTAAACGTGAATATGCAATAACATTTGACGACAATGTTGCAATGGCTGGGCTTATTTACGACGAAAATGGACGCGATGCATTGGAAAAGCTTTGGAAAGAATATATTGAGGTTGCAAAAAAATTCGGGCTTGCATTTATGGCAACAACACCTACAAGACGCGCAAACAAAGAACGCGTGAAAGAATCGAAATATAGCAAAAATATTATAGCAGATAATATGGAATTTTTAAAAAAAATTAAAGCAGAAGCTGGCATTGAGATGTATGCAGGAGGACTGATGGGCTGCAAAGGTGATGCCTATAAAGCAACAGAAGTACTTAGTGCCGAAGAAAGTCAAAAGTTCCATTTTTGGCAGGCGAATGAGTTTAAAAAGGCTGGTGCAGACTTTTTGTATGCGGGAATTATGCCGTCATTACCAGAGGCTATAGGTATGGCAAAGGCAATGGAAAAAACAGAACTTCCATATATAATAAGTTTTATGATTCGTAAAGACGGATGTTTGATTGATGGTACAACAATTTCCGATGCGATAGAGACCATAGATGGTAATGTAGAACGTAAACCCATGTGCTTCATGACAAACTGTGTTCACCCAAGGGTGCTTGAAACGGCTCTCAAATTCGACTTTAATAAAACAAAAGCTGTTCGGGATAGGTTTTGTGGTATACAAGCAAATACCTCACAGTTATCGCCAGAAGAACTGGATTGCTGTGATGATTTAATGTGTTCTGACCCCAAAAAGCTTGCGGAAGATATATGGGAACTTAAAAAAATTATAAATTTGAAAATTATTGGTGGCTGCTGCGGAACAGACAACAGCCACATGGAAGAAATAGCCAAGATAGGGAAGTAAAAATCACTGCTTCTTCGGCATGAATGCCATTACATCCTTTCTGGTCAGTGCCCCAGTCAAAAAAAGTAATACAATATAAATTAGGAACAGCAAAATTGCTGAAAGAGCCATTAAGTAAAGATTGAAAGTTTCATTTGTAGGTGCAAACTGTAACACTATATAGGCGGAAACAGCACAAATGCCTGGCAATAGTATTGTTTTATATGGTGAAAAATATATATTACTTTTTTTAGTAATTTCTTTTATTCCCAGTGTTGAAGTTACAATAAGACTTAGTGTAATTCCAACAATAAATGCGTCTGTACCCCAGCGGGGAATAAAAAGATAAATGAAAAATAAGTTTATTGCAGACGAAATAAGATTCTGCCTAAATATAAAGCTGTGACTTCCAAGACCGTTTAGTATGCCGCTTATGGTGATTTGCATGTACATAAATGGGCATATGATACAAAGGCGTAAAAGCAGATTGCCAAGCTCTTTTTGATTATAGATAATATAGCAAATTTCTTTTGGAAATGCGGCAAAAACTGCTGCAAAGCCAAAGCCAATTACGGCAGTGTAGGTAATGGCTTTTTCTATTAAAGCGGATGTCATGTGGTTATTTTTTGTTGCTTGTGCTTCGCTTAAGGCAGGTACAAGTGTAACTGAAATTGCCATAAGAACTGCACTTGGCAGTTGAATAAGAGGCATTGCCATACCGGTTAGGCTTCCGAAAACGGAAAGTGCATTTTCGCCACCACCAAAAAGAGCCAAACGTTGGGGAATGAGAATATTTTCAACTGCGGCAAGCAAAGAACCTGTTACCCTTGCAAGGGTTAGAGGAACGGCCATGGCACACACTGAAGTAAGGGCAGCTGTTAGCCTCATTGTTGGCTTTTTGTACGGAAGATCGCTATGAACATACTTCATTGCAAAAAAGATAAAGATAAACGAAGCAATTTCGCCTAAAACTATGCCCACTACAGCGGCCCCGCAGGCATATTCTAGCCCAAGTGGAATGAACATCTGAGATAGGGCAAAAATAGCAACTATTCGTACAACCTGCTCTAAAACTTGACTTGTAGCAGGGAAAAAATGAAGCTGCATGCCTAAAAAGTTACCTCTTATGCAACTGCCTAAAGACATAAACGGAAAAGCAAGGCTTAGTATTCGCAGTGGAAGTGACGTTCGGGCATCCTTAATAATATGTATTGCCGCAAAATCTGCAAAAATGAACAGAGATACACTAAGGCAAAGGCTTAAAACAAGAGAAATACAAAGGGAAATATGTAAAATTCGTGAGGTGTTGCCAAATTCATTTTTTGCATTTTCCTGAGCTGTAAGTTTTGAGATTGTGGTTGTAAGGCCTGATGAGGTTATGCTCCATGCAAGCATATAAATAGGCATTATTAGCTGATAAAGACCCATGCCTTCTGCACCAATTGCTTTGGACATATATATTCGGTAATAAAAGCCCATAAAACGGGTTATAAGATTGGCACACATAAGCACAGCGGCGCCTTTAATTAAGGTTTTTTTGCGCATATAAAAAATCTCCGTCACAGTTTGTTTTTACATTCTATGATGGAGGAGTGAATTAAATTATATATAGTCTATTGCAAAATATTTGATTATGGAAAAATACTCGCGTATGTAATAAGTTGGCTGTAAAAAATCTACATCTTCAGCGGAAAGTCCGTGTGAAATCAAATTTGCCTGCTTTGCAATAAGTCCGGCTCTAAAAACGTGAAAGCTATTGGTAACGTAAACTGTTTCGTATGAGTTGTCATTAAAGTATTCATCTAATATTTTTTTAGTGAAGCTGAAATTTTCTACAGTTCGTGAGGATTTATCCTCGGTTATTATTTTATTTGATGGTATGCCTTTCTCTAACAGATAGGTTTTCATTGCAAATGCCTCGCTTACAAGCTCGTTTTTTCCTTGACCGCCTGAAACTATAATTACAGCGTTTTGGTTTTGGTTATAATAATCTATAGCTGCATCAAGGCGGTAGGCAAGGCTTAAACTTACTTTTTCTCCACGAAGACCTGCACCAAGGACGATAATTGCATCTGCTTTCTCTGGTGGAGTTCGGTGGCCATTTTGGTAAACCACTGCTGTACATACTGTAAAGGATATAACAAAAAACAAAAGACATGCTTTAAAGAAAGAATGTATATGTTTCATTATGCCTTCTTTTGCAAATGCCTTGATTTTATAATACAAAAGCGAATATAATAAAATTACGCTGCCAATAATGGCGGGAATAATATTTGACAGGCTGAAGATAGAAAACATTAGCACTATTATTGTATTAAGAATAAGCAATGTACCAATGGATATTCCTACTTTTCGTAACGTATTTTCCAAGTTCTATTCCTCCCTAACGGTTGCTTAAAGTATATTATAAATTAAAAAGACTGCCTTGTGTTGAATATGTTGGTATAATTAAAGAAATTGTTACAATATTGTAAGTTTTTAGGAGAATCATATGTTCGATATTAAAGAAGAGCTAAAAAAACTTCCACTTAAACCTGGGGTTTACATAATGAAAAACGCTAACGATGAAATTATATACGTTGGCAAGGCGGTTAAGCTTAAAAATCGCGTAAGTCAATATTTTCAAAATTCCAAAAACCATTCACCAAAGGTTTTAAGTATGGTTAGCCACATTGCTGAGTTTGAGTATATAGTAACTGATACGGAAATGGAAGCACTTATTTTGGAATGCAATTTAATTAAAGAGCACAGCCCAAAGTATAACATAGCTTTAAAGGACGACAAAATGTATCCTTACATCAAGGTTACAGTTAACGAAGACTTTCCTAGAATTTTTGTTACAAGGCGTTATGTGAAAGATGGAGCAAAATATTTTGGTCCAATTACGGATGCAACTGCAGTTAGAGAAACTGTTGAAACTTTACACAAGATGTGGCCTATACGCAAGTGTAAAAAGGTGTTTCCAAGAGATTTGGGAAAAGAAAGACCATGTCTTAATTATCACATTGGGCAATGCAGTGCCCCTTGCGATGGGCTTATTTCAAAGGAAGAATACAGAAAAGTTATAGATGAGGCCATTGAGTTTTTAGAAGGAAAGCACCACGGAATTATTGAACGAATGAAAAGAGAGATGGAAGAAGCCGCGGAGAACCTTAATTTTGAAGCCGCGGCTATACTTAGAGATAAAATTAGGAGTATGGAAAGCATTGCACAACGCCAGAAAATGGCTAATACGGGTCTTAACGACAGTGACGTTATTGCCATTGCCAGGGCCTTGGATGAGGCTTTAGTACAAGTGTTTTTTATACGTGGCGGAAAAATGATGGGCAGAGAACATTTTCTTATTAAAAATACAGAGGGAAGTACCCGTGGTCAGGTGATAACTGAATTTGTAAAGCAGTTTTACAGTGGAACGGCATTTATACCCAAAGAGCTTATTTTGGAACAGGATTTGGTTAGCGAGGAGAAAGAGGTTATTGAGGGATGGTTGCAATCTATGCGTGGCAATAAAGTTATTATAACTGTTCCACAAAAAGGTGAAAAGCACAAAATGGTGGAACTTGCGGGCAAAAATGCAATAATCACACTAGAGCAGTTTGGTGAGAGAATGAAACGTGAACAAGAGCGAACAAAAGGTGCCATGGAGCAAATAAGAACGGCACTTGGTTTGCCTTCAGAGGTTATAAGAATTGAGGCTTATGATATTTCTAATACCCAAGGCTTTAATTCTGTTGGGTCTATGGTTGTTTTTGAAAATGGCAAGGCAAAAAAGAGTGACTACAGAAAGTTTAAAATTAAAACAGTTATAGGGGCAAATGATTTTGCAAGCATGGAAGAAGTTCTTACAAGGCGAATTAACCATAGTATAAAAGATAAAATGGAGCGTTCAGATCAGGAAGGAAAGTTTTCCAGATTGCCAGACCTTATAATGATGGATGGTGGTAAGCCACAGATAAGTGCGGCGCTTAACGTGCTTAGTGAATTTGGATTAACTATACCTGTTTGTGGTATGTTTAAAGACGATTACCACCGGACAAAAGGGCTTTTGTACAACAACGAAGAAATTTACTTACCATCCAACAGTGAGGGATTTAAGTTGATTACCCGAATACAGGATGAGGTACATCGCTTTGCAATAGAGTATCATCGAAAGCTTAGGGATAAAGCTCAACTGGATTCTGTGCTTAACCATATAAATGGCATTGGCGAAACCCGTAGGAAGGCTCTTTTATTGCATTTTGGGGATATTGAAAAGATTAAAGAAGCAGAGGTTGAAAACCTTTTGGAAGTTAAGGAAATGAACATAAAATCGGCAGAGGCTGTTTACAGCTTTTTTAGGACGGAAATTAATGATGTATCTGAAAAAAATCATGATAGCATAGAAGGTAAATGATAGGCATGCAGCTATAAATTAAGTGAGAGAATGCTATTTCAAAAATCTACACTATTCATTTACATCGTGTTTTAGTTTACACCGTTATATTAATATCGGGTGATTTTTACAAAAAATAAAAACATTCTCTTAGAATTTTTAATAATATTTACGGTAAGAAGTTGTTTTAAAAGCAAAAATATGTTAAAATTTAAGTTGACGTAAAATGTTGCGATGTTTTAATTTTGCAGCACAGTTAGAAAAAATGAATTGCTGTCAGGGGGCATTAAAAATGTATTCTGTGCCTATAGAAAAATTTGTGAAGGAATTTCAGCTGGAGAATGTCATGCCTGAAATATCCCTTAAGGGTAAACTGCTAACAAGCAGTGATGTTAACAGACCAGCCTTGCAGTTGGCTGGGTATTTTGATTATTTTGAAAATGATATGGTGCAGATTGTTGGTCAGGTTGAATTTTCTTATTTGGAAAGGCTTGAACCGATGTTCCGTGAAGATGTACTTAGAAAGCTGTTTAGCTTTGGTTTCCCATGCTTAGTAATTTGCAACAGCATGGAGATGTTGCCGGAAATAGGAATTTTTGCTAAGGAATTTGATGTGCCTGTTTTTAGGACTTCAGACAGGGAATCAGATTTTATTGGAGAGATTAACAGATGGCTTAAAGGTGAACTGGCCAAGAGAGTTACTTTGCATGGCGTATTGGTGGATATTTATGGCGAGGGGATACTGATTATTGGTGACAGCGGTGTTGGAAAAAGCGAGGCCGCACTGGAGCTAATAAAAAGAGGGCATCGTCTGGTTGCTGATGATGCGGTGGAGATTAAAAAAATATCTCACGAAACACTAATAGGCACATGTCCAGAGCTTATAAGATATTTTATTGAGCTTAGAGGAATTGGAATTATAGATGTAAGAGAGTTATTCGGCGTTGGTTCTATTAAGCAAGAGCAGACCATAGACCTTGTTATAAAGCTTGAGTTTTGGGACGATGAAAAGATTTACGACAGAATGGGTTTAGAAGACGAGTATTACGAAATATTGGGGAACAATGTGGTTTGTAATTCAATACCAATTAGGTCTGGGCGAAATATTGCAGTTATCTGTGAGGCTGCCGCTATAAATTGCAGGCAGAAAAAACTGGGGTATAATGCCGCAAAGGTGCTTAGCGAAAGACTGGAAAAGAGTATTGAAGTATAAAACACTTGTGATATGGAGGTGCGAGTAATGTATTATGTAGGTGTTAATTTTGATATAACAAATATTGTTGCAGGTGTTGTTGATGAGGATCGAAACATTATTCTTAAGGAGTCCGTTCCAACCCTTAGATACAGAAGTATTCCGGAGATTCTAAATGACTTGGCAACGCTAATTAAACGTATTGTGAAAAAGGCTGGTCTTGATTTAGAGAAAGACATAAAATATGTTGGAGTAGGTACTTATGGAACTGTTGACAGGGAAAAAGGAGTGCTTATATATTCAAGCTATTTCGGGCTTAGAGATGTTCCTTTGTTGGAAGAAATTAAAAAGCATATAAAAATACCTGTGCATCTTGAAAATGATGCAAACTGCTATGCTCTTGCGGAAAGCAGGTTTGGAGCAACAAAGGGCTACAAAAATTCCGTTATTGTAACTATTGGTACTGCAATTAGCGGTGGCATAATTGTGGAGGGCGAGGTTTACCATGGTGCATTTTATGGAGCAGGAGAATTTGGGCATCATGTAATTGTACTTGATGGTGAAAAATGTGAGTGCGGAAGACGGGGTTGCTGGGCGGCTTACGCTTCTTCAACAGCAATCGTTAGAGATGCAAGGATTGCGGCAATTCGACATCCTGAAAGCGAAATTTTTAAAATGGTTAATGGCGACCTAAGGCTTATGAGCTACAGAATACCATTTGAAGCTGCAAAAAAAGGTGATGAATTTGCCAAGGAAATTGTGTATATGTATAAGCGATATATTGCCTTGGGGCTAATAAATATAGTTAATATACTTCAACCAGATGCAATTGCAATAGGCGGAAAGATGCGTAAAGTTGGCGATGAGTTTATTGATGATGTAGCACAGCTGGTTAAGGAAAAAACTTTTGGGCAGCATGCAGAGAAGAAGACCAAAATACTTCTTACGCAGTTGGATTATGATGCAGTTATAATTGGGGCAACCATGCTTGAAAAAGAGTGATGATTTTTATGCGGACGACATTGACACGTTTATGGATACGATGATTTAAAATAATCAAAAATGAATTAGAAAAAATGGACGTTTTATAGCGTTTTATTGCATAAAATGCCCGCTATGCTTCATTATTTGTTGCTACGCTAATTTATTTTTTGAAAATAAAATTAATCAACGTTTCACTAGTGGATTTGTACGTCCGTAATGTATTTATAAAATTTAATTCGGGAGTGGATTAAGTGGAACTGGTGGATTTATTGATTGAAGCGGCAGGAAAAGAAAATGTGCTTTTAAATGAAGATATGGGTAGGCACTGTTCTTTTAAAACCGGTGGGAATGCTGATTATTTTATTACACCTGAAAATTCCATGGCGTTAGCTGAGGTTGTTGTAACACTTAGGAAAGAAAGTATTCCTTTTGTTATTGTTGGAAATGGTTCTAATCTTCTTATAAGAGATAAGGGCATACGAGGTGCAGTTATCCACATTGGAAAACATTTTGCAGAGATAAATGTAAATGGTACGGAAATAACAGCAGGTGCCGGGGCGATGCTTTCGCAGGTGGCAGGTGCAGCACTGGAAAATGGTCTTACAGGCTTTGAATTTGCGGCAGGAATACCAGGCAGTTTTGGTGGTGCGGTGTTTATGAATGCTGGTGCATATGGCGGTGAAATAAAGCAAGTTCTTACAGAAGTAACAGTGCTTACAAGAGATATGCAGGAAAAAACTGTAAGTGCAAAAAGCATTGAACTTGGGTATAGAACAAGCCGTATTGAGACTAATGGATACATTGTGCTTAACGGGAAAATATGCCTTGAAAAAGGGGACAAAGAAGAAATTAAAGCACTAATGGCGGATTTTAATGAGCGAAGACGAGACAAACAACCGCTTAATTATGCCAGCGCTGGAAGCACATTTAGAAGACCAGAAGGACATTTTGCAGGTAAACTTATAGAGGACTGTGGACTAAAAGGATACAAAATTGGAGAAGCTATGGTTTCTGAGAAGCACGCTGGTTTTGTTGTAAACACAGGTGGAGCAACTACTGCCAACATATTAGACGTAATTAACCACTGCAAGGAAGAAGTATACAAAAAATATGGTGTTGAGCTTCAGTGTGAGGTACGTATTTTAGGAGAAGAGTAATAAAGATTTGGCGAAAATGCCAAGTTTTTTAAGGGGGCAGTAGTATGAAATTTGTTATTGTAACAGGAATGAGCGGTGCTGGAAAAACCACTGTGCTTAAATTTTTAGAGGATATAAATTATTTTTGCGCCGACAATTTGCCGCCAGCACTGCTTTTGAAATTCGCAGAACTTTTTGAGCAGGGCAGTGAGATTGATAAAGTTGCACTAGGTATTGATATACGTGGAGGTAAGCTGTTTGACGACCTTTTCCAAGGACTATCACTTCTTAGTGAAAATGGATATGATTATGACATACTTTTTTTGGATGCGTCAGATGAATCCCTTATTAAAAGGTTTAAAGAAACGAGAAGAAGTCACCCTCTTTCAAAAACAGGATCTATTGCAGAGGGAATAAAAAAAGAACGGGAAATTTTAAATGAAGTAAAAAAACGGGCCAACTTTATTATAGACACCAGCAATATTCTTACCAGAGAATTGAAAGAGAGAATAAACAGTATATTCGTGCTTAACGAAAAATTTGAAAGCCTTATGATTACTGTTTGTTCCTTTGGGTTTAAGTATGGTATACCAATAGATTCTGATTTGGTTTTTGACGTAAGATTTCTGCCAAATCCATTTTATATACAGGAACTTAAGGAATGTACGGGAAATGAATGCTGTGTTTCGGACTATGTAATGGGTTTTGAAGAAAGCAGAATATTTTTGGCAAAGCTAATAGATATGGTTGAGTTCCTTATTCCAGAATATATAAAAGAAGGTAAAAACAGGCTAGTTATAAGCATTGGATGTACAGGTGGTAAGCACCGCTCGGTTACACTTGCAAACGAACTGTATAAGGCTTTGGAAAGCCAGCAGCATAGCGTACGACTGAAACACAATGATATTGAGAAGGATGCAAGACATAAAAAGTAGACATTTGTCAGCAAGAATGTACATTATTTAGAACAAAAGTTTAAAGAAGTAAAAATCACTAGGAGGAGGCGGGAAGTTTGTCGTTTTCGTCTAATGTTAAAAGCGAGTTGTCACATCATTTTGGAGAAGCACGCCATTGCAATATTGCAGAAATAGCAGCTATTATAAATATGTGTGGACATATTAGCGTTTTGGGTGAAAATTTTTGTGTAAAAATTCAGACCGAGAATGTAGTGGTAGCTAGAAAATGCTTTACATTATTGAAAAAAACTTTTAATATAGAGTGTGAGATATTGGTTAGAAGAAATAGCCAATTGAAAAAGAACAGGGTGTACATGCTTGTTCTTGGCAACAAAAATGCAGAGGCAAAAAAAGTGCTTTCCGCTACCGGACTTTTACAGACAAACGGTGATGAAGTTGAAATAATAAACAGAATTTATCCGTTAGTTGTCAGCAGCACCTGCTGCAAAAGAGCATACGTGAGGGGTGCATTCTTGGCGGCAGGGTCTGTAAGCGACCCTGAAAAAACCTACCATATGGAATTTGTAAGTGTCTCATTGAGTTACAGTGAGGATTTAAAAAATCTTATTAATACCTTTGGTATGGATGCCAAAATAGTTAAGCGCAAGGAACATTATATTGTATACCTTAAGGAGGGTGAACAGATAGTTGACCTACTTAACATTATGGAGGCGCATGTTGCCCTTATGGAAATGGAAAATGTTCGCATTCTTAAAGATATGCGTAACAATGTTAACCGTAAGGTGAATTGTGAAACAGCCAACCTTAATAAAACCATTACTGCATCTGTTAAACAGGTGGAGGACATAACTTTTATTAGGGACAAGTTTGGCCTTAGCTATTTACCGAAGCCACTGGAAGAAATGGCAATTGCAAGAATGGATTTTCCAGAAGCAAGCCTTAAGGAGCTTGGGCAAATGATGGAGCCGCCTGTTGGCAAGTCTGGAGTGAACCATCGTCTTAGAAAAATAAGCGACATGGCAGAGATTTTAAGAGAGGATATGGTAACTGATAATGGCTAACAAAACTATTACTGTAAAAAAAGCGTTAGATACAAGGCAGGCAGCACTGTTTGTGCAGACAGCAAGTAAATTTAAGAGCAATGTAAAAATCTCTATTGACGAAAAAATGGTTAATGCAAAAAGCCTTATGTGCATTATTTCTTTGGGAATTGCCGAAGGAATTAATGCAACAATAAGTGCAGAAGGAGAGGATGCAGAACTTGCGGTTGACGAAGTGGCTGCAGTTCTTTGCTAAAAGTTACAAATTAAAATTGAGTCTTTACAATAAAAAAACAACCACACATAAATGAGGTTGTTTTTTTATATTTAATTCCGATTTTTTTATATTCCTACTCAATTGCTAAGAGGGTCAACTACTTTACCGTCATAGTGCATTTCATAATGCAAATGTGGGCCTGTGGAATCTCCTGTATTACCAGAAAGTGCAACAATGTCGCCTTGTGTAACAAAATCACCTTCAGAAACAGTATTTTTAGAATTATGAGCATAAATTGTTTGATAGCCGTTTCCGTGGTCAATTTCAACCACATAACCATAAGAGTTGCTATACTTTGCTATTATAACCTTACCAGAACCGGTACAACGAACGGGTGTACCTTGGCTTACTCCAATATCAACACCTATGTGTGGAGAAGAACGGTCTACCATATCACCATATGGTGAGGTTATTGGCCCGTTTAATGGCATACCGACAGGTGTGTTTAAATTAACAGAAGCGGTTTTGGTTTCAGCATTGTTTACTTCTTCAACCGTAAGGGTAGTTTCAACCGGTTGAAATTGAGAAATTATTTCATCCATTTGTTCTGTAAGCTGATTAAGGCAATCATAAGCTTCTTTTGAGGGTACATAAATTTTTGCAGTATCATAACGCACTGCTGCAACTGGAAGTGGTTGGGAATATACATTTATATTTTTTCCGGTGGATATGAATGCAACAACAAAGGTTGAAGCAACAAGTGTATAAAAAGATATAAGCTTACGGTTTTTCTGTAATGTTCTTAAAAGTTTCATTTATTAATCACCCAATATATTAGTTAACATTTTAGTAATATTTTATTCACAATATTTTAAAAATATACTAAAAACATCCCAAAGTCAACGCTTAGGGATGTTTTTTAACGCATTATTCATATTATTGGTAAGGATTTCTAGTATTTCTTTAGCTTCATACGTCTTAAAAACCAAATAGTGGTTTAAAACCATAATTTCACCACCATAGGTTTTTTCAACATTTTTTATTGTGAATGCTAAACTGCTTACGCAAAATATTTTTTCAAAAAAACCTTGTTTAAGGGATACGCTTTCTAAATCACTGAAAAGAACCTCAATATGGTTTTTTCTTCCTGCAGTCATATTAAAATCCAACTTTTCATCAGTGATGTTTATTGTTACGCTATGCCAAAAATAAAAAAGATAGGCATAAATAATAACTGCAATGGGGATAAGTATTTTAGTTAGGTTTAAAGCAGAATAGTACTTATTGGGTGAAAGCGAAACGGAAACTGCAAAAAACACCAAAATTGTTAAAAGCATTTTTAAGGTGGATATAAGTATTAGTAAATAATGTGGTTTCAATGGTTTTGTCATAATAGCCTCCGATTTGTATTTTACATATATAGCACTTTACACATTCTATCAGCAACTGATGGCGTAGGCAAGAAAAAAAATGATGTTTTTGAATTATTTTGTTGACGTAGTTTTTTATTAAGACTATACTGTTATGTAGAAGTTTTATGTTCTAGTGATACTGATTTATGGAGGTGAACCTTATGGAAGCAGGCAGTAGTTGCAATGCGGAAGGTGTTCCGTTATGCTGTAATTTTAATTTTATAATTGCCGTGGCAGGGGTTCACTTGCATACAGGTCAAAATTAGATTTTTGACCCTTTGTTGGTGCACCGATTTTTCTTTGGAATATGTCTGCGGTTTTGTTGCATTGGCAACATTGTTGTGGGGCATATTTTTTTTATGCTTTAATTTAAGAATGAGGTGACAACTTTGGATGATAGAGAATTAATATTTGATGACTGGCTTAAGTTAATTGAAAATGGAAAATTTGGACAGATTAAAAGGGAAATTAATGAACACAATGAGGCTAACATTGCAGCTTTTTTTGATGAAATCCCTTTAGATAAAAAGCTTTTTGTGTTCCGTCTGCTTACGAAGGATAATGCAGCGGATGTATTTTCATTTATGGACTCGGACACGCAGGAGCATATTGTAAACTCCATTACAGATAATGAGGTTAGGCATATTGTAGATGAACTTAGCCTTGATGATGCAGTGGATTTTTTTA
Organism: Lachnospiraceae bacterium; assembly: GCA_034933685.1. Taxonomy (GTDB): domain Bacteria; phylum Bacillota; class Clostridia; order Lachnospirales; family Anaerotignaceae; genus UBA8514. The sequence continues at coordinate 40,548 of JAYFNB010000043.1, read as the reverse complement.
GCGAGATACCAGCAAATTTGGTTACTAGAATACTTAAAAACACCAATGAAGAAAAAAGAAAGCTTATTAATCAATTTTTAAACTACCCTGAAGATAGTGCTGGCAGCATAATGACAATTGAGTTTGTGCAGTTTAATAAAGAACTGACTGTACAAAAGGCAATGGAGCAGCTTAGAAAAACTGGCATTGATAAGGAAACCATATATTCTTGCTACGTTGTTGATGAAAGACGTGTTCTTGTGGGCATGGTGTCCTTACGAACATTAATTTTGGCTGATAACAATGCTAAGGTAAAGGATATAATGGAGGATGATGCAATATTTGTTAGAACACTTGATGACCAAGAGGATATAGCAAATTTATTTAAAAAATATGGTCTTATTGCACTGCCTGTAGTTGACAATGAACAGCGCCTCGTTGGAATTATAACCGTTGACGATATCGTTGACGTTATTGAGCAGGAAAACACTGAGGATATTGAAAAGATGTCTGCCCTTATTCCATCTGAGGACGAATATCTTAAAACAAGTGTTGTTTTGTTGGCAAAAAACAGAGTTGTGTGGCTTTTGGTGCTTATGATTTCTGGCACACTATCAAGTGTTATTATAACTAGTTTTCAAGGTGTCTTGGCTTCATCTGTAATTTTGGCATCTCTTTTCCCTATACTTATGGGAACAGGAGGCAACGCTGGCTCACAGGCATCCACATTAATTATTCGTGGTATGGCAGTAGGGGAAATTGAAACAAGCGACATACTTAGGGTGATTTGGAAGGAACTTCGTGTAGGTGTGGTTACAGGCATTGCTCTTGGATTTGTAAATTTCATAAGACTTTTTCTAATTGGAAATGTGCCGGTTAAATTAAATTTGACAGTGGCCTTTAGCATGATGTGTACGGTTATTCTGGCAAAAAGCATTGGTTCTACTCTTCCAATACTTGCAAAAAAACTTAATTTTGACCCTGCAATTATGGCAGGCCCTCTTATTACAACTGTTGTGGATTGTTTGGCACTGCTTATTTTCTTTACGTCAGTGCAAATCTTTGTGTTATAAGAAACTACAACGTTAGGAGATGAGGGAAATGGATAAAAGAGAAGAAGTATTTGACCAATGGCTTGAATTGATTGAAAGCGGCAGGCTTGCAAGGCTTAAAATAGAGCTTAATGAGGATAACCCTGCAAATATAGCGGAATTTTTTGAAGAAATACCAGTTGATAAGCAGTTGCTTGTTTTCCGTTTGCTTACAAAAGATAATGCAGCAGACACGTTTTCATTTATGGATTCAGATACACAGGAGCATATTGTAAATTCTATAACAGATAGCGAAGTAAGGCGCATTTTAGACGACCTAAGCCTTGACGATGCTGTTGACTTTTTAAGCGAGATACCAGCAAACTTGGTTACAAGGGTGCTTAAAAATACAGGTGAGGAAAAAAGAAAGCTAATTAATCAATTTTTAAATTATCCTGACGATTGTGCAGGAAGCATTATGACAATTGAGTTTGTTCAGTTTCATGAGGATACAACTGTACTTAAAGCCATGGAGCAGATTAAAAAAACAGGAGTTAACAAGGAAACGATTTATTCTTGCTATGTTATGGATGCCCGCCGTGTGCTTGTGGGAATGGTATCCTTGCGTACGCTAATATTATCCGCCGATGATGTTAAGGTAAAGGATATTATGGAGGATGACGTAATATTTGTTAGAACTCTTGATGACCAAGAAGACATCGCAAATTTGTTTAAGAAATATGGACTTATTGCACTTCCTGTAGTTGACAATGAACAGCGTCTAGTGGGTATTATAACTGTTGACGACATTGTGGACGTTATTGAACAGGAAAATACTGAAGATATTGAGAAGATGGCGGCTCTTATTCCATCTGAGGACGAATATCTTAAAACAGGGGTATTTACACTTGCACGGAACAGAATTACTTGGCTTTTAATATTAATGATTTCGGGAACTATTTCTAGTGCAATTATAAGTGGATATGAGGCGGTTTTAGCGTCATCCATTATTCTTTCATCATTTTTCCCTATACTTATGGATACAGGAGGAAATGCAGGCTCGCAGTCATCTACACTTATTATTCGTGGTATGGCAGTTGGCGAGATAGACATGAGTGATGTGTTTAAGGTTATTTGGAAAGAGATTAGGGTTGGTCTTATAGCTGGCTCTATACTTGGTTCAGTTAATTTTGTAAGGCTAATTTTGCTTCGAACACCGCTTAATGTTAACATAACGGTGTCACTTAGCCTTATTTGTGCAGTTGTGGTGGCAAAAAGTATTGGGTGTTTATTGCCTATGGCAGCTAAAAAGCTAAAATTTGACCCTGCTATTATGGCAGGGCCACTGATTACGACAATTGTAGATGCAACATCACTTATTATTTTCTTTAATCTGGCAAAGATTTTTGTACTTTAAAACTTTGATAATATCTTTAACAGCAGTGGGCGATGAATGTCCACTGCTTTTTTTGGACATAGTTCCTGACAGCAAAAGCACCTTATACATTTATCAATGTCCACATAAGGCTTACGTTCTTTCATTGTAATTATTTTTGCAGGGCAGTTAAGGGCGCAGTCTCCACAGCCTATACAAACGTTATGCTTAAATACAGGCTTAGGATGGAGGTTATGTTTTACAAAGTCCTCTAAAAATTTTGGAGGATTGTCGCCTAAAAAATGCATACTTCCAGTTTTGGGTATAACAAAATCATCCTGAACGAAATTGTTTATATTGTCACCAACCAACTCAATATTTTCTGCTGATTTACTGCACAAACCACGCTGAACCATCCGTGCAAGCATAGGTACCTGGTCTGTTGTTACGTTTATAATTTTAGATGCCGCCAAATCCAATTCATATGGACTAGGTGAGGCAAGAATAGCACCAATTTGCCGTGGTTCGCCACCAGTGGGTCCATGACCCTCCATGGCAACAATTGCATCCATAAAGGATAGAACAGGGTTTGAGTTAAGGCAAATATCGATAAGGCAGTCTGCAAAGGTTGTTGGGTCTGGGCAGTTAAAGTGATATTCAGCTTTAACGGTGCCTGGTATTGTGCCAAACATATTTTTAGTTGCACCTGTCATTTTGGTCATACAATGAGCTTTCAGTTTTGAAACGGAAATTATTTTATCTGCCTCGGTAATAAAGTCTGCAATTGTTAGATGTTTTAAAATAAGCCCGTTTGGATTATCTGCATGAGTTGCGGCGGTGTTAAAGTTTAAGGTCGCACCAGTTTGATTTGCAACTGCCTCCATGCCTGTTACTTTGTATAAGGAACGCAAAAGAATTTCACTAAAAGGGCCTCCCGGGCTGTCGCCTATAACCACTTTACATCCGTAGTCAATTAATATTTCTGCTAGAGCATGTACCACTGAAGGATGGGTTGTTGCCGCTTCATTAGGATTTTTTTTCATAATAAGGTTAACCTTTAGAAGCACGGTTTCACCTTTTTCAATATATTTGCTTATGCCACCAAGATTGGCAAAGGATTGTGCTACAGTGGTTTTTACTCTTTCATATTCATAGTTGCTACAGCCTAAAACTGAAACTAAAATAATAATCATCCCCTTTGGTTGTATTTTACCACTAAATGGTGATATTAACTATATGAAAAATATTTTTTGTGATATACTGGAAAAAACATTAAAAAAAGGAAGTGTAATATAAATGGTAGAGTTTTTTACGAAAAACAGAGATAAACTTTATGATATATTGGAAGAGGGTGACTTTGCTGTACTATTTGCGGGTGAAGCACCTACAAAGCGTGGAGATGAAAAATATTTATTTTCGCCAGACAGAAATTTTTATTATATGACAGGGATTGAACGGGAAAGATGTGCTTTTGTTCTGGCTAAGCTAGAAGGTAAACGAATGGAAAGACTTTTCATCGAGAAAGACAATGGGCAGATGGCTAAATGGGTTGGTGCAAACATAACCGAAAGAGAAGCCATTAAGGCATCTGGAATTAAAGACATTAAGTTTGTAGACAGTATTTTTGAAGATATTGATTTGAACAAAAGCAGTATAAAGCGGCTATTTTTGGACTGTGAACGTAAAGATTTACTGGAAAACAATATGCCTGAAGGGTTCAGAAGAAAATACAAGGATATGGTTTTTGAGGATTTATTTCCAATTATTTCTGAGCTTAGAGTTATTAAAGAAAAAAAAGAAATAGAGTTAATACGAAATGCCATACACATAACTCGTCTTGGAATCGAGGAAATGATGAAAAATGCCAAGCCAGGTATGATGGAATATGAAATTGAGGCACATTATGATTATGTGCTTACAAAAAACGGAGTTAGAGACAAGGCATTTCACACTATAGCGGCATCTGGAAAAAATGGCACGGTTCTTCATTATATAAACAATAATTCCAAAACAAACAGCGGTGATCTTATTCTAATTGATGCAGGTGCACAGGTGGATTGGTACAACGGGGATTTGTCTCGTACATTTCCTGTAAACGGCAAATTTACAGAACGCCAAAAACTTGTGTACAACATTGTTTTGGGTGGGCAGAAGCTGGTTATGGAAAGTATAAAGCCTGATGTTCCAATGCCACGCCTTAACGAAATTTTAAAAGAATACTACTATAAGGAACTGGTTAAAATTGGTCTTGTTTCTACCCCTGATGAGGTTTTTAAATATTATTACCACAATGTAGGTCATTTTTTAGGTGCTGAAACCCATGATGTTGGTGACAAAAGCCAAAAACTACGCAAGGGAATGGTGCTTACAGTAGAGCCGGGATTATATATTGAGGAATGGGGTATTGGCATACGTATAGAAGACGATGTGTTGGTGACAGAGGACGGCTGCGAAAATCTTTCAGCAGAAATGATTAAAACTGTTGAAGAGATTGAAGCATTTATGGCGAAGGGTGTTTAGAAATGGATTTTTTGGAAGAGGATATGTATGCACCTATTTGCAATTACCTAAGGTCTAACGGATATGATGTGCGCGGTGAAGTTAAGGATTGCGACATAACTGCGTACAAAGATGAAAAGCTGACCGTGGTGGAGCTGAAAAAGGCGTTTAACCTAAAGCTTATTTATCAGGCAATAGACAGGCAGGATTTTGCGCAAAGTGTGTACATTGCCATAGGCAGAAGTAATAAGGGCATGCGAGATACAAACTTCAAAAGCATGGTGAAGCTTTTGAAAAGGCTGGATATTGGTCTTATTACAGTTGCTATGGATAGCCCTATAAAAACAGTGGAAATTATTCTTGAACCTGAAAATCAGCGTAAAACAAAAAGCTATAGGCGTAAAAAAGCCATTGAAAAAGAGTTTGAAGGAAGAAGTGGTGACTTTAACACAGGTGGGGTTAACAAGAAGAAAATTATAACCGCCTATCGTGAAAAATCTATAGAGATTTTATGTTTGGTTGCAAAAAGTGAAGTCATTTCCAACAGTGAATTAAGGGAAAAGGGCTATGACAACAAAGCTCTGAGCGTTTTACAAAAAAACTATTACGGGTGGTTTGAAAAGGTTGGACGGGGAAAATATGGAGTTAGTGCAATTGGAATAGAGGCACTTGAAGATGAAAAATACCAAAAACTGATTGAGCATTATAGCGGAGATTAAAGACAAACCTTGGGCGTTGCCCAAACCCACTCACTTTTGAAAAAAGTGAGACCAAAAACTTTATGAAACCCGCATAAATATGCGAGTTTCAGTTTGTAAACATAGTATTTTAAGAAAGCTTGAAATAGTTATTACATGTCATAAGTAAATTTAATAAACAATTGTTTCATTTTTCTGGAGTAAAGCAAGGGCAAAATGAGAAGAGTCATTTTAACAAAAATACTCCACTTTACTGAAAGAAGAATATAATAAGCAGTAAAAATTACAATTGAAAGCAGAATCATTTCTAAGTTCTTAACTTGGATGCCACAAGTAAGTTCTACCAATTCATTGTCTTTTGTAGTGAATTCTATCTTATCACTTTTTAAAGACCCCGTTTTAATGTAAACTGAATGGTTTCCATCTTCAACATCTATTTCCTTTACGTCATCATTACTTATTTTTCCACAGTGTATATCATCAATGAAAATTTTAAAATTGTTTAAGCTAGCATAAGATTTTGGTGGTCTTGATATTCTTAATATGGTCATCACCTTTTTTCTTAAAAGGATTTCATGTGATTAAATCCATTATTTATTTATATAACTCAACAATATTTCCTGTTTCACGCGTTTTATTCAAATCTATTACTCTCTGGTTTTTACTTCCTCTAAATTTAAGCTCCAGTGAACGCTGCTCCAATATAAACCTGCCGTCAATAAGTACGTCGGTATTATCCATAAGTGCATTAAAGTGTGGGTCATTTTTATCCAAAAGCTGTTCATAGGTGTAGCCTGTATACGTCCATACATTAAGCCCAAGTGAATGAGCATCTTTTGCTATTTGCGCACATTGTTCCGCTTGCATAAACGGGTCACCTCCTGTAAGGGTAACGCCGTCCAGCAATGGATTATCAGCCAGTAGCTTAGCTATTTTTTCGGTATCCGTTTCCTTGCCTCCGTTTATATCATGGGTTTTTGGATTATGGCAAGAAGGGCAATTATGTATACAGCCCTGGGTAAATACTGCAAGGCGTACGCCAGAGCCGTCTACTATTGAATCGTTTATAACCTGTGATATTTTTATTTTCATTATAATTCAACTTCCTCAGCTAGAGAATGCTTAACACGGTCATTAACTTCTGCACGTTTTGCATCATTAAATCGTTCTATTGTACCAACAAGGTAGCCGGTTATACGGCGAATACGCTGAAAACCAACATCACCCTCGTTTTCTTTTCTTCCGCACTTAGGGCATGTATCACCAATAATACCGTTAAAGCCACAGCATGGATCACGGTCTACAGGGTGGTTAATGGAGCCATAGCCCATGCCTGATTCCTTCATGCAGCGAACAATTTTTTCAAAGGCCTCAAGGTTTTCGGATGGGTCACCATCAAGCTCTACATAAGAAATATGACCTGCATTTGTAAGAGCATGATATGGTGCTTCAAGCTGAATTTTTTTGTAAGCACCAATTGGGTAATAAACGGGAATATGGAAGCTGTTTGTGTAGTATTCTCTGTCTGTTATACCTTCAATAATACCGAATTTTTGCTTGTCTAGCCTTATAAATCTGCCAGATAAGCCTTCGGCAGGTGTTGCAAGCAGGGTAAAGTTTAATTTGTATTTTTGCGTTATGCTATCCAAACGTTTTCTCATGTGGCTAATAATGTCTAACCCCAAGTTCTGAGCAATTTCACTTTCACCATGGTGCATGCCAATTAGGGCTTTTAAACATTCTGCAAGGCCGATAAAGCCAACGGAAAGAGTTCCGTGCTTAAGAATTTCTCGTACTTCATCATTATAGCCTAACTTTTCGCTGTCAATCCACACGCCTTCACCCATAAGGAATGGATAGTTATGAACCTTTTTCTTACACTGAATTTCAAAACGCTCCAAAAGCTGTTCCACTACCAGCTCAATTTTTCTGTCTAATTCGTTATAGAACCAATCCATATTTTTGTTTGCAAGTATACCCAGTCGTGGAAGGTTAATTGTTGTAAAGCTTAAATTTCCACGTCCATTACTAATTTCCTTTGTTTTATCGTAAGCGTTTGCCATAACCCTTGTACGGCAGCCCATGTATGAAATTTCAGTTTCAGGAGTTCCTTTATAGTATTGAAGATTAAAAGGTGCATCCTGAAAAGAGAAGTTTGGGAAAAGGCGCTTTGCACTTACTTTGCATGAGAGTTGGAAAAGGTCATAATTTGGTTCACCAGGGTTAAAGTTTATACCATCCTTAACTCTAAAAATTTGTATTGGGAAAATAGGTGTTTCACCGTTTCCAAGACCTTTTTCGGTAACAAGCAACATGTTTTTTACAACCATTCGTCCTTCGGAAGAAGTATCCATGCCATAGTTAATGGAGGAAAAAGGTGTTTGAGCCCCTGCGCGAGAGTGCATTGTGTTAAGGTTGTGAATAAGTGCTTCCATTGCCTGATAGGTTGCGCGGTCTGTACCTGCAACTGCTTTTTCACGCGCATATTTTTCTGCGCGCTCAATTGCGGCTTCTTCATAGCCGTTGGCAAGGAGAACTTCCCTTTGCTTTTCGTTATATTCTTCGCTTTCATCAAGAGCAGGTATGAAGCCCTTGCTTTCAAGCTCTTTTTCCAAAAGTGTTTTCACAGCGTCAGAGTCTGCATCACAAATAAGCTCTAGGGAATTTCCCATAGCAGTAAAATATCTCTTTTTAAATGTCTTTTTTACACCTGGAGCAAGGCCATAGTCAAAATTTACAATGGACTGTCCACCGTGCTGGTCATTTTGGTTGCTTTGTATTGCTATGCAAGCAAGGGCAGCATAGCTTGTAATGTCATTTGGCTCACGAAGTGTTCCGTGGCCGGTGGAAAAGCCATTTTTAAAAAGCTTTATAATATCAATTTGACAGCAGGTAGTTGTAAGGGTATAAAAGTCCAAATCGTGGATATGGATATCACCCTCGGCATGAGCTTTTGAATGTTCAGGCTTTAAAACAAACATTTCATAAAAGTGTTTAGCACCCTCTGAACCGTATTTAAGCATTGTTCCCATTGCTGTGTTTCCATCTATATTAGCGTTTTCACGTTTTATATCGCTCTCATTTGTATCTTTAAATGTTATGTCGTCATAAGTTTTCATAAGACGATTATTCATATCTCTTATTCTTGAGCGTTCTGCACGGTAAAGAATATAGCTTTTTGCAGTACGAACATAGCCATGGTCTATAAGAACCTTCTCTACTATATCTTGTATTTGTTCCACTGTTGGGTTGGCATTACCTGCAAGTTCAAAAGTCTGCTGAACCTCTTCAGCAAGGGCTAAGCAAACACTAGCTTCTTTGCGTCCTGTGGTTGCTTCAAAAGATTTGTTAATGGCGGTAGCTATTTTGTTTAAATCAAAGGGTGCAGTACGGCCATCTCTCTTTTTTATGGTTATTATCATTATTATTTCCTCCTGTCAAAATTATGGTATTAGGTAATTAAAGCCGCTGTTAGCGGCATTTTTAGATACAAATCTATATACATAATTCAAGGCACCAACACTATATGTAGTGTTGATACCTTAGGTGATGTACATATATATTGTAAAACGAAAGAGACCAAACGTCAATACAAAATATTGAATAAAAATATTTGAGAACATACTTAAAAATATTGGTATATACTTTTAAATAAATTTATAAAATTGTAATAATACATAAAATAGGGGGATTTTTATGGAAACCTTTAGTTGCTTTAGAAAAAAGGAGGTTATAAATGTTTGTGATGGTATGCGCCTTGGCTTTGTATGCGATTTAGAAATTGACATGAGGCATGGAAAAATATGCAAAATAATTGTTCCTGAGGGAAACAGATATATTGGATTTTTTTGCAGAGAACGCGAGTATAGAATTCCGTGGGAATGCATAAGAAAAATAGGTGACGATATTATATTGGTTGACGTTGTTATAGAGGAAGTACTTTGTGGTCTTGATTAATACTTGTGTTGCTGATGATTTAGGGCAGGCAAAATGCATATTAATTTTGTTGACCAGATGGAAATTGTGATTTATACTTCTATATATATACAAATGAGGAGGAGTACTGGTGAAGTGTCCATTTTGCAACAATGATGATACAAGGGTAATAGATTCCAGAAGTCAGGACGATAATGCTACCATAAGAAGGCGCAGACTTTGTGATAATTGTGGTAAAAGATTTACAACATATGAAAGAATTGATACGATACCTATGACTGTTATTAAAAACAATGGCACAAGGGAAACCTTCGATAAAACCAAGCTTTTGGGTGGGATTATGAAAAGTTGCAACAAACGCCCAATAACTGTAAAGCAGATGGAAGAAATTGCTGACGACGTTGAAAATGCAGTGATGAGCAGTATGGAAAAGGAAATTGCCAGTAAAGATATAGGCACAATGGTTATGGATAGACTTAAGGCGATAGATGAAATTGCTTATGTTAGGTTTGCTTCGGTTTACAGGCAATTTAAAGATATTAATACTTTTATGAACGAACTTGCAAAAATGCTGAATGAAAAAAATGAGAACAAGAGCAAAGATGAATGAAGAAAGACGGTTACTTCGTATAATTGGAGTGACCGTTTTTATTATGCCAATTGTTAAGTTGTAATAGGGATTGATTGTACAAGCATAAATAGTATGGTAAACTAAGGAAGTAATGATTAGACTAAGTTGGCGCGTTGCAAAATTTGATAAAATTATTTGACAAAAATACGTAGTATATGTATACTATACTTTAGCATGATGAAGCAATAGAGCGATAAAGCGGAGGAATGAATTCTATGTTGAACATTAAATTGCATACACCTATTGGTGTAAGAGATATTTTGCCCAAAGAGGCAATGGCAAAAAAAGAGGTATGTGCCAGAATTGAAAAAGTGTTTGAGGGATATGGCTATAATGCTGTGGAAAGCCCTATGTTTGAATATATTGAAGTTTTTTCGGATGAAAAAATGGGAAGTACGAGTCCTAAGCAAATGTTTAGGTTTTTTGACAGAAACGGAAGCTCACTTGCCCTTAGAAGCGACATGACACCGCCAATTGCAAGAATTGCCGCAACGGCATACGCAAAAGCAACAGGCCCTTTAAGATTTTCGTATTTTGGCAACGCTTTTCGATACAGCGAAAGCTATCAAGGTAAATTATGCGAGTTTCCGCAGGCTGGAATAGAGCTTATGGGTGTGGACAGCACAGATGCCGATGCAGAAGTAATTGCCCTTGCAGTAAAAAGCATACTTGCAACAGGTGTTAAGGAATTTAGGCTGCACATAGGTCAGGTTCAATTTTTTAAAAGCATTTTAGAAGAAACAGGGCTTTTGCAAGAAGATTGCAATGAGCTTAAAAATATGGTTGCAAAAAGAAATTATGTTGGTGTTGAAAGCCTTATTGAAGACAAAAACATTGATGAAAATATTAAACAGCTTTTTATAAAACTTCCTAAAATGGTTGGAACAAAAAATGTAATTGCTGAGGCAGTTCGTCTTACAAAAAGTAAGGAAGCATTAATAGCCCTTAGGGAAATGGAAAATCTTTACGACAGCCTTAAATTATATGGCGTTGAGGATTACGTGGTGTTTGACCTTGGCATGGTTAACAGCCTTAATTACTACACGGGCATTATTTTTAGAGGATATACTTATGGTACAGGATGTTCTATTTTAGACGGCGGGCGTTATGACAACCTTGTAGAGCAGTTTGGCAAAAAAATACCTGCTGTTGGTTTTGGAATAAAGGTTAATGAGGTTTTAAATGTACTTGAAAACAACAAAGTGGACTTGGGTGTTGAAGGCACAAAGGCTATGGTGGCTTATACTTCTGAAGGAAAGTCAACAGCGCTTAAAATAGCAGACATTTACAGGGAAAGTGGAATTAAGTTAGAAAACAGCCTTATAGGCAATGATTATGAAGAAAACCTTAGCTATGCAAAGGAACGAGGAATGGAAAGCCTTTTATATTTCGTTGATTCTGTAAACATTAAATATGTAAAAATTTTAGATGAAATAGGTGTAATGACCTCTGATATAACAATTGACGATTTGGTTAAGCCACAGAGGGAGGAAGAAAAATGAGATATTTAACATTTGCCCTTGCCAAGGGTAGGCTTGCGGAACAAACAATGAATTTGCTTGAAAGAATTGGTATGCCTTGCGAGGAAATGAAAGAAAAAAGTAGAAAGCTTATTTTTGTGAATGAAGAATTAGGCTTAAAGATATTTTTGGCAAAAACCAGTGATGTTCCAACTTATGTAGAGCATGGTGCGGCAGACATTGGCGTTGTTGGTAAAGATACAATTATGGAAGAAGATAGAAATATATACGAAATGCTGGACTTAAACCTTGGCAAGTGCAAAATGGCTGTTGCAGGTCCACCAGAAATGCGTGAAAAGATGGATAAATGCCATACACTTCGTGTTGCTACAAAATATCCTAAAATTGCCACAGACTACTTTTATCACCAAAAACAGCATACGGTTGAAATTATTAAGCTTAATGGCTCAGTAGAGCTTGCGCCAATTGTTGGTCTTTCTGATGTTATTGTTGATATTGTTGAAAGCGGTGCAACATTAAAAGAAAATGGCCTTGAGGTTTTAGAGGATATTTGTCCCCTTAGCGCAAGGGTAATTGTTAACAGGGTTTCAATGAAGATGGAGCATGAAAGAATAATGAACGTAATAGACCAAATACGAAAGCTGATTAAGGAGGTAGAAAAATGATACCTATAATTAGATATGAAACGGAAGATGGAAAAAAAATTGTTGAACAGATTTTATCCCGTTCTCAGCTTGAACATGGAAATGTGCAGGAAATTGTAGATAAAATACTTGCAGATGTACATAAAAACGGTGACAAGGCTGTTTTTAACTACACAAAGCAATTTGATAAAATTGATATTGATGCTTCAAGTATAAAGGTAAGCAAAGAAGAAATTGAATATGCCTATACGCAGGTGAATGAAGATTTAATTAGAGTTATTCGCCATGCGGCAACAAGAATTAAGGAATTTCATCAGAAGCAAAAAATTAATAGCTGGTTTGAGCCAAACCCTAATGGAGAAATTCTTGGTCAGCTTATACGTCCACTAGAAAATGTGGGTGTATATGTTCCGGGCGGAAAAGCCGCATATCCTTCAAGCGTAATAATGAATGTTATTCCGGCACACGTAGCTGGTGTAAAAAATATTTATATGACAACGCCTGCACAAAAAGATGGTAGAGTTTACCCAACAACCATTGTTGCCGCAGTTGAGGCTGGAGTTACTGAAATATTTAAAATTGGTGGCGCACAGGCAATTGCCGCTTTAGCATACGGAACTGAAAGTGTTCCAAAGGTAGATAAAATTTGCGGTCCAGGGAATATTTTTGTTGCCATTGCAAAAAGAACTGTTTACGGACACGTTAACATAGATTCCGTTGCAGGACCAAGTGAAATACTTATTATTGCAGACAACAGTGCCAATGCAGAATATGTGGCGGCGGACATGCTTAGTCAGGCAGAACATGACGAACTTGCAAGTGCAATTTTAATTACCACAGAAGAAAAACTTGCAAAAGAGGTTCAGTGTGAAATTGAAAAGCAGACGGCAGTGCTTGAAAGAAAAGAGATTATTGAGAAATCTATAAATAATTTTGGTGCAATTATTGTTGTAGATACAATAGAGAAAGCTTGTGAAATATCCAACGGCATTGCACCAGAGCATATGGAACTTTGCACAGCATCTCCATTTGAGTTACTTACATTGGTACAAAACGCAGGGGCAATATTTATGGGGCATTATTCACCAGAACCTCTAGGAGATTATATGGCAGGGCCTAACCACGTTTTACCTACAGGTGGCACAGCAAGGTTCTTCTCTCCATTATCAATAGATGATTTTATTAAAAAGAGCAGTATTATTTCCTTTAGCAAAAACGCACTTTTAGCATTACAGCAGGATATTATTGATTTTGCAAATGCAGAAGGCTTAACCGCCCATGCTAATGCGATTCGTATTAGAAAGTAATAACAAATATTAAACTGAATTATTGCTTTATTTATCAAAAAGTAGTAAAATATAAGGTAAATTTATCTAAATTATACCAATCTGTTTTGGTCAGTTTTGAACAGATATCTTGAGGGAGGTGTAATATGCGTGTAGCACAAATAAATAGAGATACCCTTGAAACAAAAATTTCTATGGAAATGAATATTGATGGAAAGGGTATTAACGAAATTTCAACAGGAGTAGGATTTTTTGACCACATGCTTACACATGTTTCTAAACACGGGTTTATTGATTTTAAATGTGAGGCAAAGGGCGACCTTGAGGTAGACTGCCATCATACCATTGAGGACATTGGAATTGTGTTTGGCAAATGTTTAAGCAAGTCGCTTGGGGATAAGGCTGGTATTAAGCGCTATGGCAGTTTCATTCTGCCTATGGACGAAACCCTTATATTATGCTCACTTGATATCAGCGGAAGACCTTACTTAAACTTCGATGTGGAGTTTTCGACAGACAGAATTGGTGATATGGATACAGAAATGATTGAGGAATTTTTTAGGGCAGTGGTTAACAATGCAGGAATGAACCTTCATTTTAAAATGCTTGCAGGAAAGAATAATCATCATATTGCAGAAGCTATTTTTAAAGCATTTGCAAAGGCGTTGGACATTGCAACATCATATGACGAAAGAATTGATGGCGTTCTTTCTACAAAAGGAATGCTGGAGGTGTAGGCAGATTGATAGCTATTATTGACTATGGAATGGGCAATTTAAGAAGTGTGCAGAAGGCATTTGAATTTTTAGGTTTTGAAGCTATTATTTCTGATGACCCAAAGGTTATTGAAGAAGCGGATAAAGTGGTTTTACCTGGTGTTGGAGCATTTTGTGATGCAATCAAGACTATACGCGAAAAGAAAATAGACAAGGTTATTTACAAAATAGTGGAGCAGAACAAGCCTTTTTTAGGCATTTGCCTTGGAATGCAGATGATGTTTGACAAAAGTTACGAAAATGGCGAATATGAAGGTCTAGGCCTTATTTCAGGAGAAATTGTTAGACTGCCGGATACAGTGAAAATTCCTCAAATTGGATGGAATTCGTTGGATGTGAAAATGAGGAGTCCTCTTTTTGAAGGTCTTGGAGATGAGCCATATGTGTACTTTGTTCACTCCTATTATTTAGAAACTACTGACCCTGTGGTTAGTGCAACATGCTTTTACGGAAAAGAGATACAGGTTGCGGCACAAAAAGGCAATGTTTTTGCTTTACAATTTCACCCTGAAAAAAGCGGAGATACAGGGCTTAAAATACTTGAAAACTTTGGGAGGCTTTAAACATGCAAATATATCCTGCTATTGATATTAAAAACGGACAGTGCGTTCGCCTTAAACAAGGTAGATTTGATGATATGACGGTTTATGGTAATGACCCTTTAGGCATTGCAAGAAAATTTGTGGCGGCAGGTGCTACATATTTGCATGTGGTAGACCTTGATGGTGCAAGAATGGGCGCAGGCTACAACCAAGATGTTATTAAAAAAATAATTGATACCTTCAATGTACCTGTGCAAACAGGCGGTGGAATTAGAACCATGCGTGATATTGAAGAAAGAATTGCAATAGGTGTGTCACGTGTTATTTTGGGAACAACAGCCGTTAGCAACCCAGAAATTGTGAAGGAAGCCGTGAAAATATACGGAGAAAAAATTGCCGTTGGTATTGACGCTGTTAACGGAAGAGTGGCGATACAAGGTTGGGAAAAAGTGAGCGAGGTTTCAGCAATAGAGCTTTGCAAGCAAATGAAGAATTTTGGTGTTAAAACAATTATTTATACCGACATTACAAAAGATGGAATGATGGTTGGCCCTAACATTGAAAGTACAAAGGAAATTATTGACGCAACTGGTGTGAAAATAATTGCATCAGGCGGAATTTCTGCAATGATGGATATTGAAAAGGCAGACCAAATAGGTTCTCATGGTGTAATTATAGGTAAAGCCATTTACCAAGGGGCTTTAAACCTTGCCGATGTTATTAACCGTTTTGAGAAGAAATAAACAGGAGTTGGTATTGTGCATACAAAAAGAATTATTCCATGCCTTGATGTAAACAACGGACGAGTTGTTAAAGGTGTAAATTTTGTTAATTTAAGGGATGCAGGCGACCCTGTTGAAATAGCGGCATTTTACAATGAATCTATGGCGGATGAGCTTGTTTTTTTAGATATTACTGCCTCATCTGATGCCAGAAGCATTATGTTGGACGTTGTAAGAAGAACCGCAGAGCAAATTTTTATTCCACTTACAGTTGGCGGAGGAATACGAACAATTGAGGATTTTAGAGCAATTTTAAGTGCTGGAGCAGATAAGATTTCTGTTAATTCGGCGGCACTTAAACGCCCAGAACTGATTACAGAGGCAGCAGAAAAGTTTGGCAGTCAATGCGTTGTAGTTGCTATTGACGCAAAGCGACGTGACGGCGGTGGTTTTGACGTTTATCTTAACGGTGGACGTGTTAACACGGGAAAAGATGCAGTTGAGTGGGCGAAAGAAGTTGAAAAACTGGGTGCAGGTGAAATTTTGCTTACCAGCATGGACTGCGACGGAGTTAAAAATGGTTACGATATTGAGCTTACGAAAGCAATTGCATCTTCTGTACGTATTCCAGTTATTGCCTCTGGAGGAGCAGGAAATATGGAGCATTTTTATGATGCACTTACAGAGGGTGAGGCAGATGCGGCACTTGCGGCAAGCCTTTTTCACTTTAGAGAAATGGAAATACGTGATTTGAAAAAATACCTTAGGGAAAAAGATGTTCCAGTTAGATTATAAGGAGTTAAGCTATGAACTTAATTGATGAACTTAAATTTGATGAAAAAGGTCTTATTCCTGTAATTGCACAGGATTATGAAAATGGGCAGGTGCTTATGCTTGCCTATGCAAACCGTGAGGCGGTTGCCCTTACTCTTGAAAAAGGTACGGTGCACTACTACAGCAGAAGCCGGCAGGAACTTTGGCATAAAGGGGATACATCGGGGCATTTCCAAATTGTTAAGGAAATTTTTTATGACTGTGATGGAGATACTTTACTTATAAAGGTGGAGCAAAAGGGTGCGGCATGCCATACCGGTAAACGGTCTTGTTTTTACAGAAACAGCCTTGGTGAGGAGGTTTTATAATGGAATATTCTGAAGTTTTATATGAATTGTATAAAGTTATTTTAGATAGAAAAGCCAATCCTAGAGAGGGTAGTTACACAAACTATTTAATGGACAAGGGCATTGACAAGATATTAAAAAAAGTTGGTGAAGAGGCAACCGAAACAATTATTGCTGCTAAAAATAACGACAAAACTGAAACCATTTATGAAATATGTGATTTTATGTATCACTTATCTGTTTTGATGGAAGAAATGGGCATTACTTGGGATGAGGTATTTGGAGAACTTGCAAAACGCGAATTGAAAGAAAGCAATCTTAAAGTTTTTAACACTAAGGGAGAAATTTAATTTCGGGAGGGTTTTAAAATGCAGGTTTACAGCGGGGCACAAGGTATGATGGCGGCATACGGAGCATTTGCCTTTGTAGCAATAATTATGATTGTAATAATTGTTATTAAGTACGGCAAAAAGAAAAATAAATAGTGTAGAAGTTGAGTGTGAATTTGGTTTCGCACTCTTTTTTTGTTGTAAATAGAAAAATAACCTCCTAAAAATGTATACAAAACCAATTGTTATATATTGGGATAATATTGTAAAATTATTACAGGAGGTGTGATATGATTATTTCGGCGTACAACATATATTGTGCTAAGGACAAGATTATAGAAAAGACGGTGGAAAAGCAGAAGGACGAAATTTTAAGCAAGGTATATAGTCTTGAAAACAGCTTTTATCTTTCATTTTATGAGCTGGCGGCAGAATTTACTGTAATAGATGCATATGAGTTTTTTGTGGAATTGGATTGCCACAGCAATTTCTTTTATGACAATATAGACCTTATGGATGAGGAAAGAGGACGAAGGTTTTTCAAAATTATGGCAATGTACCATACAATAAAAATGCTTAGGAAAAAAAGAGCAGATTTGAACGAAGAAGATATGGCAAACTGTATGTTTAGTGTGTACAGCTTTGATGATGCAGAGGAAAAACTATTTAAGCTTTTATATCTTTGTCACGTGAATTTTGAAAATCAATTTCCTTCACTGTTTGCCCGTTCTCTTGGAAAATATCTTTTTGGAAAGGAGGTGGAAAATCCTTTTACATTGGCTTTTATTGAAAATTTTTGCTATAATTCATATAATAGCTTTTTAGGATATTTATCAAAATATATATCCATTAACAGGCGAATTAAAATAGCAGAAAATCAACTTTTCAAGGAAGCGTAAAGGGAAGCAAAAGAGGTGCATAAATGGGTAACAAATGGACAGATGAACAGTACAGGGCTATAACAGAGAGGAATTCAGATATTTTGGTTGCGGCGGCGGCTGGCAGCGGGAAAACAGCCGTTTTGGTAGAACGAATTATAGGCATTATTAGTGACAAAGAAAATCCAGTTGACATTGATAGACTTTTGGTGCTTACCTTTACCAAAGCCGCTGCAAGCCAAATGAGAGAAAGAATTGGGAAAACAATTGGTGCAAAAATTAAGAAAGACCCTGAAAATGAACATTTGAAGAGGCAGATGACACTGCTTAACCGTGCACAAATTACCACTATAGATTCTTTTTGCCTTAGGGTAGTAAAAGAAAATTATATGTACATAAACATAGACCCAGCCTTTAGAACAGCAGACGAAAAGGAATGCGAACTGATTAAAAGCCAGATACTTGAGGATTTATTTGAAGAAAAGTATGCTGCAGAGGATAATGAGGACTTTTTAGGTTTAGTTGAAGGCTTTGGTGAGGACACTGGAGATGTGAACTTAAAAAGTCTTATTTTAAAAGTATACAACTTTGTGCAAAGCAATCCGTTTCCAGAGCAATGGTTATCCATGGCGGCGGAAAATTTTAAAATAGACCAAAGCACGCGCATTGAAGATACTACGTGGGGTAGATTTATTAAAAATGACACCCTTTTAATCTTACATCAACTTAAAGAAAAAACAGAAAATGCCATTGATATTGCTATGGGCTTTGAAGGCCCTTCTAACTATGAACCTGCTTTGAGCTCTGATTTGAGCAGTATTAAGTTGCTTATTCAATGGTTAGAACAGGATATGGAGAAGTTTAGTAGAGTGCTTAGTGAAATTGAATTTGAGAAGCTAGGAAGAAAAAGCAAGGGCGACAGTGAAATACTGGTGCAGATGGTTAAAGATTTGCGTGAACAAGTTAAAAAGGGAATTGCAGACATTCAAAGCAAGTATTTTTTTGGCACAGCACAAAACATGGTGGAGAATGTGGCAAGGTTATATCCAACGGCAAAAGCATTAACGGAAATTGTTCAACGGTTTGGTGAGGAATTTAAGCAAGTAAAACGGGACAAGCTTTTAGTGGACTACAACGATATGGAGCATTATGCTTTGGATATACTGCTTGAAGAGGGAAGCACAATTGAAAACCCTGTGCCAAGCGCTGTTGCACTTAACATGCAGAAGCGTTTTTTTGAGGTGCTTACAGATGAGTATCAGGACAGTAATTTAGTTCAGGAAATGCTGCTTTGTGCCATATCTGGGCACGGTACAGGTGAAAGAAACAGGTTTATGGTTGGGGATGTAAAGCAAAGCATTTACCGCTTTAGGCAGGCAGAGCCAGAAATTTTTATTGAAAAATATGATACTTACAAGGATAGTGGCGACGAAGTTAGAATTGACCTATACAAAAATTTCAGAAGCCGTGCAAATATTTTGGATAGCATTAACTTTTTATTTTGCCAACTGATGAGTCCAAACCTCGGTGATTTGGTTTATGATGAAAAAACTGCATTATATACAGGGGCAAAGTTTCCACCATTTGAAAAGGAAGATGAACAAAAGCCAGTAGAAATTGACATTATCAACCTTAAAGCGGATGATGAAAATTTTGAAAGCGATGAAGAGGAAGACATGGCGGCGGCAGAGGTTGAAATGGCCTTTGTTGCTAAGCGAATTACAGAACTTATAAACACCGGCTTTAAGGTGCTTGGAGAAGATGAAAAGTACAGAAATATTTGCTACAAAGATATAGTGATATTATTTAGAGCAACGAAGAACTGGGGCAGTGCGGCAGCGGAAGCTCTCAAAAAAGCTGGAATTCCTGTATTTGCTCAAACAGAAAGCAAATATTTTGCTAATA
Source organism: Lachnospiraceae bacterium (assembly GCA_034933685.1). GTDB lineage: Bacteria > Bacillota > Clostridia > Lachnospirales > Anaerotignaceae > UBA8514. The sequence continues at coordinate 20,715 of JAYFNB010000043.1, read as the reverse complement.
CCGAAATTTCTGTTATACTTAGCATATTAAAAATTGTGGACAACAGCAGGCAGGACATACCGCTGATGGCGGCACTGAAATGCCCTATTTATAAAATTACAGACGATGAATTGGTTAGTGTAAAAATTTTTGGCGGTGAGTGCGAATTTTACGATAATGTGGTTCGTTATGCAGAAAATGAAGATGAAACTGCAAAAAAGCTAAGAAAATTTATGAATGATATTGACAGGTGGAAGAAGATATGCGCTTTTACCCCTGTTAACAGGTTATTGTGGACAATTTACGCTGAAACGGGATATTTTGATTATACTGGAGTAAAATCCAATGGCAAAATAAGGCAGGCTAACCTACGTCTTCTTGCTGAGAAAGCTGAAATGTTGGAAAAAAGCAATTTTAAAGGGCTTTTTAATTTTATAAGATACATCGAGAAGTTAGAGCAGACAAGTAGCGACACATCAGAAGCCACAATTCTTGGCGAAAATGAAGATTTGGTAAGAATTATGACAATACATAAAAGCAAGGGTCTGGAATTTCCGGTTGTTTTTTTGTGCGGAACAGGAAAGCAATTTAACCAAAATGACCTTAATAAATCGGTACTTATGCACCAACGCCTTGGCTTGGGTATGGAATATATTGACTACGAAAACAGGGTTAAATATAACACAATTTCCAGAACTGTTATGAGGGAAAATATTAAGCGTGAAAATTTATCCGAGGAAATGCGTGTATTATATGTTGCCCTTACCCGTGCAAAGGAAAAGCTGATACTTACAGGCGGCGTGAAGGACATGGACAAGATGGCAGCCAAGTGGGGTGCTAATTTTAGAAACAAAAACACCCTTCTTTCAGTTTATGACCTTCAAAAAAGCCTTACTTATATAGATTGGATTGGAGCGGCAATGGTTCGCCATAGGGACGGAGAAATTATTTTAGATAAAGCTGGAATTGCATCTATGGATAACGGATGCGGGCTATACAACCATAAATCGGTTTGGAATGTAAACATAATTAGCCGAAATGAAGCTGTTAATTGGATTAACCGAAGTTTTGAACAAGTGGAAAAAGAAGATGAGAACATTGAAGAGATTGAGGTTGACAGCAATAAATTACAGGAATATCTAACATTCAGTTATGAATATGAAAATATTACCAAACTGCCTGCCAATGTATCTGTATCTGAAATAAAAAGAAACCATATGCCACAAATTGAGGGTGTTGTGGAAAGCCATCCTTTGAAAACTGATTACAGACGACCAAAGCAATTTATGGAGAAAAACATTTTAGATGGTTCACAAAAGGGTACTGCAATACATAATTTTATGGAACACATTGATTTAAGAAAAGAATATACATTGGAAGAGATTTCAAAAGAAATTGAAGATTTAAGGAACAAAAATTTGTTGACAAAGGAAGAGTCGGAAGCAATAAATCACGGGAAGATACTTAAATTTATCAACAGTGAACTGGGGAATAGGCTTAGAAATGCAGACGAAATTTATAAAGAGGAGTCATTTGCTATGGAGCTTACGCCTTATGAAGTTTACGGTAAAGATGAGTACAAAGATGTTAGAGAGGGAATACTTATACATGGCATAATTGACTGTTTTTTTACAGAAGGAGAAAAGGTTATATTATTTGACTACAAAACAGACTATGTTGCAGATGGAACTGGGCAGGAATTATTGAAAAAATATAAAATACAGTTGGAAATATATAAAAGAGCAATTGAGAGAATAACAGGAAAAATGGTTGACGAAACATTCATTTACTCGTTTTATTTAGATAAAGTAATTGTGGTGAGGAATTAAGAATTACTTAAGAGATAATGTGTATGTTTTGTAAAACTAATGCGTTATTATAGTTGGAGAGATGGTTTAAGGAATTTATGGAGGGATTAGGATATGTTTAACATTTTAGTATGCGATGATGACAAGTCTATTGTAGATGCTATAGAAATTTACCTTGCACAGGAAAAATATAATGTGATTAAGGCATATGATGGGTTTGAAGCATTAAAGGCGTTGGAAGAAAATGAGATACACCTTATACTAATGGACGTCATGATGCCACGCATGGATGGACTTAAAGCAACAATTAAAATAAGAGAAACACAGAACATACCTATAATTATGCTCTCTGCAAAAAGTGAAGACACAGACAAAATACTTGGACTTAATTTTGGTGCAGATGATTATATTTCAAAGCCATTTAACCCTTTGGAGCTTATGGCAAGAATTAAATCGCAAATGCGCAGGTATACATCTCTTGGAAGCATCGCTGAAAAAAGCAATACCATAAAGATAGGCGATTTGGAGCTGGATAAGGATGCAAAAGAGGTTAAAGTTTCAAATGAGCAAGTTAAGCTTACTGCAACTGAATACGGAATTTTGCTTTTACTTATGGAAAATGCGGGAAAAGTGTTTTCTATTGATGAAATTTATGAAAAGGTTTGGAATGAACTATCATTTGCTCCTGAAAACACTGTGTCGGTACATATAAGGCGCATAAGGGAAAAGATTGAGATTAACCCTAAAGAGCCTAAATATTTAAAGGTGGTGTGGGGAATTGGATATAAAATCGAAAAAATCTAGAACGTTTTCGGCAGGTGCAAAAACCGCTACGGTGTCATTTATACTGTTTTTTGTGATTGTGTTTATTGTTGGGATTATGGGGATTGTATGGTCTACAGACAACTTTAGTTATGGTTATGGTGCTATGTCAGGTGTAGAATTTCAGTCCTTCACAGAAACAAGAGGGTTCAGCAATAAATTCATTAATCTTATAGACGAAGCTGTGGATATAAATCTATTATATAAAAGTGAAGGAAACATACGTGAAGGTCGGGCTGTTGATGAGGACGAGCTTCTTCGTAACTTTAAAAGTTATTATGGAATAGCAGATGGAATTATAACTTCAAGCACAATAATTAATGATGATTACACCGTGGAAATAGTTTCGGACAGTATTCCGGAAGACCTTATGGACAATTTTTATGAATATTCGGATTTGGTTAGCACTAAGCTTAGGGGTTACAGAAGCATATATATACAAAGTCAGTTGGATACATACATTTCAATTAAAAAAGATTTAGACAGCTATAAAAATTTTTACTACTACATAGAAAACTCCAAGGGCAGTCGCGTTGCCAGCAATGCAGAAAAGGATATAATCAAAAGCCTTAACCAATATATAATTCTTGATGGAGAGTTTTTATCTGATAAAATGAAAGCCTACACAGGATATACAAACGATATAATTACTAATGGCGGATATAAGCTATATGCAGGCATTCCTAATGAGTTTTTATCAGGGGATAGTTTTTATGAAGGTGAAATGCAGTTTACAATAAAAAATGATACTTTTCCATTTTTTGTTATAGCTTGTATAAGTTCAGTATTCTTTGTTATAGTGCTAACTATGTATATTATGCGTGTTGCAGGGCAGACATGCAGTGGAGGCAAGGTAACGCTTTGTTATGTGGACAATATTTATAATGATATGCATACTATTGCTGTTATTTTTGTTGTGGTACTATCGTATATGATATTTTCATTTTTAAGTGTAGCTTTATTTAACAGGTATGAAACTGTGTGGTATTTTGGCTGGGGTGCGGCTCTTATGGTTTTGGCTGTTGCAGAAACTGCCATTGTTTTGAGTTATTTATGCTCAATGTCACGTCAGGTTAAAGCAGGAAGGTTGTTAAGCAATACCCTTTTAGCAGCCATTTGTAGAAAGATTGGCGAAACATTAAGCGGGAAAAGCCTTACAGGTTGGGTTGTTGGATTATTTTGGCTATATACTCTGATATGGACAATTCTTTTTAATCTAGGCAAAAACGATAGAAGGTTTATGGCTTTGCTCATTATTATTATTTTTATAACAGCAATGGTTCTGGTTAAAAACATGCAGTCCCTTACACGCATTATGCGTGCGGCAAAGCTTGCTTCCAAAGGAGAATATAAAAATATTGATACAAGGATAATTACCTCTACTTTTTATGGCTTCGCAACAGATATTAACAACATTCAAACTGGACTTAAAAAATCTATTGAGGAAGCAGTTAAGGGCGAACGAATGAAGGCAGACCTTATTACAAATGTATCACATGACCTCAAAACTCCGCTTACATCCATAATATCCTATGCGGGTTTATTGGACAGAGAGGCACTTAACAACAAAGTTGCTGAAGGATATGTGGATGTTTTAGTTGAAAAAAGCCAAAGGCTTAAACAACTAATTGAAGATTTGATTGAGGCAAGCAAGGCCTCCAGCGGTAATTTATCTGTAGAAAAAACGAAAATAAACCTTAAAGAATTATTGATGCAGGCCTGCGGAGAATTTGAGGAAAGAGCAGAAGTGGCAAAACTTGAATTCAGAATAGATGCAAAAAATGAAGTGGCTATTGATGCCGATGGAAAGCACATGTGGCGGATATATGAAAATTTGCTTTCCAATGTAATTAAATATGCTATGCCAAACTCAAGAGTATACATTGACATCAGCAAAAAAGGCAACTATGGATGCATGACCATGAAAAACACGTCCCAAAATGAAATTGAAGTGAATGTTGAAAATTTGGCTGAAAGATTTATACGTGGGGATTCTTCACGTACAACAGAGGGGTCTGGTCTGGGCTTATCAATTGCAAAAAGTCTTGTACTATTGCAGGATGGAAAGTTTGAAATTAATGTAGATGGCGATATGTTTAAGGTAACAGTTGAAATGCCATTATGGCACCAAAATGATATTGATATAGATGAAGATATTAAAGAAAAAAAAGAAGAAGAGTGAAAATAAGCCACTATGGGACAATAAAGTTCTATGGTGGTTTTTCATGTTTTTTGAGTATTGCCTTTAATTTTTGCTATAGATATGTTAGAATTAAAAACTGTAGAAAAAGTTGGGGAAGATTTGAAGGAGAGGTTGTAGTGATTAAGGATTTAAAAGCTTTTATTAAGTGGATTGCAATAGCGGTGGTTGTTGGCATACTAGTTGGCCTTGTTGGTGTACTTTTTAACTTTAGTATAGATTGCGCAACACAATTTAGGCTAGAAAAAAAGTGGGTATTATTTTTACTTCCTATTGCAGGTATATTTATTGCATGGCTGTATAAGGTTATGGCTGCAGAAAATGACAGGGGAACGAATTTTGTACTTGTTTCTATTAGGTCTGAAGAAAACATACCATTGAAGACAGCACCACTTATTTTTCTAAGCACAGTTGTAACTCATTTTGTTGGTGGTTCAGCTGGCAAAGAAGGAGCCGCACTACAATTAGGCAGCAGCATTTCCAATAAAATTGGGGAAATTATTAAGTTGGATGAAAACGACATGCATACTATGTCCATGTGTGGAATGAGTGCGGCATTTGCCTCGCTTTTTGGTACCCCAGTAACTGCGGCGGTATTTTCGTTAGAAGTTGTTAGTATTGGCATTATGCATTATTCTGCCTTAGTGCCTTGTATAATTGCAGCTGTAACAGGAAGTTTAGTTGCGTCAGCATTTGGTGTTGCGCCAGAAAGATTTTTGCTTAGCGGGGTACCATCCATAGGGGCGTTATCAATAGGAAAGGTGATTATTCTTTCTGTGCTGTGTGCATTTATAAGCATTTTATTTTGTTTTGTAATGAAAAAAGTACATCATGGTTATGATAAATACATTAAAAGCCGATACATAAAAGGATTTGTGGGCGGTGCAATTGTTTTGGCACTTACATTAATTATAGGGAATAGCGACTACAATGGAGGCGGTATGAATATTGTAGAGCATGCAATTGTGGGAAAAGTTTTTTTCGGGGCATTTTTACTTAAAATAATATTTACAGCGTTTACGCTTGGTGCTGGATTTAAAGGAGGAGAAATCGTTCCATCATTTTTTACAGGTGCAACCTTTGGCAATGTGGTTGCAGGGTTTATTGGACTTGACCCTTCTTTTGGAGCAGGCATTGGCATGGTTGCAGTATTTTGTGGCGTTACGAACTGTCCGGTTTCATCACTTATTTTAAGTGTGGAAATGTTCGGTGCAGAGGAACTATTATTTTTTGCTATTGTGTGCAGTGTAAGCTATATGCTAAGTGGTTATACAGGGTTGTATAGTGAGCAAAAAATTATTTATTCTAAAACAAGAACGGAATTCATTGACAGAAAAGCTTGCTAATGCAATTTATATTATTTGCATGAAATGAATAAAACCATACATATTTCAATATAATTATTGAATTTTAATGAATAATAGCGTATAATAATGAGGCAAAGTATGAACAAACATAAAAAGGAGAGATAATAAATGAAAATATATTCAAGAATTATGGCGGCGGTTGTTATTGGCACAATGGCGTTTGCTACAGGTTGCTCCAGTGCTAAGCCTGCTGAACCAGCAAAAACAGAAGAAAAGGCTGCAGAATCAAATGGAAAAGAAGAACTTGTTATGGCTACAAATGCAGCATTCCCTCCATATGAGTTTTATGAGGACAGTAAGATTGTTGGTATTGATGCTGATATAGCAGGGGCAATTGCTGAAAAGCTTGGCATGGAGCTTGTTATAGAAGATATGGAGTTTGGCTCAATTATTACTGCTGTACAGGGCGGCAAGGTTGATATGGGCATGGCAGGAATGACAGTTAACGAAGAAAGGCTTGTAAACGTTGATTTCTCTGACACATATGCAACAGGTTATCAGGTAGTTATTGTTAAGTCTGGTTCTGAGATTAAATCCCCTGATGATTTAGCAGATAAATCTATTGGTGTACAGGAAAGTACAACAGGTGACATCTATATAAGTGATGATTACCCAGATGCTGATGTTCAACGTTACAACAAGGGTACAGAAGCAGTTCAGGCACTCCTTCAGGGTAAGGTTGACGCAGTTGTAATTGACAGAGAGCCTGCTAAAGTATTTGTGGAGCAAAATGAGGGACTTGAAATTCTTCCAACAGAATATGTTGTTGAGGAATATGCTATTGCTTTAGCTAAAGGAAATACGGAACTACTGGAAAAAATAAACAAAGCGTTGGAAGAACTTAAAGCAGATGGAACAGTTCAAGCGATACTTGATAAATACATCAGTGCTGAATAGATAAAGCAAAATCAGAGGGGATTTTAATAATTCCCTCTTTTTTAAGGATTAGGTTGAGGTTTTGAAAGGATTTTATAACTGTGGATAATTTTAAGTTAAGGTTTTACAATAATTTCATAGCAGATGATAGGTGGCGATACATTACCGAGGGTTTATGGGTTACCATTAGAGTAACTTTTTTTGCTGCGCTCATAGGCATTGCTATTGGATTTTTTGTTGCGATTATTCGTTCTACTTACGACAAAACAGGTAGGCTGAAACTGCCGGATCTTATTTGTAAGGTGTATCTTACCCTAATCAGAGGAACGCCTGTACTTGTGCAGTTGCTTATTATTTATTTTATTGTTTTTGGAACAGTTAAAATTGACAAGGTGTTTGTGGCAATAGTTGCTTTTGGTTTAAACAGCGGTGCTTATGTGGCAGAGATTGTTCGTTCCGGCATTATGAGCATTGATGATGGTCAGTTTGAGGCAGGCAGAAGCCTTGGCTTTAACTACGTGCAAACTATGGTATACATTATTACGCCACAAGCTTTTAAGAACATATTACCTGCTCTTGCCAACGAATTTATAGTGCTTTTAAAAGAAACATCTGTTTCGGGATATATTGCATTGAATGATTTGACAAAAGGCGGAGACATAATAAGAGGACGTACCTTTGATGCTTTGATGCCCATTCTAACTGTTGCAGTTATTTATTTGGTTATGGTAATGGGTATGACTGCTGGGGTAACAAGGCTTGAAAGGAGGTTGAGAAACAGTGACCACTGATAGCACTTTAATTAAAGTTATTGACCTTGAAAAACATTTTGCCGGAGGAAAAGTAAAAGCGCTTGATGGAATTTCAACTGATATACAAAAAGGCGAGGTTGTTGTTGTAATTGGGCCTTCGGGATCTGGAAAATCCACTTTTTTACGTTGTCTTAACCTTTTGGAAGTGCCAACTGGCGGAAGCATTTTATTTGAAGATGAAGATTTAACAGACAAAAATGTTGATATAAACAGGCACAGGCAAAAAATGGGCATGGTGTTTCAGCACTTTAATCTTTTTCCTCACATGACCATACTTAGAAATATGACCATCGGCCCTATAAAGTTACAGGGGAAAACACAAGAGGAAGCGGAAAAACTTGCCATGACTTTGCTTGAAAGAGTTGGGCTTGGCCACAGGGCAGGAGCGTATCCTTCACAGCTTAGTGGTGGACAGAAACAGCGTGTTGCAATTGTGCGTGCACTTTGTATGAGGCCAGAGGTTATGCTTTTTGATGAACCTACCAGTGCCCTTGACCCAGAAATGGTTGGTGAGGTTTTAGATGTTATGAAAACCCTTGCTCGTGAAAACATGACTATGGTTGTGGTTACACACGAAATGGGGTTTGCACGAGAGGTTGCAAGCAGGGTTATATTTGTAGATGGTGGAAAAATTGTGGAGGAAGGAACTCCGGAAGAACTTTTTTCCAACCCTAAAAGTGAAAGATTGAAAAGCTTTTTGGCAAAAGTATTATAAGTTATTTATGGACTTTATCTTTTTTAGGTAGAGTCTTTTTTTATAATTAAAAATTTTAAGAATTCAGAGGATTATTAACAGTTTCCCAACAAATGCCATGTCTGAATTGGCAGAAATAGTATTGTTTTGTGCAAAATTGAAATACTATTTTCGGGGTGATTAAATGAAAAAATTTATTATAATACTTATGGCAATTTTATTTACCAACACGGTTTCTCTTCATGCAGAAAACCTGAAAATTGGAGCATTAGGCGCTGTTTTAATAGATGCAAACACAGGAAGAGTGCTTTGGGAAAGAAAAAGCGACGTACCTATGGCAGTTGCCAGCACAACGAAAATTATGACGGCTATTTTGGCCATTGAAAGCCAAAAGCTTGATGAAACAGCAGTTGTGTCAAGCAAGGCAGCATCTTCGGCAGAGGTAAAGCTTGGGCTTAAATCTGGTGAGGAATACAGGCTTGGAGATTTATTGTATCCGCTTATGCTACAAAGCAGTAATGATGCGGCAGTTGTAATTGCAGAGCATTTAGGCGGAAGTGTTGAAGGGTTTGCGAAGATGATGAACATCAAAGCAGAAGAGCTCGGTGCAAAAAATACAAAGTTTGTTACACCTAACGGTTTAGATGAGGATGATAATCATTCAACGGCATATGATATGGCAATAATTGCTGCACATGCATTAAACAATGAAAGTTTTGTTAAACTTATAAATACAAGAGAGTACACTTTTAGCTGTCTTAACAAAAGTCGAACCTTTACTGCATTCAACAAAAACAGACTTTTAAATGAATATGACGGAGCAATTGGAGTTAAAACAGGATTTACAGGAAAGGCTGGGCAATGCTTCGTTGGTGCAGCGCAGAGAGATGGAGTGCGATTGATTTCAGTGGTTCTAGCTAGTGGATGGGGTTCGGCTGGCAAACAGCAGAAATGGATTGACACCAAACGTTTGCTGAATTACGGTTTCGAGAACTATAAAATGGAACAGATTATTGCAACTGGAACTGATGTTGGTACTGTTCAAATTCTTCATTCAAAAGAAGGAGAAGTTATGGCGCAAACATGTGAAGATGGTTTTGCCATGGTGAATGACGAAGAAAAAATTAGTCTTAAAACAAGTGCAAGGCTTATACGTTCAGTTGAAGCACCAGTGAAAAAAGGACAGGTTTTGGGTGAGATAACCGTTGAAACTTCCACTGGAGAGGTACTTTTTACCAGCGAATTAACTGCAAAGGAAGACGTTTTACGCCATGATTTAAGAACTTCTGCCGAAAAAACAATAAACCTCTGGCTAAATCCTTAATTTAAATGTATACTGTAACTTATTAGATAGTGATAGATATAGCAGGGGGAAAAAGAATGGAAGTAAGACTTCAGAAATATTTGGCGGACGCAGGTGTTGCATCAAGAAGAAGGGGAGAGGAACTTATACTTGAAGGTAAGGTGTCTGTTAACGGAGTAGTTGTTACAGAACTTGGAACTAAAGTAGATGATAAAGTTGACTCGGTTTTTTATAACGGAAAACGTGTAATGAATAACGAGCGAATGGTATACATTATGCTGCACAAACCAGAGGGATTTGTTTCAACAGTTAAGGACCAGTTTGACAGGCCTACAGTTATGGACTTGTTGAAGGGAATTAGTGAAAGAATTGTGCCAGTTGGACGTTTGGATTATGATACATCTGGACTTTTGTTGTTAACAAATGATGGCGATTTGACCTACAAGCTTACCCATCCAAAGCATTTGGTTGAAAAAACATATATGGCAAAGCTTTTTGGCAGACCAGACCAGAATGCAATAAACCAGTTTAAGTGGGGCGTTAATATTGACGGGAGAAGGACTGAGCCTGCCCGCCTTGAAATTGTTGAGGATTTAGGAAAGTATACTATGTGCAAGATAACCATTACTGAAGGCAGAAATCGTCAGGTTAGAAAGATGTGTGATGCAGTAAAGCACCCCGTTGCAACGCTTAAGAGAGTGGCAACAGGAGAACTTGAGCTTGGTGATTTACCTAAGGGCAAGTACAGACTTCTTACAGATAAGGAAGTTAAGTACCTTAAATCTTTATAGTAAACATTTAGGGAGCAGAGGATATCTGCTTCCTTTTATTTTAAAAGAAATTGTTTTAATATAGGATTACTAAGTGATGGCATAATAGTTTGAGTTGTGGTATAATATTAAGTTAGTGGACATGATACTGATTTTGAGAGGTTTTGAATATGATAAGACTTTATTTAATTAGACACGGAGAAACAGAGTGGAACAAGGCAAGGCGTTTTCAAGGTTGGACAGACATAGAACTCTCTTCAGAAGGAGAGGAACAGGCAAAACTTTTGGGTGAAAGATTTAAAAAATTAAAAGTAGATGAAATTTATGCTTCTCCGCTTAAAAGAGCTGTTGCAACTGCAATGCCAATTGCAAACGCGCACGGAATTAAAATTATTACTAAAGAACATTTTAAAGAAATTAACTTTGGTGAATGGGAAGGCATGACAGCGCCCGAAATATCTGCAAAGTACGGCAAGGACTTTGACGATTTTATTATTGCACCAGAAAAGGGAACATTCCCAGGTGACCATTCATTTGATAAGGTCACAGACAGAATTAAAATAGGTCTTGATGAGGTGCTTGAAGGAAAGGCAGACAAAAACATTGTTATTGTTTCACACGGTGGCATTATAAGGCTGATGATTAAATATTTAATGGAATTTAATTGCGAATTGTATAATAAAACGTGGATTGACAACACCGCAATTTCGTTAATTGAAATAAGAAAATTTGGAAGACTTATGAGAGTGTTAAACGACAGCTCTCATTTAAACAATGGTATTTTATAAAGGTGATTGAATGAGCAAAATAATTGTAATTGGCGGCGGTGCGGCAGGAATGATTGCGGCAGGTAAAGCGGCTGAAAATGGACATGAAGTACATATTTACGAAAAGAACAACAAGCTGGGTAAAAAAATATACATTACTGGTAAAGGGCGTTGCAACATTACAAACGACAGTGATGTTGATAACTTTCTAAACAACATACCGGGTAATCCATATTTTTTATACAGCTCCTTTTATTCATTTGACAGCCAAAAAACTATTGAATTTTTCAACTCTCTTGGCGTAAAAACAAAGGTTGAAAGAGGGAATAGAGTTTTTCCTGTGAGTGACAAGGCAAGTGATGTTGTTGCTGCCCTTGAGGGGTATATGCGAAAAATGAAGGTAAGGCTTCATTTAGAAACACCTATCAAAAGCCTTATTGTTGAAGGCGGAACTGTAAAGGGTGTTGTTACAAGCCGTGGTGAAAAGGTTATGGCGGATGGTGTTATTGTAACAACGGGTGGTCTTTCATATCCTGGTACAGGGTCTACAGGTGATGGGTATAACTTTGCCAAAGACTGCGGACACCATGTTACACCACTTTATCCATCTCTAGTTCCACTTAGGGCAAAGGAAAAATGGTGTGCGGATTTAATGGGTCTTAGTCTTAAAAATATTAAAATTGTTATTAAAAACAGTAAAGGGAAAGAAATGTATGAAGATTTTGGAGAAATGCTTTTTACCCATTATGGTGTAAGCGGTCCTGTTATTCTTAGCGCAAGCCACCACCTTCTAGGAAAGTTTAATGATGGGGTGAAGCTTTGCATTGACCTTAAACCGGCACTGGATTATAAGGATTTGGATAACAGAATTCTTCGTGATTTTGAAAAATATATAAACAAAAATTTTGCAAATGCATTGGATGATTTGCTTCCACAAAAAATGATACCAGTTATTATTGAACTTAGCGGTATTGCAAAGGACAAAAAGGTGCATGATATTACCAAAGAAGAAAGAAAAGCAATAGCAGAGCTTTTGAAAGCCTTAACCCTTAATATTACAGGTACTTCTGGGTACAACGAAGCGGTTATCACTAGTGGCGGAATTGATGTGGATGAAATTAATCCAAGTACCATGGAAAGCAAAATAGTTAAAAATCTTTATTTTGCTGGAGAAGTTTTGGATTTGGACGCTTACACAGGAGGCTTTAATTTGCAGATTGCATTTTCAACAGGATATGTGGCTGGAAATAGTATATGTACGGAGGAAAATTAAATGACTATTTGCATAAGAGGTGCAGTGACTGCCAAAAATTCCAAGGATAATATTTTGGCAAAAACTAAGGAACTGCTTATAGAAATTATTGAAGAAAATAACCTTAATATAGAAGACATAACTGCAATATTTTTTACAGCTACAAAGGATTTGGATAAGGTTTATCCTGCTGTTAGTGCCAGAGCAATTGGCATTACAGATGCAGCACTTATGTGCTTTCAAGAGATGTACGTTGAAGGCAGCATGGAAAAGTGTATTCGAGTTACGGTGATGACTGAAAGCGACAAAAAGCAAAAAGATGCTAAGCATATATTTTTAGGTGAGGCACAAAAACTTAGGCCTGACCTTAAACGATAAAACGGGGGAATTGCAATGGAAAACTTTGCAATAGCAATAGATGGACCTGCGGGAAGCGGAAAAAGCACTGTTGCTAAAATAATTGCTGAAAAATTGGGTATAATATACGTAGATACAGGGGCAATGTACAGAGCAGTTGCACTATTTTGTATAAGAAATGGTGTAGACACAACGGACGAGATGGCTGTAAACATGCTTCTACCTAAAATTCAAATTAGAATTGTGCTTGAGCGTGGAATGCAGAAAATATTTCTTGCAGACGAGGATGTTACTGGGATAATACGAACTCAGGAAGTTGGACAGGGTGCTTCTGACGTTGGCCTTATACTTTCTGTAAGGGAAAAGCTTGTTGAAATTCAGCGTGATCTTGCAAAAGGTGCATCTGTAATAATGGACGGCCGAGACATTGGCACAAATGTTTTAACAAATGCGCAGGTGAAAATTTATCTTAACGCCAGTGTTGAGGAAAGAGCAAAACGCAGGCTTGGAGAACTTGAAGGAAATGGAATTAAAGCCGACCTTAAAGAGGTTATGAATCAAATAATTATTAGGGACAAAAATGATATGACAAGAGAACATAATCCTTTAAAAAAGGCCAGTGATGCTATTGAAGTTGATACAACCAACATGGACATTGACCAAGTTGTTAATGAAGTAATAAAGATTAAAGAAGAAAAGCTGATGGAGGCTTGAAGATGGATATAACAGTTGCAAAATCAGCTGGGTTTTGCTTTGGCGTGAACAGGGCGATTGAGTCGGTTTATGCTGCAATTGGAACGGGAACGCTTTATACCTATGGGCCTATAATACACAATAAAACAGTAACGGATAATTTAGAAAAGCAGGGCGTAAAGAGCATAGATAGTCTTGATGGAATTGACGATGGTACCATTGTAATACGTTCTCACGGAGTAGGCGAAATTGTATATAAAGAAATTGAAAAAAAAGGTTTAAATATAATTGATGGAACATGCCCATTTGTAAAAAAAATTCACAGTATTGTGCATAAAGATTACAAAGAGGGCAGTAAAATAATAATTGTTGGAAGTAAAATACATCCTGAAGTTATGGGCATTAATGGCTGGTGCAACAATGCTGCAATAATAGTTGAGAGCGTTGAAGAAGTGAATAATTTAGAACTAAAAGAAAATAATAAATATTCAATAGTTGTGCAAACTACTTTTAGAAGAAATAAGTTTGACAATATAGTAGACGCACTTCAGAAAAGAAAAATTGATGCTAAAATATACAATACAATCTGTTCAGCAACAGATGAACGCCAAAAAGAAGCAATAGAAATATCCAAAATAATGGATAAAATGATAGTAATTGGCGACAAAAACAGTTCAAATACACAAAAATTGTACGAAATTTGCAAAAAAAATTGCTATAATACGTATAATGTTGAAAGTTTTGAAGATTTGGTGTTGAATATTTTTGACAGAAATGATAAAATTGGTATAACTGCTGGTGCGTCAACACCATCGGCAATAATAAAGGAGGTAATTAGTGTTATGAGTGAAATCCAAAATGATGTAGTAGAAAAAATCGAGGGGGAAGAGGAACTGACTTTTCAGCAAATGCTTGATGAGTCTTTAGTGACTTTACATACAGGTGATGTGGTTAAGGGAACTGTTATTCAGATTTCTAATGAAGAAGTTTCTGTTAACCTTGGTTATAAATCGGATGGTATTATCCCTAGAGGAGAATACAGCAGTGATGCAACCGTTGTGCCAAGCAAGGAAGTAAGCCTTGGTGATGAGATTGAGGTTTTTGTTGTACGTGTAAATGACGGTGACGGAAATGTGCTTCTTTCAAAGAAACGTATTGAGTCTATGAAGGGTATGGACGATTTACAGAAAGCTTTTGATGATAAAACAGCTGTTGAAGGTAAGGTTACAGAAGTTGTTAAGGGCGGTATAATTGCTGTTGTTAACGGCGTTAGAGTATTTATTCCTTCCTCACAGGTTTCTAACAGATTTGTTGAAGATCTTGGTGTGTACAAGGGTCAGACAATCAACTTCAATATTATTGAGCTTGACAGAACAAAGCGTCGTATTATTGGTGGACGTAAAGCTCTTATTGAAAAAGAAAATGCATCCAAGAAAGAAGCATTATTCGCTACAATTGAAGCGGGCAAGAAGGTTACAGGTACTGTAAGCAGACTTACTGACTTTGGTGCATTTGTTAACCTTGGCGGAATTGACGGTCTTATTCACATTTCAGAAATGAGCTGGGGCCGTATTACAAATCCAAGAGAAGTGCTTAAAGAAGGCGACAAAGTTGAAGTTGTTGTTCTTGAAGCTGACAAGGAGAAAGGCAAGATTTCTCTTTCACTTAAAGATGTATCTTCTAACCCATGGGCAGGAGCAGCTGAAAAATATGCTGTTGGTTCAATTGTGGAAGGTAAAGTAGTTAGAATGGTGCCTTTTGGTGCATTCGTTGAGCTTGAAGTTGGCGTAGATGGCTTAGTTCATATTTCTCAGATTGCTAACAAGCATGTTGTTAAACCAGAAGATGAACTTAAAATAGGCGAAATTATCAAGGTTAAAGTTCTTGAAGTTAACGCTGAAGCTAAAAAAATTAGCCTTAGCAAGAGAGAAGCAGAAGCTCCTGCTGAAGAAGCAGTTGAAGTTGAAGCTGAATAATTAAGAATTGGGCTGTAGTTAAAATTTCTGCAGTAAGTTGCAACCATCGGCATATCGTCGGTGGTTGTAATCATATATTGAAGAATTAAAAGGAGGTTAAAGCATGGTTGTTGTGAATGTGGATTACATACCTGGAAAAGAGCTTGAGTTACTGGGCATGGTAAAGGGGTGCACGGTGCATTCTAAGAATATTGGACGGGATATTGCTGCAGGGTTTAAAACCATTGTGGGCGGAGAAATAAAGGGGTACACAGAGATGATTGAAGATGCCAGAAGTGTTGCAGAGACGAGAATGATTGAGGAAGCGAGAAAGATGGGCGCAGATGCGGTTATTAACGTGAGATACACATCTTCTTCGGTTATGCAGTCGGCTAGTGAGATACTTGCTTTTGGTACAGCAGTTAAATTTAAGTAAAAATAAAACCGTAGGCAGTCATTAAAAAAATGCTACCTACGGTTCTTTATTTGCAATTTACATGATTGGGTCGAAAGCGTCTATTTTACCGAAACCTGGGAAATCTGTTTCATCTGCGATATTTCTGTTAAGAACATCCTCACGCAGTGCGGCATAAAGTTCAGCATTTGTTGCTGCCATGTATGGGTTAACATAAAGAACGCCCAAAATGCCGGCAGTAAAAAGTGAGAGTATCCACCAACCAATAAAAGACAAATCCAGTATAAAGGAATCCATTTTATTATCTGTCATCATTTCCTTACTTAATTTAAATGCTCTCTTTCTTTCTATTCTTGGGTTTTCACACAAAATGTATGGTACCATTCTATATTCGTAAGTTTTAATTATACCAGGAATAAATAAAAGCAAAGCCCATAACGTTATGTAAAGATTCATTAAAAATATGGTTAAAACTGAGTTTCCAAGGTTTCCTTCTTTATATATGTAAAGAATTCTATCTAATGGTGTGTTTTCATTCTCTCGAAGCTCCATAAAAAATCTATTACTTCCAATAGAAAGTGGACCTAATATGAAAAGGCGAAGTATTAATGAAGCAAAAGTGGCACAAAGTGCAAAAAGTATAACAGCAGAAGCAGCACCATTTCTTATAAAGAGAATAACATCATTAGTACCATCTGCTAAAGCACCAGAGGATGCAGTTACCGAGGAAGTATAAGATGATATTGTTTCGCTAATATCTATAAATGTATTGTTTGTAATTTCATTGGTTTGAACCTTGTGCCGTTTATTTACTGAGCTGTTTGCGGATGTGAAAATTCCGTTAATGATGGAAAGAATGAGGCAGACAATTACGGCTGTACTATATGCTCGTTTAAAACTTGCCTTTCCAAGTGCTTTTATTTCTCCTCTATCCCACATATTTATGTCCTCCTTATTTTTCGAATATAATAGTAATATGTAGCCAACACAAAATATGTTGGCAAAGTACTAAAGTTTTTCTACTTCATCAAGCCAAACTTTGCTTACAGCGTCACTTGGCATACGCCAGTCTCCTCGTGGAGAAAGGTTTATTGTACCAACCTTTGGCCCGTCTGGAAGGCATGAGCGTTTAAACTGCTGGTTGAAGAAACGACGATAAAAGTTTTTAAGCCATTTCAAGATAAATTCCCTTGGATAAATATCTGCAAAGGCATTTTCTGCAAAATACATGATTTTTGCAGGAGAAAATCCGAAGCGAACCACATAATATAAAAAGAAATCATGGAGTTCATAAGGTCCAACTATATCTTCAGTTTTTTGTTTAATCTCACCGTTTTCATCAGGTGGAAGCAACTCGGGGCTTACCGGTGTATCCAGCACATCAAGGAGAATTGCATTGGAGGCTTCATCCAGACTGCCAGAAGTTGCAACATAACTTACAAGAACACGCACCAAGGTTTTTGGGACACCGCTGTTTACACCATACATTGACATATGGTCGCCATTATAGGTTGCCCATCCCAATGCAAGTTCTGATAAGTCACCTGTACCTACGACAAGACCATTTTCTTTATTTGCCAAATCCATAAGGATTTGAGTGCGTTCACGTGCCTGCGTATTTTCGTATGTTACATCATGAATGTTTATATCATGGTCAATATCCCTAAAATGCTGGAGGCTTGCATCTCTTATTGAAATTTCCTTTGTGGTTATACCAAGTGCTTTCATAAGATTTATTGCATTATTGTAAGTTCTGTCGGTTGTTCCAAAGCCGGGCATTGTTACGCCAATAATACTTTTACGTGAAACACCAACATAATCACAAGCTTTGGTGGCAACCAAAAGTGCCAAAGTGGAATCCAAACCGCCTGAAATACCAATAACTAATGCTTTTGATTGGGTATGAATAAAGCGTTTTGCAAGCCCTGAAAGTTGAATATTAAAAATATCACTACAGCGTTGATTAAGCTTTTGATCATCTTTCGGCACAAAGGGTTTTGGAATAATTGTGCGTTCCAATGTTGTTATTTCAGTTTTTTCTATGTCAAAATAAATTCTTCTAAAAGTAAGTCCAATTGACTTTTTATGTGCCATAAATGATGTGTTCTTTTTTCTGTCGTTACCTAGTTGTTCCAAATCTACATCGGCAACAATTAGTTGGTGTTCTTTTGAAAAGCGTTTACTTTCTTTAAATATTGCACCATTTTCACATATCATACTGTGACCGCTGAAAACTACATCTTGTGTAGACTCGCCAAAGCCAGCAGATGAATAAACATATGCAGAAATAGTATTTGCTGACTGATGAGAAACCAATGACCGTCTATATTCATGTTTTGTAGCAAGTTCGTTACTGGCAGAAGGGTTAAGGATTACTGTTGCTCCGCCCATTGCAAGGTAACTGCTAGGTGGTATAGGTGCCCACAAATCTTCGCATATTTCCACACCTATTGAAAGATTAGGTATATTTTGCGCAGTGAAAATAAGGTCACTTCCAATGGGGACTGTTTGACCGCAGAGTGTTATCTCTTTTGAAATTAAGTCTGTAGATGAGGAAAACCAGCGTTCTTCATAAAATTCGCTATAATTAGGAAGATATGTTTTAGGAACTATGCCAAGTATTTTGCCTTTATGAAGAAGTGCCGTGCAGTTAAAGGTTTGGTTATCGCATTCAATGGGAAGGCTTACACCAATTATCATATCTACAGATTGAGTTTTTTCTATTATATGGCTAAGAGATGCTAAGCATGCCGTTAAAAGCGGTGATTGAAAAAACAAATCACTACAGGTATATGCCGAGATGCACAGTTCAGGGAAAACAAGAACTTTTACATCTTTATTACTGGCTTCATAAATCAGTTGAATAATTTCCTCTGTATTGTATGGAGTATCAGCAACTGCAAGCTTAGGCACTGCAGCAGCGACACGAACAAGACCGTACATTTATATATCACTCCTTAATTGAATTTTCTGAAAAGACCAACTACCTTACCAAGGATAGTACAATCTTGAACTATAATTGGCGACATTGCGCTATTAGCTGGTTGCAAACGGATATGCTCTTTTTCTTTATAAAATTTTTTAACAGTTGCGTAGTCTTCAATTAGTGCTACTACTATATCACCGTTTTCGGCACCTTGCTGTTGACGTACAAGAATTAAATCTTTATCAAAAATACCTGCCTCAATCATGCTTTCTCCACGAACTTTCAGCATGAACATATCATCATTATTTACATATTGAATAGGTAGTGGGAATGTGTCTTCTATATTTTCAACAGCAAGAATTGGCGTGCCTGCTGTTATTGTGCCAACAATAGGAATGTGAACTAATTCCTGATTGTATTCCAAAATTGGTTCTAAGTTTAAAATTTCAATTGCACGTGGCTTTGTAGGGTCACGGCGAATGTATCCTTTTTTTTCAAGACGAGAAAGATGTCCATGAACAGTTGAGGTCGATTTTAAACCTATTGCTTCACAAATTTCACGCACTGATGGCGGATACCCTTTATGATGAACTTCTTTTTTTATAAATTCCAATATTTGTTGCTGTTTTACAGACAAGTCAGTCATGTAATCACCTCGTAATTTTCTATATATTATAAACAGTATATCATAGCAAACTAGAAAGTTCAAACCTGTGTTCGGCTGAATTGAAAAATACTGTTGACAAAGAACTTGTGTTCGTGTATTATAGACCTACAACAACGAACAGATGTTTGAAAGGTGGCTGAGTATGAGAAGGTATGTTTTTATTTTAATGACATTTATTATGGTTTTAACTGCAGGTGTTTTATCCTTTGGCAATACAAAAACCCGAAGCAAACATATTTATTATAAATCGATTGATATTGTAAAGGGCGACACATTGTGGAGCATTGCTGAAGCTTACAAAACAGATGAAATGTCTGTTATAAACTATATTTCCCGCATTAAGGAATTTAATGATATGGAAAGCGATATTATTAAGACGGGACAAAAAATAATTTTACCAATAGAGATAGAATTGCAAGAAGGAGCTAGTTATTGAATTTAAAAAAACTAAAATCTGTCTGAATAAAAAATGAATTACAAACAATAATAACTACTGCAGATGAAATTGCCTAGTCTGTAAAACTATTATTCAGGGAGTGGATTAGAATGGATAAGAAAGCAGAGAATAAAATGAATAAGACAACACAAAGAAATTCAACATCAGGAACAAGCACAAGTACAAGCAAAAACTCTGAGATGAATATGAACAGAACAGAGTTTGCACAGGAGTATAACCTTAATACAGACAAACAGAGTAACAACTGCAGCAAAAACAACACAAATAGCACAAACAAAACAAACAAAACAAACAGCAACAAAAATTCATAATACAAATAGTGCAAAGTAAAGCTTAATTAAGTGGAAACAGCCCTAACCATAGGTACATTACGTGGTTAGGGCTGTTTTCTGCGAAATTTCAAAAACATATTGACTTTTAACTTAAAGCGTGTATAATAAGTATTCGTGTCACCGCAAAAGGCGATGGCGCAGGTACAGAGTGAAAATGGAGATTTAAATGTTTTAAAACTTTTTGAAAAAGGTATTGACATTTTCTGAAAAGTCTGTATAATATATCGAGTGTCACTTTGAAAGAAGTTGCACAAGCGATTGAG
>JAYFNB010000042.1:0-28206 GCA_034933685.1 Lachnospiraceae bacterium | reverse complement strand
AGAGGAAGCATTAGGGATTCTTTGCATCAGCGAATTTAAGGGAAATGTTCGAGAACTCCAAAATTTGATAGAGAGGGCGGTTGTTATTTGTGATAACAATTTAATAGGCAGAGAAGACTTAGAGGATGAAAACGATTTTTTTGGTGTGGAGAATTTAAATGATGGCATATATGAAGAGTTGATGGAAAACAGATTATCTCTAAAAGCATTTGAAAACAAATACATTAACTATATTTTTGAAAAGGAAGGTGGCTCGGTTAAAAAAGTTTGTGACGTTTTAAAGATAGATAGAACTACCTTATGGAGGAAGATGAAAGAAAATTAATGATTTTTATTAAAAAACAATATTTTTGTTTCATAATTATGTTGCGATATGTTGATATTTGCAACCGGTGTATATTTGCTTTAGTGTGTAAACTCTAATTAAAGTTCACAATTATGGAGAAATATCGAATTAACATGTAACATATTAACAAATGGGCTATGTAAAAAATGTGTAAAATAACTAAAAAAAATATTTTTGAATCAGCAATTAAAATTGGCACGAATCTTGCTAATAATTTATATGTGGTAATAAGAATGCACGAATTTTTTAAATATGTGTCTAAATTGGGTGGTTTACTCGAATTCGAATTACTAATTTCATATAAATTCTAGGAGGTTTTAAAAGTGAGCAGGTTTGTGATGACACAGGAAGTTTGCTGTGAAGGAATGGAGAGACTTAAAAGTAAAGACATAACAGACATTTATGTTGCAAACGATGGAGATCCAAACAATTATCTTGAGGAAATGAAGGATGCTGAAGCAATAATAGTAAGAATAGGTAAAATGGACGCAAATGCAATTGCAAGTTCACCTAAACTTAAAGTGATAGGAAGAACTGGTGTAGGATATGACAGTGTTGATGTTGAAGCTGCAACGGCTGCAGGCATCCCTATAGTAATTACACCAAGTGCTAATGCACGCTCTGTTGCAGAGCACACTGTTGCTCTAATTTTTGCTCTTAGTAAGGATCTTATCAATGCCAATACAGGTACTTGCGAAGGAATGTTTTCTGTTGTTAGAAATCAGGGAAGATGCACAGAAGTTCTAAACAAAAAAGCAGGCTTTATTGGCCTTGGAAATATTGGCAATCAAGCGGCAAAAATGTGCAAAGAGGTAGGAATGGAAGTTTTAGGCTATGACCCATTTATTTCTAAGGAAGAAATTGAAGCAAGAGGTTATACATATTATTCAGATTATGAAGAACTAATTAAAGAAGCTGATTTTGTTTCCGTGCATGTTCCTTTAATTACAAGCACAAGAAACATGATTGGGAAAAAACAGCTTGGAAGTATGAAAAAAACAGCCTATATCGTTAACTGCTCAAGAGGCGGCATAGTTAATGAAGCTGACCTTATTGATGCCCTGAACAACGATGTTATTGCCGGAGCTGCATTAGATGTTTTTGAATGCGAGCCATCTGACCCAGCTAAAGGTGATGCAATTCTTAGTGCGAAGAACATAATAGTAACTCCACACAGTGCGGCACAGACAAGAGAAGCTGTAATAAACATGGCAACTATGTGCATAGATGGCTGTTTAGCTGTTATGAATGGAGAAAAGTGGCCATATGTAGCTGACAAAAAAGTATATAATCATCCTAAGTGGGCAGGTAAATAATTATATTTTAAAATGGACTTATTTTAAGGAGGAAATGGATATGGATTATCGAAAGAATCTGTACCCGGGCATTGTTTTAACAGTTATTTCATCTGTATATCTTGCATTTACGGGACAAATTGCAGTTTTTACAGGCAGCGGCGCTACACCTTTAGATGCTAGATTTATGCCTAGGTTTTGGGGAACTTGTATTTTAATTCTTAGCTTAATTCTTGTTTTCAGAGGAATTAAACAAAGAAAAAGTGCAATTGCTTCAGGTGTTGATTTAAAAAATAAGGTAACAATTGTCCAACAAATAGTTAATAGCAGAGAAGTAGTTTTGACTTTTGTTTTCTTAGGAATTTATGTTGTAGCAATGAAGGGCATTGGCTTCTTAATTACAACAATTACCTTTTTGTTTGCAGAAATTTTGCTTTTAACGCCAAAAAAAGACAGAAACTACATTTTAACTTTTGTTGTAGCGGTAGTGTTTGCTTGTGCAATTGATTTAGTATTTGTTCGCTTTTTAAATGTACTGCTTCCGGCTGGTATATTTGGATTTTAATTAGGAGGGAGATGAAAAAATGGTTTTGGAAGGATTTTTAAACGTATGTACAGACCCTTTTACTATTGCACTTATAGCAATTGGAGTTATAGTTGGCATTATTTTTGGTTCAATTCCTGGTCTTACTGCAACTATGGCAGTTGTAATGTTTTTACCAGTAACTTATGCAATGACACCGGTGCAAGGTATTTCAACCTTGGTTGCACTTTATATCGGTGGTATTTCAGGCGGTTTAATTTCAGCAATTTTGCTTAATATACCGGGCACGCCATCTTCTGTTGCAACATGCTTTGATGGAAGCCCTATGGCGGAAAAAGGTGAAGCCGCAAAAGCACTTGGTATTGGTGTTGTTTTCTCATTCATTGGAACAATAATCGGCATTGCTCTTTTAATTTTAATTTCTCCAAAGTTAGCAGCTTTAGCTATTAAGTTTGGGCCTTTTGAATACTGTGCCCTTACTATTTTCTCTTTATCCTTAGTTATAACATTAACAGGCAAGGATTTAGTAAAAGGTCTTATCGGTGCTATTATAGGAACAACTTTAGCTACAGTTGGCCTTTCACCTATTGATTCAAAGGCTAGATTTACATTTGGTAATACAAATCTTACAGCAGGCTTTAAGCTTTTAGTGGTTCTTATTGGATTATTTGCAATTACAGAGGTAGTTAAGTATGCAGCCACAGTTAGAAGTGATGAGGAAATAGTTGTAAGAGAAGATGTTAAAATGCATGGCGTTGGCTTTACTTTTAAAGAGTTCACAAGCCAAATTGGCAATGCAATTCGTTCAGCCCTTATTGGCCTTGGTGTTGGTATTTTGCCAGGTATTGGTGGCGGCGTATCCTGCATGATTTCATACACAGTTGCAAAAAATTCTTCAAAGAACCCTGAAAAATTTGGAACTGGTATTATTGATGGCATAGTAGCATCTGAAACAGCAAACAACGGAGGTATCGGCGGCGCTATGATTCCTCTTTTGTCACTTGGAATTCCTGGTGACGCTGTTACAGCAATGCTTTTGGGCGGTTTGATGGTTCACGGTGTATCTCCAGGGCCACTGATTTTCCAAAAAAGTGGAGCAACAGTATATGGTATTTTCTTTGCAATGATTGTTGCCTCAATTATGATGCTTATTTTTATGATTATCGGCATGAAAGGATTCATAAAGGTACTTAAAGTTCCAAAAAATTTCTTACTTCCTATTATAGTAGTTCTTTGCTGTGTAGGAGCAATCGGTGACAGCAACCGTGCATTTGACGTATTAGGTGTTTTTGCATTTGGCCTTGTAGGTTATCTTTTAATAAAAGCGCAAATACCAAGTTCACCTCTTATTTTAGGCTTTATTTTGGGGCCTACGCTGGAGTCTAATTTAAGAAAGGTTTCTCAGCTTATTACCTCAGATTCACCTTTAAATCATCCGATTTTTTGTATATTTATAGTTCTTACAGCAGTTGTAGTTTTCCTATCATTAAGAAGCAGCAAAAAAGAAACCGCTTCTCTTCTTATTGAGGAAGAATAAAGCTAAGAATAATATTTTATTAATATTATTAATAAACTCACATAATTTCAAAGGAGAAAGGAAGGAAATTTTTATGAAGAAGTTAGTAACAGGAGTATTAGCGAGTATAATGGCGGTTTCTATGCTTGCAGGATGCAGCAGCAAAACATCAAATGAGGCTGCCAGCACACCAGCAAGTGAACCAGCAAAAGCAGAGGCACAGGCAAGTGGTGAAATTGACTGGCCAACAAAGACAATTAATTTTGCTGTAACACATGGCGCAGGTGGCGACACAGATTACATGGCTAGACTTTTGGCAAGAAAGCTCGAAAGCAAACTTGGTGTATCAGTTGTAGCGAACAATGTAACAGGAAGCAATGGTGCTATTTGTATGACAGAATACAAAGACGGTGACACAGACGGTTACACATTTGTATTAACAAACACAGCAGCACTTACAGGCAATGAAGCAACAGGTCTTGCAGATTTCGGTTATGATGCATTTGAGCCAGTAGCAATTTACGGCAAACAATCAGGGGAAAATATTTTAGTTCCTGCAGATGCTCCATACAACACATTAGAAGAACTTATTGAGGCTTCAAAAGCAAACCCAGGAAGTATTAAGTTTGGTATCTCTACAGGCGGCGGTGTTTACATTGCATCTGTAATACTTGAAAAAGCTGCAGGCGCTCAGTTTAATGTTATTGATGCAGGCGATGCGGCTGAACGTTTAACATCATTACTTGGTAATCATGTTGATGTAACAATCGCTCCTTATTCATCAGCAAAAGAATATATCGAAAATGGTGACGTTAAATCACTTTGTACATTACTTGAAACAAGCCCTGACCTTTTAAGTGATATTCCTGCTGCAAAAGATTCAGGCTGCCCAGAGTTGGTTCTTAACACACTTTATGCTTGCCTTGCACCAAAGGGAACAGACCCTGCAATCGTTGAAGCTATGAATGCGGCAATTCTTGACATTGTTGAAAATGATGAAGAATACAAGGCTGAAGTAAATAGCTTCTGTTTCCAGGAGCCATATGCTCTTTCAGTTAATGACTCAATTTCTGAATTACAAAAACAGAGAGAGCTTTTCATGTCTTTCGCAGATTACCTTAAATAATTTAATTTTTTAATTTTAAATGCTGACGGTGGGAAGTCCATTGTCAGCATTTTATATAGGCTTAGAATGCCATGATATATTTTATTTTTGAGAGGAGAACAAAATGGAAGTGTTTATGATAACCATTCAGCAAGTTTTTGTTCTGTTTTCAATAATACTTATTGGGTTTTTTACAATGAAGCAAAACAAGCTTGATGAATCGGCGGTGAGCGTACTAACATATGTTTATTCAACTATTATGTTGCCATGTTCAATATTTAAAGCGATGCAATTTAAGTTTACGGTTGATGTTTTAACCCAGTGCGGATTACTAATTTTAATATCATTTATTGTAATCTTTTTTGAATTTGCTTTAGGGCATATTTTTAATAAGGTGACAAAACAGCCGCAGTTAGACAAAAATTTATATAAATACTGCATTTTGTTTTCCAATTTCGGAATGATGGGCATACCTATTATTGAAGGTGTATTTGGAAGTGAAGGTCTGTTTTATATGTCTGTATTTATTCTTTTTATAAGACTAATGACAAACTCTTATGGATTTTTACTTTTACAAAAGAATACACCATATGGTGTTAAAATAAGCCTTGGTATGTTCAAAAACCAATTGATTATAGCTATGATTGTTGGCCTTATTGTTAGTATATCAGCAATACCAGTACCTTTACCAATACAAAACCTTATTGATACTTTGGCAAAGGGAAATGCTACAATAGGGATGTTGGTTGTTGGTATGAATTTAGCTGGTTACCCTTTGGAGAAAATGTTTAAGAACAAACTTGCTTGGTCAATTGTTGCAATAAGGCTTGGAATTATACCTATATTCACTTTGTTTTTATTTAAAATGTTTAATATGGATTTGGCGTTGGCACTTGTGGCTGTTGTAACACTTGGTTTACCTTGTCCTGCTTTTGCTTCAATTCTTACAAAAAAATATGGAGGAAATTACATAAGGGGTTCACAAATTGTTCTTACCTCAACGTTGATGTCTGCAGTTACTATACCGGTTTTAGTTTGGTTGTGTAATTTTGCATATAGAATAGAATGACTTATGTATTAATATAATCAAAGTTTTTGTAAAATGCAACGTATGTAACGCGAAATATGCAACAGAACAGATGAGTGACAATTGCCTTGTAAAGTATTAGCGATTTAAACTGTTAAACTTCTAATGTTTTACCCTATGCGGGCGCAAAACTAATGGCTTAACCACACTTTCTTTGTGGATATTGCACAAAAAAATATTTTTTCTGGAAAATATAAAATTTTGGTACGGAAATTGCTTTTATAGTATATCGAATCACGTAAAATACAAACTACTATTATAAGAGGTGAAAATAATGACATATCAAATCAAAGTTCCTTCATGTGTGTATGGAGGTGAAGGAAGTATTGCTAACATCAAAGATATAGTTGCTAAGGAAAGTGCAAAAAAAGTAATTATATTTACAGATAAGGGCGTTAGAGGTACAGGACTTGTTGATGTTGTACTTAATGAACTTGATTTTGCACAAGTAAAATATGAGGTTTTTGACAACCTTACTCCTGAACCAAGTTATCAAGACGTAGAAAGAGTAATAAAAGAAGTTGAAAATGCACAAGGAGACCTTATTGTTGCTGTTGGTGGCGGAAGTGTTATGGATGCAGCTAAGCTGTGTGCAGTCCTTAAAGGAATGAATTATACAATTAAAGACCTTTTAGTAGATCCAAGTGTTGCAAAAAAGGGAATTAAAACAATTATGATTCCTACAACCTGCGGAACTGGCAGTGAGGCAACCTGCAATGCCATTGTTGCAATACCAGAAGAAAGCACAAAAAAGGGTATTGTAAGCGACAATATGATTCCAGACTATGTAATACTTGATGCGAAAATGATTGCAAAGCTTCCAAAATCAATTATTGCAGCAACAGGAGTAGATGCTCTTGCTCATGTGGTGGAATGTTTCACATCAAAAAAAGCAACACCTTTCAGTGATACTTATGCAATTGAAGGTGCAGCACTTATTTTCAAAAACATTAAAAAGGCTTACCTAAATGCAGAGGATATGGAAGCAAAATCAGCAATGCTTTTAGGTGCTTTCTACGGTGGCGTGGCTATTACAGGCAGTGGCACTACAGCGGTTCACGCCCTTGCTTATCCCTTGGGTGGAAAGTATCATATTGCTCATGGTGTGTCAAATGCTATTTTATTAGCTCATGTTATGGAGTTTAACATGGATGTTTGCGAGGATAGACTTTCAAAGCTTTGTGATGTCGTTTTCCCTGAAATTTCTTCAAAAACAACAGCTCAAAAAGCAAAATACATTGTAGATGAAATAAAAGATATTGTTAAAGTAACAGAAATTCCTACAAGCTTAAAAGATTTTGGTGTTCCAGCTGAAGACTTAGAAGTTCTTGTTGAAAGTGGAAGTCAGCAGACAAGACTTCTTGTTAACAACATGAAGGAATTAAGTATTGAAGATATAAGAAATCTTTATAAAAAAGTTATGTAATTAAATACTAATAGAAAAAGGAGTGTTTTTAATGGAAATTAAAGGTATAGTTGCAGCTATGGTAACCCCAATGTTTGCTGACGGCTCAATAAATGAGGCAGAGTTAAGAAATCAGGTTAACAGACAGATTGCTGCAGGTGTAGATGGTATTTTTACACTTGGAACAAACGGTGAGTTCTATATTATGTCTATGGAAGAGAAAAAAAGAGTAATGCAAATTGTAGTGGACGAGGCTAAAAAAAGAGTGCCAATTTATGCAGGCGCAGGATGTGTAAGTACAGCAGATACAGTTGAGCTTTCACAAGCTGCACAGGAAATGGGCGTTGACGCACTTTCTCTTGTAACTCCTTATTTTGCAGCTCTTAATCAGAGCGAGCTTTATGAGCATTTTTCATCAGTTTCAAAATCAGTTGACGTTCCTATTGTTCTTTACAATATTCCAGCAAGAGCTGGCGTAAGCATTGATTATACAACCGTTGCAAAGCTTGCAAATAACTGTTCAAACATCAAGGGTGTAAAGGATTCAAGTGGTAACTTTGATAACATTCTTAGATATATTGAAGCCACAGATTCAGAAAACTTCTCAGTTCTTTCAGGCAATGATTCTCTTATCCTCTGGACACTTATGGCAGGCGGTAAGGGTGGTATAACAGCAGTAGCAAACGTTCTCCCTGAGGTTATGGTAAGCATTTACCAGAACTACATCAAAGGCGACATTGCAGCTGCCAAAACTGCACAGGATTCTATTCGTGCAATTAGAGATTGCTTTAAATATGGTAACCCTAATTCTATTATAAAAGCAGCAACAAACATTATCGGACAGCCAGTAGGTCCATGCCGTAAACCATTTGGTTTGATTTCTGATGAAGCTATAAAAGGCATAACTGAAACAATTGATAAGTGCTACCCTCAGCACAAGAAATAAATTATTGCTAAACTCAAATCTCCTAAATACATATATATAAATTTTGTTTTAGCTTCTTTGTATTATAACTTCCTCCCGGAGGTATAGTTTTTATTCACGCCGCAGATTATATCTGCGGCAATTTTTTTATAATATTTTTTGTGTTTTAGCAGAAATTACAATCATTCTTTGCATTTTTATAAATACAATATGTATTTAATTTGAAAATTAAATAGTAATAGATTATAATTTTAATGGAACATGATTCATGAACATAATTAATTTGTAGTTGACATTAAAATAGTTGAAGAAACAGTTTTTGAATTTAACACGATAGTTCTAAATGAATTAAGGAGGAAAACAAATGAGAGCTCAGATTACGTTTACATCAAGTGAATCCAAAAGGTTAATTGCAAGAGGGGTAAAGGCATTACCAAGCGTTCAAAATGCACTTAAAAAGCACCATATTATTATAGCTGGCGGAACGACTAACGCCTTTATTGTTGAAGAACTTATTGGTGAACCAGTAGAAAAGAAGAGCACATATACTGTTGGTATTATCACTAATGGAGAAACTGGGGTTACTGCTGCTGAAGATAGAAAGCCTCCTTTTGTTATAACTAAAGGAGTCACTGAAGGAAGAGATGTTCACTGGAAAGAGTTTTTACCTGAAATAGAAAACGGAGACGTATTTATAAAAGGAGGAAATGCCGTAGATCATACTGGATTAGCCGCAGTATTAGCATCAGACAGTATGGGTGGAACAATTGGGGCTGCATGGGGTCCTCTTATGCAAAGAGGAATTGAAATTGTTGTTCCTATTGGACTTGAAAAGTTGATTCCAGATGTACGAGAGGCTGTTGAATTTATGGCAGGTCACAAAATTGATCAAGCAATAGGTGATAAAGTTGGACTTATGCCAATTTTGGGCGCGACTGTTGTTACAGAAATTACGGCTTTAGAGACGCTTTATAACGTTAAGGCAAAGTGCATTGCCTCTGGTGGAGTGGATGGCTCAGAGGGATCAGTAGTTATTGTTATAGATGGTGATGAAAAGGAAGTTAAAATTGCTTTGGAAGACATTGTTTCTTTAAAAGGAGAGCCACAGGTTTGTTAACCAAAAGCATAACATTGTAACAAGTTTTAGATTTTCTAGTTGAAATCATAAAAATGTTTACAATTTAATGGAAAAAGAAAAATGAAGCAATTTGTGGGAAGAAATAGTGTTTTTGATTATTAATAAATCAAAAAAGAGCTAACACTAAATTTTGTGCTTAGCTCTTTTTAGTTAATACATTAAAACTTAATTATATGTGGTTCCGTTGTGAATGAGTAAAAAGTTGCTGTGGCATCTTTCAGATACAAAGCTTCTGTATTATCATCATCTGCTTTATACATTCCCTGCAAAGCTGGATATGAATCCAACATACTTTGTTTTGCCTCTAATCTATCATCTCTTACGGCAATTGCTTCAACACGAATCCAGTCGCTACCATCAAAAGCGCTAATTTCAATTTTGGGGTTTATCTGAATCTGCTTGGACACATTTTTGGACTTGCCCGTTTGAATATAAAGTTTGCCATCAAATATATTTACAGTTCCAAAAGGACGCACCCTTGGTTGGTCACCTTCCACAGTTGCAAGGTAATAGGTTTGGCATTTTTTTAAAAATTCATATACTTCTTTCATTTAAAAACCTCCATAATATGTATTTGCTTGACTGTTTTTTATGTTGTTGATATTATTATAGTGTATAGAATAAATAATTCAAGTACGATTTTTTATAATACTAAGTATCTAAAAAGATACTAAGGAGGATATCATGAAAGAAGATGATTTTGGAAAATGCCCTTATGTTACTGTACAGAAATTGCTTTCGGGAAAATGGGCATTAGTTATTTTATTTCTTCTGCTAAACAGAACTATGCGATTTAGTGAGCTGCAAAGGGAACTTCCAAAGTTAACCCAAGCTACATTAACTAAACAACTTAGAACATTAGAGGAAAATGGGCTGATAATAAGGACTATATATAATCAAATACCGCCAAAAGTAGAATATTCCTTAAGTGATATAGGAGAAAAGTTTAAGCCAGTTATGGAATCTTTGAGGGTTTGGGGCGATGAATATATTAATTTCTTAAACAGTGAAAAATGAGTATTGACAATGCAAAATATTAAAA
This sequence comes from Lachnospiraceae bacterium, assembly GCA_034933685.1. Classification (GTDB taxonomy): domain Bacteria; phylum Bacillota; class Clostridia; order Lachnospirales; family Anaerotignaceae; genus UBA8514. The sequence continues at coordinate 17,803 of JAYFNB010000042.1, read as the reverse complement.
ATATAATAATTAGAAATCTAATTATAATAAGGAGTGTTTTGTTTGTTTAACATGAGTAAAATTCAGCAGCTAATTAAAAGAATTATTGTTTATACTATAGGGCTTTTTATTATGGCGTTGGGTGTGTCGGTTTCTAAAATTTCAAATTTGGGCGTATCTCCAGTAAATTCTGTTCCAAGTGTTTTAAGTGACATTCTTAAAGTGGATATGGGAATTTGCACAACAGGTGTATTTTTAGTTTTTATTGTAATTCAAATACTTATTTTAAGGAAAGAATTTCAATTGATAAATCTGCTTCAAGTTGTTTGCTCTTTTATGTTTGGATATTTTGTTAGCATTACTAATAAGCTATCATTAAGTATTTTGCCTCAAGGTAACAGTTATTTAACTCAGCTTTTATACGTAGGTATAAGTATTATATTAGTTGCAATGGGCATATTGCTGTACTTGGAAGCCAGTATATTATCATTGCCGGGCGAGGGCGTTATGCAGGCTATTAGCAGCAAAACAGGAATAGCATTACCAACTGCAAAATTGTTTTTTGACTGGGCACTTGTGACAATTGCGGTAATAACCTCACTAATATTTACTAGAAGTTTAATGGGTGTAAGAGAAGGAACGGTAATAGCTGCTTTTGGCGTGGGAATTTGTCTTAAATTCTTTACAAATCATTTTAGAATTCCACTAAATAAAATGCTTTCAAATGATTAATATAAATGTTTAAAGGAGGTACATAACGTGAAATGTACATATCGCAGTTTAATGCTCCAAAATCATTTATCTTATCAGAAAAAGGTATATGATAGGCTCTCAAAAAACAATTTATCATTATCCATCGGCCAACCAAAGATTTTTGATTTTCTTCTTGATTGTGATGAATGTATGCAAAAAGATATTGCATTAGGATGTCAAATTGAGCCTGCTTCTGTTACAAGCGTTTTGTTACAAATGGAGCAGAAGGGATACATTTTTAGAAGAAATAAAAATGGTAATCGGCGTTCACTATATGTATCTTTAACCGAAGAAGGGGAAAAAACGGCTAAAAAAGTACGAGAGATTATGGAAGAAGTTGAAAAAGACGCTTTAAATGGTATCAGCGGTGAAGAAATTGAAGAACTAATTTTTCTTTTAAGCAAAGTAAATGAAAATCTAATAAAATAATACGAATATTCATTAAATAGGGTTTTACATGGCAGTATTTGAACTAAAACAAAAGTGAGGCAAAAACCCTCACCTTTGTTTTGTGTGGTAAATAATTAATGACATACCTAAACTATCTCTATATCGAATTTTTTCATCCAATAGTTAATTTGAATTAAGTATCCCAGCATTTGAGGCCCAGCCATAAGTTGACCAAACCATGGCTTTCCATAATCAGAAGGGCTTGAAATGAAGGTATACACCTTCTTTTTATCTAAAAACTGCAAAACAGGTGAGGAAGTATCCTCAACAATTTCATTTACTTTTTCTTTTAATATTTTTTCGAAATTTGGGTCATATACTTTTGGGTATGGACTTTTCCTTCTAAAAAGCACTTCATCTGGCACTAGCCCTCTTGAGGCTTCCCTTAAAAGCCCTTTAACTGTATTGTTATAATTTTTAAATTCCCAAGGTACATTCCAAATATATTCAATTATTCTGTGGTCTGCAAAAGGCACTCTTGCCTCAAGACCTGAAAACATACTTGTTCTGTCCATTCTGTCAAGAAGTGTTTGCATAAACCATTTCAAATTCAAAAAGGCAATTTCCCTTCTTCTTTTTTCCTCACTGTTTTCCCCTTCAAGTATGGGTGTTTCAGCTAAGGATTTTTCGTAAGTTTTTTTAACATACTCTTCCATGTTAAGTTCATTTAAAAATTCATCTGAAAGCATGGTCTTTCTTGGTTCTAAATTGGGCATCCAAGGAAAAGTATCCTTTTCAAAGAACTCTTTTTTGTGAAACCAAGGATAACCACCGAAAATTTCGTCAGCACACTCGCCTGTAAGAACAACTTTATTATATTGCTTTACAACACCGCAAAAATAAAGCAAAGAGGAATCTATGTCCGCCATTGCTGGCAAATCTCTTGCATCAACAGATTTGTATAGATAATCTGCTAAATCAATATTATTGCATTCCAAAAAATGGTGGTTTGAATTGATGTGTTTAACCATTTTTTCAGCATATGGCCTATCTTGAGAAGGCTGAAAATTATTAGCCTTAAAATATTTATCATTGTTTACAAAATCAAAGGAAAAAGTGTTTAATTTATCACCTTTTTTAGCAAGTTCTTGTGCACAAATCGCAGAAACCAGACTGCTGTCTATGCCACCAGATAAAAATGTACAAATTGGAACATCAGACTTCATTTGCAATGTTACAGCGTCTATTAGCAATTTCCTCGTTTTTTTAACTGTTGTTTCAAAATCATCTTCATGGGGTTTACTTTCAACCTTCCAATATTGAATTTTCTTTAACCCATTATGGCTACAAATAATATAATTGCCTGGCAAAACCTCATCAATATCTTTGAAAACACCACAGCCATACGTTTTAGATGGGCCTATGGAGAATATTTCGTTAAGTCCATTTATATCAAGCTTTGGCTTTATTTCGGGATATTTAAAAATTGCTTTAATTTCTGATGCAAAAACTACCGCTTCATTTTTTACAGTGTAAAATAGTGGCTTTATTCCACTTCTATCTCGGTATAAAATGAGCTCATTTTTCTGTTCATCCATAATTGCAAAAGCAAAAATTCCGTTAAGTTTCTTTGCAAAGTCATAGCCATATTCTAAATAAGAAACCAGAATAACCTCTGTATCGGAAGTGGTTTTAAATTCCCATCCTTTAGCCTGAAGCTCGGCCTTTAATTCATCCATATTGTATATTTCCCCATTATACACAATACCAAATGCTTTTCCGTTTATACTTCTTATCATTGGCTGTTGACCTGATGAAAGGTCGATAATAGATAGTCTGTTATGGCCTAAGGCAAAGGTTTTTGAAATATATATTCCGTTATCATCAGGGCCTCTGTGAACAAGCTGTCTATTCATATTTTCTATAGTTTCCTTAGCCCATCCTCGATTTGTATTATAATCTGCATAGGCATCAAAAAATCCTGCAATTCCACACATAGTCTTGCCTCCAAACCTTATTTACTTTATAAGCTTGTGTTTAAGCATAACCTCTTTTAATTCCTTTTTATTTTTTTTATTTAAGCCTACAAGAGGCAGTCTGCAATATCTCTGGCAAAGTCCCATTAACTCCATAGTAGCTTTTACAGGCATAGGGCTAACGTCGCAAAACATCATATTCATAATGTCAATAAGTTTAAGTTGTAATTGCACACTTTCTTCAACCATGCCAGCAAAATAAAATTTACACAGATTATGCATTTCTTTTGGCATTATATTCCCCAAAACTGAAATAATTCCTTTTCCGCCCAAAGAAAGAATAGGCACGGTTTGGTCATCGTTTCCCGAGTAGATAGCAAGATTGTCTCCGCACAGGGCAGCTGTTTTTGCAATAGCTGATATATCTCCACTGGCTTCCTTTGTAGCGTAGATATTTTGGTGGGTTGACAGTTCTAAATAGGTTTCTGGTTTAATGCTCATTCCTGTTCTGCTGGGAACATTATATAAAATAATAGGAATATTAATGCTGTCAGCAATGGTTGTAAAATGCTGCATAAGTCCAGCTTGGGAAGTTTTATTGTAGTAAGGGGTTACCTGTAAAAGCGCATCAGCACCCATTGCCTCTGCCTCTTTGGACATACAAATTGCATGGGCAGTATTATTGCTTCCTGTGCTGGCAATAACGGGTATTCTTTTGTCAATATAGTTAACCGTGTACTTAATTACAGATAAATGTTCATCGTCATCAAGGGTAGCGTTTTCACCTGTTGTTCCTGTAACAACAATTGCATCAGTATCATTTTTCAGTTGAAAATCAAGAATTTTTTTAAGTGCTTCAAAGTCAATATTTCCTTTTTTGTCCATAGGAGTGACAATTGCTGTTGCTGAGCCTTTAAAAATGGTTTTTTTCAATCGAATCATTCCCTAAAATTCTTAATAATAAATACTATGAAAAAAAATAAGCTCTGGTACTCAACACCAATATTTTTTTACAATCATATATTAACAATTAAGAGGGGAGTGAGCTGGATTGAAAAACTTTTTGGTTCTTGGAGGAGATTTACGCCAATTTTATTTGACTGAAAAACTTAAAGCAAGTGGAGAAAATACGGAAGTTTATTTTGATAGAGAAAGTAATTTTTCATTAGAAGAAGTAATGGAAAAATCAGATATAATAATATGTCCAATACCTTTCACAAAAGACAAAAAAAATATTTTTTCTACACAAGGAATAGAAGAGTTAGATATTGAAAAATTTTTAAATTGTGTTACTTCAAGACATACAATTTGGGGTGGAAATATTCCTCAAAAAATTAAAAATGAACTTAAAGAAAGGAATATTAGTTTCTTCGATTTTATGGAAAGCGAGGAAGTTAGTATAAAAAATGCAGTAGCAACTGCGGAAGGAACAATTGCAGAAGCAATTAGACTAAGCACTAAAAATTTGCATAACAGTAAATGTCTTGTTCTTGGATATGGAAGGTGTGGGAAAGTTCTTTCACAAAAGTTGAAAGCACTTGACGCGCATGTAACAGTTGGCGGCAGAAGTGACGAAAAATTAGCCAATGCTTTTGCCTTCGGGTTAGAAACTGTTAATTTGAAAAATCTAGAAAGTGCAATAAATAAGTTTGATTTTATCTTTAACACTGTTCCAGAATTAATTGTAGGTAAAAATCTTATAGATTTAATGAAAAAAGATGTAGTAATAATTGATATTTCCTCTGCTCCAGGCGGAGTTGATTTTGATTATTGCAGAGTTTTAGGAATCAACGCTAGCTTATGCCTTGGGCTTCCAGGTAAGTTTTCACCAGAAACAAGTGCAAATATATTATTTGATGCAATTATTAAGGGGTTATAAGGAGGATGTTGCATGGAAATTAATGGTAAAAATGTAGGAATTGGTATTACAGGCTCATTTTGCACTTTCGATAAAATAGAAGTTGAGGTGAAAAAACTTGTTGACGCTGGGGCCAATGTTTTTCCAATTTTCTCAAAAAATGTGCAAACTATAGATTCAAGATTTGGAGATACACAGGAATTTATAAGAAAGATTTCACTAATAACAGGAAATGATCCTATTCTAACAATTGAAGAGGCTGAGCCGATTGGTCCAAGTGCATACCTTGATATTCTTTTAATTGCACCATGTACAGGCAATACTTTAGCCAAACTTGCAAACGGAATTACAGATACTTCTGTTCTTATGGCGGCGAAAGCGCATATGCGTAATGGAAAACCTTTGGTAATTTCTATTTCAACTAATGATGCTTTAGGTATAAACTTTAAAAACATTGGTGCACTTATTAATATTAAAAATATCTTTTTTGTTCCATTCGGTCAGGATAATGCATTTAATAAACCAACTTCTATGATTGCACATACAGATTTAATTGTTAATACACTGGAGAAAGCCCTTGATGGGGAACAAATTCAGCCTATAATTGTATAAATTAAAATTAAAAAAAGCCTTGGAAATTACCAAGGCTTAGTTTTTATGTAGTTAAGAAATAATTTATTATTTAAATAATGCTTTTTTGCTTTTGATAAAATTAGGGTCCGACAGTAACAGTTGATGAAGCTGGTCGTCCATTTCTTTTGCCATATCAAAACCCATTTGCGCAATATTACTTTCTGATACAATCATGTATGACGAGGTATAGTTATAATAATGAATTATATCTACCAAAGCTTCATCCTCGGGTGAAGTAAACAGCTTAGGGAAACGGTCTACCCAATGGTTATCCACTTGCATATTACTAAATGCATCTTCTATTTCATTTTTACGGCTTATGCGTTCTTTAAGGGACATATTATCCACATCGCCATATTTTTTAAACATATCTATATAATGTTTTTGCAGAACCTTTTTGTAAGTTCTTACGCCTGCCAAATTTTTATCACGAATTATTTGACTTTGTTCAGAATCCACATTATCCTTTAAATTTCCACCAGCACCAAGGTTACGAAGCATTAGTTTTAATTCTTCCTTTGTTAGTGCGGCGTCTAGGTCCCCAAAGTTTCCAAAGCTGGAGAATGAACGGAATAGTGGCTCACCAAGGGTGTCTTCTTCACCCTCAACACGAAAGGTCCCGATGGTCAGTTTCATTAATTCTTTTTCCTTCTCTGCTATTACAAACTCAGCTGGCAACTCTTGTGGGCAACGTGGTTCACCAATATCACTGGGGTTTGTTAGGCTAAACAGTTTTTGTTCTGCGTTATTGAAAGACTTATAAGTATGGGAAATTTTCTCTTTTTCTTCAAGAGTATGTTTGCCGTAAAGTTCACCATATTCCTCCATCAACGCCTCATGAAATATTGGTTTTAAAGAATCTGGAGCATAAACATTGCTTAATTTAGAATCTGGTTTTTGAGAAATAGTTCTGAAGGATTCAATACTTTGTGCGTATTTATCTTCCCATTTTTTGCATTCTTTTAGTGCTTGATCGTATTCGTTTTCTTTTTCAGTTAATTCTATTTTTGTATCTTCAGGAATATCTTGGTTGTAACCGTATCTTGTTATATAGCTTTGTGCAAGTGGTAAAAATTGCTCTTGTGCACTAATAGCCTCCAACTTTTGCTGAAAAAGCTCAGGTGAAATTAACTCACCTTCCTGTCCGCTGGAAGTTCTATTTAATAAAGCTACAGCGGTATCATAGCGTGCCTTAGCAGTTTCAAATTTTTCACGCTCAATATTTCTTTTTTCCAGACGTTCTTCATAAGTTGTTTCACCAAAACGCATATCTGTTTTGGCAGATTCCTCTAAAAAAGTTTCTTTGTAGGGGAATAAGCTGGAATCTCCTTCTTTTTCCTTAGTAATCTTTCTTAAGGAATCAGTAGCACCAAAATCACTGCCAGTGGATAAATGATTTTTATAAATTCCTAAAAGCTTAGTATATTTAGAAAAGTAATCCATTTTGTCTTCAAAGGCTTGTGCAAGAATTGGGTTAGCTTCTTTAATTGCAGACTGTTCGCTAATATAACCGCCTTTAAGTATGGTGGTGTAGGTTAATATTTTCTGTGTTGCTTTGTGCATCTCAGGAAGTTTTTTCTTGAAATCAAGAGGGTTATTAAACAGGAAAATATCGGTTGGCATCGCGTTTACTTGGTTAAAAATATCCTGAACAAATTCCGTACGCACCTGAAAATCTTCACTAAGATAACCATTCACAAGCTTTTGGTTTTTTGCATGGTCAGTTTGAAGATTATCGTGGAACAAAAGTAAGTTAATATTTCTGTCTTTTTTGAATTTTTCACGTTCATCTGGTGAAAAAAGTGCTTTAGCTTTTTCTATTTCTATGCTGTGCAATGTTTCAACTTCAGTAAAATATTTAAGATTTTCATCTGATTCTTGAACCCGTGCCTCAGAAATCATTTCTGGGAAAGCCACCTTACTGGAAAAATCGTTAATCAACTGGTCTCTATTTCGTTCAAGCCTACTTTTCTCTTTCTTTAAAGCCTTTTTCTTTCTAAATTTGGAGTATTTGGGATTTGCGTCAATTTCGGAAGTTTTTTGCTGACAGTATTTTTCGTAATCTGCCAAGCCTTGTTGCTGGCGATACTCGTCCTCATAATACTTTGCGTCTGTGCGAACTGTCTCGATTTTGTAGCTGTTTTGTTCAATTTGCCTTGATAAATCTACCGAAGCACCTTGAGTAAGGGACTGTATTTTTGAGTCCACATATGCCTTTTGCTCCTCATTAAAAAAATCAGGTGTCTTTGAAATTGGATTGTTTTTGAATAATTCGTCCATTCATACCTCCTGTGCCAATATGCACGCCTTATTAAATAACATCATTTAATTTATAGCCAATTTAAATAATTAGTATTGCATCTGTGAATAAATGTGACGGTTGTGCCTTACCATCAGTTAAGCTATTAATAAGCTTTGCACTTACGTAATCATAAACATCAGAAACAACAATATCCTCAGGGTTAAGTTTTTCTTTTGCTATTTGAATCAGTTGCCCAATAAGGGATTTTATCGTTTGGGCATTGTCGGTGGAATTATAAATTGCCGCAAGCCTGTATATGGTATCTGTTAGTTTTTCTACCCATACAAATGCCAAAAGGTCTTGGTTTTTAAAAATTGCCAAGGACAAATCAAAATCTGTGCTTTCAGGGAAGGCTGCCGTTGTAGTGAATTCCAATTCATTAAGTTTTTTTGCCACAATACTAGCATAGTATTTCCCAATAGAAGAAATAGGCAGTGCAGTTGTATCTGAAATATGGTGAATAGAAACCAACTCTTGTACTTTAAATTCTAAAAGTTGGTATTCCTTAGGGTGAAGGTCAAATCTATAGCCACAGGTACGATATAGGGAAGTTAATGCTTCAGAATCTTCTTTATTTAACAGGCTATAGCTTGCTGAGATATAGGATGCGTTAGTTGTATAAAAGGTTTCCCAATACAGTTTAGAAAGCAGTGCATTGGCTATACCTTGTCGACGGTATTCTGATAACACAAAAAGACTTACGACTTCTGCATTACTATTCTTAATCAAACTTACACAGGCAGCTACGGGCTTTCCATCAATAAGGCATCCAAAACCAATTGTGTTCTCTTTCCGCATAAGAGATAAAATTGCACTGTTGGATAAAACTGGTGCAAAAATATCTAAGGAAGTTTTATCTGCCAAAATTCTTCTAATTTCCATGTGCCACCTCAAGTTTTAAATTTGTGAAAACAACAAAATATTACAAAAATATCTTATCTAAAATAGTAATCCTCGAGCATAAATAAGTCAATAGAATGAACATGTGTTTTAGAATTATTTTAAAAAGGGACATTTGCATTTCAAAAATGGTATAATAAGTAAATTAATTATTGAAGGGATGAAGGATATGGAAAATAGGGAAAAGTTTTTTAAGGAACTAAAGGAATATTTAATTTGTGTATTTGTGTTTGGCATAATACAGATAATTATGATACTATTTTTAACTCTTTACCCATCCTATATGGATATTTGGTTTAAATTTTTCTTAATTCAAGCCAGCTTGATTTATATTGTTAGAGGTGCAAAATTACTTTACTGGCTAAGAAAGTATAAAGAAGATTTGAAATCCAACTGAAATACAAAGTTACATATTTTTAAGAGCTAAAATGGTTATTTAAAATATAAAATTGCTTTCATTAAAAAAATATTCCTAAAAATTAGGGTTCGAATTTTGTGCATTTAATACATATACAAACAATTTAAACATGATATAATATTAACATGAACAAACATCCTACGTTATACGTATGGTGTATTAAAACTAAGGGGGAAACAAGTAAATGAAGGTTGGACTTATCTACACAAGCACCACACCAGAGCTTATTGAACTGGTGGAGTCAGAAATTAAAAAAGAACTTGGCGAAAATGTTGAAATGGTTTCATGGACAGACCCATCTATTTTGCAAGAGGCAAGAGACAATGGTTATGTTACAAAAACTGCCGCTGCAAGGCTTATTGCTATGTACATGGAAGCTGTAAATGCAGGATGTGACGCAATGATTAACCTTTGCTCATCTGTTGGTGAAGTAGCGGATTCCGCACAGGATGCAGCAAAATACATAGGCATACCAATTGTTAGGGTTGACGAAGAAATGTGCAGAGACGCAGCAAGAAGAGGCGAAAAAATAGCTGTTATGGCTACACTGCCAACAACATTAGAGCCTACAAAAAATACTATTAAAAGGGTTGCAAGGGAAATAGGCAAAAATGTTGAACTTATTGACGTACTTGTTGACGGTGCATTTGGTCTTTCTCAAGAACAGTTTAAAGCAAGGATGCTTGAAGAGGCCGGAAAGGTTGCAGACAAGGCAGATGTAATACTTTTTGCCCAAGGGTCTATGGCTTATTGTGAAAATGTGATTGCAGAAGCTTACAGTAAAATGGTATTATCAAGTCCTAGGTATGGTGCAAAGGCACTTAAAACAGCACTTCAGGTTAAGGGGCTTATTTAAGTGCTCAATTGCCTTAAATTAATTCTAAAAATAATTTTATATAAGAAGGAGTGTATTAATAATGTTAAAGAATGTTAAAAGAGTTGTAGCAGCGGCAGTTATGTCTACAATGGCACTTTCACTTGCAGCTTGTGGTGGTTCAACAGCAAGCACTTCAACAAGCGGAGCTTCCGATAAACCTATTACAATAAGAATGAGTCATACGCAGGCGCCTAACTCTGTTAGCGATAATACTGCAAAAGAATTCCAAAGATTAGTTGAAGAAAAAAGTGGCGGCAAGTTGAAAGTAGAAATATTTACTAACTGCGGTCTTTCAGGCGGTGACCTTACGAAGGCTGTTGAAATGGTTCAGACAGGAGATATAGATATTCACTCCTGTGCACCTGCAAACATTGCTAACTTTGATAAGAAATTTTTCGTTTTCTGGCTTCCATATCTTTTTGATACATCAGATGACCTTGTTGCTAAATGTGCAGACCCTGAAATTAAAGAAACCATTAATGGCTGGACTAATGCAATGAACATGACTATGCTTGGTATTAATAATGCTGGTTCACGCCAAATTTCTAACAGCAAAAAAGAAATTAAAACACCAGAGGACCTTAAGGGAATGAATATCCGTGTTCCTGGTGCCAACGTATTTATTGACCTTTACAAAGACTATTTTGGTGCTAACCCAACAGCTATGGATTTCTCAGAAGTTTACACCTCTCTACAGCAGGGAACAATAGATGGTCAGGAAAATCCAATTAGCGTATTCGAATCATCAAAACTTAATGAAGTTCAGAAGTACGTTACATTATGGGATGGCGTTAGAGACACAACAATTTGGATTATGAACACAAAGAAGCTTGAAAGCCTTAGCCCAGAAAACCAGGCTATTATTACAGAATCTGCACAGGAAGCGCTTCAATGGGGCAATGATTACCTTGCTGGCAATGAAGAAGAAATCATTAAGAAGCTTGAAGAAAGCGGTACAGTATTTACAAGGCTTACAGACGAAGAAAAAGAAGCTTTCAAAACAGCATCTGCTGGCATTTATGATAAATATGCAGATGAAATTGGTCAAGATGTAATTGACCTTTTTAGAAAATAAAACAAGTTGTTTAAAATTGCTTTAGGAAATAATATTTGGTGTGCGAAAATAACCTTCGCACACCATTAAAAATGGGAAGGAAGAAAAATATGGAAAAGAACAAGTCAAAAGCAGTATTCTTTTGGGAACATTTTGAAGAGTATGTCTGCTCATTCGCTCTTGTTGTAATGACTATTGTTACATTTATTAATGTGCTTTCAAGAAAAATTCCAAGCCTTAACCTTGCATTTACGCAGGAAATTGTAACAACAATGTTTGTTTGGGTTTGCTGTCTTGCAGCAGCGTCTGCTTTTAGAACAAATTCACATATGGGTTTTTCATTTTTCACAGATAAGCTCAATGGGAATGCAAAGCTTATACATAAAATTCTAAGAATTGTGATTATAGTTGCAACTTATGGTATTTGGATAATTTACGGCGCAAAAATGGTTATGGGGCAAATTCAAACGGGCATGCTTACAGCGGTTTTGCAGATGCCAGGGTGGATGATTGGAATTGCTATTCCTATTTCTGGTGTGCTTTCAATTATAAGATTATGCCAGTATGAATTTTCAAAGGAGGGCAAATAAATGATAACAGCAGTTCTTCTTATCACACTTGCGGTGCTTATATTTATAAATGTGCCAATTTCTATTGCCCTTGGTTTATCCAGCGCAGTAACGCTATTATATGCAGGGTTTCCACTTTCCGCAATACCATCAATATTACAAGCAACAGTTCAGAAGTTTTCACTTCTTACAATTCCACTTTTTGTTCTTGCTGGAGCAGTTATGGATAAAGGTGGCATTTCCAAAAGGCTTATTAACCTTGCAAACAGTATGATAGGTCCTGTGCATGGTGGGCTTGGTTATGTTTCTGTTATTGCGGCTATGTTTTTTGCAGCTATTTCAGGTTCAGGCACAGCAACTGTTGCAGCCATGGGTTCAATACTTATTCCTGCTATGATAGCACAGGGCTATAATGCAGGGTTCTCCAGTGCGCTTTCAGCTATTTCTGGGTCACTTGGAACGGTTATTCCTCCAAGTATAACATTCATTATTTACGGTATGATTACAGGGGAATCTATTGGAGATTTGTTCCTTGCCGGTATTATTCCAGGGTGTATTTTTGCAGGCATACTTTGCATTACAGTTTTTATTCAAGCAAAAAAGCATGGTTGGAAAAGTACAGAAGAAAAATCCAGTAAAAAGGATATTTTTAAATGCTTTGTTGATGCACTATGGGGATTTTTAAGCCCAGTAATAGTGCTTGGTGGTATTTACACAGGTATATTTACACCAACAGAAGCAGCTTCAGTTGCAGTTGTTTACAGTTTTATAGTAAGTGCATTTATCTACAAAGAGCTTACAGTTGAAAAAATCAGAGATGCTTTATTCTCAACGGGAAAAACTACGGGTATTATTCTTTTAATAATTATGAATGCAGGTGTATTCTCATGGGTGCTCACTCAACAGGGCATTGCTGCTCAGCTTACAGAACTTGCATTAGGTCTTACAACCAATAAATACATAATGCTTATTGTTATCAATATTATCTTCCTGGCGGCAGGGTGCGTAATGGACAACACAAGTGCCATGTATATTCTTGTTCCAATTATTATGCCAATTGCTCAGGCACTTGGAATTAATATGATTCATTTGGGTGTTGTTATAGTATTAAACCTTTCTATTGGTCAGGTTACACCACCAGTTGGGCCAAACCTTTATGTTGCGGCGGATATAGGTAAGGTAAAATTTGAAGATATATGCCAAAAGATGCTTCCACTTCTTGCAATGTCCGTTATTGCACTGCTTGTGGTAACTTTTGTACCAGCACTTTCAACATTTTTTACTAGGTAATGATTATAAGTGATTTATATTTGTTAAAAAGCTATTTATACAAACTTTTTCCGCATTGAATAAAAGATGTTATAAATTGGCACAGCAATATTTAGATAAATTTTTTTATGTTCAAGTTGTTATTTATAATGTCGTAATGTTATAATCTACAAAAAGAAAAAAATGCAGAAAAAGGGGGTAATTCATATTGAAAAAAAATATTTTTGATTCACCTATTTCAAATAAATCTGTTGTAGACAGAATAGTTGACCAAATAACAGAGGCGATTATAGCTGGTGATTTAAAACCAGGGGACAAAATACCAACCGAGGTAGAAATCTGTGAATCTTTACAAGTAGGCAGAAATTCTGTTAGGGAAGCAATTAAGGTGTTAGAAGCATTTGGTGTTATTTATATTAAACGTGCCGAGGGAACATTTGTAAGCAGCAGCTTTAACAGAAGAATGCTGGATTCTATGCTTTACGGGCTTATACTTCAAAAGGAATCAAACTTTGAAATAGTTGAATTAAGACATGTTTTTGATATTGGTATACTCTACGAGGCCACAGAAAAAGTGGATGATATTTCTGCGGCAAAGGTTGAGGAAAGTTTAAAAGAAATGGAAAAAGTATTGGCAGATGAAAATGCGACTGTGGATGAAGTTCTTGAAAGAGACCTATTCTTTCATAGAAGTATAATTGATTGTACAAAAAATCAACTTCTTTCTACTATGTATGACTATATTATTCGCCTTACAATTCCCTCACGCATTAAGGCAACAGAGCGTATATTTGCGACAGGAAATAGGCAGTTATTTTTACAGTTGCACCAACAGATGTTTCAATTGCTTAAAAATCGTGACAAAAGCATGATTGAAGAAACAGTGAAAAATCATTATATGTTTTGGAGAAAAGAAGAATAAAGTGGGGTAAAAAAATGATTAAAAGAAAAAAGGATATAATTCCTGTGCCTTTAGCAAATGTGTTTGGCGGAAATGGCACAGTTATGATGGAAAGACTTTTGGATGCACCAAGTGAAATGTTAAATAAGGGAAGAGCCTATGTTAGGCATACCCTTGCACAAGGGGTAACTATAGGCAAACACATACATGAGAATGAAATGGAGTCTATGGTGATTATATCAGGCCGTGCTATACACATAATAAACGGTGAAGAGCAGATGCTTGAAACGGGAGATGTTATTGCGGCTATGCCTGGTGATACACATGAAATAGCATGTTATGGTGAAGAACCATTGGTACTAATAGCACAGGTTCTTTATAATTAATATCATCCTACGTATGACGTTTAGGTTTGGAGGTAGCATAATGAAAGATAAGGTAATTGTGTCTGTAGCGGCAGTTGCCCCAACAGATGGTAATATAGTTCCAAAGAAAATTGCTGACGATGTTATTGCATGTGCAAAAGCCGGTGCGGCGATGGTTCATCTTCATGTAAGGGATTATAACGGTAATTTAACAAGTGACCTTTTGGTTATTAAAGAAACAGTTGATTTAATTAAAAAAGAAAGTGACATTGTAATTCAGGTTTCTACAGGCGGTGTATCAAACCTTACAATTGAGGAAAGGTGTGCGCCACTTAATATGGAAACAGTAGAGGCTACATCCCTTAATGTTGGTTCAGTAAATTTAGGAAAGAGTGTATATTGCAATCCTATTGACGACGTTAAATATTGTATTGGTAAAATACTGGAAAATAAAATTACGCCAGAGGTTGAGGTATTTGAGCTTGGTATGATAAATACAACTGAAATTCTTCGTAAAGAATTTTCCTTTGAAAATCCACTTCTTTATGCAGTTGTACTTGGTCATGAAGGAGCATCACCAGCAACACCTGAGGCACTTAATGCTATGATAGGTTATTTACCCAAAAATGAAAAAACATTATGGGGAATAACCCATGCAAACAGAAAAAACTTCAACATTATTGCAGCTGCCCTTGGTATGGGTGCTTCGGTAGTAAGAATAGGTTTTGAAGATAGTGACTATCTTGATGAAGAAACAAAAGCTGAAAATAATTTCCAGCTTCTTCGAAAAACAGTAGCACTTGTAAAAGCTATGGATAAAGAACCTGCAACACCAACAGAAGCAAGGCAAATGCTAAATATAACAAAAGGGAGATGATAAAATGAAAAAGCTTGGGTTCATTGGTCTTGGAATAATGGGAAAACCAATGGTAAGAAATCTTTTAAAGGCAGGACAGGACGTTACAGTTTGCGATATGGATAAGGCGAATGTTGATTCTTTGGTTTTGGAAGGAGCAAAAGCCGCCACTACTGCTGAAATAGGCGAAATGTGTGATATAATTTTTCTTTCATTGCCTAATGGAAAAATAGTTACAAGCGTAATTTTTGGAGAAAACGGATTAACTTCAAAAATAAAAAAAGGAGCAATAATTGTTGATACAAGTTCAATTTTACCTACGGAAGCTCAAAAAATTGCTGAGGACATTAAACAGTTTGGTGCGGAATACGTGGATTCCCCTGTAAGCGGTGGAGAACCAAAGGCTATTGATGGAACGCTTGCAATTATGTGCGGTGGGGAAGAAGCTGCTTTTGAAGCAGTAAAGCCATTTCTTCTTATGATGGGTGCATCAACAGTTTTAGTTGGCAAAGCAGGAAGCGGATGCGTTACAAAGCTTGCTAATCAAATTATTGTGAATAACACAATTGCAACTGTTTCCGAGGCTTTTGTGTTGGCGGCTAAGGCAGGTGCAAATCCACTTAAGGTTTATGAGGCCATTCGTGGAGGTCTTGCTGGAAGTACAGTGCTTGATGCAAAGGTACCTATGATGGCGGCTAGAAACTTTGTTCCCGGCGGTAAGATCGCTATTAATCACAAAGATATTAAAAATGTAATTGATGCGGCACATGCCCTCGATGTGCCTGTTCCAATTACAAGCCAGTTATTTGAAATATTTCAGGCATTAAAGGTGCAGGGTCTTATGGATGAAGACCATGCGGCGATTGTAAAATATTTTGAACACCTTGCAGGTGTGGAAGTAAAGGCATAAAAACAAAAGTCTTTAATTTATCCTCCTAAATAAATATAAAGAAGGTCAAAACCCCTGTGGAAAATTCACAGGGGTTTTGACAGGTTATAGATTTTTTTATGATTTATATTATATGTTTTAATATTAAAAATTCATTATGTGTGAAATTTATGCAATTGAACAACACATTAACTGCGCTGAAAGGTTGTAAAATGCATATTATCCTATAAATATTCAGAATATTACCTTATATTTTTATAAACATATACAATTGACCTTATAGTTACAATAACATTTAAGCTTAAGTCAAAGGGAATAACCTAAAGGAATGTTGATTAATACTAACGCCATAAATCAGAATTTTCAAAAAAGGTTAAGTTCTCTTTGACTTTACTTTTTGAAGGGAGAAAACTATGAGCGCAATAAATAATTACAAGGAGGATACTCAACTGTTGTATCAAGGCACTGAGATATCTGGAATTGTCCAAGACCCAGAGGTGCCACCAATATATCACACCACTGCATATATAATTAAGGATATGGACGACTATGATTTTGCAAATGGCGGAGGTAAATATTTTTATAATCGTACAGCAAACCCCAATAGAGATAGCCTTGGCACAGCCATAAGCTATTTGGAAAAAGGCGAGGAAACAATAGTCTGTTCTTCAGGAATGGGTGCAATTTCAACTGCATTATTAAGTTTACTAAAATGTGGAGACCATGTTTTATTTAGCAAAGCTATTTATGGTGAAACAATTGAGCTTGCAGATTTTATGCTTAAGGATTTTGGAATTGAATACGATTACGTTGACTTTACTGACATAAAGCATGTTGAAAATGGAATTAAAGCAAATACAAAAATTTTGTATTCTGAAATAATTGCAAATCCACTTACACTGGTTGCAGATGTTGATGAAATTTGTAAAATAGCACACAGAAAAGGTGCATTGGTTGTAATTGACAGCACATTTACAACACCTTTTGTAATTAAACCACTTCAGCACGGTGCAGATATTGTAATTCACAGTTTAACAAAATATTTTGGCGGACACAGTGATATCACTGGCGGTTCAATTACTGCAAGCAGCTCTATAATTAAGAAAATTAGACCTAAATTTTTACTTTTAGGATGTTGTATGGATCCCAATACAGCATGGCTTACTTTAAGAAGTATAAAGACCATGGGCATGAGAGTTCGCACACAGATGGACAATGCTGAAAAGCTTGCCAAAGCCCTTTGCAAGAACCCAGTGGTTAAAACAGTTCATCACCCAAGCATTGAAAGCCATCCTCAGCATGAGCTTGCAAAAAAAATATTTGACTATGGATGGGGTGCAATGATTAGTTTTAGGGTTGAAGACAATAGAGAAAAGGTAAATGAATTTATGCATCGTTTACAACTTGTAAAATATATGGGAACTCTTGGTGGTATTCGCACAACAATCGCCCACCCGGCAACAGCTTTCCGCAATGAATTTAAACAGGAAGAGTTGGAAAAAATGGGTATGTATGAAGGTTTAATCCGTATATCAACAGGAGCTGAAGATATAGAGGATTTAATTGCTGATTTTAATCAGGCACTTGAAATTTTCAAGTAATTTAAGCTTTGCGCCAACGATGGCTTTATAAATATAATATATAATATTTTATAATTTAAAAGGAGGAAACAAATGGACGCAATACTTAATTTTCTTTCAGCAATTTCAAACTTTATGTGGGGGCCGCCAATGACAATAGCATTGGTTGGAACGGGGCTTTATCTTTCAATTAAGTTTAAATTTTCCTACATAACAAGAATTGGATTTCACTTC
>JAYFNB010000041.1:0-3818 GCA_034933685.1 Lachnospiraceae bacterium | reverse complement strand
CCGTATACATCGAGAGGTGTAAGTACGGTTCTGAGGCGAGTGTTTGGAAACCTACCGCAGAAATGTGGCAAGGCACTGGGCACTTAGCCACCTTCGAAAACATGGTCAATTTGAGTGGAGTGGTCCAGCAATTTTGTTTGCCTGCTTGGTATTTACGTTAACAGCTCCGCTGTATATTTGGACGATACTTGGATTGTGATGGTGAAATAAAAAGTAGGCAACCAAACTGTAAAAACAGAGCGGTTGCCTATACTTTAGATGAAATCAAGATTAGCTTTAGTAGCTCTGGTTAGACTCACTAAGATATTTGCTCATAACAATACTACAATAGCACAGTCTTTGTAGCAATCTTGTTACAGAACATCGCATCATGTTCTACGAAAATCATTGTAGGTTTAAACTCAAGTAACAGATTTTCTATCTGCATTCTTGAAATTACATCAATATAGTTAAGGGGTTCATCCCAAACAAGCAAATGAGCTTTTTCGCACAAGCTTTTCGCGATAAGAATTTTTTTCTTCTGTCCAGAACTAAAAAATTGAATCTCTTTTTCAAATTGAGAACGAGAAAAATCAAGCTTTATTAACATTGATCTAAATAGATTTTCATCCATACTGTTATCATAGATGAAGTCAGATAAGTGTCCTTGCAAGTAATCGGTGTCTTGGGAAACATAGGATATTTTGACCTGATTATTATTTTCCAATGTCCCGTTAAAAGTAATTGATTCTCCACATATCAGTTTGAGAATGCTGGATTTACCGCTTCCGTTTTTACCACACAAAGCTACGCGATCTCCAATTTCAATATTAAATCCAATTTTTTCGCAAACAGATACACCATTATAAAAAATCGAAATGTCCGATAATTTAATTAGTGTATCATTATGAAAGTTCAACTGATGAATTTGAAGTGATTCAGATGGTTCAATGTTCTTCAAGAGTTTGGATTTTGCTTCAATCGCATCGTTTTGGTGCTTCTCAATCGTCTTTGACCGTTTCATCATTTTTGCAGATTTATGACCTATATATCCTCTATCCGCTGATCCGCTTCCAAATTTTGATGCTTCAATACGATGAGACCAAGTTGCTTTTTCTTTTGCGCTGGTTTTTAATCGACCAATTTCTTTTTTTAGTTTTTCATTTGTAGTAATTTCAAAATTATCTATACGCTTTTTATTTTCAAACCAAGAAGAAAAATTTCCTTGTTGGATTTCAATAGAAGTGCGATTGATAGAAAGAATATGATCCACAGAACTATCAAGAAAAGCACGGTCATGTGAAACAAGGATAAAACCTTTCTTTTTATTTAGATAGTTGCTTACAATTTCTCTACCTTTTTGATCGAGATGATTGGTTGGCTCATCAATTAACAAAAAAGAATTATCTTTTAAGAACAATGTAGCCAGTAGTAGTTTGGTCTGTTCGCCGTTTGAAAGTGAAGAGAACGGACGATAGAGTATTTCTTCAGATACCTCTAAATAATTCAGCTCACGAATAAGCATCCAATATTCATAATCGGGAATTAAATTTTCCACAACATCAAGTGCGTTCATTGTTGTATCCGAAACATGAAATGGAAAATACTGAAAATTAACGGTGGATGTTATCTTTCCGCTAAATTCATATTTACCCAACAGTAGATTCAAAAATGTTGTTTTGCCTTTTCCATTTCTTCCTATAAATCCTAATTTCCAATCTGTATCAATCTGAAAGTTTACATTTTCAAAAATATTATCATAGCATCCTGGATAGGAAAAAGTTAAATTATTTACGTTAATTAATGACAATGTTTTGTCCTCCTTAAAAAAGTGGTCGCAAGAAAGTTAATTCTTACAACCACTACAAGACAAAACAATGCCTATAAAAAAGCACAGCTCGAGTATAGTAAAAGTTGAAAAAGCAGATAACCTTCTTGCACAGGCACAACAAAACTACGGCTCCTGCCGTTTAACAGTTTTCTTAGCCTTAAATAATTAGCAAGAAGTATTAATCATCTTTTCAACTCCAATCTGTCTTTTTGTTTCATTATAGCATGTGTAAAATAGAATATCAATACATAATAAATATGCTCCCTAAGGGGTAGCACTATTTACTATGGTTTACAGCGATGAACGAGAATTGCTGAATTGTGGAGCACTTGAGCTGCGTTCACCATCTTTTTGCAAGGATACCCTTACTATCTTGGTATGTAGCAGTAAAATTTGATAATAGTAGTTTTCAATGATCCACGTTTCTATAATTACAGGGTGGCAATTTTTCTTACTGTATTTGCGGTGCGTATTGTAATTTTGCCACTTATTTTTGAGCTTGCAGTCTTAGACCACCAATTTGTCTTTTTATAGTCCTTTCGACCGAATGACCAGAAAACAGCATTTTTATAATTCCAAACTTGTTCGTATTCGTCTTTAGGGTCGCCAATTGCATCACAGAACTCCTCATAAGATAAGGAAGGCATAAGGAAAATCAGATTATCGTATATTTCTTTATTGTCATCTCCCCACCAATCAGGAGCATAATTTAAAATTTCCGCTAATTCCTCTTGTAAAACAATAAAAACTGGAATTGCTAAATCAAACTTGTCTTTTATCATAAACATTATTTTATTTGAAATATTGTTTTTATTGTCAATAACACTGGAGAAGATAACATTACCACTATTGAGATAAGTAATAACCTCGGCGAAGCCAAGTTCTAAAAAATACTCTTTTAATTTAGACATGGATATCTTATTTTTTCCGCTTACATTTATTCCCCTTAATAAGGCAATATACCTTTTCACGGACAACACCTCCTCTTTAAATTTTGATTTACAATTATTTCATATATTTATTATACAATTTACTAAATGTGCTGTCCACCGCTCTTTTGCACGAATACTCTGGACCATTTTGGGCATGTAGAAAGATAACTATTGTCTGGATTTTACTTCACTTCTTGTTGGTGTTGGATATAGCTTTCACTTACGCTTTAGAGTATGCTTTGCTTGCAAAATTAAAAAAGGGGGAAATGGGATGAAAGAAACCAAAAGCTTATGTGCGAAAATTCCGATTGAATTGCACAATAGGGTAAGAACAAGCCAAGAAGAAAGCGGACTTACTCTAAACCAATATGTAGAAAAACTGCTCATTGAATATTATCAAATGAAGGAGGGAAAAAGTATGGCACAAACAAGGACACTTGCTTTGCAAATATCAGAGGAACTTTTCTTAAGGATTAAAAATCACCTTGATAAAAACCCGCAGTTAACCCAAAAGGCATTTATTACTGATCTTATCATAAAAGCTTTAGATGAAGCAGAGTCTTAAAAATCAATAGAACAGCAATAAAAGCAGGGAACATCCTTGCTTTTGGTTTTAAATTTGTTGGTTTCTGTATATAGCATAAATAAATTTCTTGTGCTATTGTGTTGGCTGAAGGAGGTGAAAAAAATGCAGAAAGAAAAATTACTTAGTGAGTTGTATAATGGAAATTTGTGCCCCATAGCAAAGGAAGTGGTACAGGGAAGTGAATATCAAAAGTGCATGAATGAATTGGCTGAGATTGAAGAAAAATTTAGCAGTCAGCTAGATGCAAAGGAAAAAGAAAAACTGATAGATTTTGTAACGGCACAAGGAAAACTCAGTTGTATCAATGCTGAGGAACGATTTACGCAAGGCTTTCGTATGGGAGCAAAACTGATATTGGAAATAATGAACGAAGATGACGGAGAGCTGGAATTATTAAAAAATTAGCACTCCGTCATTTTTTATGCAACCCTTAAGCATATCGTGAAAACGATATGCTTTTTTATTTGGATAGAAAGGAGGTTACGCTTTT
>JAYFNB010000040.1:0-15295 GCA_034933685.1 Lachnospiraceae bacterium | reverse complement strand
TACTCATCCAATATTTTCCTTTCATTCCGCTACACTCCTCTACAAGTTTTTTTGAGTGTAGCATAGATTATTTTACTGCCGCCATAAAACTGCAAAATTTAACCGCTATTTTCTTACATTTTATCACCGTCATTGACAGCCAGTTTTGCTTCAGAGCAGATTACTTCAAATGGGCGCTATTGCTGTAGAAAACCCCACGATTACAGCACAAGAAAACTGTGCTAACAGTGAAACCGCAAGTGTTAAAATAACGGTTCCTGCTGATACAGATGTATATTTTACAACAGACGGCACAGAACCTACTAAGGATTCTATTATTTATTCAGGAGAATTTGATGTTGCTACATTAAATGAGGCTGGTGAAACCGTTGTAGTTAAAGCGGTAGCAGTTCAAACAATTGATAACAATGGAGATGTAGCGTATGTAAGTTCAGAAGTGGTTAGTTGGAATATTGTTTTTAGGTCAAAGGTAACAGCATTTTCACCAACAATAACAGCCAGTCAATTGAGTGGAGATGTTACAGAAATTACAGAGGAAAGCACCACTATTTGGAATATAGCCAATGATGATACTGTTACTATGAGCATTACAAACCCTAATGATGGGTCAATAAGCAAAGTGCTTTATACATTGGATGGAACAGAGCCAAGCACAAGTGCAACTGCAATTGAATACGCAAGTGAATTTCCCATAACTTCAGCAGCTTTAAGCAACCCTACCCAAGGTGGAACAGCAGTACTTAAAGTAGTAGCTGAAGTAAAAGATGATACAGCAAGTATATACACGCCCACAATGACGGTAGAATTTAGATTTTTTGCCACAGTGGTTACTGCACCTGAAATTTCCTTTACGCCACCAGCAGACGGTGGAACGAAATATGCAAACATTGAAGAAGTTACAGCAACGATTTCAACATATACGCCAAGTTTAAAGTATTTTTATACTGTGGATGGAACTGACCCTACCTCCGCTAGCAATGAATATAACGGAACAAGCATAGCAGGCATTAAAGCACCATCTAAAGCGGCAGGAAAGGTTGTGTTAAAGGCTATCGCCCAAGAAAGTGGCGGCGTTTTATCAGAAATCACTACAAAGGAAATATTTTTTAAAGCGGCGGACGATTTTACATTGGGAGCAGGAAAGTATTGTGTGGATACAACCGTAACCAGTGAAAGCTATTTAAAAAGCAACATAGATACAAAGGATGTTGAATTAGACATAGATGAAGATGGGGAAATCTGGCTTTCAATTAGGTTTAAAACAAAACAAACCGCCATCAAAACTAATAAAGACACTATAAGTCTTGTTACACCTAAGTTAGTAAATGAGGATGGAAGTTTAACCGATTTAGTACTTGATAAAGATGGCGAAGCGGAGTGGGAGTATGTTTATGATTACTCTTCAACTTATCGGTATTCTATAAAAAAAGTAACAGTTCCTCTTTCTTCAATATCTTCGGATGTTACCTTGCAGTTTGCCAATAGCAAAGGGGTTACAGAAAACTATACGATTGCATTAAGTTCAGTGCCAGTATTGGCTGAAAACAGAACAATTGATAATTCTGTTATGGGTTATTCCATAACTTCAAGGGCTTGGGATTTAACTTACGATGGGTACAGACAACAAAATCAATCGTTTACAGTTTCACTTAACAGTAAGGGCTATTCTGAAACAAGACCGATGGTGTATTACTATTCCACTGATGACAATGAAGAAATAAGCTTTGATTCTGAGACGAAAGGGTCTTCTTCTTCCAATAGTTTTTTGGTTAAGGCAAATTTTGGAACGGATAGCAGCAGCATTAGTTATTTGTATACCAAAAGTGATGACCCACATACCATGAACCTAAGGGTAAAAGGGTATGTAGATGGTTTGGGCTGGACAGATGAAATTTCAATACCTTTGAAATTCAATAAAAGGCCATTGGCTAACGAGGTTCGTGATGCCAATGGTACAGGAGTATATATACTAGGTGAAGGCACATTTTCAGATGGTACTACGGATGATAGATGGGTCATTCCTTATGACACTGTATTTAAGGTGGAGGAAATTACAGACTCAACAGGTATAAACAGCTATGCAGATAAAATTAGCGGACTGGAAAAGGTTGATGGAAATACTAATATTAGAGTGTTAAATTATAAACTTGAAGACCTTAATGGAGATAAGGTTAAGCTTCTTGACAGTGGTGAAAAAGAGTTTAATACAGGCAAGGTTACCGTTATGGCGGCAGAAGGTTTTTCACCGGATGCAGTTTCAGTATATAAAATTAACGAAGCAGGGGCGGCAGTACGTCTGGAATATTTAATAGCATCGAATGAGATGGGGTATGGGCTGTACACAGTAAAAGATGATTATCCGGGTGGAGTATATATTGTGATTGCAGAGGCAAAGAAGGATATGCCAACCATGTCCAACGGGTACTATTTAGCAACTGCAAAGCTTAAAGATAGTGAAGACAAGTTTAAAACAAATGAATATGCAGGTATAGTTGACACTAGTTATAGTCATGGATATTCGGTGCTTAATATTGGTTCATATTCAAAAAATCTTTATCTTCCTATTTCAAATAAAGATGGAGAGTACGTAACAAGCGTTTACTACTATGATTATGTTAAGGGAAAATATCTGCAAGCAACTACAGAAGAAACCTATTCTATTGACGGAGAAAAGTATGTAAAGCTTGCAAAAATGCCAATTACAACAAAAAAAGCATACCTAAATGTATACTTTACAACTTCAACAGGGAAAACACAGTATGGAACAGTTGAAATGGATTACAGCAATGCTGTTTCAACAACGGGTATTGATACTCAGATACCGATAATGACTACTGCAACAGGGGCAACCTCTTATGTGAATACGGGGAAGGCAACTGTTTCCCTTTCAACAGCTTCCGAAAATGCAAAAATATACTATACCGTCACTAGCGGAGCAACAGGAACTGACCCAGATACATCAAATGCAAACCAGCTTTATGCAGGCTCGTTTGATTTATCTACAAAAAATAAAGAAGGCGAAATATTTACAATTAAAGCAGTCACAATAAAAAGTGGTTTTATAACATCAGAGGTTAAGGAATATAAAATCACTTTCCAAAAAGAGGGCATGGCGGCGGTAACGGCACAAAAGCCTGTTATTTTTGCTAAATACGCCAGCGGAGATGCCGCAGAGAACGGTGTTTACACTATTACAATAACAAGTCAAACACAAGGCACATCTGTTTATTTCACGACAGATGGTTCAGAGCCTTCTTTGAAGGATGGAACTTTGTATACAGGGAAATTCAGTGCCCCTGCACTTACAAACGGTTCTGCAACGGTAGTAAAGGCAATTGCAATAGGTCAGGATGTAAATAATTCTGATATTGCTGAAACAACAATTATTTTCTCTGTGGATTGGTGGGATAACATTGAAGCAGGTAAAAGCTACGAAGTTCCAGTAAAAATGCTGAATTTTGCCGATAATAGATTACTTTCCATGGGAAATGGAGCATTAACAGGAAAGTCTACATTAACAGTTGATACTGAAGGCAATAAATTTTTAACAGTTCCATTTCAAAGAATTGACATGGGTGGCGTGGCAGGATATTTAATTGACCTGTGGTATTTTGAAAATGAGGAAGCTGCAAATGCAAGCACGTGGAAGGATAAGTTAATTAAAGGAAATTATAAATACAAAGCTGATGGGAAAATTGAAAGTGTAACAATTCCTCTAAAAAATAAAAATGAAAAGTTTTCAGTGGGTATTGAATCGGATTACGAGGCTATGGGCAAGCAGAGAGCCACATTGTCTTTAGATTATGCTGAGGTAATTAAAGCAGTTACAGGTGTGGAGGTTGAAAAGGAAAAACAGGTAGATACACCTATAATTAATGCAGTATTAAATGCAGCAGGAGATGCTATGCAGGTTGAAATTTCAATGCCTACAGCTAGTGATGTACAGGATGCTGACATTTATTACATAATAAGTGTAGGTGAGCATACAACAATTGAAAAGTCAGAAGGGAATAAATATTTAACCAGTTTCTTAATTACAAAGGAACAGGTAACGTCGATGGGAAGCAAAGATAGTACAGTAAATGTATATGCAGTTGCCGTAAGAGAAGGGTATACAGATTCAATAATTAATGCTAAGAAGCTTACTTTTAACACAAGTAGCACAGAAAATAATGGAGGAAAACCAACTGATGACGGCGAAATAGATGTAACCAAGGACGGCAAGTATTGGGTAAGAATTGACCTTTATAAGGCAAGTGATGATGAACCTTCAATGGGAAACGTTGCTTTTGATAATAACCGACAGGCACTTATTGTTACAAGCGGTGGTGAGTGCGTAATTCAAATTGGCTCAAATCCTGTTAAAATTGACCCATATTATTCTGGATTGCAGGAGTTCCAGTATAGAAATGCGCAAGGTACATATCAGCTTGCAACTGCACTACAAACGCAAGAAATTAAAACCACCTACAATGGCAAAGAATACACTTTTGATTACCTTAAGAAGTTTCAGTTTACAATACCAAACGTAACAGCGGAGTATATTGATGTAAAGGTAAAAGTACCATATACAGTTATGGATTCGGTTGTAGGAAACGGTTCACTTGACGCTAGACTTAAAATAGACTGGTCTAGTCTTACAGTAGGTGAGGCAACAGATGAACTTTACACTAATTCTTCAGCTTCACAAGGTGAGGTTTCAATTACCAGTGATGCAGTGGATGTTACAGATTCTGTAACGGGTATTCGACTTTTAGCCCCAGAAAATGTGTTGCTTAACGGAGCAACCCTTAAAGCAGAAGCAATTAAAGAAGGAGACGATTACAAAAAAGCTGAAAAGGCGCTGGGTGAGGGTATAAATAGATTTATGCTTTACAATATTCTGACAACGGTTAATGGTGAAGTAGTTGCTCCTTCAGCTAGTGTGGAGTTGTTTATTCCTATTCCTGAAGAGTTTGAAGAGGAAAGAGTATCCCTTTACAGAATTAACAGTGATGGAACAAAGACGCTTGTTGCAGGTATGGTAGAGCGTGGTGTAAGGGCAATGGCAGAAAGTACAGCAGAACCTAGGTTCTACGTTGTTAAGACAGACAAACTCGGTTTATTTGCTTTGGTAGAAAATGATGAAGTTACTAACCTTGAAGTAAAGGCTGAAGAAGTTTCAGAGAAAGAATTATTTAGTGATATTTCTGACCATTGGGCAAAGGATTACATAAAAAAGGCTGTAGAAACAGGCCTTTTCAGCGGAATAAGTGATACTGAGTTTGCGCCTGACCAAAAAATGACCAGAGGGATGTTTGTAACCGTTATTGGCAGAATTGAAGGGGTTAACCCAAAAGCCTATAGAGGAAATAAATTTAGCGATGTAAAAAATGATGATTATTTTTCTTCATATGTGCTTTGGGCAGCAGAAAAGGGAATTGTTAGTGGAATGCAGGACGGAAAATTTGCTCCTGATACGAATGTAACAAGAGAGCAGATGGCATTTATGCTTGCAAAATATGCAGAAATTAAGGGCATTGAACTTAAAGATAGCAATAAGGCGAATTTTTCCGACGGAGAAAAAATTAGCGATTGGTCTCAGTCTAGCATAAATGCACTTGCTAAGGCAGGCATAATAAGCGGGCGTGCAAATGGAAGCTTTGCACCACAAGAAACAGCCTCTAGGGCAGACGTTGCAGTTATGCTTGTAAGGTTTATGGAAGAATATATGCCTATGCAGGAAACTGAAACAATGGATGAAAATTTAATGTTTTAAGTAAAACAACAACAGGCTTAGCCCTTCCAAAGTGAGGGGCTGTCTGCTTGTATTGAAATGGAGGAAAATAATGAAAAAATTAAGTCTTAAAAAGTGTATTTGTGTAGTTATGGCAGTTATGGCTTGTTGCTTTACCCAAGTAAGCGCCTTTGCTTTAAGCGATGGGGCTTATACGGCGGATACCCTTACATACTATCTTAATCCTGATACAGGAAAAACCGACGATGGCGGTACAGGTAATGCAGAAATTGGAGAGGGCATGTGCAGAAGTGCGGTGTATGAAAAAGCTCTTATTGAACAGCAAAACGGAAAAACATGGATAACATTAAGAATTCTTCTATACAGCAATTTATCAAACATTAGAGTTTATACACAAGATTCACCTAAGGGAAACTACACAGAGGTAAAACATACAGTTATGGCTGAAAATTCCACAAATGACAGTGGCGATTTTCGTTTTGAAGTCCCAACTGCGGATTGTTATGTTAAAACAAAGATATATGTTGCTCCAATGGGAAGGGATGTATGTTTCTACTGGAAAGTAGATACTTCAACAGCGCAGAGTGGCAATGCAGATTTTATAAAAACAATTAAAACAGACGCGGGCAAAGCTGCAGATGGTAAATTTACAGATATTTCTTCACATTGGGCAAAAACAGATATTGAAAGCGTTGTTGCAAAAAAACTTTTTAGCGGTACCAGTGACACAACCTTCAGCCCGGATACTGCAATGACCAGAGGCATGTTTGTCACTGTATTAGGCAGACTTAGCGGAGAAGATGTTTCTACCTACAACAGTGGAAAGTTTAAGGATGTAGATTCCACCCAATATTATGCCAAATATATTGGCTGGGCAAATGCAAAGGGCATTGTTTCTGGTATAAGTGAAACAAATTTTAACCCAGATGCACCTGTTACCTGTGAGCAAGTGGCGGCTATTATGGTGAAATATGCCCAAAAACAGGGAGTAACTCTTAAAACAGACGGAACAGTGACACAAATGGAAACAGTAAGTAATTGGGCGATGGATAGCGTGGAAAAGGCAGGAAAGGCAGGGCTTATTACGAGTCAAAACACTAATGGCTATAAATTTACTTCATCTGCCACAAGAGCTGATGTTGCTTCCATAATTATGAACTATGTGAATGACTACACTAAATAAAATTGAGTTTTGCTTTTAGTTTGAAAGGGGCAATAAAAATGAAAAAACAGAGAATGAAACTGTCTTTTTTGATGTTTTTGATGTGCGGAATTATGGCATTTGCTTTTGCTGGATGTGTTGACCAAAGCGGAGGAAAGGCTCAAACTTCAGCAGTGGTAGCAGAAAATACTGCAAAGGTAAAGAACGCTGCTGACGAACAAAGCACAGAAGAAACAGATGAAACCGCAAATAAGATAGAAGAAAATGCATTAGAAGAATCTGAAGAAAAAATAGAGGACAAGGAAAAGCAAGTGCAGTCAGAAGAAAAAATCGGGGATAAGATTGAGGAAGATGGAAAAACAGAGCAGGCTAAAACAGCGGCAACTTCACAAGCCCAAGATGCAGAACAGTCTAAACCAAAGGAGGAACAGCGTATTATAGCTACCTCTGCCGCCACCTGCGAAATTATGAACAGATTGGGCATAGACCTTGTAGGTGTTCCTACTACAACTGTCTCCACTATAGCCTCTCGTTATGACGGAGTAACACGTATAGGTACACCTATGGCGCCCGACATGGAAATAATTAAAACTTTGAAGCCTACTGATGTTATAGGACCAGACACACTTGAGGAAGATTTAAAAGTTAAATATGATAACATTGGGGTTAATTCAACCTTTTTGGATTTAAAAAGTGTGAAGGGACTGTATGACAGCGTTACTCTTATGGGCAATAAATATGCCAAAGAAGCAGAAGCAGAAGCCATGTTGGCTGAGTACAATACCTTTATGAAAAACTACAATTCAAAGCATAACGTAACTGAAAAACCCAAAGTGCTTGTGCTGATTGGGCTTCCAGGAAGCTATCTTGTTGGCACTAACAAATGCTACGCTGGTTCATTGGTGGAGCTTGCTGGAGGTGTAAATGTATTCCAAAGCGATGAAAAGGATTTCCTTAATGTAAATCCAGAGGAAATTTTAAGCAAAGACCCAGATATTATAATTAGAACAGCTCATGGATTGCCCAAAGAGGCACTTAAAATGTTTGCAAAAGAGTTTTCTGAAAACGATATTTGGAAGCATTTTAGGGCGGTACAAGATGGGAAGGTTTATGATGTGGATTATATGATTTTTGGCATGAGTGCTACTTTTGATTATTCACAGGCACTTTCAGACTTAGAGCCTATGCTTTATGGTGAGTGATATGAATAAAAAAAGATTTTTGTGTTTTAGTATCTTAATTCCCATGCTTTTGGTACTATTCTTTTTGTCTGTTAACATGGGAAGCATTAAGGTGAACTATGGAGAACTTTTTAGAGGTCTTTTTGTAGAATATAATGAAAATGTGGCTGTAATTTACGATTTAAGATTTCCTAGAATTATAATTGCCATGGTGTCTGGGGCTGGTTTGGCAGTTTCTGGTGTGCTTTTTCAGGCAGTGCTTAAAAACCCACTGGCAGACCCTGGTATTATTGGTATTTCCGCAGGTGCAGGTTTTATTTCAGTGCTAATTGTGGCGTTTTTTCCAACTTGGTATTTCTTTACACCTCTGTTTTCTTTTCTGGGAGGAATACTTGCTTGTGTGCTTGTATATTCACTTTCGTGGAAGTCGGGGTTTTCTCCACTTAGAATAATTCTTGTAGGCGTTGCAGTAAATGCAGTTTTTACTGGACTTATGCAGGCTTTTGGGTCTATGAACGGTCAGGATTATTCTGGTGCGGCGGCAATTGTTAATGCAAATATTTCAATGAAAACGTGGAAAGATGTACAACTTTTAACAGGCTATGTTGTGTTTGGGCTTATACTTTCACTATTTGTTTTTGACAGGTGCAACATTCTTGCTCTTGAAGATAAAACTATTAGAAGTTTAGGAATTAATGTTAATGTTGTAAGGGCAGTAGTGTCTGTAATTGCGGTACTGCTTGCATCTATTACGACAGCGGTTGTGGGAACAGTAGGCTTTATAGGTCTAATAGTTCCACACATAGGGCGATTGATGGTCGGTAGTGACCATAAATATTTGATTCCATTTTCTATGATTTTGGGTGCATTTATTATGCTTTTGGCAGACACGGTGGGAAGGTTAATTGCCTATCCATACGAAGTTTCTGCGGCAATTATTATGTCGGTAATAGGCGGTCCTTTCTTTATTATTCTGCTTAAAAGGAGTGACAAAACCTATGGAGGTTAAAGAGCTGGAATTTTCTTATGGCAAAGAGAAAGTGATTAATAATATTTCTTTTAAAATACCAAAAGGTAAGATAACAACCCTTATTGGTGCTAATGGGTGTGGAAAATCTACTTTGTTCAATGTAATGACAAAAAACTTAAAAGTACATAAGGGCGGAGTGTTCCTTGAGGGGAAAAATATTAGTGAAATTCAGTTGAAGCAATTTGCAAAGCAAGTTTCAATAGTGCACCAGTATAATGTTGCACCAAATGATTTAACGGTAGAAAAACTAATAGGCTATGGCAGAATTGCACATAGCGACTTTTATAAAAAGAATAAGGATGAGGATGAAAAGCTGATTCAGTGGGCAATGGAAATAACCAATGTGGCGGAGTTTAAGGACAGTCAAATTTCTGATTTATCTGGCGGACAGCGCCAAAGAGTATGGATAGCCATGGCGTTGGCACAAAATACCAAAATATTATTTTTGGACGAACCTACTACCTATTTGGATATTCGCTACCAAATTGAAATATTGAAGCTTATAAAGCAGTTGAATAAGGAGTTTGGTATTACAATTATCACTGTATTGCATGATATTAACCAAGCAATTCATTACAGTGATGAAATAATAGCCATGAAAGATGGCAAAATAATAGCACAAGGAGCACCCAAAGATGTAATTTCAGAAAAAACAATAAAAGAAGTCTATGATATTGATTTAAAGGTAGAAAATGTGCAAGGAAGTAGTTTTGTGATTACGGTATAGAAAATAAATATTAATAATAGTTTTATTATTGTACTATTGTGGATGACTGAAATAATGCTACTAATAGGAGAGAATTATGTAGAAAAACAAATTTATAGTTATTAGATAACAATAAATTATGTTAAAACATATACGAAAGTGATAATCATACAATTCTGACGTTTTACGGACTTGTAGGTGGATGATGGACAGATGAAGAATGAATTTTGTTATCCGAAGTTCAAAAGTTCGTTAAAGGTTGCTTTGGGATGGCACAGGATAGCAAGCTTCAAGTTCTTCTGTGGAAGTTATTTATATCTGAATAAAATTTGCGGGTATTCTCTATCATGCACAGCTGTGTGAAAGGGTGCCATGTGTGTCTTCAGTACAAATGTATCGTAGCATTAAAAACTGTGAGCTGCAGAATGTAAAAGTTTCTTCGCTGACCCATAACAAAATTGTTCGAACAGGGCTATATCAGAAAGATTATATCAAATATTGAGGTACAATAGTTCCTGAACTGGATAAAGATTATTTTGTTGAAAAAGGTATCTTTACAAAAGATAGGCCTTTTGTAAACAAAAATTGCATAAAGGCTATAGAACTGGTAAAATAGTAGAAAATAGTGGAATTAATTTTTTTCTAAAATTTAAACTGATTGGCTAAGGTTGATACTAATCAAATTATTTTTTCCATTTGGAGATAATAAACTAGCAATTGTTTCAAAGTACAAAAAGAAAAAATTATACACTTAAAGAAGGGTGGTTTTTATGTGAAAAAAGAAATATATTTAGCAGGTGGGTGTTTTTGGGGAACAGAAAAATATTTGAAAAATATTCAAGGCGTTTTATCAACAGAAGTGGGATATGCCAATGGTAGTACTGAAAATCCAACCTATGAAGAAGTTTGCTACAATAATACGGGACATGCTGAAACGGTAAAGGTTGAATACGATGATGAGAAAATAGTTCTTCCTTTTATATTGAAACTTTATTACGATGTGATTAACCCTATAAGTATTAATCGGCAAGGTGCCGATAGGGGCGTTCAGTATAGGACAGGGATTTATTTTACGGAGGATAGCGATGAAGCAATAATTCATGAATCAATCCATGAGCTTCAAAAAAAATACAAAGAAAAAATTGCAATTGAAGTAAACCATTTGGATAATTATTACAAAGCAGAAGAATATCATCAGAAATATTTAGATAAAAACCCAACTGGCTATTGCCATATTGGAAAAAACAAATTTATAAATGCAAAAAATGCAGTGGATACCAGTGGTAAGTATGAAAAAATACCCCTTGAAAATCTGAAAAACACCTTAACGGAACTTCAGTTTAATGTAACACAGAACAATGTAACGGAACCTCCGTTTAGAAACGAATATTTTGATAAATTTGAAGAAGGAATATATGTGGACATTACTACAGGAGAGCCACTTTTTTTGTCCACTGATAAATTTGAATCCGGCTGCGGATGGCCAAGTTTTGCTAGGCCAATAAACACGGATGCTGTTAAAGATACAATTGATGTAAGCAACGGAATGGTACGAACTGAGGTGAGAAGTGGGATTGGTGATGCTCATTTAGGCCATGTGTTTGATGATGGACCCACGAGTTTGGGAGGACTGCGTTATTGTATTAACAGTGCTTCATTAAAATTTATTCCAAAGGATAAAATGGTTCAGGAAGGGTATGGCTCATACATTAGGTTAATATAAGCATAGGGGATTATTTTACCGTAGGGATTGTTAGGGTTCTTGTTTCATGTTTTTTGGAAAGCTTTTTTAGTATTAGCAGGTTATTGTGAATGCATTTTTAAAGATTGAAGCAAATCAGAGGGTATATTTTCAATATTTATTGCAACGAGGAAAAGGCCGGATAGTGGATAAAGAACGCACATGAATGGTACAAGACGGCTTGCAAATTTTGCATTCTAGGTACAATGGGAAAAATGAGAGAATTTAAGATAAAGAACTCTCGACAAAAAGGCCTTAACGAAAAAAGGCAAATACGAAAAATTAATAACTGCGATGAGTTAATTGTATTATCACACGATAAAACAGTATAATCTTGAGAGATTTAATAATATAATCAATAATTAATGGTCAGAAAGCATTCAAGATATAGAGCTTTAAAATGCTAGAATATTTCAATATAGTTATTCCAATTAAAGTTCCTTGGAGTTAAGCCAGTTTGTTTTTTAAATAATCTGCTAAAATAATCAGTATCAATAAATCCTAATTTTTCAGCAACATCATATAGTTTTAAGTTTGAATAGGTTAAAAGAATTTTTGCATGTTCAATTTTATAATAATTAACGAAGTCAGTAAATCTTATACCAGTTTCTTTTTTAAAAAGGGTACTTAGATATTTTTTATTGATATAAAATTGTTCGGAAATATTTTGAAGAGTAATTAAATCTGTATCAATATTTAAAAGAATAAAATCGCATATTTTTTGTATGTTAGGACAACTAATGTTGAACTTAAATTTGAATAATGAATTTCTTATCATATGAATTTTAAAATTAAATATACCAATTAAAGATAATTCGCTTTGATGATTGTACTTTATTTTGCATATTTTTTCTATGGGTATGTATTTTGAAATAAACTTATAATTTGATGACATTTGATAAGAGAATTTATCAAAAATTTCATTGATTAACAAAACCCTTTCTTCATCAGTGTTACTATTGTCTGTAATATAGCTTGTTATTGTCTTCAAAGCCGTAGCAAATAAATTGTCATCTTCTGACAAGCTATTTGTTAACTGCACAATACGATTTTGCAATAAAGAATTCCTGTCTGTAAGACTTTTCAAATAGATATAAGCTCTGTCAAAAGTTTCTCTTAATTTCGTATCATTAACCGGTTTGACAATATAATCAAAAGCGCCATTAATAATACCCTCCTTTGCATAAGAAAATTCGGAATACTCACTTAAAAGAATTGTGCACCGGCATAATTCTTTTTTATTAATTTCTTTTAGTAGATCGATGCCATTCATTAATGGCATGCGAATGTCGGTTAAAACAATATCAATATCTCCTGACGTGATGATGTTTAAAGCTTCTAGGCCGTTTTTTGCTATTTTTTTAATTCGAAATTTATCTTGGTTGTTTTCAAAATAGGCCATTCTTGTTATCATTCTACAAAAAACATCTTTATCGTCTACAATGAGAAGATTATACATATTTCCACCATCTTTCTCAGGAACAAAGTAATTATAATTTACAAATAAATTATATAAATGAAAGTATGATATGGCAAGGTTTATATTCGGTTTTTGAAATCTTCTTACTTTTATGGGGGTTGAAAAAGGAAATAGTACATTTACCATAAAATTCCCAAGAAATATAATATAAGAGTATTACAAGTATAATAAAAATAAGGAGGAAGTAATTATGGAAATTAAAGTTGGCAGTGCTAAAAAACCGAAATTTATGAACTATAAAGTTGCAGCAATTAATTATGACGTTCAGATTTATCGAAAAGAGGAAAATATCGAAAAGCAATATGCGATGGCAAAAGAAGCGGCAAAAAATGGTGCGAAATTGATTGCGATTCCGGAAATGGGTACTACGGGATATTGTTGGTATAATCGCGAAGAAGTAAAACCTTTTGTTGAACCTATTCCAGGTCCTACTACAGAAAAATTTAGGACACTCGCAAAAGAATATGATTGTTATATTGCCGTGTCAATGCCTGAAGTTGATCCAAAGACAAACGTCTATTATAATTCCATAGCCCTTGTTGGACCAGATGGAATTGTAGGAGTACATAGAAAGACCCATTTGTATATAGCAGAACCCAAATGGGCTAAGCAGGGTGATTTAGATCATGTGGTGTTTGAAACGCCCATTGGAAATATTGGTATGCTAATATGTATGGATATCCATTTTGTTGAGACAGCTCGCATTCAAGGATTGAGAAATGCAGATGTTATCATCCATGTAAGCAATTGGCTTGCAGAAAAAACACCGGCACCTTATTGGTTAACAAGAGCGTTTGACAATGGTTGCTATGTCCTTGAAGCAAATAGAGCTGGACTTGAGAGAACTGTTGAATTTGCAGGTGGCAGTGTATTAATAAATCCAGATGGGACAATTGATAGTTATGTTGATGAAGGCAATCAAATTATGTATGGTACAGTTGATATAGAAAAAGCACGAAGCAAAAAATTTGCGAATGGCGGGAATAAATATTTGGAACGCAGACCAAAGGAATACATGGAGATTATGCAAAACTCATACTTATGGAATCCCTTAGATTTTTTTGGATTATATGGACAAGACCCATTGCCGAAAGGAAAGCAATCCAAAATCACAGTTGCACAAGTTCGACCTGCTATAGGTAATGTAGCCCTAAATATGGCTATGATAAAAAGAAAAGTTGAAGCTGCTGCAGGAGAGGGCAGTGAACTTATTGTTTTCCCTGAATTAACATTAACAGGGCTTGTTGAGACGGAAGAAGCAAAAAAATTAGCTGAAGAAATTCCGGGTGGAAAATTTGTAGATACTCTCGTTGATCTCTCGATGAAACATAAAATCTACATTGTAGCAGGTATGCCTGAAAAAGATGGTGACAAATATTATAATGCGGCTGTTTTAACTGGCCCGGAGGGTCTTGTTGGAAAATATAGAAAGATGCATTTGTGTGAACTAGATAACGGTTGGGCTGAAAAGGGAGATTTGGGATTCCCTCACTTTAATACTCCGGTTGGTCGAATTGGTCTCTTAATTGGGCATGACGCTATGTTTCCTGAATCAGGGCGTATGCTGGCATTATCTGGAGTTGATTTGATTTGTTGCCCATCAGCTGTAAATTCTCCGAAACCGTATGGATTATCAGGCACTAGAGAATGGCACAACTATCCAATTCCGAGAGGTTATAGCACAATTCATTGGCATTTATGGCGTGTGCGTGGAGGAGAAAATAACTGTTATATGGCTTTTGCTAATCAGATAGGAAAATATATCTCTGGAGATCCTTGCATTGGAAGAAGCGGTATTTTTGGTCCGGATACATTCCTGTTCCCTCGCCAAGAAGTCATTCTAACTGAAAAGGATGAAGAAACAGCTTCTTTTGTAATTGATACGTCAAATAGCCAAGACTCCATATATCCCACCAATGTGGTGAGAAGAAAAGATTTGATTTGTATGCGTCAACCATTATGGTATGACGTAATTGTAGAAGAGAAACCACCAGTATTGGACTTGTTTAAATAGTTTGGATTGTAGGGGCGGCATAAATACTGCCCCTTTTCATCATCTTATTTTTATTTCTGAAAAGGGGAATTAATTATGAATACTAATGAACAGCAATATAAACGGGAGTATCCCAAAGTTTGTGTAAACCTCTAAACTGATGTAAGATAAAATTACTCAGTTTGGAGGTTTATTTTATGGCGAAAAGACGAAGAAACGAATCCCCTGAAAGACAGGCTTTACGCGAAATGGTTAGTGGATATCT
>JAYFNB010000039.1:0-13735 GCA_034933685.1 Lachnospiraceae bacterium | reverse complement strand
ATTACACTACCCTCCTTTTTCGGGAAAACAGGCACAAAAAAAGCACCCATCTCCATTCCCCGAGATTTGTTTCTTATTTCCTTATAAGGCAGGTCTCCTGGCTCCTTTTCAACCTACTTTCTCAAACCTTCCCGAAAAAATTCAGTGGCAGTCTTTTGACTAATGAGATTTCGTCCAAGTTACAGTAGTGGGTGCTGCTTCGGTTTTTCACCGAATTCCCTATTATCTTTTCATTACAAAAAGCACCTTAACAGACTAAAATATGTAATTTTCTCGTACAAAGGTATAATACTATCAATTTTTAACAAAGTCAATGTCATAATATCTTTCTTATTCCACTTATACTTTGCTATATTATTAATAATTCATTAATCTTGCCATAATTACTCTCAAAAGCCTCTGCGCTAGCTCTAATGGTTCATCCCTTAAAACTTATATAAATTTGATAAGCTCAAGATTCATCCCCTTTTATAAAAACATATCCTTAGCTTCATTTCTAACATAACAAATTTCACCATCTATCATTGTCATATCTACTTTAAGATTATAAATATCAAATTTATTTATAGAAAGTATATCCTCAGATAGAACAATCATATCTGCAAGCTTTCCTATTTCAATACTTCCTTTTATATCTTCTTCAAAAGAACTGTATGCTCCGTTAATTGTGGCAATTCTAACGCCTTCCAACACTGAAACTGCTTGGGTCTGGTCACATTGAACATTATGTACTCGGTCATAACGATTTACTGCCCCATCGAGACATTCTAATCCAAAAGGTCCAGAGGGTGCATCGCTTTGCAGAGAGCATTTTACTCCTGCATCAATCATGCTTTTTAATGCAGCATAATATTTGTTACGTTCGCCGAAGAACTTCATATAATTATCGCCATTTCTTGCAACAGTTCCTGCATTAACTGAAGGGCAAATATTCATTTTTGCCATTCGGTCAATCAAATCTTTATCTGTAAGTGTGCAATGCTCAATTCTATGTCTTAAGTCAGGCCTTGGATTTTCAGTAAATGCTTTCTCATAACCTTCCACCATAAATTCAATTGCTCCATCACCAATTGCATGTGCTGTAGCCTGACACTCCGCATCATTAATCAGTTTAATATAGTCCGCAACTTCTTCTCTTTCCCATCCCTTTTCTCTGAGCATTGATGGCTCATGAGAAAAAGGTTCTCTTGTATAGCAGCTCGGCACGCTTGAACCACCATCAATCATAAATTTGCATGAACCAATTTTAAAATATTCATCACCTAAACCTGTCTGTAAACCAAGTGATAAGAAATGATCAATATCCTCTTTAGAAAATTTTTTGCCATATATACTATGTAAAGCCATATATACACGTGGTTTAAATTCTCTCTCACGGCAGAGTTTTTGAAGCGCATGATATGAAGGTTTGTCACAGGCTCCCATATCATGAATTGATGTTAGTCCTGCCGCAATAAACGCATCATTGCCAACCATTGCCGCGCGTTTCATATTATCAGCAGAATAATTCACCTTGCTCCAAAGCAGAAAACTGGTATGTCCAAATAATGCCCCTGTAAGTTTTCCGTTTTTAATCTCCACTTCCCCTTCTGGATACTTTTTTGCATCTTCCGCATCAAATATCCCTATGTATTCTAATGCCTTAGAGTTATACATACACCTATGTCCGCTGCCTTCCATACACTGAACCGGATTCTCAGGGGCAGCTTCATCCAGTTCTTCTATGGTCGGATTACGATTTTCCTTAAGATTTGATGGTTCATAACCCCATAATGAAACCCATGCTCTGGTTTTTTTGATTTTAACAGCCTGTTTAATTAATGCTGTAATATCTGCTACAGACCTTGCTCTATTGTTAAAAAGACTTATCATAGGTGCCTCAAGATCTTCTCCTAATAATCCAATTAAAAAGGGATGAATATGTGTATCAATCATGCCGGGCATCAATGTTTTCCCTTTGAGGTCATAGACTTTTGTCTTTTCATTAATTATATTTTCCAAATCTTTATTAGAACCGACAAATACTATTTTATTGTGTTTGATACCCACAGCTTCACATATGTCATCATCTTTGTTCACAGTAATTACTTTACCATTTTTAAACGCTATATCTATATAAGAAAAATCAAAATTCATTTCTATCCTCCTAAAAGCCTCTTCGTTATTTTTAACCAAATAATGTTATAAAAAGTTGTAGTTTATATATAATTTGTTCAAAGCTATACCTCTTTTCTCCGCTTTGTTCATTATATATCTCAAATTGGACTATAGTCAATAAGTTGGACACGAAAGTGGGAAAATTAACAAGATTAAAATGTTTTTTCAAACTCATAAGGAGTTAAAAAGTTGATAGCAGAATGAATGAGGTTTCTATTATAAAATTTCTCTATATATTCAAACAGACTAATCTTAGCATCCTCAAAATCTGAATAGTGTCTTAGATAAACTTCTTCTTTTTTAAGAGAAGCATGAAAACATCCCATAGGAGCATTGTCCAAAAATAACATTCTTTTTTGCTGTAAGTGAGCTTAAAACCAAGTTTATTAGCTTTTTTAAGATAGTCTATAGATGTATACTGGGAACCACGGTCACTGTGTAAAATAACATCTTTAGGATAGCACTGGCATAAAAATCTATTAAAATTTTACATAGAAATATTATTTAAGGTATTTATAAATAGTTCCATACCTTTTGAAATATCTTTCGTTGGTATAGAACTAAATCCTACTAATATCTGATTTTTAGGGAATTGATATTTATTTATCCAATATATATCGGTAGGATATACACGTATATTATTTTCTGCAAATTTGTCTATTATAGCCTGCTGTTCTAAATCTGTATTTATAGACAAGATAATATGCAATCCAGCATCAGTACCATGTAGGGTTATATTACTTAAATTGTTTTCTTGTAGTAGACGTATGATTAAGCGATTTTTTTTCCTAAAATGCGTTCTAAGAGTATTTATGTGTTTTTGATAATTACCACTTAAAATAAAGTCAGTTAATGCTATTTGCAAAATAGAAGGGACTGAACAATTCACCAGTTGGTATTTTTCACGATATAATGGCATGAGCGTTTCAGGAAGAACCAAAAAGGCAATCCTCAAATCAGGAGAGAGTGATTTTGAGAAAGTACCCAAATAAATTGTTCTGTTATTGGAGTCAATAGATTGCAAAGAAGGAATAGGAAGCGTATTATATCTCAGCTCGCTGTCATAGTCATCTTCAATTATATAGCCGTTATTTTTTTCAGCCCAATTCAAAATAGCAAGTCTTTTGGCAATAGAAAGTACACTTCCCATGGGAAATTGATGTGAGGGCGTAATGTAAAGCAAAGTGTTTTGAAGCTGTTGCAGTTCTTGAACCATAATTCCATCGTTTTCTATTGGAACAGGTATAGTTGTGTAATTGTTTTGCTTAAGTATTGTGCGAGTTCCATCATGTCCCGGCTCTTCCATAGCGAAAAGCCAATTTTTAGATGAAAAAATATTTGCAATAATACTTAGAGAATATTGGTGTCCGCTGGTTATAACGATTTGTTCAGAAGAACACTTTACCCCACGAGATATATATAAATAGTTTGATAATGCTTTTCTTAAATCAGGAAGTCCTTGAGGTGCGGAATAGGACAATCTTGGTTGTAAGGAGATTTTATCAAAAGCATCTGTAATACATTTTCGCCATGCTTTTATTTTGTAGCAGTTGTAGTCCAAAGCCCCATATTGAAAATCATATGTATAATGGATATTTTCTTTATAAACAATTTCTTTTGCAGACTCATGTGCAGAATTTATAGAAAAAGGTGTAACAAAATTTAATTGTTCTACATAATATCCTGAGCCGCCAATGGATTTTATAAAACCTTCTACTTCTAGCTGACTGTATGCATTAATAACAGTATTTCTGCTTACCATAAAATCCGAAGCTAATTCACGCGTTGTCGGAAGTTTTTGATTTGCCGATAGCTTCCCTGATAAAATTTGTTCTTTTAGTTGTTGATATAATTGCTCATATAATGGAATTTTAGACTTTTTATCAACGATTATCATCTTCTTTATCTCTCCCTAAATTGGTTCTAATAAATAATTCATAATTGGAACTAAAAAAAGAACCAATTTAATGATATTATATAACAAATTATTCAAAAGGCAAGAAAGATTGTTAAGTCATTAAATCAGGAGGACTTATGGAAAAGAAAAAGATTAGATATGTTGTTGTAATCCAGTGTGAAAATGCTAAAAAAAGGTGCAGTGGTTTTGCCTGTTCCAATTCATTTTATGAAAGAAATTTCAGCTTTGAAGGATATGATTCCGATGTGCAGTTTTTAACAATGACCTGCGGTGGCTGCTGTGGCTCCGGAGTCGCATCAATGCTTGAACATTTAAGCCACAAACTAACGAAAAAGACAGACATTAAAAAGGACGAGATTGCGGTGCATCTGTCATCTTGTATGGTTACTGAAAATTATCATCATGATAGATGCCCTAATGTAAATTATATAAGGGATGTCGTGATTAAAAAAGGTTATCTTAATATTGTAGAGGGTTCATACATAAGTATGTCAGCAGAGAAAAAAAGAAAAGAAGGAGTTTACAAAAAGTATTTTTAAAAGGAGAGAATAATGGTTGACGAAAATTTTCAATTATCATATGAGCAGGTAGAACAATATTTTGAAAGACTTGGAATTATATATAGTAAAGATGAATGGAGGCCAACAGAGAATAATTTAAAAAGATTACAGAATATCCATATAGCCAAAATCCCATATGAAAATTTGTCCATTCTTATTCATGAACCAATATCTTTAAATGGAAATGACTTGTACGAAAAAATAATTGTTAAAAAACGAGGCGGGTATTGCTTTGAGGTAAATGGATTATTCACACATTTATTGAAAGCACTTGGCTATCAGGTAACAGTGTATAATTGCAGGTTCATATTTGAAGATAAAGGTGTACAAATGCGTAGGCACAGAATTATGAAAGTAAAATTTGAAAACGAAGCATATCTGACCGATGTAAGCTTTAGGAATGAGTACCCAAGATATGCACTGAGATTAAAATGCGATAAGGTGCAATTTGACGGGATTGCGGAATATAAATTTACAAAAGATGACTATTATGGGTATATATTGTGGCAAAAACTTCCTAATCAAGAATGGAAGCAGATTTTTGGCTTTGATGAAAGTCCGCAATCGGAAACAGATTTCTTTTTGCCCAATTACTTCTGTGAAACACATCCGCAGTCACCCTTTATTGATGGACCCCATATGTCCATTTGTCCTGAAAATAAACATATAACAATAGCAGGAAGAAAATTTGTAATTTCAGAAAAGAATGAAGTGGCGGATAAAACGGTAATAGGTTCGGAGGAAGAATTTATTGATTTGTGCAGAAGACATTTTGGCATTTACATAGATTTTAGTACAGCAAAAGAAATATTGAAAAATGTGTAGCAATAGGAAAATCTCTTACAAAGGAGCGTATAAATATGCAACACAGAATGAAAACACATCCACTGGATACAGAGAAAATTGAAAGTTTGTTATGTAAAAGTCAGGTTGCAACAATTGCAACAATCAACAATGACGGTACACCATATACAACGCCGATACATTTTGTCTATCAAGAAAATGCTATCTATTTCCACGGATTGCCTAAAGGTCAGAAAATTGACAATATCAGGGCAAATCCCTTGGTTTCTTTAGCTGTATATGAAATGGATTTTTTAATTTTGGACAGCGACAACAGACCATGCGAAACAAACACAAAATATCAAAGCGTTATCATAACTGGCAAAGCGTACGTTTTAGAGGACTATCACCAAAAAGAGGCCACCTTGGAATTGATTGTCCAAAAGTACACACCCCAGTTGTCAAATGTTTCTTTGCCGAAGAACATGGTGAAAGGTACTGCCGTCATAAAAATTGAGATCAGTGAATTGACGGGGAAATACTATGAATAAGGGCGTATCCCAAAGTTTGTGTAAACATCTAAACTGATGTAAGATAAAATTATTCAGTTTGGATGTTTTATTTATGGCAAGAAAAATGACAGCCAACAAAAATCAGCAATGTATTATCCATAAAATCTGCAACTTCACGAAATTCGTTTCTTACAAGGATATCAAAAAACTGATGACAAATTTGAAGAGTGTATATGCTGCTTAGACAGGATTACCTACAGATAACAGCCTTTTGAAAATGTTATATATAGAAATGATGGATATTATAAAAAAATTTAGCAGACACCGTCAAGATTAGGGTCAGAACCATTAAAATCTGTTCTGCTTTCAGTAGCTATCTCAATATATTATATCACATTTTTGATTTTACACAAAACTTGAAACCTTCTCAAAGAACAGCTGCTTTAGCAACTGCCCGTAATAGTAATGCGATTGGTGGAACTATTCGATGCGTCTTGAGACGCTGTTCCAGTATAATTCCATTCTATGGTTAGTGCATAAAACCAGTTCAAGCTTTGATTTCATATATATTATTATGTTTTACACATCCCCATTTTTTTGCCGTTTTATGAACTACCAGCGGTGTTACTAATACTGATAGAATAACTGCACCAGAAATTTGTAATACAGCAATTGTAACATAAGGCGCAAAGGCTGGAACAACTTGTGCAATCATTGCAGGCACAGC
The DNA here is from genome assembly GCA_034933685.1 of Lachnospiraceae bacterium. Classification (GTDB taxonomy): domain Bacteria; phylum Bacillota; class Clostridia; order Lachnospirales; family Anaerotignaceae; genus UBA8514. The sequence goes on along the minus strand of JAYFNB010000039.1, from coordinate 7,078 downwards.
TATTGTGTTTGCCGCGACAGAAACCGTTGCAATTCCTGCATAGCCAGGGCGTTTTAACACCCCTTTATCAACAAACAATGCCACTGGTCCTGTTACTAAAAACACTATTATAAACAAAACAATTCCGCCAAAACCAGCAGAAATAATATTCAAAAGATTAATTCTTGCACCCATCGCACCACTCATAAGTGGCAAAATCAACTTAGTTCCATTTTTTGTTCTATCTCTTATGCTAGGGTCTATTAAAGAAATCATCATTCCCAATATAATAGGAAAAAACACACCTAGATATACTAACGGAGATAGCTTAACCTGCCCTGATACCCCTATTGTAACAAGTGATAAACCTGGACCTGAATTAAGATTAAACATAGGTCTTGCTGCCATATCTTCCCTGTCTCCATATTCCTCCATTAACCCCATATACATACTTCCGTTGCAGTTTGTAAGAGAGCAAAGCAGTGCTAAACTACACACACCAAATACTCCGTCCATACCAAATTTATTTGCAATTATGATATAAAAACAAGCACCTATGGCATACTTAGTAAAAACATGAGTTCCGCCTATTTTTAATGCAGCCGGCAATTCATTAATTCGCATTTGTATGCCAGTAAAAAGAAGAGTTAAGCACATATATGTGGTTACTGCAGGAGAGCCAAAAAGGTTTTCAATATACACACTGCAAGTAAAAAATTTTGGAAAGAATGTATTTATTCCTGCACATATGAACAGTGGAATTAACATTCTGCCAGACGGAATTTTACTAATTTTTTCTACTAACTGCACCTTAAACAACCCCTCTAAATTGTTAATTAAATTTGCTAAAACTATAGTTAATATCTTTTGGCATTCCAATTTAATGAAATCAACAGTCTCTTTAATGGTATTAAGGTTATCTATACAACTAACACACGCGTTTTTGCTCTCTGAGCAAAAGCAATTATATGCTTTATTCTTTCAACTGCGTGTTTTCGTATTTTTTCATCATCAATATATCTCTTCTTATTAAAAAACAGTGAGCATAGACAAAGTCTACGCCCACTATATCTTTATGGTATCATTACAACCCTGCCTGTTGCTGTTTTTACAGCTTCAAAAGCCTGCTCAAAATCTTTAAGTGCATAAGGGCCACTCATAAGCGGCTTCAAATCAAAGCCTGCATTAAGCATTTCCATACACTCGTCCCATGTTTGATACATAAGCCTTCCTGTAACACCATAAACAGTTGCTTCCTTATAAATAATATCATTCGCTAAATCAAGAGAGGTTTCACCACTGGTTAAGCCAACTAGTACCATTGTTCCGCTTTTTTTCACAAGCTGAAAACCAGCCTTAATTGCAAATTTATTGCCTGTGTAATCTATAACTACATCTGCACCACTGCCATTGGTTTCTGCCTTAACGGCCTCAAGGTCACTTTGTGTTTTTGAATTGATAATAACATCTGCACCCATTTTTTTAGCCATTTCAAGCTTATCATCTACAACATCAATGGCAATTATTTTGCTTGCACCTTTGAATTTAGCACAAGCAACTGCCATAAGTCCAATTGGGCCACAGCCATAAATTACCGTTGTTTTTCCTTTAACGTCAGCCTTAGATACACCATGCATCCCAACGCCCATAGGCTCAAGCAATGCACCAATTTCATAGCTAATGCTGTCATCAATTTTAAAGGCACAATCTGCCGGGAAAGCAATATACTCTGCAAAAGAACCCGGTGTATGTACACCAATTATCTGCATATTTTCACAGTTATGGCGTCTGTCTGTAAGACACATTTCGCAATGATTGCAAGGAATGTGGGTTTCCCCTGCCACTCTATCTCCTACCTTGAAGTTTGTAACTTTTGCTCCAACCTCCACAATTTCACCAGCAAACTCATGTCCAAAAACAAAGGGTACTGGGCATCTTTCCTCAGCATATGCACCCCATGGGTATATGTGTGCTGAGTCTGTACCGCAAATTGCAGTCGCACGAACCTTAACCAGAACGTCTCTTTCCCCACACTGTGGTATTGGTAAATCTTCTTTCCAAACTGCACCCGGAGACTTTGTTTCTTTATATACACCAAACATTTTCCCTGTCATTTTACCCTCCTAAATTATTCAGCATAAAGTACTAAAACTGTATATATTAAATCCTCACTGCTGTTATTTATAATTTCATGGTTCTTTCCGCTAAAGCATATATTTACATCTCCTGCCTTAACTATATATTCTTTATCACCGTCTTTCACAATGCCCGTACCTGAAAGGAAATGGCAAATCTCCATATCTCCTTCATGAGTATGCATTCCTACTGATGAACCTGACGGCAGTATTCCCTTAGCATATAAACGTCCTTTATTCCCAAGTTCTTCAGGATTGTCCACTATATGTTCAAGCCTAAACTCACCTAGACCACCCTTCATATTAGGAATAATTTGTTTCTTTAGGTTTTCTTTTTTTCTGAACATAATTTTCTCCTCCAAACACCATTGTTTACCTCATTAAGTTTATCAATCCCAAGGAAAGCGGCTCACAATAAGTAATGATAATCATTGCAACCATAAGACCTATCAAATATGGCATAACTCCGCTCACCACTTCTTCAAACTTTAGCTTTGATATATTAGCAGCTACATATAAACACGTTCCTACTGGCGGTGTAACCATTCCAATACCCATTACAACAATAAATATTATCCCAATATGATAAGGGTTAATACCAACGCTTGTTAACACGGGTAATAGAATAGGTGTTAGCAAAGCAATTGCAGCAGATGAGTTTAAAAAACATCCAACAATAAGCAGCAATATATCAAACAGCAACAACAATATATATTTGTTGCTTGTTATAGAAAGAAGCTCCGTTGCAATAAGTTGTGGTATTCTTTCCCTTGTAAGAACGAAGCTAAATGTGGAAACTGTTCCCATAATAAGCATGATTACTGCAGAAGCCACTGCCGATTTGCAGAACACCTTACTTATATCTTGTATTTTAAGTTCCTTATAAACAAAAATACCAATAACCAAACTGTAAACACAAGCGATTGCACCTGCTTCAGTGGGTGTAAACACACCAGAATAAATTCCTCCTAGAATAATTACTGGCATTATTATTGCCCAAATACTATCCAAAAGTGTGGTAACAAACTGCTTTGCACTTATTTTTTCACTCACTTTAGGAACATTATTTTTTATAGCATAAATATAAGCTACAACCATCATTATACTGCCCATTAGTATTCCAGGCAAAACTCCTGCTAAAAATAAGTCTCCAACAGATGCGTTTGCTAAAACACAATATGTAACCATAGGAATGCTTGGCGGAATTACCTGCCCAACAGTTCCAGCTGCTGCAACTGTAGCTGCACTAAATTGTTTGCTGTATCCGCTTTTTTCCATTTCCGGCACCATTATTCCGCCGATGGCAGCTGTGGTTGCCGGACAAGAGCCAGATATTGCGGCAAATATCATAGAAGCACCAATGGCAACAATGGATAAACCACCTCTAACCCGTGCAAAAAACAAGTTTACAAATTGAATAAGCTTAGTAGATATTCCGCCCTCACCCATTAAGTTTCCAGCAAGTACGAAGAATGGCACCGCCATTAGTGGAAATGAATTAACCCCATTAAACATAGTTTGTGATGTTACGATTAAAGACACATCCATTCCAGATAGTATTGCTAAAATCGAAGCCACTCCTAGCGCAACTGATATCGGTACACCTATTACAATTAAAACAATAAAACTTATAAACAGTATAGCTGTCATAATTATCCTTTCCCCCTAGCAAACTAAATAGTTACTCATTGAAACTATTTGACTTTTCACAATTTTTAGTTTCTAAGACAATCGCTCTGATTCCACAGTAAAAGTACCAAACTGCCATGCATATAGAGCCAACAATAATGCCTAAATATACATAATTCATTGGAATTTTTAAGGCAGCAGAGGTTTGCATACTTAACTTTGACCACTGAGATAAACTGTAATATCCAACTATCACAAAAAACACCGCTGTTATTGCATTTGAAATAAAAAGCATTATTATTTTTATCCATCCCCTGCATTTATCTTGTAGCATTGTAATAGCAACATGCTCTCCTTTAACTGCTGCAACCACACTAGCTACAAATGTCATCCAAATGAATGCATACCTTGCAAGTTCTTCTGTCCATGCCAGCGGACTACTAAGCACATATCTAAACACCACTTGCAGGGTTATCAGAAGTGTCATTAACGCCAGCGAAAAAGTTGAAACCCATTCAAAAATTTTAACAACCTTGTCAAATATATTCTTGGATTTTTCCATTAATATAACCCCTTCTACTTACTTAGTTCTTCTTGGATTCTTGAAATCATTTCCCCATACTTATCTGCGTTTAAATCATAAACGGTTTGTACAGACTCTTTAATCTTTGGCAACTCGTCTTCATCAATGTACGCGATTTCAACTCCTGCATCCTCAACTGCCTTTAAATTCTCTTTATCCTTCTCAAGAGAAACCTCTCTTTCATACGCACATGCCTCTTTTGTAGCCCTCATTAATGCTTGCTGTTGGTTAGAGGTAAGAGAATTAAACTTGTCAACACTCATTACAAAAGGTTCCGCCGTATATATGTGGTTTGATATTGTAAGATAGTCCTGAACCTCAGAATACTTATTTGAAACAAAATTTCCAACCGTATTATCCTGACCAACCACTACCCCGGTTTGGATAGCGGTATATACTTCTCCTACCGCCATAGCCGTAGGCACAGCCCCTAATGATTCATACATTTTAATAAACGTATCAGTCTCCGGCACCCTTATTTTCAGTCCCTTGTAATCTTCCAAACATCTAATTGGCCTTACAGAGTTACTTACGCACTTGAAGCCATTGTCCGCCCACCCCAGTACTTTAAACCCTGCTGCTTCTGCCTTAGCACTAATTTCGTTTCCAATTTCACCATCTAAAATTTTAAAAACTTCATCTTTGTCTTTAAACAAGAATGGCATATCAATAACTCCAAATTCACTAACAAAGTTGACCATAGAAGTAGATGCACACAATGCAATGTCCAAGGTCCCCATTTGAACAAATTCTACAGCTTTTGTTCCAGATGCAATTTGAGACGCTGGGTAAACTTCAATTTGAATAGAACCATTTGAGTATTGGCTTGCTAATTCTGCAAGCTTTTCCGAGCCGTAGTTATAAGGATGGTCTGTTGAACCATCATGATTTAACGTAAGTTTTACCGTTGGCTCTTCACTTATTTGGGCTGAAGAAGATTCTGCCCCTTCTGAAGACGCTGAACTACTTGAAGCACTTTTACTTTCTGAAGTCGAACCTCCACACCCAACAAAGCTTAAGGCCATAGTTGATATAATTGCTAAAGAAATAACCTTTTTAAATAAACTCATATGTATTCCTCCTTGAATAAATATATAATGTACAGTTACACCAGTTTTTCAATTTCACAATCAATGGTATTAATAATATCATCCAATCCTGAATTTCCGCCCATTTCATATGGCAAAAGCTTTCCTGTTGCATATGCATTTTTTACTGCTCGCGTTATCAATAATGATGCTTTAGTTGCTTCAGCGCAATTGTGCTTGGTTCCTAAATAATCCAGCATCATGCCTCCTGATAATATCATTGCTGTAGGGTTCGCTTTACCGCTTCCTGCAATATCAGGTGCCGTTCCATGGCAAGGTTGGAAAACTGCATTATTATCTCCAACATCTGCCGATGGTGCCATACCAAGTCCACCCATAAGGGCTGATGCTAAATCTGAAAGTATATCCCCACAAAGATTTTCTGTTGGACACACGTCAAAATCCCAAGGTCTTTTCACAAATGACAATGCCGCTGCATCAACGTAACAATAATCTTTTACAATGTCTGGATATTTTTCTGCTATTTCATCAAAAATTTTTCTAAAGAAGAACATCCCCGAAAATACGTTAGCTTTGTCAATGCAAGTAACTTTACCCATCTTTCCTGCTTTTTTTCTTGACTGTGCCAGTTTAAAGCTGTAATCAAAAAGCTTTTCTGACGTTGCCCTAGTTATCTTCAAAGTGTTGTATGCTTCTTCTTCTGTATCAATTGCAGATTTTTTAGGGTAAGCAAAAAAACCTTCTGTAGATTCTCTTACAACAACAAAATCTAAATTATTTGCTCTTGCGTCCTTAAGGGGAAGTGGTAACCCCGGCATTGTTATGCAAGGCCTTACTCCTGCATAAAGATTAAGTCTTCTTCTCAAATCATGCTGTGGACCTACTTCAGTTCCGTCAGGATACCTTACATCCGGAAGACCCATTGCCGCAAGATAAATTGCATCTGCTGATGCAGCTTCTATAAAACCTTCTTCCGGAAAAGATATTCCTGTTCTTGCATAAAGACCTGCACCTGCTTCAACATAAACCTCATCTAAATCTATACCGAAGTTTTTTGATACTTGAGAAATTAGTTTCATAGATGGTTTTGTTATTTCATGCCCAATACCATCCCCTTCCATCACTGCTATTTTAAATTTATTCATAAATTACCTCCATAAAATTAAATCTACTTTTTGCAACAATTTGCATTTCCAAAAACCCATTATAAAAATTTACGGTTGTATTTTTATGAACTGCGCAATTCATTCTAAACTAAATACTTTTTTATTTCCGCAAGGCTAGAATACACTACGAATTGCACAATTGTAAACATAAAAAGAGCATTTCTGTAAAGGTTTTTACTAGATAAAAGTCTTTTTTGCAAAGATTTGCATTTTATTTTAATTATGCTTTCAGTTGCCCTTTTTTTCACATTTTGGGGAAATCATGACCACCCGTCCAACGGGTGGTTTGCTCTGACCCTATAAGGGTCTGTTACCGGCCAGCGCCTAAAGACGCTGGCTTTCACTTTGTTCAAGCCCTATAGCCCTTGACTCGTTGCCACCCTTAAAAGGGTGTTGTTAATACCAGCTACCCCTTAAAGGGGTCTTTATACTCTTTGACACTCAGTTTATCCATTGCTATATCATGGCTTTCCTGTTCCTGAATGTATTTTTTTATTGTTGCTTCGTTTAAACCTACTGTCGATACATAATATCCTT
>JAYFNB010000038.1:0-57722 GCA_034933685.1 Lachnospiraceae bacterium | reverse complement strand
ATTTGGTTTTGCCAAAACATCAAGGTGAATTCTTGGATGGTATTTATTTTTTCGTTTGTTCTCTTTGTTCCCTCAATCATATATTTCGCTTCCTTTGTATCAGATGAATTTTTCAGTTGTACCTGACCTTATGGTACAAGCTTAAAAGATATTGAAAAGTTATTTTAATCTGTTACCATTATTGTATCAGATAAGTTTTAATATATCAATCAGTGACTTGAACCTTGAAAAGTAAATGAACCAGCTAAAGATGATATGCTTGCCAAGACCTTGAAAAAGTGAGCGAGCAATACGATGGGGTGAGATTCCCGGTCAGGAACCACTTTAGAACAGATGGTCATAAATAAATATAAATTTAGGAGGATTTAGAAATGTTAAATAAACTTGAAACCATAGATGCCGAAACCTTAATGACCACTCCGCTCCAACAACTGAGATTTATTGTAGAAGGGCTGATTCCACAAGGACTGCATATTTTAGCGGGCTCACCGAAAATCGGTAAGAGTTGGTTATCTCTATGGATTTGTTTACAGGTTGCGAAAGGTGAAAAAATCTGGGAGTTTGAAACACTGAAAAGTGAGGTTTTGTATCTCTGTCTTGAAGACAGCTTTGCTCGAATCCAAAACAGACTGTTTGAAATTACTGATGAGGCACCAAATACGCTGCACTTTGCAATTATGAGCGACACCATTGGCAACGGATTAGAAACACAGATTGAAAACTTCATTAAAGAATATCCTGAAACAGGTTTAATCGTAATTGATACTCTGCAAAAAGTTCGAAGCAATATTTCTACAAATGTAAATCCATACGCAGCCGACTATGGCGATATCAATACTCTAAAACAAATTGCTGATAAATATAAAATTGCCATTGTTTTAGTTCACCACCTAAGAAAAACTGGTGACAGCGATCCACTGAACATGATTTCCGGAACAAGTGGAATTGCTGGCGGAGCTGATACTAACTTCATCTTGCAGAAAGAAAAAAGAATTGAAAACCGAGGGATGCTCATATGTACAGGCCGTGACATTGAACAGCGAGAATTGTTTTTGGAATTTAACAAAGATACTTTTCTTTGGGAACTGCGTCAACCCATTGAAGTAGAGCAGAAAAAAGTTGATGAGGAGATTATTCTTCTCTCTGATTTTATGAAGTCGGTTAAAAGTTTTACTGGTACAGCGACAGAGTTAGCAGAGAAGCTAAAAGAATATGAAGGAACAGAGTACTCGCCGGCAATTCTAAAAAAGAAAATTATTAAGCATATGAGTTTTCTAATGGAAAATGGCATTAGTTATTCAGAAAACAGAACCTTTGAAAGGCGAGAATTTACACTTTCTTATGACGGTAAAAGTGAAGATGACGGTATGACGGTTGAAAACCTCCCCATAAATTTACCGTCTTTGCCGTCAGCACTGTCAGTGGAAAGCGATTCTGCCAACGTCACCCCACGTTCGCCCCTGTGTGCCATTGTAACAAGGAGGTAGAGTAATACTGCCAAAGCTATAATTTGAGAGCAAATTTGGCGAGGCGTGCTAATGTTTTAGATGAGGGGATGTTTCATAGCATTATCTAAAACATTCCCATTTTAGGACTGTGCTCAAGATGTTCTCGAAACGGTAGATGAACCCAGCGTTCGATAAAGTTGCAGGATAAAGCGGCGGTGTCGCCGCAGTCACAGCGGAGGGCAATGCCCACCGCAAAGTCCCGCCGTTAGGGGATTTGTTGGAGGTAACAAGATGATATTAAACTACACCGTATTTCCAACTTTGGTGTCATAATCGGGTTTGAATGTGATGACAAAACCCAGATAAACCCTAGAACACAGCGTTTCCACAAGCACAAGTAGTGGTGTCAAGAAGAAGGAGATGTAACAGATGAAAACGGAAAAAGTAAAAACAACCATTTATATGGACAAAGGTTTACTGAATCAGCTTGAAAAATGCAGAGAAACCTACGGCTATAAGTCTAAAAACGAGTTTATAATTAAGGCAGTCAAAGACCACATTGCAACTAAAACTTTAGAAAGCGAAAGCGATATTTTTGCTGAAAAGCTAGCGGATGCAATACAAAAGCAAACAGATACTTTATCCAAAAGAGTTTCGAAAGGTCTCTATCGCTATGCAGTGGAACTCTCAATGATTATGCACATCTTAGCGGCACAAATCGAATTAGATGATGAAACAATAAAAATTTTAAGAGGAAGAGCCATGCGTGAGGTCAAAGGCTTGCGTGGCAAACTCTGCCTTGAAGCAATCGCTGACCACCAAAATGGAATAGATAATCCCTACTATAAAGAAAGAGTTGATTGCTAATGGCTAGACTAAATATTAATTTAAATGATGAACTGCTTGAAGATATGGACTATCACTTAGGAAAAGAAAAATGCAAAAGCCGCAGTGGGTTTATTGAAAAAGCGTTACAGTTTTACATAGGATATCTTGAAACAGGCAACAGCAAGGAGTATCTAAATCAATCTGTAGTGGCGGGTGTAAGACAAGGAATAAATGATATTGAGAAACAAACGATGCCCAATATTTTTAGACTTTCGGTGGAACTATCCATGCTTATGAATGTTCTTGCATCTGCTATTGATGTAACTCCAGAGCAGTTAAAAAAACTTCGCACTGATTGTGTAAAGGCAATTCATGCAACAAAAAGGCGGTGCAGTTTCGAAAATGCTGTTAAATATCAGAACGACTATCCACTAAATGATGATTTTTTTGAGAATTTCAGCGGGAAGATTGAGATGGAGGCGGATGAATATGATTTTAAATAAAAGTTCAATGCGTGTAAATGCTACCGAAATTAGAGGAGTGAACTATGTTACCTTTAGTTTTTTTGAGGGTGAGGATTTAGTGTTTGATCATATTGGTAAGCTGATAGAAAACTCCTTTGAAACAGCAGACACCGACGAAATTACGAACGGTTTTTCAGTGGATAATGCTATAGCTATTGCATAGTAATTAGGATATATTATTACTGTCATAAACCGCTTCGTTATTAAAGGTAGGTTTACATTTAATATGTAAACAAATCTGCCATGAGAAAGGGGTAAACTATGCTAGCGAAGCAAGATAAATATATAGCTGCACTTTATTGCAGGCTCAGTCAAGATGATGGGCAAGTTGGCGAAAGTGGCAGTATACAAACACAAAAAACATTGCTTACAAGTTATGCAAAGGCAAACGGGTATGAAATTTTTGACTGCTTCTGTGACGATGGCTTCAGTGGAACTAATTTTGATCGTCCTGCATTTAAGCGAATGATAAAGGCAATTGACGATGGAAAGGTTAATATGGTAATTGTCAAAGACCTCTCCAGATTTGGCAGAGAATATGCTCAAATGGGTCTGTACATCGAACATTACTTTGAGGAAAAGAGCGTACGATTTATTGCACTGGGAGAAAATATTGACACCCTGAATGGTGTGGATAATATTTTAATGCCAATAACTAATGTTATAAATTCTATGTATGCTCGTGACTGTTCACGCAAAACTAAGGTAGGTCATCGCACCAGAGCAATGGATGGTAAATATCTTGGTAGTCATGCACCCTTTGGTTACTTAAAAGATCCTAGCAACCATCACCATTTAATTGTAGATATTGGAGCGGCTGAAGTGGTAAGAGAAATTTTCAAAATGTTCAGCGAAGGTATCGGATATGTTCGTATCACGAAGATTCTCCGTGAACGTAATATCTTAAATCCCCAGGCATACTTCAACCGCAACAATCCCGATTTTTATAAGAGTGATTACTGGAGACAGCCATTCGATTGGCATGCAACATCCATCCGTTCCATTATCTCAAACCCTGTATATTTAGGACATATCGTGTTTGGCAGAACTAAAATCAAAGGATTCTATGATAAAACACGAGTTAAAACAGGAGTGGAAGACTGGATTCTGGTGGAGAATATGCACGAGCCACTCATCACCCAACAAACATGGGATACTGTGCAAAAGTTAATGCAGTCCAGACGTCGGGAAACAGTTGCTAAAGAAGAAATTCAATATTTTGCAGGGCTAGTGAAATGCTCAGACTGTGGTTCCTCTTTAAATGTTTCCTACGATAGGCACAAGGGCAAGTACACTGGTTTTTCCTGCTGGGTTTATAAAAACTATGGTAAACAGCGTTGTACCTCCCACGCTATTGGTTGGAAAACGTTGAATCAGCTTGTACTTGAGGATATTCAACGTAACGCTCAAATTGCAAAGAAAGCTTCACAAAAATATATGGATGGTCTTATTGCCTTGAAAACTGAAAAGCAAAAGAAAGAAGTTGCCAAGTATAGGCGTGAGCTTACTTCCATAGAGAAGCGATTAAGAGAACTGGATAAGATTTTGAACAAGCTCTATGAGGATAACGCACTGGATAAAATCAGCGATGAGCGGTATGCAACCATGTCAAAGGGTTATGAAAATGAACAGGAACAATTACAAGAGCAAAGTAAATTGCACCTCTCTGAGATTGAAAAAGCCGACGAAATATTTACAAATGCTGAAAACTTTGTTAAGCTAATAGAAAGTTATACAGATGTAAAAGAACTTAATACGAAGATACTCAACGAATTAATCGACCGTATTGTAGTGCATGAGAAAACCGAAAACTCAGATGGTAGCAAAAGCCAGCGAGTGGATATTTACTATAAGTTTATCGGCTACATCTCACTTGGAGAAATGAAACAGGCTGTTAAAGTAGAGACAACCAAAGATACAGTACAAAAACTATTAGCATAGTTAAAAAAGGTAAATTTATGATGCATAGTTATAAAAAAGAGGTGATTTAAATGTATGTATCTCAAGTTTGGAATGCATCACTATTATCTGTTATACGTATGTTGTGTGACAAAAGTAAAAATGGATGTACTACTATTGAGGAGATAAAAGTGAATTATTTACCTGCAACTCAAAATGGAGTTTTACATGGATGTGTAGTTACTTTTGATGATGATTTAAGAGTATTACAACAAGAGAAATTAATAATTATTGATGGAAATACTATTAAACCTATACAATAAAATACTTACCCTTAAATACTACCATCGGTTGCGGGTTCGATTCCCACCACCAGCTTAACAAATAAAGCAACATGTTAGGATTATCCCTGCGTGTTGCTTTTGTTATTTTGTGGTTAATTAACTTTATATAAAAATGAACCGAGAAAGGAGGAAAACAGTTATGAATGGTAAAAATTTACGAGATGTATGGAGGGTTTTACCTCTATAAAAAAGACGGAGGAATCATGATTAGAAATAATTTACTAATAGATAACATTCCTGCAATTTTGTGGGGTGAAGAAAGTTCAAAGTTGTTTGTTGCGGTGCATGGTAATATGTCAAATAAATCAGATGCTGTCATTTCTATACTTGCTGAGGCGGTAACAAAGTTAGGCTATCAAGTGCTTAGTTTTGATTTACCAAAACATGGGGACAGAAAAAAGGAACCTACACTTTGCAAGGTTGAAAACTGCGTAAACGACCTTCAAAAAATTATGAATTTTGCACAGTTAAGAGCTGCAGAGATTAGTTTATTTGCATGCAGTATAGGGGCATATTTCAGCTTGCTTGCCTATAAAAAAATTAACTTGCAGCAAAGTTTGCTACTTTCCCCTGTTGTTAATATGGAACGTATAATTAACAATATGATGGCTTGGTTAAATATTAGCGAGGAGCGCTTAAGGATTGAACAGGAAATACATACACCTATTGGTGAAACTTTATACTGGGATTATTATTGCTACGTTAAAGAAAATCCTATTAATTTTTGGAATAATCCCACTGAAATTCTTTATGGAAGCAGGGATAACATCTGCGAATTAGATTTTGTTTCGTCATTTGCAAAGGGCTTTAATTGCGGTTTGGAAGTAATAGAAAATGCCGAGCATTACTTTCACACACCTGAACAACTGGATTTTTTTAGGAAATGGTTAAAGGCATATATCAAAAAATCGAATTAAATCTCTAAATTTTGAGAAACACCGATTAATTCAAATATCTAAATTAAATTACCTTTCGAACTCAGTCTTTTGGCTGAGTTCTTTTGTGTATTTCTAATAAAATTTGCATAATTTATAAAATGTTCTTGCTTTTATACAATTAAGCATTTATTATAGAGGGCGTATTTACCTTAAAAAGAAGGTGTATCTTTTGAATGAAAATCATTATATGATGTGGTTATTTCGTAGCTTGGGCATGAATTTGCGTAAGACTTATATTTTGTTAGAGCATTTTGGAAGTGCAATGGAAATATGGAATGCCAATGAGAAAATGCTTTTGCAGGTGAATGGAATTACATCGCAAACAGTGCATGCTTTAAACGAAGGCAAAGATGAGGTTGCACAATGGATAAAAGAACTTGATTACCTTGGGCTTAGATATATCTCTATAAATGACAGTTGCTATCCACGTTTGTTAAGAGAAATACCAGACCCACCAGTAGGATTGTACATAAAAGGGGAGCTTCCTGACAATGATTGTGTTATGGTTAGTGTTATTGGGGCAAGGCGATGTACAGATTATGGCAGAAATATGGCATTTAAGCTTTCAAAGGATTTGGCAAAAGAGGGAATAGTGATAGTAAGCGGAATGGCTCGGGGAATAGATTCTATGGGGCATAAAGGCACTTTAGAAGTAAATGGAAGGACCGTTGCTGTCTTAGGTTTTGGTCATAAAAAATGTTATCCGCCAGAAAACAAAAGTTTGATGGAAGAAATAGGAAAAACAGGATGTCTTATAAGTGAATACCCACCAGATACAGAAGCCACACGATATAACTTTCCGCAACGCAACAGAATTATTGCTGGCATTTCACAAGGCCTTATAGTAGTTGAGGCAGGGAAAAAAAGTGGAACGCTTATAACTGTGGATTTTGCCTTGGATGATGGAAGAACTGTTATGACTTTACCTGCAAACATAACAAGTAAGGCAAGTGAAGGTACAAATGAACTTATTAAACAGGGTTGCCCTATTATAACTTGCGCTGAGGATGTACTTTTTGAACTTGGGGTAGAAGAAAAGAAGAAACATATGGAAAAAGTGGAAAAGCTGGATATTGATTTATCAGATGAAGAAAAAAAGGTTTTTGGACTGATTGGCAGTGAAGCGGTTACACTGGAGTACATTACAAAAATGCTTAAAATGCCAGTGCAGGACATACAATATATATTGACAATGCTTGAACTTGGGGCGGTAATTCAAAAACTGCCCGGTGATAAATATATTAGATGCTTATAGGTACCAGCGAATACAGAGGTGTGAAGATGGCAAAAAAATCAGCTATAGCAGAATCATCTGCTAAGACAAAAGCGACTAAAAATTTAGTAATAGTAGAATCACCTGCCAAGGCAAAAACAATTAAAAAATTTCTTGGCAATAATTATAAAATAGAGGCATCTATGGGTCATATACGAGACCTACCAAAAAGCCAGCTTGGTGTTGATATTGAAAACGACTTTGAACCTAAGTACATTACAATACGTGGAAAAGGCGATTTATTGGCAAAGCTTAAAAAAGAAATTAAAACAGCAGATAAAGTTTATCTTGCAACTGACCCTGACCGTGAAGGAGAGGCAATAAGCTGGCATTTAATACATGCACTTAAATTGGAAGATGTTAGTTACAGCAGAATAACCTTTAATGAAATTACAAAAACGGCTGTAAAAAAGTCTATTAAAGAAGCACGAGAAATTGATATGGATTTGGTAAATGCACAACAGGCAAGACGTGTGTTAGACCGAGTTGTGGGCTACTCAATAAGTAGTCTTTTGTGGAACAAAGTTAAAAAAGGTCTTAGTGCAGGACGTGTGCAGTCGGTTACGCTGAGGCTTATATGTGACCGCGAAGAGGAGATTAATAGCTTTATCCCAGAAGAATATTGGACTATTGATGTAAATTTGGTTGGTAAGGGCAAGACTGAATTCTCTGCAAAATTTTACGGAACAGAAGGCAAAAAAACAGAACTCAAGGCTGAAGACCAGGTTATGGAGATTGTTAATACCATCGAAAAAGCGGAGTTTAAGATTTCTGAAATAAAAAAGGGTACAAGAATTAAAAAGCCGCTTCCTCCATTTATAACAAGTACACTGCAACAGGAAGCCAGCAAATATCTTAACCTGACTGCTCAAAAAACTATGATGATTGCTCAACAACTTTATGAAGGCGTTGATATTAAGGGCGAAGGCACAATGGGTCTTGTTTCATATATTCGTACTGATTCTGTTAGAATTTCAGATGATGCTTATAATGACATTAAGAATTTTGTAAGTGAAAATTACGGAGATGAGTTTAATAGCAAAGAAAGAATAATTTACAAATCTAGAAATAAGGCTCAAGATGCTCATGAGGCAATAAGGCCAACATATACTGATAAAACCCCAGACAGTATTAAGGGGTCATTATCAAGAGAGCAATATAAGCTTTATAAGCTTATTTGGGAAAGAACAGTTGCAAGCCAAATGGCTTCAGCCGAGTATGAAACACAGCACATTAGTATCTTGGCTGACAAATATACATTTAAATCATCAGGCTCGGTGTTGAAATTTAAGGGCTTCCTTGAGGTTTATGACAAAGTTGAGGAAGAAAATGAAAGTAACAGAATGCCTTCACTTAATGAGGGTGAAGTTGTTACTGTGAAAGAAATTGAGCCGTTGCAGCATTTCACGCAACCACCCGCAAGGTTTACAGATGCTTCGCTAATTAAAACACTAGAGGAAATAGGAGTGGGAAGGCCAAGTACCTATGCACCTACCATTGCAACCATACTTGCCCGCAACTATGTAATAAAAGAAAAGAAAATGTTTTACCCTACAGAACTTGGTGAAGTTATTACAGATATAATGAAAAACTACTTTGCTAACATTGTTAACATAGACTTCACTGCGCAAATGGAGGATGACCTTGACTGTGTGGAAGAAGGGAGCATTGAATGGAAAGACATTATTCGCCGTTTTTATCCTGTGTTTGAACATGATATGAAAAATGCCGAGGACAAGCTAAGTAAAATTGAGATTAAAGATGAAGTAACTGATGTAATATGTGAAAAATGTGGACGAAACATGGTTATTAAGTATGGGCGTTATGGAAAGTTTCTTGCATGTCCTGGATTTCCAGAATGTTCTAATGCAAAGCCATTTTTTGAAGATGCAGGTGTTTCATGCCCGCAGTGTGGCGGAAAAATTCTTATTAAGAAAACAAAAAAGGGCAGAAAATATTTTGGATGTGAGCATAATCCGGATGACTGCACTTTTGTAAGTTGGAACAGACCAGTTGAAGAAAAATGTCCACAGTGTGGAAGTTATATGGTAGAAAAAGGTACAAAAAATACGAAAATTGTTTGCAGCAATGAAAAATGCGGTTTTGTAAAGGAAAAAGCACAAGAAGAGTAATATTTTTACTATACTGAAAATAGAACGACAGGATATTTTTATAACAAAAAATGGTTGTTTTCAGATAAAATAGAAAAAAAGTGGTGGAATTTTTCACTGCTTTTTTACTTTTTTGAATTTAATTTCTTAGTTTTGAATTGATAAAAAATCAATTGAATATATTTGCAAAACACATAGAATACTGATAAAATGATAAATTAACGTATAACACATATTCTTACGGTTGTGAAAATATTGGCATATTTGACAGTTTTTCTTGGAAACTTAAAATTATTATTTGTTTAATATATATCAATTCTTGAAAAAATAGTTAGCGAGCAATATAATTAACACATTAAGAAGTTTACTACAGATTATAGGTTTAGTATTAATACATTTCTGATTGGAGGATTTATCGTGAAAAAAGCAGGCATTATTGGTGCAGGTCAAATGGGAATGGATATTGCTCAGTTATTTGCAAAGGCAGGAATGGAAGTAGTGGTTAGGGATATGACTGACGAAATACTTTCAAGCAGCATGAAAAAACTTAGTAGCAGCCTTAGCAAGCTGGTTGAAAAAGGGAAGTTAACTGAAGAAGCAAAAGGCGAGATTGTTTCGAAGTTTATCACAACAACAGCTATTGCTGACCTTAAAGACTGTGATGTAGTAATTGAAGCTATAGTAGAAAGTGTAAATGTTAAAAAAACAGTATTTAAAGAACTTGATGAAATCTGTGACGCAAAAACAATTTTTGCCACAAACACATCATCAATATCCATTACAGAAATTGCTTCTGCAACAAAACGTGCAGACAAATTTATAGGAATGCATTATTTTAACCCTGCAACAGTTATGAAGCTGGTTGAGGTAATTAGAGGGTATGAAACTTCAGATGAAACATTTAATACCGTCTTTGAGCTCTCTAAAACATTGGGGAAAGACCCTATTGAAGTTAATGAAGGACCAGGATTTGTTGTTAACAGACTTCTTATTCCTATGATTAACGAAGCAATCTTTACTCTTTCAGAAGGAATTGCTAGCGTTGAGGACATTGATAAAGCTATGAAGCTTGGTGCAAACCACCCAATGGGGCCATTAGCCCTTTCAGACCTTATTGGTAACGATACAATTTTACATATTATGGACGTAATGGTTGCCGAAACAGGTGATGACAAATATAGACCAGCGCCACTTTTGAAGAAAATGGTTAGAGCGGGTAAGCTTGGCAGAAAAGCGGGTATTGGTTTTTATGACTACAGTAAATAAAAGTAAAGTAAATTTAGAAAATGCAGATTATGATAGCAATTTTCAAATTGGGGAGGAAATTGATATGACAATTTACAAAGAAATTTTATGTGAGAAACAAGGTGAAATTTGTTTAATTAGAATAAACAAGCCAAAGGTGCTTAATGCACTTACACCTTCCATATTTGTTGAGTTGAATTATGCTCTTGACGATATAGAAGCTGATGACGAAGTTCGTGTAGTAATTATTACAGGAGAAGGAAGAGCCTTTGCAGCAGGAGCAGATATATCTTATATGAAAGACTTAGATGCACAGGGTGCCAAGGAGTTCGCTAAACATATTACTTCAGTTTTAAGAAGAATGGAATCACTTGACAAAGTTTTTATTGCGGCTGTTAATGGTTTTGCTTTAGGCGGCGGATGTGAGCTTGCAATGGCGTGTGACCTTAGAATTGCTGATAAACACACGCAATTTGGTCTTCCAGAAACAAGTCTTGGTGTTATTCCTGGTTTTTCGGGAACTCAGCGCTTAACACGCCTTGTTGGTCTTACCCGTGCAAAAGAAATGGTGCTTACTGCTGAAAGAATTAATGCTGAAGAGGCATACAGAATTGGCCTTGTAAATAAAATTGCTGATGACGGCATGATTATGGAAGAAGCATATAAAATGGCTAATAAAATTATTAAAAATGCTTCCATTGCTGTTTCTTATGGAAAAGAGGCTATTAACAGAGGTATTCAGCTTGACATGGACAGCGCTATAGACTATGAAAAAAATCTTTTTGGACTTTGCTTTGCAACAGCAGACCAGAAGGAAGGTATGACAGCCTTTGTTGAAAAAAGAACACCAAACTTTATTAACAGATAAACAAAATACATTCGGAGGTAATTAAAAATGAAGGAAGTAGTTATAGCAAGTGCGGTTAGAACACCAATTGGTACATTAAGTGGTGCATTTTCAGATGTTTCAGCAGCAGACTTAGCAACTGTTGCAATAAAAGAGGCTCTAAATAGGGCAAACATTAAACCTGATGATATTGATGAAACTTTACTTGGTTGTGTACTTCAGGCAGGTATGTATCAAGGCGTTGCTCGTCAAGCAGCAGTTAATGCAGGAATTCCTGTTGAAAAACCAGCCCTTGCAATCAATATGATTTGCGGTTCAGGTCTTCGTTCAGTTGCTATGGCAAGCCAGGCAATTATGTGCGGTGATGCAGACGTTATCATTTGCGGTGGTACAGAAAATATGACGCAGGCTCCTTACTTACTTGAAAAAGCCCGTGGCGGATATAGAATGAATGATGGCAAATTAGTTGATTCTATGGTAAGAGATGCTCTTACAGATGCATTCCACAAATATCACATGGGAATTACAGCTGAAAATGTGGCTGAAAAATATGGTGTAACAAGAGAAATGCAAGATGAGTTTGCTTTAAGAAGCCAAACAAGGGCAGAAGCAGCGCAAAAGAGTGGTAGATTTAAAGATGAAATCGTTCCTGTAACAGTTAAAACAAGAAAAGGCGAAATAATTGTGACAGAGGACGAACATCTAAAACATGGTTCAACAATTGAAAAGCTTCAGAAACTTAAGCCAGCCTTTAAAGAAGGCGGAACAGTAACTGCAGGCAATGCATCAGGCATAAACGATGGTGCAGCAGTTCTTGTTGTAATGAGTGCAGAAAAAGCAAAAGAGCTTGGTGTTAAACCGTTGGCAAAAATTAAATCCTATGCTTCAGCAGGTGTAGACCCAAGTATTATGGGCGTTGGACCAATATATGCTTGCCAGAAAGCACTTGATAAAGCAGGACTTAAAATTAAAGACATTGACCTTATTGAGAGCAATGAAGCTTTTGCTGCACAAAGTATTGCTGTAGCGAAAACTCTTGGCTTTGATATGGAAAAAGTAAATGTGAATGGTGGTGCAATTGCGCTTGGTCATCCTGTAGGGGCATCAGGTGCACGTATTCTTGTAACACTTCTTTATGAAATGATGAAGAGAGAATCAAAATATGGCTTGGCAACACTTTGCATTGGCGGCGGTATGGGTACAACCGTAATTGTAGAAATGTAATTTAAAACAAATTAAAAAATTCCATATTAAATGGGGCAGAACGTTGGTTCTGCCTCATTTGTCTATAAAAAAAGAGAAATTTTTAATTAAAACTATTGTTATAAGAAATAAACTGTGATATAATGTCAAGCGTTACTGAAAACACACCTATTACTGTATTCAATGCAGGTGCCAATTTCGTGGTCGTATTGTTAAAGTAATGGGGAGGATTAACCAAATAGGAGGAAATACAATGAGCGTTATTTCAATGAAACAGTTATTAGAAGCAGGTGTACATTTCGGACACCAGACAAGAAGATGGAACCCTAAAATGGCTCCTTATATCTTCGCAGAAAGAAATGGTATCTACATTATTGACCTTCAGAAAACAGTTAAGAAGGTAGATGAAGCTTACTACGCAGTATCTGATGCTATTGCAAACGGCGGCGAAATTCTTTTCGTTGGTACAAAGAAACAAGCTCAGGATTCTATAAAAGAAGAAGCTTTAAGATGTGGAATGTACTTTGTTAACCAGAGATGGTTAGGCGGTATGCTTACAAACTTTGAAACAATTAAAACAAGAATCGCAAGGCTTAAAGCACTTGAAAAAATGCAGGAAGACGGCGTTTTTGAAGTATTGCCTAAAAAGGAAGTTGCAAACTTACTTCACGAGATGGAGAAGCTTGAAAAGAACCTTGGCGGTATCAAAGAAATGAAAAAAATTCCAGAGGTTATGTTTGTTGTTGACCCAAGAAAAGAAAGAATTGCTATTCAAGAAGCACATTCACTTGGTATTCCTGTAGTTGCTATTGTAGATACAAACTGTGACCCAGAAGAAGTTGATTATGTTATTCCTGGTAACGACGATGCTATCCGCGCAGTTAAACTTATTGCAGGTAAAATGGCTGACGCTGTTATTGAGGCAAAACAGGGCGAACAAGAAGAAGTTCCTGCACAAACAACAGAGGCTTAATTTTAAAATAATTAAACTTGTAAACTGCATGTGATGAAATGTGTGGTATTGCATTTTGATATTTATAGTTGTAATTCATCAGCTTCAGCCTACGGTTTAGGGGCTGGGGCTGATTTTAGATTGTGAAATGATTAGATTTTTAAAATACAGGAGGATAAAAAATTATGGCTATTACTGCTGCAATGGTTAAAGAATTAAGAGAAGCTACAGGCGTTGGTATGCTTGATTGTAAAAAAGCTTTAGCAGAAACAGACGGCAACATGGAAGCTGCTGTTGAATATTTAAGAGAAAAAGGCTTAGCCGCTTCTCAGAAAAAAGCAGGCCGTATTGCGGCTGAAGGCGTTGTTACAGCATTGGTTGCTAATGACAACAAGACAGGTGTTTTGGTTGAAGTGAACTCAGAAACAGATTTCGTTGCAAAGAATCCTGTTTTTCAGGAATATGTAGGACAGGTTGCACAGCAGGTTATGGAATCAACTGCTGCTGATGCAGAGGCTTTACTTGCAGAAACATGGAAATTTGACTCAAGTGTAACTGTAGCTGAAGCACTCAGCCAAAAAATTGCAGTTATTGGTGAAAACTTAAAGATTAGACGTTTTGAGAAGTTTGAAAAAGCTCAGAGCGGAAAGATAGTATCTTACGTTCACGGTGCAGGCAGAATTGGTGTTTTAATTGAGCTTGCATGTACAAATGAGGCAGATGAGTTGATTGAGCTTGGCAAAAATCTTGCAATGCAGATTGCAGCATTAAATCCAAAATTTATTGCTTCTGAAAATGTTCCACAGGAATTTGTAGAGCACGAGAAAGAAATTCTTACAAAACAGGCAATGGAAGATCCTAAAAATGCTAATAAGCCAGAAAACATTGTAGAAAAGATGATTGTTGGCAGACTTGCAAAAGAATTAAAAGAGTTCTGTCTTATTGAACAGGCTTATGTTAAGGAAACAGATATGACTGTTAAGCAGTATATTGACTCTGTAGCTAAAGCTGTGGGTGCTCCTATTTCTATTTCACGTTTTGTTCGCTTTGAAACAGGCGAAGGTCTTGAGAAAAAAGAAGAAAATTTTGCTGACGAAGTTGCTAAGGCAATGCAGTAATAATTTATACTAAGCATTGAAAATCTTTTAATGTATTAGTAATTAAGAGCTCAAGAAGGGCTGTGCGCTAGTGGGTATTAAACCGGCTAGAGGTTCAGTCCTTTTTTGTTTGCAAAAGTACAGATAGCTGCATTTTAGCATGTATAAAGGGATTTTCAATTATAGCAGAAGCTTATATTTCGACAATAATCATGTATAAGCATAAATCCATTGATTATTTTTCTACTAAATGGTATCATTTACAGTGAATGGTTAAGTTGTTTAATTTTCAATAGATATTAAACAATTGTATTTATTATAAATTCAATTTGGACTTTATAAAAATATAACTTAATCATTTTAATCATGGATTTTTAAGAATTACATCTTATAAGAAATTTAAAGATGGAGATTTGGAGGATAATTTATGGCAGAGAAAAAGACGATTTTAGTAGTTGAAGAAAATGCAACTAACAGAAAAATACTCTGCAAAATTTTGGATTATGAATATGGAGTTCTGGGTGCAGAAAGTGGAGACCAGGCTTTTGAAATATTAAATAATAAGAAAAAAGAAATCTCTTTGGTTCTATTTGATTTTGTTGCATCTGCTATTGATGGATACGCTTTTTTGAAAAGATACAGAAGTATAGGAGATTTGGCAACAATTCCAGTTGTTGTTGTTGTTCAAGGTAATAGTGAAAATGATGTGGTTAAAGCCCTCTCAAGCGGGGCTGTTGATTTCTTTACGAAACCATATAAACCTCAAATAATTAAGTATCGCGTTGCCAAAATTATTAACATGTGTGAAATGACCAAATCTGTTAATAATGTTGAAAATGACATGTTAACAGGCCTATATACAAAAGAAGCATTTAATTCAAGAGCAAGGGATTTAATGCAGAAAAATGCAGACAAGCAATATGATGTTGTTTGTATGGACATTGAAAATTTTAAATTGGTAAATGATATGTATGGAGAGCTGGAAGGTGACAAATTATTATGTTTCGTTTCAGACTGCTTTAAAAGAATTATACATTCCAATGGTGGATATGCAGGTCGTCTTGGTAGCGATGTTTTTGTTGGAATACTTCCTTGGATTGGTCAGAACTATCAAGTTGAAATGGTAAACGTAATAAATGAAACGTTGGCATCTTATCCACTTAATATGAAAATCGTAGTGAAGTTCGGCATTTATCAGCATGGAGGCTTAACATTAACAATACGTGCCATGTGTGATAGGGCTAAACTTGCGGTGGAATCTATAAAAGGTAAGTATGATGTGTTATTTACTTTCTATAATGAAGAAATAGGCAGTAGGCTTCAGGAGGAACAGCAGATTGCTTCTGAAATGAAACAGGCACTGGAGGAAAAACAGTTTCAGATTTATTTTCAGCCCAAATATAATTTACATAATGATAAGATTGCAGGTGCGGAAGCGTTGGTGAGGTGGGTTCATCCTCAAAAGGGACTTATGCCGCCGGCAAGTTTTATTCCGTTGTTTGAAAGAAATGGTTTTATTACAGATTTGGACAGATATGTATGGGATAATACATGTAAAAAAATTCGTGAATGGCGAGATAAAGGATATAAAACCGTACCAATATCGGTAAATGTTTCAAGAACTGACATCTATAACCCGGTATTGCCAGATATATTAATTCAAACAGTATCAAAGCACGGGTTAACACCAGAAGAATTACATTTGGAAATAACTGAAACTTCATATACGGAAAATCCTAAACAAATTATTCATGCGGTAGAGCATTTAAAGAGTCTTGGCTTTGTAATAGAAATGGATGATTTCGGCTCAGGTTATTCTTCGCTGAATATGCTTAATGAACTACCTATTGACATTCTAAAGCTGGATATGAAATTTATTCAAAATGATTCTGACGAAAGTAACAACAAAAATATACTGAGTTTTATTATCAGCCTAGCAAAATGGTTGGATTTGCTTGTTGTGGCAGAAGGGGTAGAAACGTTTGAGCAGGTTCAACGCTTAAGAAATATGGACTGTACTTATGTGCAGGGATATTATTATGCAAAACCTATGCCAAGCGATGATTTCGAACATCTTTTGAAGAATTCAAAAGTGGATGATGAGGAAGTTTCTACAGATGTATATTTTGATACAGGTAAAATAGAAGTATCCCATACAAAAGGCCAAAAGAAAACTATGCTTATAGTTGATGATATTGAAATTAATCGTGCTGTTTTGGTAGAAACATTTAAGGAAAAGTATACAACGGTTGAGGCTGATAATGGTGCCGTAGCGCTAGAGTATTTAAATGGGCACCACGAAGAAATTGAGATTGTGCTTTTGGACCTAATTATGCCTGTGGTTGATGGTTTTCAACTTTTATGTGAAATGAGGAAAAATGAAAATACAAAATTGATTCCTGTAATTATCACTTCTCAGGCTGGAGAGAACAGCGAGGTAAAATCATTGTCTATGGGTGCATCAGACTTCATTGCAAAGCCATATGACAGATGTGTTTGTATTCGCCGTGTTGAAAATGTGGTTGCGAAAGCAAAATTAATGGAACAGGAACGAAAGTTAAGGCCAATTCTAAATAGTTTATCTGAATTACTTGATTAGGTAAAGATAACATTACGGTAAAAATTATGAAAGATATAGGATCATCGGTTCCATGACAATTTAATATGCATAGAGTATAAATGAGATTATTTTAAAGAGGTTTTATTATGAATAAATTCTATCCTTTTGATAACCCTCCCTTGCCATATGCATATGATGCATTGGAGCCATATATTGATACAAAGACCATGAAATTGCACCACGACAAGCACTTGCAGGCATACGTAGATAACCTTAATAGATTATTAGAAAATTCTCGGTTTCAGAACATGTCACTGGAACAGTTGATTTATAATGCAGACAGATTGCCAGAAGAAATAAGTGTTCCCATTAGAAACAATGCAGGTGGGGTTTATAACCATTGGTTTTATTTTGAAGGTATGGGAAATTCCAAGGTAAAACTGCCTATAGGAAACTTGTTACAGGCAATAAATAATGAGTTTGGTGGCTTTGAAAAGTTCAAAGATGAATTTAGTAAGGCAGCTATGTCTGTTTTTGGTTCTGGCTATGCATGGCTTGTAAATGATGATGGAAAACTTAAAATAATTACCACACCAAACCAAAATAATCCAATAGCGCAAGGTCTTTGCCCAATTTTAACCATTGATGTGTGGGAACATGCATATTATTTAAAGAACTATAATGTAAGGAAAGAATATATTGATAATTGGTTTAATGTTGTGAATTGGGAAGTTGCCGAAAATAATTATAATAAATGTAAATTTTAAAAGATTCATAATGAATATATGATAATAAAAAATCACTAACTGTAAATTAAACAGTTAGTGATTTTTTATTAGTAGTTTTAAACTATCTCACAGGGCAGCAAGAACCATCTTGTAATCCTTTTCCGCCTGTACCTGTACAATTATTACCTGTTTTTTTACTTTTTTCAGAATTGCCATTAGCACAACCAGTACCAAAGCATGCTCCATCTGCACCGAATTTTGCGCCTGCATTTTTACCCATGGATTGTGACTGTGTGCCGTCACAGTTTGCTTGGTTTTCTTCAATTGCTTTAATAATTTCGTCTGCTTTTTCTTGCGTAATTGTGCCATCTGCAACCTGTGCATAAAGTCTTTCTTTTTTTGCTTCTAAGCTAGCAGTTTTAAACTCATCAAGCTTTCCGGCTTCGACGGCTATGGAACCGTATGTTTTGCCAGTTTCAGCTTTTTGGGCAATAACGCTTTCAACGGTATTTCCTGTAATTTCTGCAAGCACACCTGCTGGGGTGGCATAGCCAGTTGTTGCAAATGCAGTAACAGATGTTGCAAAAATAACAAGGGATGCAGCAGAAATTGCAATAACGTTTTTCTTTGACTTCATAAAATCGTCTCCTTTTTGGTTTTTAATTTGTTTTACTGTAACTGTAGTTTAACTTGTAACTATGGCAAAATTATGTTTTTTAGTATATTTTTTTATGTTAAAATAAAAGTGAATAACACAAAAAAGACATTTTATGAATATACAATAGGTTTAATTATAAAGGAGGTACAGATATGCCCAATATACTTATTGCAGATGACAACAAACAGATTGTTTCAATTTTAAGGGAATATGCTCAAAAGGAAGGGTATACAGTTTTTGTTGCCAATGATGGCGAGGAAGCATTGGAGAAATTTGAAAAAAATTTGTTTAGCATTGTACTTTTAGATGTTATGATGCCTAAAAAAGATGGCTTTGAAGTATGCAGAGAAATAAGACGAAGTTCCAATACACCAGTTATTATGGTGACTGCAAGGGGTGAAGATTTTGAACGTATCATGGGTTTAGATATAGGTGCAGATGATTACATTGTAAAGCCTTTTTCCCCTGGCGAGGTTATGGCAAGAGTGCGTGCAATTTTAAGGCGGATTGAACGCACAAAAGAGAACGCAGAAAAACAGAAAAAACTTGTATACGATAATTTAACTATTTCCTTGGATAATTTTATAGCTACAATTGAGGGTGAGGTTTTGCCATTGACCAAAAAAGAAATTGAATTGCTGTGGGTTATGGCAAGCAATAAAGGAATGGTATTTACAAGGGAACACCTTTTGGATACGGTTTGGGGTTATGACTATTTTGGCGATAATCGTACTGTGGATTCCCATATAAAGCGTTTGCGTGCAAAGATAGATAAGTTTTCACATCCACTATGGGATTTAACAACCATATGGGGCATGGGCTACAAATTCGAGGTGTTAGCAGATGAAGTTTAATATTACAAAGAGGCTAATTGTTTATTTTACATCAATTTTATTGCTGTTTGCAGTTATTGTGGGAACGCTTTTTTCCAGTATGTTTTACCGCCAATCTGTACAAATTCACAAAAAAGATTTGGCCCAGCGCGCAACGGTCATTGCAGACACTTTGGCCGATTACATGCAGACTAAGAGAGAGGGAAATGGGTATGGACAGGGAAGTGGATATGGTGCATATTTGAAACTAATAGATGATATTGCTATGAGCGAAGTTTGGATTGTTGACCAAAAAGCAGAAACAGTTGATGTTGGAACAGGAAAAAATAAAATTACTTATACGGATTTACCAGAGGAAGAACTGACTATTGTTTCATCCGTATTTGATGGGAATGTTGCCTTTAACGATGGACGAGGCAACCTTGTTGAAGACCCATGGGTTTCTGTAGGAGCGCCAATCTATAATAGCAACGGGGACATTATGGCGGCAGTAATTTTGCGTACTAATTTATCTGATATTGATTCTTCTGTTAAATGCGGATATCGTATTTTGTGTGTAAGCATTTTGATTGCTCTGCTTCTGGGAATTGTTGTAGCAGTTCTTCTTTCAAGAAATTTTACAAAACCACTAAGAAACATGCAGCAAACTACGCAGCAATTAATTAATGGAATTTACACAGCCCAAACAGGCGTTGTTCAAAATGATGAGATTGGTTTTCTTGCTGGAAACATTGACATATTGGCATACAGATTGCAATTGGCAAAGGAAGAGAGCGAAGCGTTGGAGCAGATGCGAAAAGATTACATTTCAAATATATCACATGAGCTTAGGACACCGGTTACTGTAATACGTGGCTCATTAGAGGCTCTTTGCGATGGCATAATTTCTCAACCTGTAAAGGTAAAAGAATACCATAAAGAAATGCTTTTGGAGAGTATTCATTTAGAGAGAATGGTAAATGATTTACTAGAGCTTTCTCGTCTTCAAAATGTTGATTATTCTATCGAAAAAACATCTATAAACCTCTTGGATGTGCTTTCCGATGCAGTGCGTTCTGCAAAGCACATAGCAATGCAGAAGCATATTGAAATGTGCTGCGTTAATAACGAAACAGTTTGTATTATAGAGGGTGACTATGGCAGACTAAGGCAGATGTTTTTGACTGTTTTAGATAATGCAATTAAGTTTTCTAATAATGGGCAACAAATTGAAGTCGAGGCAAGGAAAGTTAGTGGGGAAGTTTTAATAACCATTTGTGATTATGGTGATGGAATATCCACAGATGATTTGCCATTTATTTTTGATAGATTTTATAAACGCAGAAACGAAAAAAATCTTACGGGAACAGGGCTTGGCCTTGCTATTGCAAAAGAAATTGCTAAAAGGCATTCAATTGAAATTTCGGTCACAAGCGTTTTGGATGAAAAAACAGTTTTTACTTTTAGGCGTGCATTATAATTTAATATTTCACGATATTTGAGCTTATGAAAGACAATTGTAATCTTCAATGGCAAAGTATTGTATAAAAATGATTTTTGGTGTAAAATAAAAGGATTAACTATATAGTTATAAGGGGAGGAAAAAATGGCTAAAAGGAACATTAGATTAAGTACAGAAGAAATTTTAAGAAAAACATGTAAGGAAGTTAAGGAAATTACACCTAACGTAATTGACCTTCTTGATGATATGGCGGAAACTATGTATGATGCCAACGGCGTTGGACTTGCTGCGCCACAGGTAGGAGTACTTAAAAGAATAGTTGTTATTGATGTGGGTGATGGTCTTGTGGAACTTATCAACCCTGTAATTGTTGAAACAAAGGGATCAGTTATTGATTATGAAGGGTGCTTGAGTATTCCAGGCACAAGTGCACTTGTAGATAGACCTGAATATGCAAAGGTGAGAGCATTAAACCGCAAAGGTGAGGAAATATTTGTTGAGGGTAATGACCTTATGGCACGTGCTCTTTGCCATGAAACAGACCATCTTGATGGCATTCTTTATATTGACAAAGCTATACCAGAGGAAGATGAAGAATAAGAGGTGGGTTTTATGAAAATAGTATTTATGGGTACGCCGCTTTTTGCAGTAAGCACTCTTGAGATTTTAATTGAAAAACATCAGGTTGTTGCAGTTGTTACCCAGCCAGATAGACCAAAAGGCAGGGGTAAAAAAATGGTTTTTCCTGTGGTTAAGGAAAAAGCGTTAGAGCACAATATTCCCGTTCTTCAGCCAGAAAGCGCAAAGAATCCGGAATTTATTTCTGAACTTAAAAAATTTGAGGCAGACATATTTGTTGTAGCGGCATATGGGCAGATTCTTACAGAAGAAGTGCTGAACATTCCAAAATATGGCTCGGTTAATGTGCACGGCTCACTGTTGCCAAAATACCGCGGTGCAGGTCCTATTCAGTGGTCAATTATTAATGGAGACAAGGTTACAGGTGTTACCATTATGCATATGGCAAAGGGATTAGACAGCGGAGACATGATAAGTAAGGCTGAAATGGAAATTTGTGATGGAGAAACATATGGAACTCTTAGCCAGAGAATGGCTGAGGTTGGGGCAAAACTTTTGGAGAAAACCTTGGTTGAGATTGAAAATGGAACTGCTAAAAGAGAACCCCAAAATCATAATGAGTCTACTTATGCGCCTATGATTACAAGAGAAACAGGGCATATTGACTGGAGTAAAACTTCTACAGAAATTTCTTGCCTTGTAAGAGGTTTAGACCCACAGCCAGGAGCTTATACAACTTATGATGATGAAATATTAAAGGTATGGAAAGTAGAAGTTTTGGAGAAGACATATACTGATGGTGTATGTGGAGAGATTGTTGAGACTAATAAAAACGGATTTATTGTAAAAACTGCGGACACCTCTGTTTTAGTTGCTGTTGTTCAAGCAAAGGGTGGTAAGGTAATGAATACTGATGCCTATATGAGGGGTCATTCAGTTGAAAAAGGAACTGTATTAAGGTAAAATAGTTGTGATTTTTTCAGACATTAAAACGGCTTCTCCGTATTATTGTAACATAAAGAAATTAAAGGAGGCGTTACTATGTATTTTAATATTCAATATTTATATGTGCTTTTTCCGGCAATGATTTTGGCAATGTATGCCCAGTCTAAGGTAAAAGGAACTTTTAACAAATATTCACGAGTGTGCAATGCCTATGGTCTTACAGGGGCTGAAGTGGCTCAGAGATTGCTTAGCATTGCTGGAATAACCGATGTTAGGGTGGAACGTATTGGCGGAAATCTTACAGACCACTATGACCCTGGCCATAAAGTTTTAAGATTATCTGATTCGGTGTATTCCTCCCAGTCTCTTGCGGCTATTGGCGTTGCCGCTCATGAAACAGGTCATGCTGTGCAGCACGCAACGGGCTATGCACCTCTTGGTCTTAGAAGTGCTTTAGTGCCTGTCACCAATATTGGTTCAAGATTATCAATGCCAATGATTTTTATTGGTGTGATTTTAGGTTCACAGGCTGGGTCGGATATGGGATATATGCTGGTACAGCTTGGAATAGTGCTTTTTTCTTTGGCAGTAGTGTTTTCCCTTGTTACGTTGCCAGTAGAGTTTAATGCTTCTTCAAGGGCAGTTGAAATGCTGGATGCCAATGGAATTTTAAGTAATAGTGAACTTGTCCCTGTTAAAAAGGTTTTAAGTGCGGCGGCGCTTACCTATGTTGCCAGTGCGGCAGTGGCTATTTCACAGCTTTTAAGGCTTTTGCTTTTGTTTGGAAGAAGAAGAGATTGATATTTTAGATGAAAAGTCAAAACATTAATCATAGGCATTTCCTATGGACTGATGTTTTGGCTTTTTATTTGTTAAAAAACACAAAAAGGTTTGCGGATAGTTGCTAATTGATGTAAAATGTATTATTGGTGAGAACTATGCAGATATTTGAAAAAGGGAAGGAATAGAATATGATAATAATTAACCCACGTGAAGTGGCGGCAGAGGTGCTTGTTTCTGTTACCAAAGATGGGCAGTACAACAACATGGCTTTAAAAAAAGCACTTAAGCAAAATGGAGCAATGCCCATTAAAGACAGAGCATTTGTTACGGAAATTGTAAACGGCACTTTACGTAATATTTTTTATATAGATTATTTAATTGACTCGGCGTCTACGGTTAAAACTGAAAAAATTAAGCCTTGGGTGCTTGCGGTTGTAAGAAGTGCTGTGTACCAGATGGTATTTATGAATGTTCCAGACAGTGCGGCGGTAAACGAAGCGGTTACCCTTGTTAAAGGGAAAGGGTTAGGCAAGCTTGCTGGCTTTGCTAACGGTGTTCTAAGAAATGTTGCGACAAATAAAGATAATATAGAATTGCCTGATGAAGAAAAAGACCCTTCAAAGTATCTTGAAGTGAAATATTCCCATCCACAGTGGCTTATTAAGATGTGGCTTAACCAATATCCATATGAATTCGTAAAGGAGCTTTGCATTGCAAACGGAAAAGCTTCACCAGTTACAGTTATGGCTAATCCACTTAGAACAACTGTGGAAAATCTTAAAGAAGATATGCTTCAGGATGGCATTACTGCCGAAAATGGTGCATATATAGAAAATGCACTTCGTCTTACAAAGCTTAGTGATTTATCGGCACTTTTTTCTTTTAAGCATGGGGATTTTCATGTTCAGGATGAAAGCTCAGCAATTGCAGTTAAAGTGCTTGACCCTAAAGCAGGAGAAAAAATACTGGATGTCTGCGCTGCTCCAGGTGGAAAAAGTTTGCTTATGGCTGAAACAATGAATAACAATGGCAGTGTAGTTGCACGAGATGTGTTTGACCACAAGCTGGAACTTATTGATGAAGCAGCAAAGCGTTTAGGCATTGATATAATTAAATCGGAGCTTAAAGATGCGTCAAAATGCTATGATGAGGATAAAAATCATTTTGACAGAGTGCTAATTGATGCCCCATGTTCGGGGTTTGGGCTATTGAGAAAAAAAGCGGATATAAGAATTAACCGAAGTGGCAACGATATAGATGAGTTAACAAAGCTTCAACGTGATATTCTTACTGCGGCGGCAGAGTACGTTAAGATTGGTGGTACACTTGTTTATAGCACCTGCACTATCTGTAAAAAAGAAAATATAGGGAATGTTAACTGGTTTATTCAAAACTTTCCATATGAGGCAGAAGATATTACAGACCTTCTTCCACACGGAATAGAGAGTGAAACTGCAAAAGACGGGTACATCAGCCTGTTTCCACATATACACGGAACAGACGGGTTCTTTATAGCCCGTCTTAAAAGAAAGGGGTAACAAAATGAGAAAAGCAGATTTAAAATCAATGACATTTACAGAGCTTGAAACAGTTATTAAAGAAATTGGAGAACCTAAATTCAGAACAAAACAGGTTTATGATTGGTTGCACAACAAGCTTGTAACTGAATTTGACGATATGACAAACTTATCAAAAAGCCTTAGGGAAAAATTGGCAGAAAACTACAAAATTTCAAAACTTGAAATTGTTGAAAAAAGAGTATCTGAAAAAGACGGGACAACAAAATATCTTTTTGGATTGGAAAATGACAATCTTATTGAGGCCGTTGTAATGAGATATTCTTATGGAAATGCTGTTTGTGTTTCTACACAGGTTGGATGTCGTATGGGTTGTACATTTTGCGCTTCAACATTAGACGGTGTTGAGGCAAACTTAACTACAGGTGAAATGCTTAGTGAGGTTTATGAAATACAAAAGGATTTGGGCGAAAGAATTTCCAGCGTTGTGCTTATGGGCAGCGGCGAACCATTGGATAATTATGATAACGTAATTAAATTTATAAGAATGCTCAATGATGAAAATGGTCTTGGAATAGGTCAGCGCCACATAACCCTTTCAACCTGTGGCCTTATAGACAAAATGAATAAGCTTCAAGAGGAGGATTTGCAGATAACTCTTGCAGTTTCCTTGCATGCGCCAAATGATGAAATAAGAAATCAAATTATGCCAATATCTAGAAAGCACGATATTGACAGCCTTTTACTTGGCTGTAAGCAATATTCCGACCAAACAAAACGTAGAATAACTTTTGAGTATGCCCTTATTAAAGGAGTGAATGACAGTGAGGAATGTGCTAAAGAGCTTACCCAAAGGCTTAAAAATATGCTTTGTCATGTGAATCTTATACCTGTTAATGATGTCAAGGAAAGAAACTATTTTAAAAGTAATGATGAAACGATTGCGGCATTTGCCGAAATTTTAAACTCTAAAGGAATTGAAACTACAATAAGAAGGAAGCTTGGCAGCGATATTAATGCGGCCTGCGGACAGCTTAGAAAGGGTTACAAAAACAGCAGGAGGTGATGCCTAAATGGAGGCGATTGGCAACAGTGTGACGGGAATAACCAGAAGCAACAATGAGGATTCCATTTACATTTGCAGTGAAAATGACAAAATTAAAAATCTTTATATAGTGGCAGATGGAATGGGTGGGCACAACGGTGGAGAAATAGCAAGTAGAAGTGCTATTGAGTTTTTTATGGAATATGTGAACCAACATGCTGATGAAAAAATAAAACATGAAGATTTACCGGATTTGCTTGTGGGCGGTATTGCCTACTGCAACGAACAAGTTTATAAAAAGAGCATTGAAAATGAAAGTTTGAACGGCATGGGAACAACATTTTCATGTGCCGTAATAGCCGATGGTAAAGCTACTATTGCCCACGTTGGCGACAGTAGAGTATATCTTTATAGAAAAAACAACCTTTGCCAAATTACTAAAGACCATTCATATGTTATGGAGATGGTTAAGCAAGGTAAGATTACTTTTGAGGAGGCAGCGACGCACCCAAAACGTAATATTATTACAAGAGCCGTAGGCTCGGCATTGAATATTGAAGCCGATATATTTGTTGAGACCCTTGAAGAAAATGATATTTTACTTATTTGTTCTGATGGTCTTTCTGCCATGGTAATGGACAATAGGATACAGGAAATAATTGGAGATAGCGAAGACCTAGAAAAAATTTTGCAGCAGCTTATTAAGGAAGCAAACAATAACGGTGGACGAGATAATATTTCGGCAATAATAATTAGATTTGAGGTGGAAAAATGACACTGGCAATAGGTACCGTGTTAAGCGGGCGTTATGAAATTATAGAAAAAATAGGTACGGGTGGCATGGCTGTTGTTTACCGCGCCAAGGACCAAAAGCTTGATAGAAATGTTACGGTAAAAGTACTTAAAGAAGAATTTGTGGGTGATGAGGATTTTAAGGCTCGTTTTAAAACTGAGGCAAGAGCCGCGGCAAAGCTTTCGCATCCTAACATAGTTAATGTTTACGACGTTGGCGAGGACAACGGTGTACAGTATATTGTTATGGAATATGTTCATGGTGATACCCTTAAACAGGTTATTATAAACAGCGCACCCTTTGACACAGTTGTTACATTAAGCATAGCTGTTCAAATGGCATCTGCACTTGCTCATGCTCACAAAAACGGCGTAATTCACAGGGATATTAAACCGCATAACATTCTTGTTAGTGTTGATGGAACAATAAAAATAACAGATTTTGGTATTGCCAGAGCGGCGGCAGTTTCAACCGTTACAACTACATCTAATGCTTTGGGTTCAGTTTATTATTTTTCACCAGAACAGGCAAGAGGAGGTTATGTAGACTCTAAAAGCGACATATACTCTCTTGGAATAACTATGTATGAAATGCTTACAGGAAAAGTTCCTTACGAGGGTGAAACTTCGGTTGCCATTGCCCTAAAGCATTTGAACAATGAATTGCCAGATATTAGGCAGTTTAATTCTAATGTAAGTGACACCATACAAAACATTGTACTTAAGGCTACGCAAAAGAAAAAGGATGACAGATACGATAACGTAGAATTATTGCTGGCAGACCTTAAGCGTGCTCTTTCAGAAGAAAGTATTTCCTATCAGGCTAAACCTGTTGTAATGCCAGTTGTAATTCCTAATACAGAAAAGGCTGATGTAACAAGCTTGGACGATGCTTCGGCAACTGCAGCTACTGTTGGAGTTGCCATGGCCACAGAAAAGGGTACGATGTTAGCCAAGGATGACAAGCCGGAAATTAAGGTGGAAATTACAAACGGTGGAAAAAAGGAATATGATATTCCAGAAAGAGCTGTAGGATTCCAAAAATACAGTAAAAAGTTTAAAATATCCAAAGATGATGATTTCGAACCAGAGATAGTGCCTTCAAAAGGCATGGAAAAAATGTCCGTTAAAAAACAGCCACACAATGAGGTCGACAGAAAAACATCTGAAAGAACAAGGAAGGCGAAAAATATGAATAATTCTGAGGATGAATATTACAGAGATAAGGAACGTAAGGTTACTATAGCAGCGATTATAACTGCTGTTATTATAATTATAATTATTTCTGCTTTCGGTGTAAAATTCATAAGGGGTGAAGGCATTTTCGGAAGTGGAAATAAAAAAACTGTAACTTCATCTATGCCAGATTTTACGGGGAAAACACTTGAAGATGCACAAGCAGAGGCAAAAGACCTTGGTATAACCCTTAACGTAAGTGATGAACAGTACACAAATGATTATGCAGAAGGGCAGATTATGTCTCAGTCTATTGAAAAAGGGCAAAGCATTAGCAAGGACGATGTTATAGATGTAGTTGTAAGTCTTGGCACAAAGGGATTTACTATGCCAGACGTTGTTTATGAAACTGAAGAAGATGCAGTTGCAGAAATTAAAAAGCTTGGTGGCAAGCAGCCAACAATTGAGTATGAATTTGACGATACTGTTCCTGCGGCTGTGGTTTTAAGTCAGTCACCATCGGCACAAACTGAAATTGATTCTGGAACAAAAATTACACTTACAGTAAGCAAGGGATCTGAAACTAAAACTGTAACAGTTGAAGACTACACAGGTAAACAGCTTAGCGATGTACAAAAGCAACTTACAGAGGCAGGGCTTACTCTTGGAACAGTCACTGAAAATAATACAGCAGACGGTGAAAAAGGTAAGATTATTTCACAGTCTCTTACTGCAAACAAACAGGTAGACAGAGACACACAGATAGACTTCGTTGTAGTGGGTGAAAAATCAGCAGAAGAACCAGTTGAGGAAACACCTGATACAACTGCTCCAACAACACCATCGTCAGAAAAGACCTCATCAAAATACTTTACCGTTGAGGCACCTGCAAGCTATGTAAACGAAAACAGTATTTCTGTAAAAATGCTTAAAATAACTAACGGAAGCTCCGTTGACGTTGTATATAATGAGACAAAGGCTATTACAGATTTTCCTCTTAATGTAACCCTATCCGGTTCAGGACAGGCGGAAATACAGCTTTATATTGACAATGTGTATCAATGGAGCCAAATTGTAGATTTTTCAGAGGGTGCAAATTAATGAAAAAAGGAACGATAGTTAAAGGCATAGGCGGATTTTATTATGTAGATACCGAAAATGGTGTCTATGAATGCCGTGCCCGTGGAAAGTTCCGCAAAGAAAAGGTAACACCCCTAGTAGGGGATTTTGTTGAAATATCAATTGTTGACGAAGTCAATAAAAAAGGCAGTTTGGACGTGATTTTACCAAGAAAAAACGAACTTATACGTCCTAGAGTCGCTAATGTTGAGCAGGCAGTGATTGTATTTGCGGCACAAAGCCCGACTATAAATTTAGACCTATTGGATAGGTTTATTATACTTGTTGAGCAGCAGAATTTAGATGTTTTAATTTGCATTAATAAGATAGACCTTGATGAAAACAAGGATTACAAAACCATTGTTGAAACCTACCGTGAAGCTGGTTTCAGGGTTGTGCCTATTTCTACCTATGATGGTACTAATGTGGATTTGCTTAAAAAGGAATTGAAAGACCGAATTTCAGTGTTTGCAGGTCCGTCAGGCGTTGGCAAAAGCAGTCTTATTAATTCCATTAATGGACAGCTAAACCTTAGCACAGGCACGCTTAGTGCGAAGATAGAACGTGGCAAGCACACAACACGCCATGCAGAACTTATGCCGCTGTTTGAAAATAGCTTTATTGTAGATTCACCGGGGTTTACGTCGCTGTTCTTTGAACATATACTCTCAACAGATTTGCAATATTATTTTAGAGAATTTGAACCATATTTAAATGATTGCCGTTTTACTGGGTGCAGTCATGTTAAAGAGATTGATTGTGCAATTAAAAAAAATGTAGGAAAAACAATAAGCAAAATGCGATACGACAGATATGTAACAATTTACAACGAGCTAAAAGACAATGAAGAGAGGAAGAAATAGAATGATTATTTTAGCACCATCACTGCTTTCTGCAGATTTCTCTAAACTTACAGAGGAAATTAAAAATATAGAAGAGGCAGGTGCTAAGTACCTTCATCTTGATGTTATGGACGGTCATTTTGTACCTAATATAACATTTGGTGCGCCTGTTGTTAAATGTATAAGACCAATATCTAAAATGGTTTTTGATGTTCACCTTATGATTGAAAACCCAGAGAAATATTTGGAAGATTTTGCGAAGGCAGGGGCTGACATACTTAATGTACACGCTGAAACGGTTAATGACCTTAAGTCTGTTATTAAAACCATACATGCCTTAGGCTGCAAGGCAGGGGTTACAGTTAAACCAGATACACCGC
Organism: Lachnospiraceae bacterium; assembly: GCA_034933685.1. GTDB lineage: Bacteria > Bacillota > Clostridia > Lachnospirales > Anaerotignaceae > UBA8514. The sequence continues at coordinate 27,615 of JAYFNB010000038.1, read as the reverse complement.
TTAGCGCAATTGATGAAGTGCTTGAAGATGTTGATATGGTGCTTATTATGACAGTTTATCCTGGATTTAGCGGACAGAAACTAATCCCCGAAGCTCTGGCAAAAATTCCTGTTCTTAACCAAATTAAAAAGGATAAGGGTCTTAGTTTTGATATTCAAATTGACGGCGGAGTTGGCATTAATAATTTGAGAGAAGTTTTAGATACTGGTGCAAATATAATTGTTGCTGGCTCGGCTGTATTTAGTGCAGAAAATCCTGCCAAAGCTGCAAAGGAATTTCTTGACGTGTTTAAGGAGTATGAGTAGAAAATGAAGGCTGTTATTTTCGGCGGTGCAGAGATAATTGACTATGGTTTTTGTGAAGAATATATAAAAGGCAGTATGGTTGTGTGCTGTGACAGCGGTATGCGCCATGCTTTTAAGTTGGGAATAATTCCTAATGTTATAGTAGGGGATTTTGACTCTGCTGATATAAGTATCATCAATTATTTTAAAAGCAAAAATATTCCTTTTAGCGAATATCCAACCCATAAAGATGAAACAGATATAGAGCTTGGATTGGATGAAGCAATAAAAATGGGAGCTACAGATATTACGATAATAGGTGGGATAGGAAGCCGAATGGACCATACAATGGCTAACTGCCATTTGCTTTTATATCTTCTTAAAAACGGAATTAATGCACGTATGGTTAACGAAAATAATGAAATTCAAGTAATAGAAAAAAAAGCACAAATTTCCGGTAAAAAAGGAGATTTGATTTCGCTTATTCCACTTAGCATGAAAGTGATGGGAATTACAACAAAAGGGTTGGAATATCCACTTTATAATGCAGTACTTACCATAGATGATAGACTTATCGCTGTAAGCAATGTTATGTTGGATACTGTTGCAGAGGTAACGATTGAAGAAGGATATTTGTTTGTAATGAGATGCAGAGATTAAAAAGAAACGGTGTTCCTATTAAAAAGGAATGCCGTTTTTTAGTATTACGACAGATGAAATGGAATAAGATATATAAGGTGTTTATGGAGGTGAGAGGCTATGCAGAAAAAAATATTAGGTACAATACTGTGTTCAATGGGGTTTGGAATGTTATTTGTTATTTTTTTGCCATGGTGGGGATTTATAGCCGCTACAATTATGGTAATAGCAGGAGGACTGCTTTTGTTTGGAAGATGGTGTTAAACATAAATGTAGGAATAAAAAAAACTCCCAACATAGTTGTCGAGAGCTGATTTTATTATATAGCGCGAGTAACTTTACCAGAACGCATACATCTTGTGCAAATGTAAATTGATTTCACTGTACCATTGTCAATGATTTTCACTTTCTTTACATTAGGTTTCCAAGTTTTGTTAGCACGTCTACTAACCTGGCTACGGTTAATGCTAATTCTATGTCCTGTACGCTGATTTTTTTCACAAATCTCACATTTTGCCATTACCTTGCACCTCCTTAACTTCTTTCATGCCACAACAAAAGTATTCTAACAGATATGACATTATATTGCAAGTAAAAAAGTAAATTTATTTAATATTTTTAAATTTCATGGTAAAATACAAATAACTAACATCAAATTTGGGTAATTGAAAATTTTACTTTTAAAATGTGGTAGTTTAGTGGTATAATATACAAAAATATTGATAAAGTGGGAGGGTGTGCATATGTCAGCTAAACTTGAAAACGAGTTAGGTGTTATTACAATAGACAATGAGGTTATAGCAAAAATTGCAGGTGTTACCGCAATGGAGTGTTATGGTATTGTGGGCATGGCTGCCAAAAATGTCAAGGATGACCTTTTTCAGCTGCTTAAAGTGGAAAGTCTCACAAAGGGAATAAAGGTTTCTGTTGAAGAAAATAAAATTTCTATTGATTTCCATATAATAGTTGAATATGGTACAAACATATCTGCCATTGCAGATAACATTATTAGTACCGTTAAGTATAAGCTAGAGAAAGCACTGGAGCTTGAAGTAGAACAAATTAACATATTTGTTGAAGGCGTCAGAGTAGATAACTAAGGAGGAACAACAGTTGGGTTTAAATAGCATAAATGGGCTGCTTTTGAAAAAAATGATAATTGCCGGAGCAAATGAGCTTAACGACAATAAGCAGCTTGTGGATTCATTAAATGTTTTTCCTGTACCTGACGGAGATACAGGGACAAACATGTCACTTACTGTTTTAGCGGCAGCAAGAGAATGTGAAAAAAATAATTCTTTAAGTATTGCAGAGGTTTCAAAAGCTGCGGCAAGCGGTTCACTTCGTGGTGCAAGAGGAAATTCTGGTGTAATATTAAGCCAGTTATTCAGAGGTTTTTCTAAGGGGCTTGAAGGCATGGATGAAGCAGGTGCATTAGAACTTGCATCTGCGTGCAGAAAAGGTGTTGAAACAGCGTACAAAGCTGTTATGAAGCCGAAAGAGGGTACAATACTTACAGTTGCCCGTGCATGCGCTGATGCTGCTGAAAAATATGCAGTTGAAGTAGAAGATATTGAAGTTTTTTTAAGCAAAATAATTGAAGAAGGTAACGAAATGCTTTTGAAAACAAAAGATATGTTACCTGTACTTAAGCAGGCAGATGTTGTAGATGCTGGGGGAAAGGGTTTACTTTGCATTCTTATTGGTGCTTTTAAAAGCATTAATACCTCTGGTGAAATTACTTTAAATGACAATACTCAAATTCCTGCAGTTGATTTTGCCGCACTTACATCTGTAGATAATTCTGAAATTAAATTTGGATATTGTACAGAGTTTTTTGTTATGCAAAAAAATGTCCCAGACGAAACTGTAAATGAGTTGAAAACTTACCTTACATCTATCGGTGATTCCCTTGTAGTTGTTGCAGACGAAGAAATGATTAAGGTGCATGTGCATACAGACCATCCAGGGAAGGCAATTGAAAAAGCCCTAACAATAGGAGCTTTAAATGGTCTTAAAATTGATAATATGCGTATACAGCATACAAATAAAATAGACTTTACAGCAACAAGGAATGAAGATGTTATTGAGGCGGCAGAAAAAAAAGGTACAGGCTTTATTTCAATTTCAATGGGAAGTGGATTGTCCGAAATATTTAAAAATCTTGGTGTAGATGAAATTATTGAAGGCGGCCAAACCATGAACCCCAGCACAGAGGATATTTTGAACGCCATTGACAAGGTTAATGCCGAAAACATTATCGTGTTGCCTAACAACAAAAATATAATTCTTGCAGCAGAGCAGGCGGCCAAACTAACAAGACACAAAAATATTTTTGTTCTTCCAAGTACAACTGTACCTGAGGGTATTGCTGCTATGATTAATTACGATTCAACAGAAGATGTTGATACTTGTTTTGAAATTATGAAAGAGAGCATAGAACTTGTTAAAACATGCTCTGTTACTTATGCCGTAAGAGACACTTCCTTTGGGGAAATAAAAATTGCTCAGGGCGACATTTTGGGTATGCTTGAAGGCGAAATTCAGGTTGTTGCAAAGGATGTTGCAGAAGGTACGAAGGAACTTGTTGAAAAAGCTGTAGGCGATGACAGTGAAGTGATAAGTGTGTATTATGGAGCAGATGTAGACAAAGAAAGTGCAGAAAAAATGGTGGATTATTTGAAGGAAGCTTACCCGCATTGCGAGGTAGAGTTGCATCTTGGAAATCAGCCACTTTATTATTATATAATTTCTGTAGAATAAATTTTTAAATATCAGGGAGATTCTTATCTCCCTTTTTTAATATGCAGAGGTGATAAAATGCAGCTAAGCAGTTCTGTTTCAGAGGTACATAACATTGGTAGACAACGTCTATTACACCTTAATAATATGGGTATTTTTACGGTTGAAGACCTTATTGAACATTTCCCTAGAGAATATGATGACAGAAGTGACACAAAAACTATTTCAGAGCTTGTACCAAATAAGGTAAATACTTTTATTGGTTCAATAGAGGGTAATGCAGATACTATTCGCATAAGAAATATGGTGATAACAAGAGCAAAAATTACTGACGAAACAGCAAAGGTTAATGCTGTTTGGTATAATCAGCCTTATTTAAAAAATACCTTTAAAAGCGGACAGAAGTATCTTTTTACAGGAAAGTACCAGCATAGCTATGGTAAAAAAGAAATAATATCTCCAGAGTATGAGGCTTTGGATAAAGGCGAATTATTAAGTGGTGGCAGAATTATACCTGTTTACAGCACTACCAAAGGAATAAGCCAAAAGATATTTCGTTCTCTTATTAAAGACACCCTTGAAAAAACTAAAAATCAGTTAGTAGATTTTATACCTAAATGCATACGAATGGAAAATAAATTGTGTGATAGAAATTTTGCAGTGCAAAATATACATTTTCCAGAAGATGATAACAGTTTTTTTATTTCGCGGCGAAGACTGGTTTTTGATGAGCTGTTTGTTCTACAAACATCATTATTAAAGATGAAATCATCTGTAAAAGATGGAAAATTAGGTTTAATAATTAAAAATGAAGAGGCTGAAAAAGAAATTACCAGAACAATAGGGTTTGAACTTACAAATGCCCAAAAGAAAGTTATTGATGAAATAAAGGCAGATTTTGTTTCGGGGAAAGTTATGAACAGGTTGGTTCAAGGCGACGTAGGAAGTGGAAAAACAGTGGTTGCCATGATAACATCGTTTATAGCTATAAAAGAGGGCTTTCAAGCTGCACTTATGGCTCCTACGGAAGTTTTGGCGAAGCAGCATTACTACAGCTTTAAAGATATTTTTGAGGAATTTGGTATTAAGGTTGTTTATCTTTCAGGTGCAATGAAAAAAAGGGATAAAACAGAGGCACTTCAAGCAGTTGAAGATGGAAATGCCCAGATGATTATTGGTACGCATGCCGTTATTCAAAAAGGGGTTGTATTTAAACGCCTTGGGTTTGTGGTTACAGATGAGCAGCATCGTTTTGGTGTAAATCAGCGAATATTACTTTCTCAAAAAGGTGATAATCCTCATGTGCTAGTTATGACGGCAACGCCAATACCCCGAACATTGGCACTTATTTTGTATGGAGATTTGGATATTTCTATAATAGACGAACTTCCGCCAGGACGACAGGAAATTGATACAAGGGCAGTAAATTCAACCTACCGATCACGAATATACGCTTTTATAAAAAAAGAATTAGACAAGGGTAGGCAGGCATATGTAGTTTGTCCTTCAATTGAGGAAAGCGAAAAACGTGAAACTGAAGCGGTTATTGAGTATGCTGAAAAACTTATGGATTATGAATTTAAAAATTACAAAATAGCTGTTCTTTATGGAAAAATGAAAAATGATGAAAAGCAAGCTGTAATGAAAGACTTTGCAAATGGAGATATTGATGTTCTTGTTTCCACAACAGTGATTGAAGTTGGTGTTAATGTGCCAAATGCAACTATAATGCTAGTTGAAAATGCAGAAATGTTTGGGCTTTCCCAGTTACATCAGCTTAGAGGGCGTGTTGGCCGTGGAAGTGAGCAAAGTTATTGCATACTTGTTACAGACTCAAAAAACAAGGTGACTGCAGAAAGAATGAAGGTTATGCAAAAAACAAGAGATGGTTTTGTTATTTCAGAAACAGACTTGCGTTTGCGTGGTCCTGGTGAATTTTTTGGTACAAGGCAACATGGTTTACCTATGCTTAAAATAGCAAATTTATATAAGGATATGGATATTCTTAAGGAGGCACAGGCGGCAGCAATTAAGATTATTGAAATTGACAGTAATCTTGACCAAGAAGACAATCGGTTATTGAAGGAGAAAACGAAACGATTTTTTAGGAATAAAGAAATTGGACTATAATACCAATAAAGCTATAACAAAACTACATAGTTTTGTTATTATGGTAAATTTTTGTTGTTTTTTAAATAGCTGTTTGCTATAATGAAACCGTATCTATGCTTTATATGAAGAAATTTGTGAGAAATTTGTTGAATTTTAGGAGGAAACTTGTATGCGAGTGATTTCCGGCAAGGCAAGGGGTCATAAACTTGTTGCCCCAGAGGGGTTGGATACAAGACCAACTACAGATAGAATAAAAGAAACTCTGTTTAATATAATTGCGCCAGACATCTATGAATGTGAATTTTTAGATTTGTTCAGTGGATCTGGCTCAATAGGTATAGAAGCCCTTAGCAGGGGTGCAAAAAAAGTTGTGTTTGTTGATAATGGGGGGAAAGCACTGGAAGCCATTGAGTATAACCTAAATCACACAAAGCTTTCAGATAGTGCTGATATTATAAGAACAGAAGTTTTGCCGGCAATAAGAATGCTTGGCAGCAAAAATGCTAAATTTGATATAATTTTTATGGATCCACCATATATGGCAGGTTTGTATAAGCCAACATTAATGGCAATTTTAGAGGCAAACCTTTTAAATAATGGTGGCTACATTATTGCAGAACATCCTGCAAATATAGATCTTCCCTTGGTAGAAGGGTTTAAGATTGTTAGAACTAAGGATTACAAAACAACAATTATGTCTTTTTGGACTTTGGAGGATTAGTAATGTTAAAAGCAATATACCCAGGTAGCTTTGACCCAGTTACAAACGGTCATCTTGATATTATTGAAAGAGCGTCTAAGCTTGTGGATACACTTGTAGTTGCAGTGCTGGAAAACCCTAATAAAAGCAGTTCTCTTTTTACAGTTGACGAGAGAATAGAACATCTTAAAATGGTTACAAAGCATTTGGGAAATGTTGAAGTAAGTTCTTTTAAAGGGTTGTTGGTAGATTTTGCAAAGGAAATTGGCGCAAAAATTGTAATAAGAGGTCTGCGTGCCGTTACAGATTTTGAAAGTGAGTTTCAAATGGCACTGATTAACAGAAGCCTTAATACTAGCGTTGAAACGTTTTTTATTTCTACAAGCGTGGAGTATCTTTATTTAAGCTCCAGTATGGTTAAAGAAGTTGCTATGTTTGGTGGAAACATAGTAGATATGATTCCGGCAGAAATTAGAGATTTTGTGCTTGATAAATATAAGAAATGAGGGTTGTATAAATGGATGCAGTATTAAAATTATTGGACGAGCTTGAAGATGTACTAGACCAAAGCCGAGCTGTGCCTTTTTCAAGCAAGGTGGCTGTTGATAAAGAGGAACTATATGATATTGTTGCAGAAATTAGATTAAGGTTGCCTAATGACATCAAGCAAAGTAAATTTATTGTTCAAGAAAGAAACAAAATACTTATTGATGCACAAAATGAAGCTAAAGAGATTGAAAAATCAGCAGAAGAAAAACTTGCAAGGCTTATAGATGAACACGAAATCACCAAAGCGGCATATGCCCAAAGTGCAGAAATTATTGAAAAAAGCAGGAAAAGTGCCAAGGAGATGCGAATTGGCGCAACAGAGTATGCCGATGAGGTGCTGGCAATGGCAGAGAGTAGACTGAAAGAAATGATGGAAAACTTACGTCGCGAGAGCATTAACATTGATGATTTTTTCAGTCATAGTTTGGATGTTATTTATGAGAATAGACAGGAATTACGAGGAACTAACAGAAATTAACAGTTAATTAATCACTGCTATGGGGCTATATAATAAGTTTTAAGACATATATTTTATCTTAAAATTTATTATATGGCCTATTTTTTGTATTTTTTTTACCTATTGCGAAATAATAGACTTGCAGAGGTGAAGAGAATGGATATTTACGTTAAGCCTGTAAAAAAATATAAGGCAGAAAGAAAAAAGATTATTTATCTTAAAGATGTAGCAGAGGTTTATTGTGCCGATGTGAAAAATGAATCTGTAAAAGATGTAGTTGTACTGAAAATTAATGGTGATAAACGTCAAAACTATTTAGTGTCCATTATTGATATAGTTAAGGCCGTCACAAATATAGAGCCTAAGGCAACAGTTGTAAATATGGGAGAAACAGATGTAGTTGTTGAGTTTGAACCGAATCCACACAAGGAAAACAAGTTATGGATGGGTTTAAAAATATTTACCATTGTTATTATTCTGTTTTTCGGTGCAGCAACTGCAATTATGAGCTTTCATACAGATGGTGAAATGCCTCAAATTATGAAAGGTTACTACTACACACTTTTTGGAATTGATAGTGAAAAACCCTATATTTTAGAAATTCCATACTCCATAGGTCTAGCGGTGGGAATTATTGTATTCTTTAATCATTTTTCAAAAGTAAAGATTACAATGGATCCAACCCCAATAGAAGTAGAGATGACTACGTATGAAGAGGAAGTAATAAAAAACGAGATAGAAACCCTTGAAAAGAAAAAGGGGGATAAAAATAATGGTAATGCTTAAATACATCATTCTTGCAATTATAGGATTTTCATCTGGAGTGATAGTAGCAGGAGGTATATTTGCTTTTATTGCTATTATTGGCATTGTTCCACGGTTCGCTCAAAAAACAGGTACTCAGAATAAAATTATGATATATGAAGATGCAATCATTATAGGTGGAATTTTAGGCTGTTTGGAAATGTTTATTGACTATAGCTATAATATTAGTGTTTTTATAGGAGCAATGATTGCTTTTTTTGTGGGAATATTTGTTGGTAGTCTTGCAGTTTCCTTGGCTGAGATTATTGATGTAGTACCAATTTTTATGCGAAGGGCAAGGCTTACAAATGGACTTTCTATATTTGTATTAGCTCTGGCACTGGGAAAAATGTTTGGTTCTTTGGCATATTTTATTTTGCCCAAATTTTATTAGTGGAGGATGAACATGGAAGAAAATAATGTAACTAAGCAAGAATACAGTAAAATGGTTGACATGGTTTCACCAAATAGCAAATTATTTACAAACTGTGTTAAAGCTTTTGCCGTGGGAGGTTTAATTTGTACTGCAGGCGAAGCAATGAATAAATTTTTCTCTAATTATGATTTTACAAAAGATGAGGTATCTCTATTGGTAAACATTGTACTTATTGGTATAACCGCACTTCTTACAGGACTTGGGCTTTTCAGCAAACTAGGTAAGTTTAGTGGAGCAGGAACGTTTGTACCAATAACGGGGTTTGCCAACTCTATGGTTTCACCAGCGATTGAGTTTAAAAAAGAAGGTTGGATATTTGGTTTGGCTGCAAAAATGTTTACAGTGGCTGGGCCTGTAATTGTGTATGGCCTTGTAACATCCATGGTTGTTGGATTTATATATTTCTTTGTAGAAAGGGGAATATAAATGAGTAAAAAAATTGGAAATCAGACAATTAGGTTTGCCAACCCACCTATTATTGTTTCTGCTGCAGCAATTGTTGGAAAAAAAGAAGGCGAAGGCCCGTTAGCAAATTTTTTCGACAAAGTTATAGATGACGCAAACTGGGGTGAAGAAAGTTGGGAGAAAGCGGAAAGTAAGTTTGTTCGCGAAACAATGGCTTTAGCAATAAACAAGGCTTCAATTAAAACAAAGGATATTGACTATGTTTTTTCTGGTGATTTACTTAACCAATGCTGTGGCTCAACATTTGGGTTAAAGGATTTTAAAATCCCATTTTTTGGACTTTTTGGAGCATGTTCCACCATGGGTGAATCTATGAGCCTTGGAGCAATGGCGGTAGATGGTGGCTTTGCAACAAATGTACTTTGTGGTGCAGGCAGTCATTTTTGTTCTGCGGAAAAACAGTTTCGGTTTCCTTTGGAAATGGGTACTCAAAGACCTCCGTCGGCAACGTGGACGGTAACAGGTCATGGAGCAGTTGTAATTGGGAAGGAAGGGTGCGGACCCAAAATAACACATGTAACTACAGGTAAAATTGTTGATATGGGTATTAAGGATGCAGCTAATATGGGTGCGGCGATGGCACCAGCGGCATGTCAGGTAATAGCCGCACATTTTCAGGATACAGGCCGTGACCCTGAATATTACGATGTTATAGCAACTGGAGATTTGGGCTATATTGGAAGAACAATTTTAAGGAAACTTTTGAGGGATGAGGGTTATATTTTAGACGAAAACCTTACAGATTGCGGAATAGAAATATTTGACAGGGAGAAACAGGATACCCATAGTGGAGGAAGCGGATGTGGATGTGCGGCGGCAACTTTTTGTGGATACTACAATACGCTTATTAATCATGGAAAAATAAATAAAATGCTGCTTGTGCCAACGGGCGCACTAATGAGCACTACAAGTAGCCAACAGGGCGAGGCAATACCGGCAATTGCTCATGCAGTAGCCATAGAGTGGGAGTGAGAAGATGGATTATATTAAAGCTTTTTTTGTAGGTGGAATAATATGCCTAATAGGACAGATTTTGGTGGATAAAACAAAGCTTACATCTGGAAGAATTTTGGTTATTTATGTATGTTTAGGTTGCATTTTAGGTGGACTGGGGTTATATGAAAAAATAGTTGATTTTGGAGGGGCAGGGGCAACAGTTCCCCTTACAGGCTTCGGGTATCTTCTAAGTGAGGGTGTTAAGGAAGAGATTGATAAAATAGGTTTCTTAGGAATATTCACTGGAGGATTAAAGGCTTCATCTGGAGGAATAAGTGTTGCGGTAATGTTTGCATTTTTATCGGCACTTTTGTTTAATCCAAAGCCTAAGGGATAAGCAATTTCTTTCTTTTGAATATCAAAACAAATGTAAAAAATATGTAAAAATATTAAAGAATTTATTAAAGGTAAAAAAAACTATTTATTTTATGTTAACTATATGTTATACTCACCTTGTTACTCAAACTTGATTGAGATAAGGTGGATTAAAAATATGAGAAGAGCTATTGGTTCTAAGGTTAATTTGCATAATGCGTCTGATGATTTAGCGAGATTGTACTTGGATTGCGTAAGTGACATTATAGACTCTGATAGAATTAAAAAACTTGATAATTGGGAACAGCATAATCACACGAGCCGTCTTCAGCATAGCATTAATGTTTCGTATTATAGTTTTATTGTGTGCTTAAAAATGGGTTGGGATTATCGCTCGGCTGCTAGGGCAGGTTTGTTGCATGACCTTTATTTTTACGACTGGCGTGTAAAGAAATTTCTAAGGAGTAATCATGCCGCATGGCATCCACGTATTGCTGTTGACAACGCAAAAAAAGTGTGTGAAATTAACGCAATAGAAGAAGATAGCATAAGAAAGCATATGTGGCCATGTACGTTAGTTCCGCCTCGCTACAAAGAGGGGTATGTGCTTACCTTTGCTGATAAAATATGCGCAGTATTCGAAGTTTTTACCAAGGAAGAAACTATTGGACAAAAATGCGAAGGCGTTTTAGACTAAAATCTAAAATGCCTTTGTTTTATAAAAAATATTTGGAGGAGTTTATCATGCGCATTGGCTCTGGTTATGATGTACATAGACTGGTTGAAAATAGAAAACTGATTATAGGTGGTGTGGAGATTCCCTACGAGAAAGGTTTACTAGGGCACTCTGATGCAGATGTTCTTACACATTCAATTATGGATGCACTTTTGGGTGCAGCAGCTTTGGGTGATATCGGAAAGCATTTTCCTGATTCAGATGAAAGATTTAAAGGAATTTCAAGTATTAAGCTCTTAAAAGAAGTTTTTTACTTGCTTGATGGCAAAGGATATAGTATAATAAATATTGATACGACTATAATTGCTCAAAAGCCAAAAATGTTACCACATATTTATGATATGCGATGTAACATTTCTCAGGCGCTTGGCATAGATATAGACCAGATAAACATTAAGGCAACTACGGAAGAGGGGCTTGGTTTTACTGGCAGTGGTGAAGGTATTTCAGCAACATCAATTTGTTTAATAGAAAATAAAAATAAAAGCTGTGACGGAGAGAGTAGTAAATCATAAACCTTACAGAGAGAACCGCCTAGTATATTGTTACTTGGGTGTAAGCGGTTTAAGGTAAATGTTTGCGAAGTGCATTCCTGAGCTGATTAGGTGAATCCATTAAGGTTTAGCCTAATACGTACACCACGTTACGGTATCTTAAAGAGGGGATGATTGTCCCAATAAGAGTGGAACCACGGAGTTTGCAGCTTCGTCTCTGATGTATGTCAAAGACGAAGCTTTTTGTATGTTATAAAATGAAAGATATGGAGGAGTTTAATAGTGTCATTTTTAAGTAACGAAATTAAAGTAATTAAGGAAAAAGATCCTGCAATAAAAAGCAGTATAGAGGTTATACTTTACCCAGGATTTTGGGCGAACATAAACCATCGCTTTGCACACTACTTTTATAAGAAAAAATGGTTTTTTGTTGCTAGGTTTATATCTCAATTTTCAAGGTTGCTTACAGGAATAGAAATTCATCCTGGTGCAAAAATAGGCAAGGGATTTTTTATAGACCATGGTATGGGTGTTGTAATAGGTGAAACTTGTGAAATTGGTGATAATGTTCTGCTTTACCAAGGCGTAACTCTTGGTGGAACGGGAAAAGATAGCGGCAAGCGCCATCCAACCATTGGCAACAACGTACTTATTGGCAGTGGTGTTAAGGTGCTTGGTCCAATAACAGTAGGCAACAACGTACGTATTGGAAGCGGTTCGGTGGTACTTAAAGATGTGCCAGATGATGTTACTGCAGTTGGCGTGCCTGCAAAATGGAACAGCAAGGATATAAATACTCAAGAGGCACATCCATCTGACACCCTTGACCAGCTTAAAGTTCCTGATATTGTGGAAGATGAAATTAATCAGTTACAACAAAGGATTGAAGTTTTAGAAAAACTGCTTTTAAAAAATGAGAGTGAAAAATAAAATATAAGGGGAGATTACAATGAAGCTATATAATACACTAACAAGAAGAAAAGAAGAGTTTGTACCCATTGAAGAGGGAAAAGTTAAAATGTACGTTTGCGGCCCAACTGTTTATAATTATATACACATTGGCAATGCAAGACCTTACGTAACCTTCGATACAGTGCGTCGCTACATGGAATACAAGGGTTACGAGGTTACTTATATACAAAATTTTACTGACGTTGATGACAAAATAATTAAAAAAGCAAATGAAGAAAATACAACCATGGAAGTTATCAGTAACCGTTATATTGAGGAATGCTTCCGTGATGCAGATGGCCTTCATGTAAAAAGGGCAACTCACCATCCACGTGTTACAGAAGAAATGGATTATATTATTGAAATGATAAGCGAGCTTATTGAGAAAGGTCATGCTTACGAGGATAAAGGTACAGTTTATTTTAACACAAAATCTTTCCCTGAATATGGCAAGCTTAGCAAGAAAAATTTAGATGAGCTTATTGCAGGGGCAAGTGACCGTGTTGCAGTTGATGATGCAAAGAAAAACCCTACAGACTTTGTACTTTGGAAACCATTTAAACCAGGTGAGCCGAAGTGGAAATCTCCTTGGGGTGAAGGCAGACCAGGCTGGCACATTGAATGTTCAGTAATGGCAAAGCGTTATTTAGGGCCAACCATAGATATTCACGCTGGCGGCGAGGATTTAGTATTTCCACATCACGAAAATGAAATTGCACAAAGTGAAGCTTGCAATGGAGTACCTTTTGCAAAGTATTGGATTCACAACGGTTTTATAACCGTTGATAATGAGAAAATGAGCAAATCAGCGGGCAATTTTTTCACTGTAAGAGATATTGCAGCAGAGTTCCCTTACGAAGTTATTCGCTTTTTTATACTTAATGGACAGTATAGAAGCCCTATCAATTTTAGCCGTGAACTTATGGAAAGCTGCCAAAATGGTCTTGAAAGAATTAAAAACTGTAAAAAAGATTTGGCATATTACATTGAAAACTGTACTGATACAGAGCTTAAAGAAAATGAAAATGTTGATGAAATTGAGAAATTCAGAGCACAGTTTGAAGAAGCTATGGATGACGACTTTAATACTGCGGATGCTGTAAGTACTGTTTATGAACTTGTTCGATTTATTAACAAAAACAGCAAAGATGGGGTTTCAAAAGCATATGCACAAAAAGAAATGGATATGTTTAAAGCCCTTACTACAATCCTTGGCATTGCAGAGGATGTAGAGGTGGAAGAGGATGAAGATACAGCAAAAATTGAAGAACTTATAGCAAAAAGAGCGGAAGCAAAAAAGAACAAGGATTTTGCTGCAGCAGATTCAATAAGAGAAGAATTAACAGCGATGGGAATAACAATAAAGGACACACGTCAGGGTGTACAATGGTTTAGAGGTTAATTTATGGATATAATAAATATACAAAAGTTGTATTGTGGCGAAAACCCCAGAGAGCTTTCGCCACTGGTTCTTGCATATATTGGCGATGCAGTTTTCGAGCTTTTTGTGCGAACAATTGTGCTTTCTAAAGGCAATGCACCTGTAAATAAAATGCATAAGCGCAGCCGTGAATTTGTTAAGGCAAAAGGTCAAAGCGACATGTACTTTAAAATAGAGGACATGCTTACCGAAGAGGAGCAAAGTGTTTTTAGACGTGGAAGAAATGCAAAAAGCCACACGATGCCAAAAAATGCAGATTTAATGGATTATAAGCATGCAACAGGGCTTGAGGCACTGTTTGGCTATTTGTACTTGCAAGGGAATATGGAAAGACTTACAGAGCTTTTTAACAAGGGCATTTTAGATGATGAGGAGAATTAATTTGGATAAAACAAAGTTTAACGGTAAAAACGAAAGAAATGACGGAAGACCAAAATATAATGGCAAAAGTGAAAGAAATGACAGTAAGTCAAGATTTTATGGCAAAGACGAAAAAAATGACAGCAAGCCAAGATTTAACAAAAAAGACGAAGGAAATGGCGAAAAGCCAAGATTTAGTGCTAGAAATGAAAGAAATGATGATAAGGAATTTAATGAAAATCAAGTTGAAGGAAGAAACGCAATGCTTGAGGTTTTGAATAGTGGCAGGGATGTAGAGAAAATTCTTATTGCTAGAGGAAATACTGAGGGAACAATAAGACGTATTGTGGCAATGGCAACAGACCGTGGTATTGTTGTACAGCAAACAGACCGTCAGCGTTTGGATGATATGAGCCAGACAAAAAATCATCAGGGAATTATTGGCTTTGTATCTGCACATGAGTATGTTGAGGTTGAGGATATTATTAAAATTGCAAGAGATAAGGGCGAAGAACCTTTTATTATTTTGCTGGATTCAATTACAGACCCTCATAACCTTGGAGCTATTATAAGAACAGCCGATGCCAGCGGCGCACATGGTGTTGTAATACCGAAAAGACGATCAGTGGGTCTTACGGCAACTGTTTCTAAAACATCAGCAGGTGCAATTGAATATGTTCCTGTGGCAAAGGTAGTTAACCTTGGAAACACCATAGACGACCTGAAAAAAATGGGTTTGTGGGTTGCTTGTGCAGATATGACAGGTAAAGAACATTTTGAGGCAGATATGAAAGGCCCTATTGCCCTTGTAATTGGCAGTGAGGGTGAAGGTGTTAGTCGTCTTGTAAAAGAAAAATGCGATTTCACTGTATCTATACCTATGAAAGGCAAAATTGAGTCCCTTAACGCATCTGTTGCGGCAGGATTACTAATGTATGAAGTTGTAAGACAAAGAAAAGGCTGACAGAAAGGATTACTCAATTGAAAAAAGATTTTTTGCTAGTAGATGGCTACAACATAATACATGCATGGGATGACCTTAAGGAAATGGCAGAAGTAAGCCTTGAAAGTGCTAGAAATAAGCTTTTGGATATAATGAGTAACTATCAAGGCTACAAAAGCCGTCTTACGGTAATAGTGGTTTTTGACGGTTATCTTGTTAAGGGTAGCATTGGTACAGCATATCAACATAATAATATATTCGTAGTGTTTACAAAAGAAGCAGAAACGGCTGACCATTATATAGAAAAAACTGTTAATAGGCTTCCAAGGGAATGTAAAATACGTGTAGCTACATCTGATGGACTGGAACAGCTTATTATTTTGGGGCATGGTGCTGTGCGAATGAGTGCAAGGGAACTAAAAAAAGAGATTGAATATGTAAACAATCACATTAGAGAAACGTATATACAAACAAGACCGCCTAAGAACAATTTGCTTATGGATAATTTGGATGAGGAAACTCAAAAAATTTTGGAGCGAATGCGACGTGGGAAAAATTAAGGTGCAGCAATATACTTGAATGGGGTGCGTTAAACTGTTACAGGCAAATTTTGATAGCTATAAAGATGAAGAAATAATTGAGTTTGTTAATAAAGGAAATGATAGGGCTCAAGAATTTATAATGAATAAATACAAAACCATGGTTAAAAGCCGTGCTAGAGCTTATTTTCTTATTGGAGCCGACCGTGAGGATATAATTCAAGAGGGCATGATTGGACTATATAAGGCTGTAAGAGATTATCAGATTGACAAGAATTCAAGTTTTAAAAGTTTTGCCGAGCTTTGTATAAACAGGCAGATGATTACAGCAATAAAAACTGCTGGAAGACAAAAACACATACCACTTAATTCTTCGGTATCGTTAAACAGACCAATTTTTGATGAGCAAGAAGAACATACATATATGGATATGCTTGAGAGTATAGAGGTAACAAGTCCAGAAACTTTATTTATAGGGCAGGAAGAAAAAGGGTTTATAGAGGAACATATTGCTAAGAACTTAAGCGGATTTGAGAATAAGGTTCTTGCATTTTATTTACAAGGAAAGACTTATGCAGAAATTGCGGGGTTAATGAACAAACCTGAAAAAAGTATAGATAATGCACTTCAACGCGTTAAGAAGAAAATTGAAAAATTTATTGATAAAAGAAAACTTGACGACTGACAAAATTTGTGGTAAAATATTTTGCGTTGACAAGTGCGTTTTATTATTGAGATATTCAAAAATATAAACGAAGAAGCGATTTGGCAATGCTCGCATGCTCTTATTCTTTAGTTGTTAGAGTGCAAATTGGTAGGAATATTCACATTGATTTGGAAGTTAGTAATGTGCTGTTGTAGCTCAGTTGGTAGAGCACCGCATTGGTAGTGCGGAGGTCACGGGTCCGAATCCCGTCAACAGCTTGATTTTATTAACTTAAAGAAACCTTGTAAAATCAATGTTTGTGAGGTTTTTACACAACAGAAAAGGGTATTTACCCTTTATTTTACCTTTTAGGAAACAAAAATAAAAACTACCCTTTAAGTTAAGGGTAACTAAAATGAAAAATTTATTAAATATTTTTTATAAAAGCGTCCATTCTTTGTACGCTTTTTTTCTATTTTATCGGAGGCATGACTACATACACCAAGTGTAAACGAACATGTTGGATAACGTATAATTAATTGCTTAAATTCAATCGCATAAAAATGGAAATACTATATAGTCGTATGATAAAATAATGAAGTTGCCCAAAATAGTAGATGAAATCAGAGAAATCCTTACATACACGGATTTCTCTACCCAACGCCGGACAAGAATCCGAACCAATGACGCGATTGAAAAATTAAACATAGAAATAAAACGAAGAACCCGATTAATCGGCGCTTTTTCGGATGGCCAAAGGCAGTCATGCTTATATGTGCCAGACTTAGTCATGTAGAAGGAACCCAATGAGCAGCAAAACGCTGTATGAATATGGATCACCTTAAGGGGATTCATCAATCTACTCATAAATTAGATTTTTATAAGTATACAAGTTCGATTGATTTTTAGAATTAAAGCAAAAGAGTTATTGTTGTTTTTTATGACAAAGAGTATACTTAGAGTATATCTATAAATGGTATGTAACTTTTAGTATATTATTTTAAAAATGTAGAGGTAAATTTTTATGAAATATTACTTTAAGATTAGAAAGTTTACTATGTGCATACTAGCTGTGCTTTTACTTAGTGCCTGTATTCATAAAGTGGCGGATAATACTAAATTAAATGGAAACAAAGTTCAGAATAAGAATGTTTCTCAAGAGAGTGATAATGAATTTTTAAGCTACAAAATAACTCAAGAAACTATGGATAAGCTTTATGCATATATTCCATATGATGAAATGGTAAAAATAGTTGGAGTTAAACCTATTATAACTGAAGAAAATGAAAAAGATAAAGTAATAAGTTGCAAATATAATATATCAGGTGAGGAATTTGAGAAAAACAATTGTACCCTTGATTTAACATTCCGTAATAACGTTTTAGATGATGCAAATACAGGCTATATGAACTTTAAATATTCAGACGATACCAAATTTGTTAAGGCTGAAGATTATTGCAATTTGAAAATTGGAGACTCGTTAGCTAGCATTCGTAAAACAATGGACAACTCAATGCGTTTTAATAAAATATTTTGGGATGAACTTAACATCAATCCAAAGGAGTATCAGGCTATAATAGAGAATAATATTCGTGTTATATTGCATTTTTCAAATAATATGTTAGATAGCAAGAAAATTGTTGATGAGATAAATAAAGATACATTAAGTTGCTTTAAAATAAATTCTAATCTAGAGGATTTGAGCAAAATTCATTCTGATATGAAGGTTGAAGATATTAAAAAAATTTTGGGTAGCGAAGGATATCTAATTGAATCATCATCTTATTCGGATGATGTAACATATTTATGGAAAATTAGTGATACAGTTGGTTTAGAGGTATCATATAACGGAAATAAAGTTAGACTTGTAGGAGAAGAAATAAAGGAGCTAGAGTAGAAAAATATTTAGAATAAAAGAAGCATATATTTTCTTTGCAAATATGGTAATGTTACTCCGTGAAGGTCTGGCGGAGCCTATTTATACAAAGGAAACATCTAAAAATTATTTTGCTCTTTAAATTGACAACAGGTGAAAAGAGTGATAGTTTATAAGTGAAATATTAGTTATAGTAATTAAATGATGAAGATTTTAAAAACAGAAAGAAGTCATCGGAACTTATAACTGAGGGTTATTGAAAAGCCACCTTTAGGGTGGTATTTTTTTAAGATTGAGTTAGCTTGAACTAACTGATTTCAATGCCTTTCAAAAACTAAGGCTGACTTCACTGAAACGGGGTATCTTGCATGTAGCATCTCCGACTGTGTTGTCTTATGCCAGGCAAACTAAATTAAAGGAGGAGTTAATTTTGGTTCATGAGGAAATACGGCAGGCTTACCAAATCCTTGGAAAAGAGGCTAAAGTTTACGACGGAATGATTACTTGCTCTACACTTTTTGGCAAAGCAATATGCAAACTGGTTTGGGACATGAAAAAAGCAGATAATGACAGATATCTGCAACTTGCACTATCTGGTATTCCAGAGGAGTTTTGCGGGAAACTGCTGGAGGTTCCTGTAGGTACAGGTGTAATTACTATGCCAGTTTATAGAAATATTAAAAGAGCTGACATAACATGTCTTGATTATTCTGCTGAAATGATGAGAACCGCTCAGCATCGTGCAGAAAGGCTTGGATTGAAGAATGTTGAATTTTTGCAAGGTGATGTTGGTGCACTTGCTTTTAAGGATAAGTATTTCGATATAGTGCTTTCTCTAAATGGATTCCATGCGTTTCCAAACAAAGACGCCGCATATCATGAAACATTTCGAGTTATAAAACCTGGCGGTTTTTTCTGTGGCTGCTTTTACATAAAAGGGGAAAATCCTCGAACTGACTGGTTTATTCAGCATTTTTATAAACCAAAAGGATTTTTTACACCACCATTTGAGACGGGTGAAACATTAAAAAATCGACTGGAACTTATGTATGCGGATGTTACAATGGCCACAGTAAAATCTATGGCATGTTTCTGTTGCAAGAAAGGAGAAAGCGAATTAGGTAATTTATGAAAAATAATAATTTGCAATTTGAAATCGGGCATTTGTTAATTCAAGTAGATAATCTTGAATCAGCAATCCACCAATACCGTCAAATGGGATTTCATGTAGTACAAGGAGGACTTCCTGGCAAAACACACAATGCTTTGATTTATTTAAAGGATGGAGCGTTTTTGGAGCTGTTTTCTACTAATCACGGTAGAATAATGAATAAACTACTTGGATTAATGGTAAAGCTTGTGGGAATATTTGATCTTGCGTATTCTTGTCGCCTTTCACGCTATCTGCCGGGTAACAATGGATTGCGTGATTACGCTCTTGATTCTATTCTAGTGTCTCAATATCAAAATAATTTAGAGAAAATCCGTGAAAATGGTCTTGTCATCTCAAAGTCGCATCGAAAGTCACGTGTAGACAGCCGAGGAATTTGCCTTAAATGGACTCTTAGTTTACCAGAAAGTGTTTCTCTGCCTTTCCTGATGAGCGAATATCAGCCAGCTATGAAAATAGAAGAAAAAGATGTTGCCCATCCCAACGGAGTGCTAGGAATCAAAGAACTCAACATTGCCACCAGTCAATGGGATAAAACATACCTGGAATACAGTCTTCTTTTGGGAATTGAACCAGAAATTACGGTGATGGAAACTAGTCGAAGTTGCCTCTTTCCAATTCAAAGTGCGTCAATTCATCTTATGGAAAAGAAAAAAGATAATATAGAAAGTGTTGTTTTGTATGGTGGCAGTAAACTTGAAAGTACGGAAAAACATGCGGCCTTCCCTTCTTTTATTTTATTGAGCAGTTAAATTTATGGGTTTTAGCAATAGAAAAACGCATGTTGGTCTATGCAAGAAAATATATTATAAAAGATAAGCAACAGGGCAAACCCAAGAATGAGTTTGTCCTGTTTGCTCTGTATAATTTAATTTGAAATTATGTGAAATGTGTGTATTATACATTGGTTTTTTATTTTTCAAGAAGGTATAGTTTTAATTTTATAGAAAAAGTAATAGTATTTTACAATTACTAAAAGAATTAGGCTTGCCCTGCCATAAATGTTATGCATCATTAAAAAAGCAATCATCAACATAATTGATACGGGAATTAGGATGCAAAGCTTTGTTTTTAAAGTCATGGCACGGTTTCTTTCAAAGCTTGCAAGATGGTTCTTATACAGTGTTGTGCCTTTAAACCATTTGTTGAACCTAGCAGAGCCTTTAGCAAAACAGAAGGAAGCTAGAAGCAGAAATGGAGTTGTAGGAAGTATTGGAATAATTACGCCAATGGCACCAATGCCAAAAAACAAAAAACCCAGTGCAATGTATATGTATTTCAAAGTATCATCTCCTTTTTAGTAGAAATATTAATTTTGTTAATGTTTCTTTGATTGAATTAAATGGCGTATTGCTGCAAAGGGATGCACGAACATCAGCCGTGGCCCTGAAAATCTCATTACCGAACGTATTTTTTCCCTCATAGCTAAATTGTAGCAATGTACCTTGCAATTATTGCAAAAGGTTTTTGTTTCCATGAATTGACAGTTATCAATTCGTTTAAAAGCATATTCAAGAAGGTTGTTACAATCCTCGCATAGCATCTTCTTTTTCCCATGTTTAGCATGGCAATATATTTCTACCATGCATTGTACCATTTTTTTCTCTTTTTCAATTTTTTCGGAAATTTCCATAATTCAGCTTAAACGACCTCCTTCTACAGAGTAAACTCTTGAGGCTATACCTAGTGTGGATTTTCTGTGCGATACCAAAAGTATAGTTACATTTTCTGCTTCGTAAAGTGATTTTAAAATTATGCCCTCGTTGAGGCTGTCAAGGTTGCTGGTTGGCTCGTCTAGAAGCATAAATGGTGCACCAGAAATAAATGCTCTTGCCAGCCCAATTCGTTGCTTTTCTCCTGCTGAAAGTTTGTCGCCAAGTTCACCTATTTGAGTGTTATATCCATTTGGAAGGGTTTCAATAAATTTGTGCAAAGACGCTTTCTTTGCGGCTTCAATTATTTCTTCCTCTGTTGAATTACTTTTTGCAATTCGAATATTGTTTCCGATGGTGTCATTAAAAAGATAGGTTTCCTGTGTGCAGTAACTTTCATTAGTGCGCAGTGAAGAAGTATTTATTTCATATATTTCTGTGTCTGAAATGGTTATACTTCCTGAATCTTTATCCCAAAACCGCATAAAAAGCTTTAACAAAGTTGATTTTCCACAGCCGCTTTTGCCATGTATACCTATAATCTGTTTATTAGGAATTTTAATTGAAAAATTTTGCAGTATTTTTTCGTCTCCATACCCGAAGGTTAGATTCTTACAGCCTGCACCGTTAAAGTAAATATTTTTACCATCAAAGTTTTCTTCGATTACTGGGGTTTCTTCTAAGAGTGAAAGTACTCTCTCTCCGCTGGCTAAAGTATGGGCAAGGTTATTGGAAAGGTTACTTATTGCAACAACAGGGCCGAAGGAACTTAGAAGGGTTACGGTTGCAAGCACGGCTTTTTCAAAAGAGAGAACTTCAATTGAAAAGTCCTTCATGGACATAAAAAGCATTAACGATGTAGATATAAGAATTGCACCGTCTGTAATTGCTTTTGAAAATCCCTCTGCGGTTTTCAGCTTTTTTTGCGTATCAGCTAGATTATCAGACATTCCACTTATTTCGCCAAGGCGGTTTTCAGTTTGGTTATACTGTATAAGTTCTCTAAGTCCACGCAGATTTTCCAAAAAAGCTGAGTTAAGTTCACCTACGCTGTTTCGGTAGCTCATGCCATAGGTTTTTATCCTTTTTCCATTTAGAAGAGGTATTACAGCCCCAATAAAAATGTATGAAACTGTGGCAATTAACCCTAGTCTAAATGAAAAATTTCCAATGAAAAATATTAAAAACAGTGAAATGAGTATTGCTATTGCAATAGGTGAAATTGTGTGGGCATAAAACACTTCTAATAGCTCTATATCCTCGGTAATTATTGATATTAAATTACCTTTGTCACGTCCTTCAAGTTTTGCAGGGCATAGACGGCGTAAAGAACCAAAAACTTTATCACGTATTAAAGCTAACAGCTTAAAGGCAATATAGTGGTTACAACTTTGTTCGCCATAACGCAAAAAACCTCTCAGTAGTGCAAAAAGTATAATCATTGTAAAAAGTGATTTTAGGCTGAAATATACATTAAATCCTAACAGCTTTAGTACAGCAGATGTTCCTAGTACAGTAAGGGATATTGAACAGATAAAGCCTAATACTCCAAGCAATATAGCTGCTAGCATAAAATGAAGCAGTGGTTTAATTAAGCAAATAAGTCTACCCATAATTTGTATTCCGCTTCTACGCATTTAATGAACCTCCTTTGCCATACTCCTCAAGATGTTGCTGTTGAGAGAAAAGTTCTTTGTAGAGAGATTTTTCATCCATTAATGCATTGTGCGGACCCTTTTGGCATATTTCTCCATTATTAAGTACATAAATACAGTTGGAATTTGTTACATTTGCAAGTCTATGGGATATAAGAATGACAGTTTTAGTTTTTGTCAGTTCTTTCACTGCCTCCATAATAAAGGCTTCGCTTTCAGCATCGATGTTTGAAGTGGCTTCGTCGAAAATGTAAACAGGTGTGTCGTGAAGCAAGGCCCTTGCCAAAGCCAGTCTTTGCCTTTGCCCGCCAGAAAGATTACTACCTTGCTCATCAATACGAGTATCAAGACCATCTTCATTTTTTATAAAGTCTAAAAAATTTACACGTTGCAATGCAGTGTACAATTCTGCGGCAGTTGCATTTGGCTTAGCCATTTTTAAGTTGTATTTTATAGTGCCTTTAAATAGATAGCTGTTATGGTCAATTAGGGTAATGGTTTTCATAAGAGATTTTTCACTTATATTCCGCAGCTCCTTATCTCCAATTTTTATACTGCCTGTATATCCCTTCAAAGCACCAATAAGCAGTGATGCTGTTGTTGATTTTCCGCATCCACTTTTACCAACAAAAGAGATAAATGAGTTTTGAGGAATATGAAGTGAAATATTTTTCAAAATTGTTTTGTCTCTTTCATAACCAAAGGATACATTGTTAAAGGATATGTCCCAACTGTTTACAATTTCTTCTTCGCCTCTTTTGGGTAAAGGAGTGTCAAGTATTCTAAAAATTTTCTCTGACGCCGCCATTCCGTTCATTGCAATGTGAAAAAAAGAGCCTAAAAGTCTTAAAGGAATAAAGAATTCTGCAGAAAGTAAAATTACTGCCAAAGCACCATATAAATCAATATTTCCTTTAGAAAATTCCAGAACAGCAATAATTATACCCAAAGATGCACCGCCATAAGCAACTAAATCCATAACAGAAATGGAGTTTAACTGCATGCTTAGGACCTTCATTGTGATTTTTCGAAAAGCTTCGGCATTTTTGTTCATCTCTTCGTGCTTCATTTCATCTGCTTGATAGATTTTTAAGGTGGTCATTCCTTGTAAATTCTCTAAAAATGAATCACCTAAACCTGTGTATGCGCCCCAATATTTGTTCAAAAGATTTTTTGCAAATTTCTGAACAGCTACAATAGACAAAGGTATGAGTGGCACACATATAAGCAAAACAACTGCTGCCTTAAAGCAGATATTTGCTAATACAAAAAATAGAGTTATTGGAGTCAGCAGACTGTAAAAAAGTTGTGGAATATATTGTGAAAAATAGATTTCCAACTGGTTTACACCCTCTGTGCTTATTTGTAGCACCTCGGATGAGGATACATTTTCGCTGTAAGCTGTACCAATTCGGGTAAGTTTAGTATATATTTTTTCTCTAAGTATTTTCTTTACATTTTGGGATGAAAGGTAAGCAGTTTTTTCTGAAAATAGATTTCCTAAAAAACGCATACTGCCGAATAAAAGGATAATTATAACAGTTTCTTGAAAAACAGCTATGCTAAAACGTTTCTCCCAGAATGCATAATTAAAGACTTTGCAAAATGAAAGTATGATGAATATATTACAGACAAGGCAAATCCATTTTAAAAAAAACGTTGCTGCAATATATTTTTTAATATCTGGCACAAGATCTAAAAGACGTTTGTTGAACATAAAAAATAGCCCTCCTAAATTAAAAGACGGCGCGCAAAAAACTTTCACGCACTTCTTAAAATTTAAACGGGCGAGGTTTATGGCAAAACTATAGCATATTGCATAGTTTCTGTCAATTTAAAAAGTAGTTTTAGAAATTACGAGTGTTGACAAAAGAAAAAAGGAATGTTATTTTTAACGTAATAATGTTAGTTAAAGCTAACTAACTGCATATGTTTTAACTAAGCTTAACTGTATTGGAAAGGAGAAAAAGACGATGAAGGGTACGGTTCTTGATGGTTTTACAGAGGCACAGCTTAAATATATTTTAATAATCAGCGCATTGCAGGATTCTTCGGCTACATTACCATCGGTTGCTGAAAATATGGGCGTAAAAAAACCCAGTGCCTGCCGAATGATATATCAACTAAAGGATATGGGTGTACTTAGAATAGATGAAAGCTGGCAATCAAAAAGGTTTTTTCTTACAGATTTAGGCAATGGTGTTGCTGCTGTGTTAGAGCACCAAAAATATATGATTTATAGACTTCTTACCCAAACCCTAGGTACAAACACAGAAATTGCACAACGTCAAACAGAGAGGCTTGTAGGGAAAATTGAACCGGAAATTGTTTCCCTTATGGAGATGAAGTTTAATGGTTTCCATGAGGAGGAATGCTGCAATGGGAAAGGTTATGCTGGAGAATTGCAGGATAACCCACAGGATGGAAGCTATTTTATTCCATTTAAAATTTTAAAAGCGGATAGTGATATGATTTCCATGGGTAATAAGGGCTTTGAACATCCTTGTATTTTGGTATTTAACAATGAAAATCAGGAAGTTGTTTTAAAGGCAAAGGATATATTCTATAAATCTATTTTAGGGAAATGCCTTTACGGGAAGTTGTGCGCCATGAGATATAAGGATATGGAAAGCGGACTTTTTCAAGAAGCACAGTGCGTAAATTCTATTTATAAGATACCTCTAAGTCAAATGAAATGCAATTACGATGCAAATGGGAAAATAATTACAGGAACAATAAGGATTATGGTACAGGCTAGTGTTGGGGTTTTTCATATGTCAGAAGCCGAGGCAGATTTGATGTTGGATTTAACTTCAGTTGAAATAAGCAGCAGATAGAATTTTTGGTATAAAATACAAAAAAGTCTTGACAAAAATATTTTAATATGTTAAAGTTACAGCGTAGTTAGCAAAAGCTAACTTTTAGAAAGCCTAATTAACTTGCCGAATCTATTTAAAAATGAAAAGCGGGCGAGGTTTTCCATAAAAAAGTGCATATTGCTGTCGTTAAAAATACGGCTAAATTCAAGGAATGACGATTGTGTCATTCCTTGAATTGTTTTTACAGAGCGTTAGCCTAATCTAATTAAAGGCAGCAAAGCAAAAAAAGGAAACGGCAAAGTTATTAGGCAACCTTAGTAAAATAAAGTAATTAGCTGCATACAATCAAGTTAGCATATGCTAATAAAAGGTAATGGTGGTTATTGTTAAGAATGAATAAGTAAAAATGTTTAGAAGTTTATAAGGACCAACGGGGTTAATCGCTTATGCATTAAAGCGTTCAGGTCTTTTTATAAAAATAATAACGAAGGGAAGTGGTTAAACAAAGAGAAAAATAAGGCAGAAACCGGTTTTTGCCCAAAAAGGCAGTCAAATTATAACTAATGTGTTTACTACAAAAGGAGGAATTTATTATGAAAAGTTTATTCAAAAAAGCAACAGGTTTTGGTATGGCAGCAATTATGGCATTAAGTATGAGTGCAATGGCTTTTGCAGCACAGGCACCAGGCTATGTAACTTTTTTTAAAAGCGGAAGTGCTACAGAGGTTTCTATGACACAGAAGGCAATAGCGAGCTATTCCAGCAAGGTCGAAATTGGCGACAACTATGTTTATACAGTAAATCTTCAGTCTTTTACAATGACAAAAATGGGATTTACAGGCACAGGCTACATGACGGGTATTGATATGGAAAGCGATGAGATTACTGCTGTTGTATCCGGTGATAACAAAACTTTAGTTGTAACTGTACCATCGGAACTTGTGGTAGATGGCAATTCTGAACCATTCGCTGCATCAATTACCGCAAAAATCACCTTCTTGGGAATACCAATGTCAATGCCTTCTTCTGTAAATCTAGCGATTACAGATTCACAGCTTACATATTCAGAGTAATTTGGTTTTAATAAAAAGGGAGCCCGGGGCTTTGCGGCTTTCGGCTCTCTTTTTTAAGTAATACATAAACACAGAGGAAATTTAGAGAGGGATAAAGGAATTTTGCAAGATACAAACCAACAAGATTCTAGGGGAACGGATATAATCAGATAGGGAGTGAACTGAATTGAAGTATAAAAAGTATTTGACAATGTTTTTGGCGGGTACGCTGGCAGTAACTTCATTACCTGCCAACACTTTTGCGGATACATCTGGTCAGCAGATAGAACAACAGGAAAATACAGGTGAAACAGGAACAGGCGAAACGGAAACAATAGAAACAGAAACAACAGAAACAGGTGAAACAGGAGAGTCAGAAATAGGTGAAACAGAAACAGAAACGTCAGGAACAGGAGAGTCAGAAACAGGAGAGTCAGGAACAGGAGAGTCAGAAACAGGAGAGTCAGAAACAGGAGAGTCAGAAACAGGAGAGTCAGAAACAGGAGAGCCAGAAACAGGAGAGCCAGAAACAGGAGAGTCAGGAACAGGAGAGTCAGAAACAACAGAAGAATTGGAAAATACGGAGCAAACCGAGAATATAGAAGAAACATCCGTTGTTGGAGAACTTGTGGAGGAGCCAGTGTCAATGGCGTTTTGATTTTGTATAAAAACAGCGTTTAAATTTTGCTGGTTTTTGGCAAAAAATTATTCCTGTTTTTCAAACAAAGTATTTATTATATTCTTACTTTTCATCATCTCCTTGCGCTCCTTTAATCACGGA
>JAYFNB010000037.1:0-9137 GCA_034933685.1 Lachnospiraceae bacterium | reverse complement strand
TCCGTGATTAAAGGAGCGCAAGGAGATGATGAAAAGTAAGAATATAATAAATACTTTGTTTGAAAAACAGGAATAATTTTTTGCCAAAAACCAGCAAAATTTAAACGCTGTTTTTATACAAAATCAAAACGCCATTGACACATCTGTGCAATCTCATTTTTTAGCTTCTCCATTTCAATATCCTTTGGGTCTTTTTCCGGAAACCGCTTTTTCACTTCTGCATCCAATAATTCTTCCAGATGGTTGGTTTTCCAAGTTTCCAACCCTTTTTGTAAATGCTTATCCTTTGCCGAATCCAACCACGACTTCCCATCCAAGGTGGACACGAAATCCTCGATCCTTGCAACGGTAACTGGCACAATACCCCGTAAATAATCTGTGACTTCTTTTGTTTGCCCTTCTGTACTTTCTAAAAATGCTTTTACTTCTTCAAAATTCATAAAATATTACCTCCTTCTTTTGCCCCATTGACTTCCGCAGAAACCAATGACGCTTGCTCTTGTTTAAACCGTTTGATTTCACCCGTTGGACTCTCGATAAAAGGCAACAAGGTGAGTAATGTTTCCTGTGAGCAAGTATCTTTTAATTTTACAATAACATCTGCTAAACCTACCAAATCTGTAGGTAAATTTCTCGTAAACTTCACTACAATATCCTTATAATCATAAGAAACGCCTTCTTTTTTTCGTATAAAGCAAAAGAGATTTTTAATCCTCTCTTTAATCACACGTTCCATAAATGCTTCCCTCATAGACACTCTGTTTTCCAGATTGAGCAGTTTATTTCTTAATGCCAAAGACGAAGTATTGGCTGCCCAATTCTCATTGAAATTTACCTCATCCATCATGTCATAAATCTTGCGTTCAGTATTTTCCAACTCATTCTGGACAAAACTATCATTAATGTCTTTGGTAAGCCATGATACCTTCCCACCTTTGGGTACTTGGATGATTCCCATAGCTTTCATTTTCTTCAAATCTTCTTCCTCTAACTTTGCATTTTCTATGACCAGATAGGCATTTCTGTGGTCTGCAATCTCATTCACTAAATCAGAATTGATAGCATTATACGCATCAAAAAGGGAAACCACATCCTCAAATCCACTTTTGTGTTCTGTATTGGCTGGGCATATCACCACTGGCACTCGTTCAAAAATGTGGGGATGCTTTCCTTTGTAAATAAGCTTCTCCTCTTTCAGTTCATAGTGTAAAATTTCTGTATCGGTATAGACATCTAGGAAATCCACATCCTCCTCAAAAGCCTTCTGATATTTATGGAGTGCCAGCAAAACCTTTCTTTCAGCAGTGCCATCTACCAAACAATAGCAATTTAGGGGTGTTAATACCGTAGCACAAAATTCACCATCTCGATTGATGTATTGTAGTTCATAGCTTTCTCCAAAGATTTCACTTTGCTTTCGAAGGTTGATGTTATGCCCTTTATCCCAATAAGAAAGATTGGTGTCGATACAATCAATTGCTTCTTGCTTATCGGATTTTGAGATAAAATTAACCGGCTTACCCAAAAGATAACCGGTTTCGTTGTCTACAAACTTTCTTGGAAAGTTGAATACTAACTTCTGATTGCTCCGGCTGTCCTGCATATCATAATTTCTCAAGATAAAATGCTCTCCATTGTAATAATCTTTATAAATCTGTTTTTGCTGTGCCTGCTTTTCTAATTCGTCCAGGCATAATAATATTAATTTTTCTGTTACTATCAAAGTTGCCTCCTTCCAAAAATGGGCATAACTATAGCCACCCAATATGGATGGCTTATTATTATAAAAATATTTTCATGAAACTTGAAAATGCATCAACACTGGAATTTAATTCAGATAATTGTCCATATGAAGCTAGTATACTATCTATCTGAGGTTGCATTTGTTGCATTATGCTATTATAAAAATCATTTCCTAATAAATTTTCAAAAAATAATAATATATAATATGTAAAAGATGCGAGTTCATTCGTAAGATTACTTGCAATTGTTATACTTTGAATCCAACTATAATTCAATTTCTCGTGAAGAATAAAGAGATTAATATAAAACCAATAATTAACAACACTCCAAAATATAGCGTATATGAAAATAAAAATGAACATACATCTAATTATACAAATAATTTTAGCTTTTCTTGTTCCTAGTAATTGTGAAAAGTCTATAAATTTTCTAAACCATTCTTCCTTCCAATACAAAATGACAATTGCTAAAAATGCTATTATATAGATCATTTTTCTCCTCCAATGTATGTATATGTTTCCAGTATACAACATTGTTTGTTAGAATAATAGCCCTCTATCATAAAACTTCAACTTCTGCACACCCTGTACCAATTGCACCGCCCCATACAAACTATCGGGTGCATCATCATGCTTTGCCCCTCTATTGTAATCCCTGACTTGATTGTTATAAGCCGTATTATTATGATTAAATAAAATAAACCCTCGCTTAATATCTGGCTCCAATGTAATAATCCTTTCATGCTTCTGTCCTTTTGCATTGACTTCCTCCACTGGTATGTAAATCTGCTGTTCCCACAAACTTTCTTCAAATTTCTGCTTCATATAGCTTTGTGCTTAGGTTGCTTCAAAGCCAATCTTTTCTACTGGAAATAAGGGTACTTTTTCTATAATCACCTGAAACAAATCGCCTGGCAACAACTTATATATTTGACCATCCAATACATACATTTGACCTGTTTTTTCATGCTTTCCCAAAATCGTAACCGCAGAATAATCATTCCATTTTCCTGCTTTAATGGCAGGGTCGATATACATGACAATCTCTAATTCCTCATACTTTGGGCATATATCCCAACAAGAAATGTTCTGGAATATATAATCATCGGTGGAACGTGGGTCATTTTGCAGTTCCTTAAAAAAGGATTTCTCACCCATGGCTTGTTTTTTACACATCAGATAATAGTAATCCAGATATTCTTTCCATAAGATTTCTGTATCCTCTGTCATTTCATCTTGGTGATTTTCAAAATAGTCCTTGGCTGTGTTAATTCTATCCAAGTCTTTTAGGTTGTTATATAACTTCTCTCACTCTCCCCACAAATCAGCTCTATCGGAAAAGAGGATGATGGCTGCCTTACGAATACTTCTCACACCAGGAATTTTTCCTTTTAAAAGTTCTGCCATCAAATCTTCCTCATGCAGCACTGTTCCCACCACCAGAATATTGGTATCCTTTGTGCCAATAGGAATCACAACATCGGTAAATGTATTTTTTACTTGCTCTCTTTTTGTATCTGATTTTGCAGTATCATCCTTTAAAAGATCATCCAATAAAACCAGCTGTGGTCGATATTGCTTGAAATGAATCCCTCGTAACGAACCGTCAATACCCCTAATCATGATACAAGCATCAATGTTGTTTCTTGCCTTAATCCAGATTTCATTGTTATTCCACCGATTACCCTTGTGAATACCAAAGTCCTCGAGGAGCAACTGGTTATTCTCCAACTCATCCTTAATCATATCTAAAAATGGCAATGCAATCTGTTCTGTGGCTGAAATGATAAGGGTAAACTGGGATTTATTATACAGCGTGGAATACAACGGAAACAAAAAAGAATTAATGGTACTTTTCCCATGTTCTCTGGGCAATCCAAAGGCTTCAATCAATCCTGTATTTTGGAGCATATATTTTAATTCTTGGAACAACTCTTTATGGAAACTCCCAAATGTTCTGTCAAAGTATTTCGGGAAATAACAAAGAGCAAAAAATTCAATGTCCATTTCTCCCATGAGCCTACGAAGTTCTGA
Source organism: Lachnospiraceae bacterium (assembly GCA_034933685.1). GTDB lineage: Bacteria > Bacillota > Clostridia > Lachnospirales > Anaerotignaceae > UBA8514. Next base: position 5,361 of record JAYFNB010000037.1, on the reverse strand, counting down.
AAATGAAAACTCCTTCGCCAGCTGCACCATTTGTGTATCACTAAAATATTTCTTCATGTATTCCATCATCAATATATTTTGTCTTTGTGCTTCTTCCAATTGGTCACCTCTTTCATATTTTCTAAAAAAATTACTGTAAAAATTTCTGCACCTTCAGCTACGTGGCATACTTTACCACAAAGAAGTACCCCTCCCATTTTTAGTAGAAAGGGGCTCTTGGGTATATTTTTCTTACCATTCCAAACTGTTTAATGCATCCGCTTTATCTTGCTCCGTAGTTTGGGTATAAAGGTTCGTGTCAAGATACTTTCATGCCCCAAAATCTGCTGAATGGTAGTCATGGGTGTATTCTTCTTCACAAGCCTATAACCAACAGTATGCCGTAGCATATGGGGTGTAATATCAATACCAAGCTTCTTTCCATAATTCTTCAGCATAATCTCCACTGCTCCTCTGCCTAATGCACCACGCTGTCCTATCAATAGGCGATTGGAATTGGTTTCTTTTCTAACCTTTAAATATTCTTTGATGGCAATTTCCACGTTCTGATTCACAGGAAGGGTTCTGTTTACCATTCCTTTTCCAAGAATGCGAATAAAGCCTTTTGTATCTGAAAACACCACATCATTTAGGTTTAAATTAACCATTTCACTCACTCGTAATCCTGTGCCAAGGAGCAATTCCAAGATACAAATATGCATTGGGTTCTTGGATTGATGCACCAATTCCCGTAATAATGGTAGCATTTCTGGCTGTATTCCTTTATACTCCGGCTTATCTCGGTTCTTAATCAACTTCACATGGTATTCTTCTGTCACTTGGTTTGTTTCCCGTAAATATCGGCAATAGGTATTGATACTGGAAAGTTTCCGATTGACCGTTATCACAGACAGCTCCTGTTTCAAAAGCACCTGCTTATATTCCAGCAAATCAAACTCATCCAGCACCAATATATCCTTATGCAACTGCCGTAAGAATACCTTGACATCTCGCAGATAGCAGTTTATTGTGTTACTACTGAACTCGGATTTCATAAGGTAAAGCTTAAATTCATCCAATTCCTTCATGATGCAGCACCTCCTTATTTGGTACTACATTCATCACTCTAAACCCCACAAATGTCAAGGGAAACTCATGACATAACCCTAACTATGTAATGACTATTGTTGGGCATTATCCACAACAGTATCTTCCTCTGTTTCCGTTTCACTCCCCTGAATCATATCCAGAAACATTTGCTTTCTGGCTTGCTCATTTTGACTGGTATCCAAAACCAGTTCTTTTTTGTCTGACCATTCCCCAGGACAACGATTACGCAGATAAAACGAAATGGCTGCTGCCGATGGTGGCTGATGTTTTTTACTTTTCTCTAACTTGGTGTGCTTCTTCCCACTTTTGTCCTCTTCCACAATTGTTTTCAATTCCTCCTACTCATACCCGGCGCAAAGCTTAATTAAAGATTTTTCCACCTCATTATTTACCACGCTCCTGCCCATATCAACGAGTTCCGACAAGGTTTCATGATCCTTGCAATAACGATACCAAGTATCTGGAGATATATGTAATTTCTTGCAAATCGTCCTTACTGAATCACCTTGCATAATCCACTCTTTAATGTCCGACAACTGGGGCAATATATCCGTTTCATACTTCGTTAATTTCTCATTTTCCATAGTTTTCACCCTCCTTCCGTTTACAAATATTTCCTATTGTTACCTTATTTTTTATCACCAAACTTATCCTATAACCACAAAAAGGGCAATTTCTGCCCCTTATGTTCCCTATTCATCCCTGTCCATATCAACCTTGCTGATATAAAAACATCGCCCCACAAGCCAACGTGAAGGGATAAATTCACAAAAATATCCTATTGAGTATCTGGAACCATTTTCTTTTCTGGCTTTTTACCGTTTCGGAAAGCAGAGTTCCCTTCAAGGTTCTCCAGTAAAACTTTCCTTGCAATCTTATATTCATCCCCAACCATACCAAGCTTTATAAGAAAAATGCGAAAGGCAAACTTATCATTATCGGTATCCTTTGCTTTAGCGGAAGCACGCTTTAATTTTTTTGCATTTTGGTTTAGTAACCCTATCAATTGCGTATATGCCTGTATCTTTTCAGTGGTTGCTTCTCCTTCTAGAAACTTGAAGGTAATTGTGCTATTGTTAAAATCAAAAGCAATACCGCAACAATGCTTTTCTCCCATATTTTCTATGGCTACCCTGAAATCAACAAGGGATTCAATTTTGCCTTCATTAATACCTTTTGAAAATTCGACATCAATAATATTACCAATAGTTCCTAGTGACTTTATCATAAGAGCTTGTTTGCTATAAACCATATTGACCAGATTTCTTAAAGTAACTCCTGTATGACCTTCCATTGGAACTGCAACTTCAATTTTTAGCGGTTCAGTTTCTGTTGACGCTATTTCTTCATCTTCATCCATTTCATTCAGCAATGTTTCAAACCCAACCTCAATCCCAGCTGAAGTTGTAATCTTACCTTCTTTGTCAACTGTGTAAGTCTCTTGCTCTGTTTTAATTTCAAAAGCAAAACTTGGCACTCCCATGTACTTTGGCTTAACATTAAAGTGTTCCCCTAAGACCTTAACCATTTCTTTTCTTTCCATAATAAACCTCCATTTCATGATTTTGGTGTACACCATTAATCACTCTGAAATCACATTAAATCAAGTAAAATGAAGGGATTTTCATAAATAAAACAAGAATAAATTACTCATTTAAACAAGAAATATATTTGCCACAATATCAAACCATCACCTGCTCACGCTTTAAATCTGAATATTTTATTTGCTTACCATTCCTTTCAATAATGACATCATCACCGTTAATGCCATCCTTATAATTAATCCAACGTTCAATAATAACCTGACAATATTTAGGGTCAAGCTCAGAGCCATAGCAAATCCTGTCACTTTTATCAGCAGCAAGCATAGTAGTCCCACTGCCAAGGAATGTATCAACTACAATATCTCCATATTTACTGGAGTTCTTTATGATGTACTCGATAAGCGGAATTGGCTTCATAGTTGGATGCACATCATTCACTCTCGGTTTATCGAAGTTCCATATGGTACTCTGCTTCCTGTCACCATTCCAATAATGTGAACCGGTAGGCTTCCAACCGAATAAAGCAGGTTCATGTTGCCACTGGTAAGGTTGCCGTCCCATAACAAAGGTATTTTTAACCCATATGCAACACTGTGAGTGCTTAAACCCTGAATCAATAAATGCCTGTCTGAATATCAAACCTTTGGCATCAGCATGGAATACATAGATACTTGCTCCATCATCAGATATTTAGTAAACTCTCTTAAATGCTTCAAACAAAAAATTATAAAACTCTTCATCATTAAGACTATCATTTGCGATGGTTAATGCATCTTCTGTTTTCCCGACATAAGATATTCCATATGGAGGATCTGTTACAATAAGCTTTGCCTTTTGCCCAGCCATAAGTTTATTTAAATCCTCTGCCTTGGTGGCATCACCGCAAATCAGCCTATGTTTACCAAGCAAAATAATATCATTTTCTTGAATAACTGGCTCTTCTGGAACTTCAGGTATTTCTTCTTCATCTTCCTGCGCATCTTTAGGCATATATTCATCCCATAACTTTTCAGCTTCCGATAAATCAAATCCGGTAAACTCAATGTTATAATTCTCCTGCTGTAATTCATCTAACAACTTGGACAAGAGTTCAAAATTCCACTCACCACTGATTTTATTCAATGCAACATTTAATGCTTTCTCCTTTGTTTTATCAACATCTACGACAACGCATTCCACCTCTGTATAACCCAAATCCTTTAATACCGAAAATCTCTGATGGCCACCAACAATGGTCATATCTGCATTGACAATAATGGGTTCTACAAAACCAAACTCGGTAATGCTATTTTTGATTTTTTCATATTCCTCATCACCAGCTTTCAATTGTTTTCTGGGATTGTAGCTTGCTGGAATCAGTTTACCAATCTCAATTTTCCTATAATCCATCTTACATCTCTTTATCCTTTTCCGCTGTTGAAACTAAAGCTTCCGGTCTATTGGATATCTTCTTTATAAATCTCCAAATAGCTTTGCAACCTTTAACCGCTAAATTACATAACCAATTTAATAAGCAATACAACAACATACAAATTACCCCAATATAGTAAAAAACCCCTAATACCATTACCACTCTGATTGTATCCTGTAATGTCTGTAATCCCCATGAATCCATATACTCATCCTCCTTTAAAAGTTTTTCTCATATAAAAAACTGCCAACCCAGATGAGCTGACAGTTTCTATTTTCTAATCCAACCATTCTATGCAGCTTACTCCTTCGCTAACTGTTCTATGACAATATTCTTTACTCGATACAGCAGACAGACAAATGGTTTATACTCCAAAAGTTCCTGCTGATATTGCTGTGCTTGATGATAGTTCTCCACAATTTCCGTATTAATCGCCTGTACCTTCTCTGAGTTTCCTTTTTCCATAGCAATGCTTATACTTCTAACCTTTCTGGCTAAAAATGCACCTTTATAATTCTTGATGAATTTCTTCCTGTCATTTATGTCTTTGGCATAGATTGCACCAATCAAACTCGTTACATTTTCCTCCAGAGTACCAAATATCTGTAGGGTGCTGTAGGTATGTAAAAGTTTATCATCGCCAAATATTTTCATTGTAATTACATCAACCGCCTCACCCCCTTCCTCTTTGGCTATATCTTTAAGGATTCGGAAGGTGAAACCTTCATTCTCCATCAACCAATCCTCATTCAACATGGTTTCTAATTCCTGTAACTCTGATTTTTTTGACATATATTTTCCTCCAATTATTTTGATTTTCTACAACAAAAAAACTGCCTATCCTTGAATACGCAGCCACCACTTTAAATTTTGAAATTTTGCTCTTGATATTTAGCTAGTTAAATTTTGAAGATTTTCTGAAATTTTAATGTACCTCAGCTAAGTCTTTCCCATATAGGAGCCTCCTTTGAATCAAATGCGTTGCAATAGTTGTTTTTAAAATTAACCTTATAGATTCAAATACCCTATCCAAATTAGATTGAATAGGGTTAGTATGTAATCAGTCTTTATTTTGTTCTTCTTCCATTTTAGTAATTTTTTGGAGTATTCCTTCCATCCAATCATCAAATTTTTTGTCAATTGCAGCACCTTCATTAACAAACTTATCTATACATTTGGGGGTGCGGACGATTTCTTGGACAGTTTAAGCAGCTAATCCAAGTCTTCGTCGGTACTCTAAGGGACTCAAATTTCCAAGTGATGTTTTAATTCTAGTTTCATTGTACCATGAAAGGTACTTATTAAGGATCACTATAA
>JAYFNB010000036.1:0-17212 GCA_034933685.1 Lachnospiraceae bacterium | reverse complement strand
GGGAGTTTTTCTTGACAACCCAAAAAACAGTTTTATAATACAAATATGGGCAAGAACCACAAAAAATGGCCTTGCCCATAAAGAATGATCAAATTTTTATATCAGTTTTTTGAGTTTACACGGACTTTGAAACGGTCTCTTATAAGAGGCTCTTTTGTCGGTGTTGTTTTAATTTTACTGGTTTTCAGAAAAAATTATTCCTGTTTTCAAACGATATGTTTATTAAATTTTTGCTTTTCATCATCTCCTTGTGCCCCTTTAACTAGTAACTCTCAATTTTTATACTTAGGTCAATACAATATTTTTTAGAAATCTCTGTGTAACTTAATTCTTTTTTTCTATCATTTACAAATACTAATATATAATTTCCTTTCATATCCCATATTCAATAAATTGTCAGGATTGAAAAACTCATTTGACTTTTCATACTGTTCACGCCGTTTCCAATTACAATGATAATTTAGCTTTGCCAAGAAAATTTGAAATAGTAAAATAAAAATTTTGTTTAAAAATTCCATTTTATCTGTTTGCCAACAATACAAAAACTCTGGGGTGACGATTTAAACAAAATAGCTAAACAACAGAACGTTCATCAAGAAAAGTGTAAAAACGATGGTTATATCAGACAGTACTATGCACCATATAAATATGCATGATACAATCATATAAATGGAGTTTTTCAAGAAGAGTTAAGTGAAGGAACAGTATAAATCTGATTCCATTGTAAGTATGAATTATTTCAATATTCATTCGGTACCTTATTCAACCTACACTTAAAATGTCTTTTAATAAATAATATTAAGAATTTTTACTTTTTAATGAACTGAATTTAGGTTTAAAGTCTCTTATATATGTGTACACAGAAAGGAGATTATAAATGATAGACAATAGTGCAGAACTTGTTCTGAAACTGCAAAAAGGCGATAAGTCATCTTTTGAAGGCTTATTTGATTTGTATAAAGCTAAAGCGGTAAGAACGGCTTATCTGATAACAAATAACAGAGCGCTGGCAGATGATATCGTACAAGAGGCTTTTATACTATGTTATTTTAAGATTGCAGACTTAAAAGACCCCACGAGTTTTAAAACATGGTTTTTTAGAATGTTAACAAGGCTTGCATGGAAGATGTCTGCAAAAGAAAAAGTAGCTATACCGGTTGATGACATATTTGAATTTACAGAAACCGAGGATACCCATTTAGTAGAAGGAGAGATTATTGATAAAGAAGAATCCAAATACTTGATGGAAGCGGTAGAACATTTGGAAATAAAGAAAAAAATTACTATACTTCTCTATTATTATAACAATTTCTCAGTTTCTGAAATTGCCCAAATCATGGGATGCTTTGAGGGAACAGTAAAATCAAGGCTACATGCAGCAAGGAAAAATCTAAAAAAAAGTATCGAGTGCAACAATAACTATAGAATGGAGGTCAAATGCAGTGAAATCACCGGGAAAATTTGAAGATAACCTAAGAAAAGCTATACATGCGGAGGCAGATAAAATTTGTCCTTCAGAGGATATGTTTATGAAAATTAATGGAAAGATAAAAAATAAAAATGTGGAGGAAAAGAATATGAATTTAAAATCAATGAAAAAAACCAGAGGAATTTTAGTAGCATGTATGCTGTTAGCATTTACAACAATAACATGTTTTGCAGCTGTAAAAATTGTTAGCTATACAAGCCATTCTACAAATGGTACTTTTGCAGAATTTCCTAGTGAGAAAGAAGTAAAAAAAGAGGCTGGATTTGTTCCGAAGTATGTAAATGAAATGTCAGGGGGATACAAGTTTTATAAAGGTGGCGTGGGAGAAACAAACGCAGAAACAGAAGATGGAAGTGTAGCAATGACGTTAAAAACTGCCAATTTCACATATAAGAATGGAGATTCAACTGTAAGCCTCTTAGTAGAAGATGGTGTTTTGCCCAAAACTGAGGAGGTCGGAGAAACTGTAAAGATTACTTCTGATGTAGAAGGAAGATATTATAGTAATGCGTTTAAATTTGTTCCAGCTGATTATGTAATGACTGAGCAGGATAAAGCTGATGGAGAGAGCGGGAAATATATATTCTCATATGGTTCAGAAAAAGTCGAAATAAATCATGTGCAGCAGATTGTATGGGAAGATAACGGGATGTCCTATACTTTAATAAATTCAGATGACAAAGTAGATAAAACAGTACTTGCTGATATGGCAGCTGAAATTGTAAATAAATGAAGTCTCTATGTATTTTAAGGAGAGAATAAAATGGAACTGTAAAAAAGTTTGAAAATATTTAAATTCAGTATCGGTAAATATTGCAGAATTGAATAAATATAAAATACGAAATCACTCGCATCTGTGGGTGATTTTTTATCTTTCAAGTAGAAATCCAGTGCCATTTAGGCACTGGATACTGTTATGATCTTATATGTCTAGTACAACCACGTGTTTTGAAATGTTTACGATTGAATGTTGGTTAAATTCCTTTGTGAGGATTGAACATCAATTTTGTGTTAATCTTCGGGATAGGTATTTCCTTTCTTTTCCTATAAAAAACAGACTTAAAATTAAAGTCAGAAATTCCGTAATAGGGGAGACAAGCCATACACCTGTCATACCAAGCAGCAGTGGCAAAGTAAAGATACAAATGAGCAGAAGAACCAAACCTCGTGCAGAAGATATGATAGCTGATTCCTTTGCTTTTCCAATTGACGTAAAGTAAAAAGAAGAAATTGTATTAATTCCCGAAAACAGAAATGAGACAGCATATATGATCACACCCGAATTCACCATTTGCTCCACTACAATACTTTTTACAAACAGGCTGCTGTACCACCTTGAACCAACCAGAACAAGCAAAAGCATCAATGCTCCTGTAGTCAGCACCATGAAGTTGGTTATCCTACGCAGATTTATTGCAATAAAATGTTCCTTTGCTCCATATGTAAAGCTGATGAGAGGGCTTGCACCTTGGCCAAAACCGATAATCACCATGCTGAAGGTATAGGCAATATAACCCACGATGGTAAATGCAGTCACACCGTCCACGCCGATGTTTCTTAGTATTACATAATTATATGCAAACATAGAAATGCTCATTGACATTTCACCAACAAACTCTGAGCTGCCATTGAGTAGTGTGCTACCCAGCACGCCACCCGAAAAAGTAAATCTACCGAATTTGTACACACTCGATTTGCATGAAAAAAAGTAGAGAATGCATAAAAGGGTAACAAGGGCAGAAAGCAATGAGGCAACAGCTACGCCCTTTACGCCCCAAGCAAACCAATGGACAAACAAATAATCCAGTAGAATATTAAGCAGCACGTTCAAAATGTTGACTTGCATTAAATACTGTGGTTTGCCATCTCCGCGGATAAACATACCAAAGGATGTGTTTATCACCATAATAGGAAGTTCCAACAGCATAATACCGTAATAGTCTGTGAAAAACCTCGCCACTTGTGCATCAGCATTTAGGATATGAAGTATCGGTTTAAGGCAGAGCCACACGATGACACTGAGCAGGATGGTCGCAACCATTGTTGTAAACATCGTCTGATTAAAAACATTGTTGCATTTGTTAATATCGCTATTGCCAAGAGCAATTCCGGTGATTGCCACGCCGCCTACCGACACCATAAGACCCACTGCCAGGTATAAATAGACAATCGGTAGTCCTAAGTTAACTGCAGCAAGACCTTCCTTTCCCACATAGTTTCCGATAAAGAAACCATCGGTAACGGTAACCAGTGATGTTAGGATCATTGCAATAATCGATGGAATTGAAAATTGCAAAATAGTTTTCACTTTGTTGCTTTGAATGTTTTTTAAGTTCATTTTAATTTCCTCCCAATATCCTTTGTTCATGTGATTATGATAAGGGAAAGAACAAAATTAAACTTCTGTTTTTGTGCTTTATTTGATGGGGATGCAAAGGTCAATTTCCATATACATGGAATCACAATCTACCTTTCTGTAAATCTCAAAGCCATATCGATTGTCAATTTCCAAGTTACTCTGTGGCAACCACACATTGAATAAACTTTGATAAGCGCTGTATATCTGATTTGCCAAACCTTTAAAGTGATAGATAGCAAATTTTCCACCTTTTAGCACATAGGTATTTTTGAGGGTGTATCCTTCGGGAGCAGTTATGCATATGTCATATAGACATTCGTCTATTTTAGTAATAGAAGGGTCATCATAGGTGCATTCAAGAAGCAGGGTTTTATTAGTGATATAACCCTTATTTTTTTCTTGAAAATCTCCCCAATGCTTTGATAAGTTCTCATATGTTCCTTTATGGCGCTCGTATATAACAAGACAATCCTCAAGAATTTCTATGGAAATCTTTTCGTGGCATTCCTCAAATGACTCTAAACCTATAGAATTTCGAAAAATTGGATTTAATAAAGATTTTTGCTTAATGCAGCGTCTAAATTGAATGGGAGATAATTTATGATGCTGTTTAAAAGCAGAGCTGTAATTCGATGAGCTGAAACCGTAATCACAGCCTATATCGGTGATACTTCTGTCTTTTTCAATCTTTATACGAAACGCACTCTGCTCCATTTTTACTCGTTTTATAAATACATGGATGCTTTCTCCAGTTTCTATTTTAAATTTTCTGGAGAAGTAATATTTTGAAAAATTGCAGTGAGAAGCAATGTCATCAACAGATATATTCTCATTAATGTGATATAAGATATAATCTATTGCACGATTTATATATTCATTTGCTATCATTTTTCCTCCCTTTATTTTTAAAAACAACTTATTTATAAGTGGATAGATTAATAAACTCATAAAGCTCAATTGCCTAAGAATTGTTCTTAATGATTTTACCATAGTAAAGAGAGGACTTCAATTTTTGAATATGAGCAGAAAAGATATAAGTCATTAACAAACAAAAATTCTCTCACCGTCTTTTGCAAGAATATGCTGGACTTATGCTAGGTGTATACACTTAAAAAACTATGACATTGTAAGTAAAAGCTTAAATATGCCTTGCTGACGTCATATTATCCCCTTATAATGTAAAAAGAGAGGTGTGAAGGTATGCAAATCAACAGATTATTTGAAATTGTGTATTTATTATTAAATAAAGAGAGTGTTACAGCAGGTGAAATAGCAAAGCAATTTGAAGTTTCTCGTCGCACAATTTATCGCGATGTGGAACTTCTATCATCAGCGGGTATTCCTATTTATATGACCAAAGGAAAGGGCGGAGGAATCGCTCTTTTGCCCGACTTTGTTTTGAACAAAGCGGTGCTGACCGAAAACGAAAAATCAGATATTCTTTCTGCGCTAAATGCAATGGATTCGATTAGCTTAGAAAAAGCAGATACAGCGGTTAAAAAACTTTCCTCGTTATTTGGGAATGCTGATAGTGACTGGGTCGAGGTTGACTTTTCAGGATGGACAAACGCTGAGACAGAAGCATTGACATTCGCTGCATTGAAAAATGCAATTCTTCAAAAAGTTGTAGTAAAATTCTTATATCATAGTGGTAAAGGAAGTTTGGAGCGAGAAGTTGAACCGCTGAAACTTTGTTTTAAAGGTCAAGGGTGGTATCTCTATGGATATTGCCGTGTAAGGGACGACTGCCGTTTCTTTAAACTCCGCCGCATTAAAAATCTAACAGTTTTAACAGAAGAATTCAAGCGTCAAAAGCCAAATAAAATACTTGATGGCGGCAAGGTTTTTCAAGACGATTTTGTCACAATAACCCTTAAATTTTCGAAAGAAATGGCTTATAGGGTTTACGATGAATTCCTTAATTGTGAGCTTCTGCCAGACGGCAGCTTCAAAGCAACGCTAACTATGCCACGAGGGGAATGGGTATATCACTACCTTGCTACCTTTGGTGAACACTGCGAGATATTAGAACCCATAGACATACGCTTGCAAATTAAAGAAAAGCTGCAAAAAACCTTATCTCGATATTTATAATATGACACGCTGTTGTCTATTTAGTTATGATATGCTTAGCGTGTAAATTGGAGGAAAGCAAATGGAGAAGTTGGATTAAAAGAGGAAGTTTAAGTAGCTATATCAGCTAAAATCAATGGCATCTGTGGTAGATGTACCACAAATGAGTTTATTCAAACAGATGGTGGAGGCAATCTCAATGACCGAAACGGTGAATATCAAACAAAAGTTGAAACGATGTATGTATTGTTCTATGCTATTAAAATGATGCCGGAAAGCGGTAATATTCCGACGGATTATTTTTAATATGTTGTACCAACCCTTGTGGGTCTTTGGCAACTGGCCGATGGTGATGAATTTGATTATAGCAGTAAGTCAAAGTTTTGTTTGGCATCAAAAATTCTTCAGCCCGAGCTTGTGACAGATAAGTTGTTTGTCGCTACCTGTGAAATCACAGCAGAGAAAAATGCATGTAGACCTTACGAAACAAGGCTTGTAACCTTTACCGAAGGCCTTTGTGTACAGTGTATGCAAAAGGGAGGCTTGACGATGAGCTTACAACATTTGCAAAGAATGATTTGCAAAATGATTTGTCAGATCTAACTGCCACAACAAAATTTATCTTTCTGATCCAAGAAAAATTGATATTGCAATGATGAGAATTGTGCTAGAGCTCCTATAAGAAGAGAAGGAGGAAAAAACTTATGAAATTAGATGGTTTCGGAATTTTTGTGAAAGACATGCCAACGATGGTGCACTTTTACCGTGATGTTCTCGGGTTTGAAATCAAGGATGAAGAAAATGCAAGTAATGTCTATCTTGTGAAGGATGGGATTTTGTTCATGCTTTATCGTAGAAGTGATTTTGAGCAGATGGCAAAAAGGTCATTTTCTTATGCCAATGATATAAATGGCCATTATGAAATTGCCTTGAGTGTTGAAAACTATGCTGTAGTAGATGATACATTCAAAAGAGTTGTTTCAAAAGGCACAGTACCTGTCTTAGAGCCTACAACAGAACCATGGGGACAGCGGACTTGTTATATTGCAGATCCGGAGGGAAACTTAATTGAAATTGGATCATTTACAAAATAAGCACAGTACCATAGGAGGGCTGTAAATGACATCATCAATAGGTTATGTTTTGTATGTTTGTGAGCATATGAGCCTTGCAGGGTTTTTCGCCTCCAAGAAACCTGTGCTCAGCTGGCGATGCCCAAACCTAAAAATAAAAGGGAGAGATAACAAATAGATTATAGAAAAGAATTTGAACGAATGATGGAAACACAAACAGAAATTGCTCTTGCAACATCGGTGAATGGACTGCCCAATGTCCGTATTGTTAATTTTTATTATGACGCAGATAAAAAAACACTTTTTTTTTCAACTTTTGCGGACAACCAAAAGGTGATGGAGCTGGAACAAAACCCTCGTGTTGCATTTACCACAATCACTAAGGATGGTGAGGAGCATGTTCGTGTTAAAAACGGTACTGTACGTAAAAGTGCAGTTACTGCGGAAGAAATTAAGGACAAGTTTCTTGCAAAATTACCAGAGTATATTATGAGCATTCCAGATGTGTTACCTGCGCTGGTTTTGTTTGAGATTACCTTCGACAGCGCCGATGTGGTGATTGATTTTGAGCACATGGAAAGCATTGCAAAATAAGCAACAACCCTGCTGAAATTAAATCAGCAGGGTTTGTTTTTTAAAGGAAGACAAACTTCAGTTGTCTTTAAAAATATATATTTAAATAATCAATAATCTGTTTGCCCATATCAATCTTCCGGTTGAGCTTTCTTTTAAAATATTTTTGTAAGAAACAGAAAGTGCATTTTGATATAGCGTAGCTCCAGCATATTCATTGAGCAATATGTAAGATAATCGAGGGAATAATGCTATTTTCTTAGAAAGTCAAATTTTACGTGGCGGCTGGGTTAAAGCACCCACATGGAGTATGTTAATAATATTTATTTAATTGTTTTTCTTGCATTTTTCATCCCTCACAAAGGATAGTTCATTTCCCCAATCATAATAATAGTGAATATCCATCAACGCTGAAAAAATACGAAAAGTTCCCTTCCTATATTTTCTCGCGACAAAATATTTGCCTCAACGGTTTGTCCGAAAAAATATTCTTCAATAGCCACCGATAGCACGTTATCGTCTTCGGTTGAGCTATGAAAGCTAAAATATGTCCACGGTTCTTATGCAAAGGGTACTCTGAAGGATTTTGTGAAAGCACAAAGTAGCACAGGCTGGCTGTTTAATTGCTCTATGCTACTTAAAGTGAGTGCTTAATTATTTTATTGCTACCAGTTCAATATATCCTCTTGTACCCACTGGTTCAAGCTGTACACGTGGGTTTTCTTTATCCCAAGCGTAGCCAATAACAGATGGATCATATTTTTTAATTGCTTCCCATATTTGTTCAATTGCTTGGCAAAAGTCTTCTTCGGGAAAAGGTTCCCCTTGGAACATTAAATATTTGCAGGCTGGAAGATTTATTACGTCGAATCCCTCCGGAATAACATCTGAATAACCCGTTGCAACCTCAACTCCCTGCACATATTCCGAAGTACCAGGTTTTATTTGACTTGCAGGAAGCCAAAGGGAAACGGGCTCTTTGCTAATGGATTTCATACTTAGAAGCAGTCCCCAGATATCACAACCAACTTCTTCGCAGTAGGCAAAATAGTCGGCAGCCTTTATTCCCCGTTTGATGAGCACTTTTCTTGCAGGTTTCTCAACAACTTGAATAAATACATTTTTTACGATTTCCATTTTATTCTCCTTTCGGATAGCTATATACTTTACGCCATAAGGAGTGAAAAGATAAAGAGGAATGGGTGAAGCGGCATATTCCCTTGGATTGCAGCCAAACTCACGGAAAAAGGCACGCTGATACCCGTCTACACTGCCAAAACCAAGTTCCAAGGCAACATCAAGAATTTTGCAGGCTTCATCACGAAGTTTTAGTGCCGACCTTGATAGTCGAAATCGCCGAATATAATCAGCAGGCGTTAGATTCGTAAACTGCGTAAAAAGTCGATAGGAATACCAAGGCGAAAACAAGGATACCTTTGATAAATCCCCAAGCGTAATATTTTCGCATAAATGTTCAGCAATATAATCTTGCATACGTTGAACAGCTTCTCTGTGTTCCTCCATTTTTACACCTCACTTATGAACATATTTTAGCATTTAGCATTTGCAAACTCTCGACTTTTTTTGCTAATCATGTTGAATGGATAATTTCTAAATTAAAGCTTTCCTATATCATACAAGGCTTTTTTAATATCTTTCTCCACAAGGGGCCGCATACTATCTTTGTATTTTGTGAGGTCAGCTTTATGCAGTGCATTTTCAATATCAAGTTTTAAATATGGTTTATATTTTGCAGTGTACGGCAATGCCTTTATGTACAGCCGTGTTGTAATTGGTTTATCATCGGTAATATGCTTTATACAGGAGTTGTTTTTATAAAAGAATGTTGCAAATATTCCTTAAGAAATATTTTGTTTATATTTTACAATTTTGCTCCTCGAGGCTTAAACTTAATTATCGATACTACAAAAATATTTTTACTGGATGTTATATTAAAAATTTTACCATCTAAAAACAGGGTTTACAAGTAATAATCTATGAGCAGAAACTAGGGTGAAGCGTATATGAATCACGTTAATTACAAGAGTTAGTGTTGACATTTTATTCTACAAGATGTAGAATAAAATAAAACTACGTGCTGTAGAATAAATGCAGCGATGACTATGAGAAAGATCTCAGGATAAGAAATGAAAATGATGAAAACTGTTTTGTCCACAAAAATCCTATAGAAATAAAGAAATTATATCTTTGATTTCTAATTATAATTGGAAGGTTGCAACCGTATTAATCTTAATTACACGGATGATTGACAAAGATTTTTTAAAGGTTGAGGAAGAGTGATGAATCAGTTTGTATAGTTATATTGTTTCCGAAGATGAATACAGGACAAACTGTTCAAAGAACTTTTATGAATTTTATCAAGAACAGTTACATTTATGAGCCACACTTTTTATTGGATGAAAATATTTGATTTTTGCACGATTTCTTGTTGGTAAACATAGAGGATATAGGGAATTTTGCTGATTAGATTATAAAAATTTAGCTTACAATTTAAAATTTTAAAACTTCATTTAACCTGCTAATAATAAATTTATTAGCATTAAATAAGAGTGAAGGAGGGATAATTTGAAAGAAGCTTTTTGGTCATTTGATCATATACTGATATCTAAAGATTATAATAGTCCTATACTTCATAGCCATCTGGCAAAGCATTTGATTTTTAGCATTAATAACGAATTTGAATGTAAGGTTGAAAATAAAATATTTTTTTGTAAGGGAGTCTGTATTGATTCAAATATTGAACATACTGTAAATTATGATAGTGACGATTTGTTAGTGTTTCTTTTTGACGAGACAAGCAATTTGGCGAGGGAATTAGAAGAAAAATATTTAAAGGGATTTCCTTTTTCCGTGCTTCAGGAGGAACTATCTTTAAAAGTAGTGGATCTGTGGAAAAATAATTCAAAAAATCCAAAGAAGCTGGACGAAGCAATTTTATCTGCTTGTAATATAAAGAGTGATATTCCTGTAAAATATGACGATAGGATATGTCAGATTTTAGATCATATTTCTAAAATGGAAGGGATTTATGAGAATACAATCAAAATTCTTTGTGATATGGTTCACGTTTCGAGAAGTAGAGTTTCTCATTTGTTTAAAAAACAGGTAGGCGTTAAAAGCAGCAGAATTACTCCGCTTAGAAAAGAATTCTGTTGCAGAAATTGCTTTGGTGGTAGGTTATTAAAATGCGAGTAAATTTTCCAAAGCGTTTTTAGATGTAATGGGAGTAACGCCAATTCACTATAGAAAAAATAATTCATCTACTGTTTTGGATTAAAAAGGAATTTATAGAGTAGAGGAATAAAAAATTAAAGGATATAATCACAGATGGTTAGTTATTGCTAACTCATTAGGATTATATCCTTTTTTGATTTAGTAAGAAATGAGAATATTAAATTCAGGTGGTAGTCAAATAATTTTAAAGGAGAGTTATACATTGACAAGAAAATAATGAATGAAGAAAGCATGCCAAAAATATTATTGAAATTCGGTATACCAGCAATTGTAGGATTCCTTATAACTGCAATATATAATTTTGCAGATGCAGTATTTGTTGGTGGTCTAGGAACTAGCGCAATGGGGGCATTAGCTGTAGCTTTTCCTATATCAATGATTAGTATAGGGATAGGATTAATTTTAGGTAGTGGTGCGGCTTCTTGTGTGTCCAGATTACTGGGACAAGGTGATATTACACAGGCGAATATAATGTCTTCTATTGAATTTTGGGGAAGTTTGTTTTTAGGTATAATAGCAATTATACCTTCACTCATTTTTTTGAAGGAAATATTGCGTTTTTTTGGAGCCACAGAGACAATATTGCCTTACGCCAAAGCTTATATGTATGTTGTGATTTCTGGTTCAATATTTAACATTATAAATATCGCACTGAATCATTTAGCCAGAGCGGAAGTGCAAATAAAACAAGCATGAACACATTGTTAATAGGCGCTGTTTTAAACATAATCTTAGATCCTATATTCATTTATACCTTTAATTTGGGAATCAGCGGAGCTGCGATAGCAACGGTAATTTCGCAAATGTTATCAACAATTCTATTAGTTAGATTTTTTTACAATGATAAAAGTATTATTAAAATATCAATCCGGCATTTTACTTTATCAAAACAAAGAATATTTGAAATGGTCAAAATAGGAGCTCCTAATCTTGTTGTACAGTTATTATCAGGTATATCAATGGGATTAATTAATTCAGCAGCTTTTCCTTATGGAGATGGAGCGGTAACTGCTATGGGAATTGTAAACAGGATATTTGCAATAGGAAGCTATATTATCTTAGGATTTTCAAAAGGGTTCCAACCAGTTGCAGGCTATAATTATGGAGCAAAAAAATATGATCGTTTGAAAGAATCCATTGGTGTTTCACTGAAATGGACATTTGGTTTTTGTTTTGCACTGGCAATTGTTCAAATATTATTTGCAAGTCATATTGTATCAATGTTTACAAATGAATCAAAAGTAATTGAAATTGGGGTTCAGGCATTAATCGCTTATAGTATAGTATTTCCTGCATTTGGATTTCAAACAATTTATATGGGATTATTTATAGCGTTAGGAAAAGGAAAAGAAGGTCTTATATTAAGTTTGGGAAGAGAAGGTGTCTTTTTAATACCCATAATATTTATTTTGCCAAAGTTAGTAGGTCTAAACGGAGTTATCTATTCTCAGCCAATTGCAGATTTGCTTACTACTTTATTAACAATCGTCTTTTATTTTAGTTTCAAAAAAGAGTTGTTGAAAATGGAATTAAAAGCAGCATAATAAAAACACATTCCCCATGAAAAGTTATAAGGTTTATCTTTTTGAATGTTTTGTTTAGGGGGCTTTGTAAATAGAGATATAACTTCAATGAGAGAAGTTTAAAGCTGTACAGTAGTTCAAAGAAAGATATTGACAATGTGCTTGACAGATTGGGCTCATTGTAATATTATTTATATAACAATGTTATATAACGGTGTTATAAAACGGGTGGAGGATAATATGGGCACGGATGCTTTAAATACATTGCAGAAAATTATGGCTGAGGGCAAAAAAGAGTTCTTAGATAAAGGCTTTAAAGATGCCTCCCTGCGAAATATTGTAAAACGTGCAGGTGTTACAACTGGTGCATTTTATGGGTATTATCCCGATAAAAAAGCCTTGTTTGAAGCATTGGTATCACCTGCGGTAGAAGGGCTTAGAGCTATGTTTGTGACAGCACAACAGGAATTTGATCAGTTGACGGAAGTGGAAAAAAAGAAAGCCGTTTATGATTATTCGTCTGATGAGGTTAAAAAATTCATAGCATATGTTTATGATTATTTCGATGAATTCAAGTTACTCATTTCTTGTGCAGAAGGGACAGACTTTTCGGATTTTATCCATGATCTTGTAGAAATTGAGGTGGAATACACCATAAAGTTTATGGAATCTACAGGTAATGATGCTTTGGCATCTGGAAGGGCAACTCCTGAGCTGTTACATATTATCTCAAGTGCCTTTTTTTCTGCAGTTTTTGAGACGGTTAAACATGATATGTCAAGGGAAACGGCAGACAATTATATAGATAGCTTAAGGCAGTTTTTTACGGCAGGATGGATTAGGATTTTTAATCCTTAAGAGTTTTTATAGAAGTGCGGTAAGTATCAAGTTGAGGTTCTGAGGAACCTCAAAAAAATTACCTATGAGTTAGACACAGCTAACTAGAATGCGTGGAAAGAGAGGTTTTCATATTGAGAGGAAAGTAAAACAAAAGATGTAATATTAATTCTGTGGATATGGAAAGGGATGGTAGCTTCATTTTGACTTGCAATTAATGCAGTTAATGTACTTTGAGCAGTTTTCATGGTAGGAAGGGTTTTACAATACTTATGGAAAGACAATTGATTCTAATTTAAAAGAATTATGTTTATTGAATAATAAAGTGAAAGGAAGGTTGAACATGAAAAAATTAAGTGAGGTAAAGAAAGGCGAAAAAGGCAAGATTACCTCCCTTCAGGGAGATTCTCGATTTTTAAGCCGTATTACTTCTATTGGGCTTACGGTGGGAAGCGAGGTAGAAATAATGCAAAATCAGAAAAAGCAGCCAGTTTTGATTTATGGAAGAGATACCATGATTGCGGTTAATCGAGATGAATGCGAAAAAATAATTATGGAGGTATCTGCAAAATGAGCGATACAACGATAGCGTTGCTGGGACAGCCAAACTCAGGAAAATCGACATTATTTAATGGACTTACCGGTTCTCGACAGCATGTAGGAAATTGGCCAGGTAAAACCGTGGAAAAAAAGGAAGGTGCTTTTAACTACGACGGAGTAAGCTATGCCGTTGTGGATCTGCCGGGTACTTATAGCCTGTCTGCAAACTCGGAAGAGGAAGTTGTTACGAGGGATTACATAGCTAGTGATAAGGCTGATTTGATTTGCATCCTTGCAGATGCCTCACAGTTAGAAAGAAGTTTGTTCATGTTGGCGGATTACGCAGGTATCAATAAGCCTGTAGTATTGCTTTTCAATATGATGGATGTAGCAATTCAGCAGGGGAAAACCATTGACAGTCAAGCTATTTCAAAAAAACTAGGAATTCCAGTAATTCCTATTACCGCTTCCAATCGAAAAGGTTATGATGAATTCTACAAAAATATTGAAGTTTCAAAAAAATCACATTCCATGCTGAAAGGGAAAGAGCTGGCGGACATTTATCTGGAGATAATTGGGGAACCCTTTAAGCAACTGCTTGAGTTGCTGCCGAAAGATGGAGTAGGTGCCTTTTCTTCCTCGTGGTTGGCAGCAAAGTTACTGGAAGAGGATAATCATGCAATGCAGCTTGTAAAATCCAAGGTTGATTCAGGTTGTTGGAAAGAGATTGAAACTGTACTCTCCAGTGTGAAAAATGGTAATTTATTGACAGCAGACTGCAAATTTAAGTGGATAGAAATATTACTTAAAAATAGTGTTAAAAAACCACAAGATAAGCACGGGAGAATGAGCCGCTTCGATCGTATAGCCACAAGTAGAATTTGGGGTAAGCCCCTTGCGGTAGGAATCATTATTTTAGGACTTATTTTGTCTATGGTGATTGCGATTCCCATCATGGGAGTATTCCAGAATATATCGCAAATTGTTACTGTACAGCTTTCGACCGCGTTGATTGCCGTTGGTGTCCCTAAAGTGATAATTTCACTGCTCTGCTATGGTGTATTGACTGCAGTAATCTTTGCCTTAATGATGGTGAGCTTTGTGTTTGGCATTAGCCTAGTGTTTGGATTTATAGAAGAAATAGGGTATATGGCTCGTATTTCTTATGTATTTGATAGCACTATGTCTAAACTTGGACTACAGGGAAAGGCAATTATGCCATTCTTGGTAAGTTTTGGCTGTAATATTGGTGGTGTGAGCGGAAGCAGGGTGATTGACTCATGGGGACAGCGAGTAACCACAATAGCACTATCCTGGGTTGTTCCTTGCGCTGCCACATGGAGCGTTGTTGGGCTTGTAAGTACCGTTTTTTTTGGAAGCCAAGCTTTTTTGGTTGTTCTTTCTCTATTTGTAGTGGCCTCGTTGCACATGGCAATTACTTCAAGATTATTCGGCAGACACCTAATTAAAGAAAGTGATAAAACTGGGCTAATTATGGAGCTACCACCATATCACAAGCCCCAATACAGGAATTTGTTCCGGTTTGTTTTTATGCGAATGGGAGATGTACTGAAGCGTGCACTGAAGACCATTATATTTGTAGCAGTTATATTCTGGGCTTTATCCTATACAGCAGACGGTAATATAGAAAATAGTGTGATTTATAAGATTGGAACCATTATTGAGCCGGTGACCATGTGGTTTGGGTTGCGTTGGCAGACCTTTATGGCGTTCTTAGCAGCTGCTATGGGGAAAGAAGCAGCTCTGGGTGTATTGGCGGCATTGTTTAATTCTCAGGGGCAGACTGCTGGCATATGGGATGTTATTTCCAAGCAGGCGGCAGTAAGCACATCTGGCCTTGGCAATGCTATGCTTACTGGTATTTCCAAGGCAGAAGCCTTAGCCTTTATTTATGCATTTTTCTTTAATGTGCCTTGCCTTATGGCTTTGGCAACTACGCTGCAAGAAACCCATTCCATAAAATGGACATTACGCATAGCAGGATATTACATGGGGGTTGCCTTGCTGTTGTCGGCCATTGCATATCATGTTGGAGTTTTGATTTTTTGAGGTGATAAACTATGCTAAATGAAATTCTAGACCAGTTTAAAAAAGGAAAAACCTTTTCCCTTCAGGAGCTTGCGGACAGCCTGAATACGGATGTTCAAACCATTAAAGCACAAATGGATTATCTGGAAAGACAGGGATATATAAAGAAGGTGGAGCTACATACAGGTTGTGCTAGTGGTTGTAGTAGTTGCGCAGGTTGTAGCCAAGGGACACAGAAATCAAACATGTGGGAACTATCTTAATAGTATAAAGGAATATTGATTAAATAAGTGTGGGATAAAAAAAGGAGGAAAAACGATGACACATTGTTCGCACGTAGATGTAAGCGTAAAAAAGCTGCTTGATATGATTTATGCCCCTATGTATACGAAAACACTGTTTACGGCTATGGAGCTGGAACTTTTTTCTGAACTTGAAGAAGGAAAATTATTTACGGAAGTCGCTGAAAGATTAATGCTGCATCCAGAAAATACGAGGCTACTTCTCAATGTATTGACAGGCATGGAGCTTTTGGAAAAGAATGAGGGTCGATATTGCAATACCGCACTGGCAAACAAATACCTTTTAAGAAAATCGGAGTGGTTTATTGGAGACCATCTTAGGGTGTATAACTCTGGTGCTGGTTTTGATGAAATTGATATGGTTAAGCTGATAAAGGAAGGCCCTAGCAATGAAGCTGAAGGAAAAGAGGGATTAGAGGCTTATTCCATATTTGGAGATTGGGCTGAAATCATGAAGACTCAACAAAGAGGTGGCAGAGCTAAGGAAATTTCGGATATGGTTTCTGGGCTTCCGGAATTTAAGGGATTTAGAAAAATGCTGGACCTTGGTGGTGGCCCGGGCTTGATTTGCTTGGAAATTGTAAAGCATCATCCTGAGCTGAAAGCTGTTATTTTTGATACAGCCGAGGTTGGAAGGGTTGCTGAGGAGTCGATAAAGGAATATAACCTTGAAAACCGTGTTGAGGTAATGACAGGAGATTACCTGAAGGATTCCATTGGAGAGGGCTATGACTTTATACTTGCAATAGGAACCTTAAATTTTGCTAAGCACAACCTAGACTTGGCAGTAAAGAAAATATATGATGCACTAAACCCTCATGGCGTATTTATGTGCATTTCAGAGGGCTTAACCAATGAGGAATGTCAATGGCGTTTTGATTTTGTATAAAAACAGCGTTTAAATTTTGCTGGTTTTTGGCAAAAAATTATTCCTGTTTTTCAAACAAAGTATTTATTATATTCTTACTTTTCATCATCTCCTTGCGCTCCTTTAATCGATAGCTATCTCCTTTTATACTTACCACCTGGCAGTGGTGCAGGATTCTATCAAGTATGGCTGAGGCTATTGTTATATCTGAAAAGACTTCATTCCATGAGGAAAATGCCTTATTGGAGGTAAATATAGTGCTGTTTTTTTC
>JAYFNB010000035.1:0-72919 GCA_034933685.1 Lachnospiraceae bacterium | reverse complement strand
GGGAGTTTTTCTTGACAACCCAAAAAACAGTTTTATAATACAAATATGGGCAAGAACCACAAAAAATGGCCTTGCCCATAAAGAATGATCAAATTTTTATATCAGTTTTTTGAGTTTACACGGACTTTGAAACGGTCTCTTTTCCTTAGAGGGTATTGTCATCTATCCATAATTAGATAACGAAATAATATTTTGCCTTTGAGTTAGTTAGTTGATCAAAACCTACATACTTACAATGTCGCACCCTTCCAACTACCACGCCTGAATGCATCTTGATGCTCTTAGAAAACATTATTACTTCACTTTCGGAGAAATTATTTTTGTTAATGAACTCCTTGTATTCCTTTCTGCTTAATATACTTCTTTTTTCTTGATCAATTTCTTTTCTTTGTTTGATCTCTAAAACTTTAGAATCATATGTCAATTGCATATTCGTCATTTCTTTTTCCATTTAGTTTATGAAATCTAGATGGAGGATAAGTTCATTATATCGGCCCACAGATTTCTCTGCAGGCCCCTGACATATCACACTTATTTACTTAACATAACCGTCTTTGTAGCACTGTCATAATCAACAGCAACCCCTAGCAACTCACACAATGCTCTAATGGTAACATAGTTCGTCCCCTCCACATTGAAACCCTCTAATGTCTTTTCTGCGCCATTCACACTAACCTTAATTGCTGTTTTTTCCATCTCCTCATCCTCCTTAATGTCTCCAACTATAGCTGTTGCAATTGCCCTTGCTATTTTATCAGCCGAATACAACTTCACATCATCCGCATCGTCAACAAAGCAACACTCAATCAGCATTGCAGGTGCTTTTGTGTTGTTTAAAAAATAAAGCCCTTGGTTTACTTTTACCCCTCTGTTTTTGTACCCTAGCTTAGAAATTTCAGTGCAAACCTTTTCGGCATATCCATATGCCTTGGTGGCTTTGTCATAAACTAAAACCTCTGTTCCTGTAGTTACTCCATTTCCAGAAGTATCTTTTGCTCCAGCGTTGAAATGGATAGATATATCCAAATCCACGCTGTTTGAGTTGCACTTTTTAACAATTTTATTCAGAACATCACTTTGACTTGTTCCGTTATCAACCGTGCAGTTGTAAACAGTGTGCCCTGCTTTCTGCAAAATTGTAATCAGCTTGCTTACAACATTTCTCGCCTCTGTGCTTTCATAAATAAGTCCTACAGCGCCACAAGCAACCTTACCATCAGGGTTGTGCCCTGCATGTACATTAATTTTCATTTTTCATCCCCCCTTATTCACTTTTACCATCATCTTTAGTGGTATCTGTTGGTACAGAATCGTCTGTCAGGCCATTTGCTATAAGATAACCAACTACAGACCCTAACGCCGTTATAATAGACGCAACCTGTACAATTTCGTTATTGTCGCAATTCATAAATGTCATAACGGCCGTTGCTAAACCTGCAAGTGCAACCCAAAATTTACGGCTTGTGATCTTTATTAAAAACAAATCAAAATCAAATTTTTTCATCCATATCCTCCTCATCTACATATTCACTCTTTCTCTTCTTTACAGCTTTTTCAAAAATCCTTAAACCTCCAACACCGGCATCTCGTAAATTTTCCAAAACATAAAGTAAATCTTAAAAACATCAGGGTGTAAACCAATTGGATGAAGCACAACCAACCTCACTAATAACTGTAAGCCGGTATGCGCATCCTCCTACTATTATTAATATGCCAAACACCAACAACTTGTCCCTTGTTACTTTGTAAAAAGAACTACTGGATATTTTTTGTTCTATAAAGGCTTTTTTAAGTCCTCCACTCTGCTTGGATAAGGCATGTAGTTTTGTAACCAAGTACAGTACCATAATTACAACCACTTCCACTGCACCATAAAGATACTACTTTTCAGGCAATAGAAACTTGTATAAAAACGCCCCTGTGCACCTGCCGCCATTGACGGTAATTGCAATTTTTTATGTAGTACAGTCAGAGAAGCTGAAGAGAAAAGGAATGCATATTTACATGAATTGGAATACCCTATTATTAAGGCTAAGCAGAATATTGCAAGAATGTTGCAGCGAATGGCCAAAAAAGACTACGCACAACGAACGGTCAGAACACGAATGAATGTGCTAAATATGATTATGGTATATGCTATGTGTGAAGGCTATATTGATACCAACCCTTGTGATTTGGTGAAAATTCCAAAAGGATTAAAGAAAACAAAACGAGAATTGCCGGAACAGGATCAGATAAACAGAGTTAAAAATGGCTTGGATTGTCACTTTGGATTGTTCGCATATTTTCTGCTTTACACAGGATTAAGACGTGGTGAAGCATTGGCAATTGAATGGAAAGATATAGACTTTAAAAATAATCTTATAAACGTGGTTTGGCAAAGATAAAATAATGACCGAACAGGCTCTTAGGAGATCGTGGGAACATTACTGCAAGGATAGCTGGGTAACTATCACACCACATCAATTAAATCACGCATTTTCAACAATCTTATTTGATGCGGAGATTAGTTCCAAGTCCGCACAAAAGATGTTGGGTCATGCGGATTACAAGACAATAATCGAAATTTTTACTCACATCAGTACCAAAAGAGAACAGTCCAACACAGAGAAATTAAACGACTTTTTGAAGAATTATTGACTACCTTTCTGCAACAGTTTGCCTACAGTTTTCGTAATTAATTTGCGACTTTATTCCACTTTTTTACACCCCTAAAAAAATAAAAAAAAGCCGCCAAACCCTTATAAACACTGGATTCTAGCGACTTTTTAATTAACAGGGGCAGAAGGACTCGAACCCTCGACATTTGGTTTTGGAGTTTTAAGTAATTGTGTTTTCATCTTTCAATATTTTTCAAAATCCACTAAAATACGGTGGTTATCTACATTCAACACTCCGTACTTATCTAGTAAAAAATATAAAACGACCAAAATAATGACCAAATAATGACCAAGAATTCTGGTTTTCAAAATATTCAGTTCCTCTTGTTTTTAACCACGGTGTCTGCTCTACGATGGAACATAGCAAATGGCATTCATTTAATTTTTATTACTCTCTTCTATATATCCAGCAGTGATAATCCCAGCAGGCAAAGCAATAATTGCAATACCAAAAATTGCTGAAATCATTGTTATAATTCTACCAAAGGTTGTTATTGGATAAATATCACCATAACCCATTGTTGTTAATGATACTGTTGCCCAATAGATTGCCTCAAAAAATGTATCAAAGCTGTCTGGCTCTACATTAAATATCACTAAAGCAGAAATAAGTACATAACCCATAGCTAAGACACATACGGCAAATAGCAAACCTCTCTGTTTTTTAAAAACATTAATTATAATTTCAAAATTTCGTGAATATCGCAAAAATTTAAATGCACGAAATACGCGCAAACTCCTTATCATTCTCATCACACGAAATACCCGAAATCCATTACCAATAATACTAAAAGACGGTAGTATACTGCCTAGATCTATTAATGCCCAAGGAGTTATGGGATAAATAAGGAAGGACTCCCATCCCTTATGCAGTTTTTTTGGTGCTGTAATAAGTCGCAGTGTGTAGTCAAATATAAATATTGTTACACAAAATTTGTCTATTAAGACAAAAATAGTTGTTTCATATTTAAAAGCAAGTGGAATTAGGCTTATAAATATACTTGTTATCATAAATAAATCATATATTTTGCTTGCCTTGTCACCATTTTCCGCTGGTTCAATAATTTCATAGAGTCGTTTTGTCATTGGTTTCCCCTCCTTCAAAATCTTATACTTTTATCATACAAAAATCTTATGTCCAAAGGTATTTTAGCGCATTATCAATAGCGAGCCTTTCATATTTCAAAAATTTTTTTTGTTTCAAATGCTGGTTTGATTCTATGCCCTTTTCGTTAAGTATTTTTTGCAGACTTCGACCATTCTTTGCTTTTTCAAATTCACGCTTAACCTTTTCACTAATCACGTCGTAAAAAAGTTTACGGTCATGTTTACATATGTAAAGTAGCATCTCAATCTCCTCAATTGTTACAAGCCAAAAATAATAGTCATTCTTTATATCACAGGACTTCATCGAAAAAACATTTTCCAACATTTCAGTTTGCAAATAGTCTTCATATATCAATACAATTTTTATATATTTACCATCATTGAAACCCAACTCTGTATTTTCAAGTTGATGTAACGCCTTAATAATATGCCGGTTGGAAAATATTTTTATTGTTTCAATATTCGATTTCTGTTGCTTTGCTGTCAGCCCTAGCACTGTGGATTTCTGTTCTATTAAAAATTTGTAATCACCGATCTGAATTTTCCAATCCGCACGTTTAGTGTTTTCTTCTGGGATTCTGCTAAATTCCTCTGGTTCGAGATAATCCTCTAATAGTTCCTTAAAGTACGCTTCAAAACATCTACCAAACTCAGATGTAAAAATCTGATTGTCCTGATGTCGATAATAATCTCTAACAATCCACAATATGCAATGTTCATATAAAAACAAATTTAAGAAGCAATTAACGCTAAGCAAATCGTTATGCTGCGTTTTAACAAATGGTTTTGTATATAAGTACTGTCTACCGAGCTCTGAACCCCTTATTTCCTCGTAGGTAGTTGTATATCTTTCAATCACTTTATTAAATGCCTCATGATTTAAGCCGTTGTCCCATTTTATATTTTGTTCTAACTCCATAATGTTTGGATTCAATATCGATCCAAACCATGCAAGATATAACGATGTGATAACTGTTTCCCAGTCGATCCCGGTCTCCTTAATTACAATATCGGCTATATCAGAAATTCCTTCAACATTTTTAGACGATTCAAAAAGAATATATAGCTCTCTCGAAGCGTTTATAGGAACTTTTGATAAGGTTTCTACTTTCAACTGTTCACCAGTGAATCCCCAAAGATAGAGTAACAACTCAGTTATATCATCTTCAGATAAGGAATTAATGAACTCAGACTCTCTCTTTTCCCTAACGTTTTCCATTGCGGATACCAATAAATATAATTCTTCATCGTTTTCAATTTCCTTACCTCGAAAATCATTGCTAGAGATAATTGCATTGTAAGACAAATCAATAAGATTCCAACCAGTTACAAAAACATTTTGACTTATTTTGCTTAGGTTTCTCAAATTTGTAATATGGTAACTTGCCTGAATAACTCCATAACAGATTTCATTTTCAGGATTAATCATGATTTTTGCAGATTCAATATTTATCCGAGTAATCAGTTTATCTAAAGTAAAATTTCTTAATAAAGCCTTATAATCTTCATAATTTCCAGAGAAGTTATATTTTGTTTTTGAATTCTTTGCCATTGTGTTCCCTCCAATAACTGATTAGTTCCATTTTGTGAGTAATATTTATAGTTTATCAACCTCACATTTATTGCTATTTTACGCATATAACTTTACCAACTATTGGACTTTATCAACTATTTACAGTGTTAACATTACTAACAACGGTACATAATTCAACCCTTTTTTATCAGAATAGCATCAAATTACAAAATGTTCCATTGACATAATTAACAATCCTTTTATCAAATATGACATTCATACCCATTATTAAATGTTTTTCACAAAAAAAATAAAACCTACAGATTACTCTGCAGGTCTTTGCAATATCACTATAATAATAACATTATTTTTTTGTTGGTCTTGGTTTATTCCTATAATACTCTTCATCAGGAATATACTGCAGTAAGTCCTCCACCACGCACCCCAAGACCTCACATATTTTACTCAAGTGAGTTAGGTTAATTCTATCTATAGTCTCGTTGTATATGTAGTTTATGGTTGCTGGTCTTATGCCTGTCTTTTGGGACAACTCCGCCTGTGTCATTCTGTATTCATCTAATAAGGTCGATAAATATATTTTAATCAATTATTACACCTCTCAAATTACTATTTTGGTAATAATTTTAACATTAATTGTAATATTATTACCAAATACGTAATTTGAAAGCTAAAAAAAAATTAATAGTTTTTAATTATCAATTCTTTGTAAACCTTATTTGCTCCACTCCTCATCGATAAATTATTGCTTCGCTGCACTTCTTCTATGTAGAAGTTCTTGTACAACTCTCTAATAAACTCGTCATCGTTGTATGATAGGATAAACCTGCCTTTAATATTGCTTAAAAGTTCCTTTAATGCCCTATGCTGACCATCGTCAAATACAAAGTTTCCCGTATCATAATATTTTTCCGTCTTGTGGTACGGTGGATCACAGTAGAAAAGTGTTCCCTCGCCATCATGCAGCTGAATAAGGTCTGCAAAACTTTTATTTTCAATTAAAACCTTCGCCAACCGCTCCCTAATTAAATACAAACTTTTAACATCTGCAATATCTCTATTTTTACCACCAAAGCTTGTTATTTTAGCCCCATAAGATACTCTTATAAGATACAAGTACCTTGCTGCTCTTTGGATCTCTGTAAGCCCATCCATAATGGTTTGTTTCTTGTAATCCTCAAATATTTCCCTGGAATTAAGAGACAAAGATAATTCCTTTTCTATAGCCTCAGGATGATACTTCACACACCTAAAAAGGTTAACAAGCTCACTGTTTATGTCATTGTAAACCTCTTTTGAAGCGTGTTTTTCTTTATGAAAAAGCACCCATCCTGCACCACCGAAAACCTCAACATACTTCTCAATCTTCTCGGGAAAACATTCTACTATTTTACCCCTTAATAACTTTTTACCGCCTACCCATGCTATAAAACTATCCATTATTATAAAACCTCCTTAATTGTCAAAATATAATTATGTAAAGGTTTTATTTTTGTTTTGTTTTCTTTTTTTATTTTTATTTGAATTAAAAAAGGTCTAAGCTGATTGCCTAGACCCTAAATTCCTTACTTACTTAACACCACTGTCTTTGTAGCACTGTCATACCCCACTTCCACCCCCAGCAACTCACACAATGCCCTCACGGTCACATAGTTCGTGCCATCCACATTAAACCCCTCTAAGGTCTTTGCTGTGCCGTTTACACTAATCTTTACCGCTGTCTTTTCCATTTCTTCCTCCTCTAATCTCTTTTTAAATGCCACCCACTGTGCATGGTCCCTTACAAACGGCTCAGGGCAGTTTTTCCCTGTAACATCGTAATGTCGAAGCACATTTTCCACTGGAATATTATGTTTTTCCATTAATGATTTCGCCAACCCAACCGCATTGCTGACGGTGT
This sequence comes from Lachnospiraceae bacterium, assembly GCA_034933685.1. Taxonomy (GTDB): domain Bacteria; phylum Bacillota; class Clostridia; order Lachnospirales; family Anaerotignaceae; genus UBA8514. The sequence goes on along the minus strand of JAYFNB010000035.1, from coordinate 65,721 downwards.
CATCTTTGATGTAATAGCTGCCACTGGCATCTTTACAGCTGCACATTTCAACGGATAGGCTGTTGTTATTCCTACATGTGCTGTGGACGTAGCTTGCAGCCCCCACGGACCATGCTGCGTTATTATCCGCCACAGATTGGTAAATATCGTTTTCATCCACAAAATAGTGTGCCGAAGCGTTCCGTCCTGATGTGGCAAAATAATTGCAGTTGCCTTTTGCTGTATCCCCGTTATTGGCGGTATAATGCACCACGATGTATTTTATGTCCTTAGTTCTGCCTGCCGTGTAGTTACCACTATTGGCAAGTGCTGTTTTTATCTCCATAAAAGCCTCCTACTCCTCTGTGTCCGTCGTATCCTCTGTATTAGTAATTGCCTTGCCCAGTGCTGCTTTTAACGTGTCAAACCCAAAGATCGCCGCATAAGCCACCATAATCCCCACAATGACTGCACCGCATATGTAATACCAAACAACGGTAATGCTCATGTACTGGCAGTAGGCAAAAAACGCCACCAAGGTAAGCACCATGGAAATTCCGATTGCTAAAAACTGTGTTGGAATTTTGTTATAGGTGGCACTTTTCACCACCTCTGTGATGATGTTTACCACCACCACCAGCACGCCAATGATTGATATTAAAATTGAAATTTTAGAAATGTCCATTTTGTCACTCTCCTTTTAAATGTTCCCCGTTTTTATCCAACTTTTTAAAAGCAAGTTCGTCCTGCTTTTCCCACTTTGTTTCGAACAACGCCTTTAGCATATACCCCAGCATTACAGCAATCACCACTGTTAAAATGTGCTTTGATAAATCCACCAAAGCCACAATCACACTTGCATCGATGCCGATTTTTCCGCTGATTAAAGACAGCCCAAAAGTTCCGCTTACCCACAAACAGGATAAGATCATTAAGTTTCTTACCCATGTTTTTGTAAAGGTCAGCGTCCATGCGCTGAGGGTGCTTTCTTTCAGCTTGTCTCTGATTTGTTTCTTCTTGACTTTAAAATCAACACTGTCGGTGAATTCTTTTAGCCGCTGAGTGTCGTCTCTTCCTAGTCCCATTTTTTCTAAAATCATGTTTCACCCCCTAAAAATGACCGCCAGCCATGATGTAGCCCACAACCACCCCCACAACCGTGATGATGATTTTATCCACCACCCCGTCCCAACGTTTTCCCGGCTTAGTTTCCAACTCTTTCACCCTGTTGGATACATTGTTCACATCCCCACGCAACGCCTTGGTTTCAAGGGCTAACTCATGCACCGATGTTGTGAGTGCGTTGATGTTTTCCACGATGTCCTCGATTTTATCCAGCCGCTTATGGTTACTCTTAAGGCTTTCGTCCATTTTTGCGTGACCTACCTTTAATGTTGTAATGTCCTTTTCCATTTCTTCTTGTGTCATTGTTCGCCTCCACATAAAAAGGGCAGCTTTTGCCGCCCCATAACCCTAATCAATGAATTGTCCCCAACTTTCCTATGCTGTTTCTGTCACTGTTTCAACCGCTAAATCTTCCAGCCCGTTTTCAATCAGAATCTCCTTCACTGGGTCTTTCAATTTTGTTGGTACGTCTGAATAAGTAATTTTTCCCAAAATAATTTTCGTTGCAAATAACATCGCCATCATTTCATCTTCTCCTTTTAATAGTAAAAATAATAGGTTCATTAGTAACTTACGCATAAACTTCCTGCGCCATTTCAATTAAACAGTCTTCTAAAAACTCTTGATTTTCGCTAAGGGCATTCACCTGAGCTTTTAAAAGAGTGTTTTCTCCTTGAAGTGTTTCAATTTTCTCTGCATCCGTAGGCACAGCGACTTTCTCGGGTATATCTGCCGCAATTTCTTCTGCCGTGCGTTCTGCCACAATACCATCAACATATTTGTAAAGATAAACTCCATCATCATTCGTCAACGGGGTATCAAAATAATTCCCCTGCGCATGGGAATATTTATCTCCTATTCCCTCGTCAATTTGTATCCAGTCTGTTGTATCCGTTAAAAATATATCTGAATTTATAGACGTTACACAGTTGTTGCTGTCCATTTGTATGTATACTATAGCCATTTTCAACACCTCCTAATAAATTTCTGCATCTAACTGTAAGGTATATCCAGAAATAACTAGATACCCATCAGTAAGTCCATGTGATGTTTTTGTAGCGTCTATCGTTACAAATGTGGGAAAGCTCGATCCTATAGGAAAAGTAAATCCGCTCTGCTGAACCCTATTTACTGACCAAACAACACAAGCGGACGTATCTATAACTGAACCCGTTGGAGACGTCCTCATCTGAATTGGAATCGGTATGTGCGTATAAAGTGTGTTGACGTTATAACCATATACTCTAAAAAATCCCGATATTTTTTGATAATATCTCTTGCACAAAGCCAGTTCTTCCCCATAGGGTCTAGGCACAAACGGTGTTGCCGCAGAACCCAATTCAAGCTTCACCCATTTAAGTCTAAAGGAAACCGGCTCATGAACCGTAAACATAAAGGCTAATTGGGATGGCGTTCCTATCACTGCACTTGTTGTACTGTTTATACCATTTGATGCTAGCGCATTGGCATAATATGTTCCAGGAGCTTCATGTTGTATCAAAGCAAATGCGGGTTGTTCGTTGCCGCTTAAAATTTCAATTTCAAAACTAGCAGTCACTTGCTTATTATGTAGAGCTAATGTATTCTCTATCTCTAAAACTTGCTTGATCTGACCTCTCAAATTTCCGTCATATGAAAAATATAAGCTATTGTCACTTTCTTTATTAACAATAATGGTTCCTGTATCCCATGTTGTAGCCAACCATCTGTCAGCGGTATATTTACTTGCACCGTATGCTCCTTGAAGAGTAAAACTTTCGCCTCTCTGCCAAACCTGAAAATCGCCATTTGTCAGTAAATTGGGGTTGCTAAAGGTTCCTTTTGCCCAAGTCTCAACCTCAGTTATTGCAGCCTCTATTCCATCCGCATTGGCTTTAATTGCACTGTCAATTAACTCTGCATTGTTATTAGCATCTTCCACGCTGTAATACTCATTATCCGTGGGCAAAATCAAATTATAATTTGCCGTATATTCTGCCATTAACTCAAATCCTCCTCTCTCAACTGCTTATGTGTAAATGCAGATAACTGCCCATGGGTAAATTGTTTTAGGTACTGATGGGTGTTGTACAAAAGAATAATTGTATATGCAAGGTGTGCCGGCTTAATTTCTTCCACTGCAGTAATTAAATCGTCCATGTTCGGCGGTATTCCTTTAACACTCATCATTTTCACATCAAAACTGTTTTCCTCGTTGTGTTCCACAATGTCCACCAAACCATTCACAAAGCTTTCAGCAACATTTTTAATCATGTCAATGGTGGTTGTGCCCTGCCCACGCATTTTGCTTTTTATCCTACTCCGTCTAAAGGCATAGGTCTTGGTGATGTCCACATTAATGCCATATTCACTTTCCCATGTACTTAGTCCCCAGGTTGCGGTCTCGAGGTTTATTTGCTTCAAAATTTCATCACGCTGGCTTTCAACCATGGATGCAACAATGTTCAATGCTTTTTCCATGTCAACAACCTCAGGCATCTCCTGATACCTTAATGGTAAATAATCAATCAACCCCACTATTCACTCACCTCGCAACCTGTTAAAACCGCAACCTCATTGTCTGCAATCGCAACATTTCCGCTGCTGTCATTTAAGGTAAGGGATGTATAATCCACAACCCCTTCAATGCCTAAAATAATGTAAGCAATCCTGTTGTATAAAAGGGTAGTCGCCTCAAATGCCATACTTTTTATATATGCCTCTATGGCGGTCTCAATATCTGCTTTCACATCCGCCAACGTTCTGCTCTGGTCCATCTGTAAAACTGCATTCACAACAATGTCCTTTTGGCTGGCACTTTCAACCGTAACCGTTGCCCCGATGGGGCGAACCTCCTCAATATACGCTGCACATGCTTCAACAATGCTTTCACTTGCAGGCAGCATACTGCTGTCGGAAACCACCACTTTAACTGTGCCATTACCGTTCCAAAGTGGGAATATTTTAGCCGCACCCACGCCATCCACTTCTAACGCCCATTTTTTATAGTGATAAATATTGCCGCTGGTGGTTGGGGTCTGCCAATAATCATATAACCTTTGCACAAGTGCGCTGTCCGTTTCCTCATCCGTGCCACCTGTTGCCGCTTCTGGGTTTGTTACCGCTGTAATACCGCTGATGTTTTTGTATTGCAGTGTAATGGTGTTGCTTTCTGCATTGTAACTGTCGCCCACGTCTGCTGCCTCAGCGTAACCAGTGCCAGTGCCGTCACTCCCTACAGTGATGGTGCTTTCCACTATATACTCGTATCCATCACCGTCAAGAACCACATTGCCTGCACTGATTGCTGTACCCTCTGTCCCTGTAAACTGCATTAACACACGTGCTTTTGTTCCTTCCTTTCGATAAATGCCAAACTCCCCCGAACGCTTATCAATGTATTGTCCACTGGTTTCATCCACAAAGGCAATGGGAAGAATGCTGTTCAGACTTTGTATTGTTTGCCATAAAACATAGGCCGTTGGCGAAATTAATATATCCGCAAAACTGCCCTCTCGTGTATCCCATTTTGTAATTTCACCCAAAATCTGTTCTTTTAGGCTTTCGGGTGTAACATCCTCATACAATCCCATCACTTCCTATCTCAAAATCACCATAAACACTTTCAATGTTGCAAGATACGCTTAAGGCAGTTCCTTCAAAGCTAATTTCAATATCAGTCACATCACTAATATAAGGGTTCACCATTAAGCAGTCTCTTAAATATCTTTTGCATTCCATTTGTTTGGTATCTTCGCTGTAGCCTTGACCGATTAGTTGCTCAAAATCACTGCCATAATCCCATGTAAATATGGCATACCTTTTGCGTGCAGTTTTTAATGCATTCCATGCCCATGTTTTCACCGCTTCTGCGCCACTTACAATCACAGGTTCGCCACGGCGTAAAATAGGGCAGTCGTTTGTAAAGTCCCACTTCACCTCCTTGTACAGCCCCATGCTGGCACTTTCACTGGCTTGGGGTTGTATGCTTGGAAATAAATCGCTCATAAGTCCACCACCTTGCACACAATCAACATGTTCTGGTCATTGTTTAAAGGTATTAAAAGCAGTCGGTCACCTTTTTTAAGTGCAATCCCTTCTGCACATTCCAATTCTCCAGCATTGCTTTTAAATTCAATACCACCCACATCAATGCGTTTTATTACTTCGGTATTTTCAGAAATAACAACGCCATAACGAAACATCACAGGCACCTGTTCTTTTGCACTGCTTTTAATGATTGCAATCATTTTGCTATAAGGGTTCTCCTGCATTTTAATCATCACTTCCCGATTCTTTTTCGCTCATAATCTGCTTAAAATTAATTACAAGCTTGTTGTAATATTGCCCTTTTTTCCAAGTGTGCACATCACTGTCAATGTTGAACAGACCGTAAACTCCCGTGTAAGGTTCTTTTACCGTGATGGCGTTGCCTGTGATGCACAGCTTATCCCCGAAATTTTCCACCGTTATTTTTTGAGTAACGTCATTGTCTGCCAAGGTCTTTTTTGCCTCTTGGGAAACATCCTCATCCCCTTGTCTTAAATAGCTTTGCAGTAATCCATAGGAACTGATTGCATCCGCATTTTTAAAGGTATTTAGCAGATTTCCATCTTTGTCATAAACCACAACACAGTTAATCATATTTTCTATGCTTTCACTGGTCGTTGATTTTGTAAGATTATACGTACCATCAAGAGTTGCCACACTGTCTGTCCCACGCTCAATCACACATAACTTTGCACCATCAAAACGAATTAAATATTTTTTGCTGTTTTGTTGACTGGCCAAAGTGTACATCGTGCTAATAATATCCACTAGCTTCACCCCAATAAATTTACGGCTAATGCTGATTCCAGTGCTTGCCACGTCTCCGCAGGTAATACCAAAATCAGCGCATATTCTGGCAACCGCTGCCTCTGGTGTCTTTCCGGAAAACTTGTAAACCGCTTCATTTCGTTTTATGTAAATGCCACGGTCAAAGCAAGTTAAGGTGATTTCGCTTTTGCCTGTAAGCTTTTCACGAGAAAAAATATATCCGTTGAAAATCTCCACACCGTCTTCCATAACCACCACACCATTGCCTAACTCACATTTAATAACAGGGATATTGCTGTCCAGTGCATTTGACATAATGCCAAATTCAAGGGTTCTCACACACCTGCTATAGTCCCCACTAATACTCACCGTGGTGCAATATTTTGTTGCATTGAATGTCCCATCACTGCTTGTTATGTAAATTTCCATTCTCATCACCTCACAGCTGGGTCTTGTCGGGTATTTTTATGGTTGTACCGGCATAAATAAGGTTTGCGTTTGCAATAGCGTTATAATTTGCAAGCTTTTGGTATAAACTTGAATCCCCATAAAGCTTTCGGCAAATACCACTCAATGTGTCCCCACTGACAATGGTGTACACCGATACCTCAGGCGCCGCTGTTTCTTCTGCCCTGGCATTGTTTGTGGTATTCCCTGTGGCTTCTATGCTGAATGCACTCAAAACCCTGTACTGCTCAATGGTTAGTGTTGCGTAAATATCATTTGTTCCATCTTTTTCACCAAAAACGATGCTGCTAATAAAACACGTTGTGTTTATGTTTGTACCGCTTATCATAAACCTTAAAATTTTGCTTTCATCACACCATTTTTCAAACTTTTGTGCATAGTAATAAGGCTCAAAAACAGTCCCTTCATTAACAAAATTGTATTCTATCGATGGAAAAACGCAGTCAATTTTAATACTCATCATGTAACGCTTGCCTGGTAAGCAGATATCCCCAAGTTCCGTTAAGTTCACCGTTTCCGTCTTAATGCCATGGTCAATTTCATAGCTTGGCGGTGTAATGGGTAATATGATTTCTTCACTGTCTTCGCTGTTAATAAAAATAAATTTTCTTAGTTCATTCATTCTTAACCTCCCACAGTGTTATTTGCTATTTCCATCTGTCTAACAATTTCGCTTGCAATTTTATCAATGTCAGCCTCCTCACGCACCACAAAATTGTTTCCGCTAACAACAACATTACCACGCCCTTGTCCTGAGGAATACGCACGGTTTTCACTGGCCGTTAAAATTCTTTCACCTTCATGTAAGGTGTACTCCACATTGTCCTTAGGAACATAACTCATGCCGAAAGCCTTTTTGGCTGAATCATCGTTTTTTTTATTAGTATCAGTGTCCCCAAATCCCCAAATGCTTCCCTCATCATTGTATTGATTTGAGTTTCTTTCTTCTGAACCTAAAATCAAACTTGCATCACTTGTGGCAGCCACCCTGCCTTTGGAAAACCATTGCCCTTTTAAATATCCGGCTTCATAGTATTTTGCATCCAGTGCGGTATTTTCCTGAATTCCTTCAATCAATGATTCTTCGCTTGCAAGCATTTCCTGCGCACCAGTGCTTGCGTTGTAATCATTTTGTGCCTTCACCTGTGCCTCTGCCAACAACCGCCCCATGGTAACGCCATCCCCAACCGCCTCGGCTTTCTTGTAGTCATTACTAACCATCGCTTGTGCCTGTCGCTGTCTTTGTAACGCTTCCTTGGTATTTTCAAGGGACGCTTCATACTCGCCAATGGCACCGTTGGCATCTTGCACACGCTCACCATTACCGCCACTCAAGTAATTTATTTCATTTTGCATACCTTCTTTGCGCTCAGCGTTATACCCTGCACCCATGGCGTTGTCAAGTTCATTGTTTAGCCCTAATACCGTACTGCTTAACCCCTCAAAGGTTTCGCTAATGGCTTTCATACTACCACTGTAGTCTCTGCTCATGGCATCTGAAATAATCTGTGCCGCCTCCGCACCGTCAATCAACCCTTTGCTTATACGCTCATAAACTTCAGCATTATCAATTCCCTTGGCTTCAGCTAAATACCCTATGGCATCAATACCTCGTTCCTGTAAAAGGTTAATGTATTCTAAACTACCTTTACCGCTGGAACGCATACGCCCAAGTCCTGTAGCCACAGTATTCATATCCCCTGTGCTCATACCTAAAGCCGCACCTGCATCGCCTATGTTTTTCATTGTCGGCATCAGTTCGTCCACTTTGTATTTATACGTAGTCAAAACCTTTGCCATAGATGTTAAATCGTCGTATTGAAAGGGTGTTGAATTGGAAAAATCAATCACATCGTTTAAGAACTTGTCAGCAATATCCTGCCCACCAAGTAGTGTAGAAAATGATATACGTGAGGTTTCTCTCTCACCAGCAATGCTGCTGCCATTGGTCAAACTGTCCGCTTGTGCCTGGGTAACGGTTTCGTAATTTTCCTGCACTGTGCTTTTGTAGGCTTCATCCTTCTTTGAATAAACTTGGGCTATTCCAGACACCACGCCTGAAGCTGCACCCACAGCTGTTCCCACTGCCGTTCCAATCCCAGGGATAACAGATCCTGCAACGGCACCAGAAATAGCACCAGATATCACGCCCTCAATCATTGAGGATGCATCACTGCCAAAGGCACTGCCAATAAAGGTGGTCGTTGCCGTCCCTACCATGTCATTTACCATTTTGCCAATGCCTGCCGCCGCCAATGCACCCATCACACCGCTTGTTCCTGCTATACCACCGCCACTTGTGGATGCACGGTTTTGTGTTCGGCTCAAGGTGCTATCAAGACTTCTTAAATCTCTTTCCGTGTTGCGTATTTCAGTAGACACCAGCCCCATGTTTCGCCGCGCCCTGTCATAGGCTTCACTGGCTTCAACCACTCTCTCTGCCGCCCTTTGTTGTTGCTCTGCTGAGGTTTCAGAGGATCTAGCTAAGTTGTTATATTCTTTCTGTGCCTCCTGCATGGCACGCTTAGCCCTGTCCACATCAAATTTCATGGTAGCTTTTGTCCTATCCAGCGAATTAAGTTTCACCTGCAGGTCTTCACTGTCTTTGCTGAAAGCTCTGCTTGTGTTGCTCATGGTTCTTATGGCTGAACTGTAATTATCCCTTGCGCTTATGGCAATGCTCACATCTCTGCCCATTTTCCTCCACCTCCCTCCGTCACATGCATTTTCTTTCCTGAAGCTTTTTAATGTACATCGCTTTTAAAAGCAATTTTTCCCCTGCCGTCATCGCATAGTACTTTGACGGCAGCACATTGTGTTCAACAAATAGCCTGTAAGCAATCCAAAGTTCAAAGTCTTGCTTTGCATCTATTTTTTTTTAATCTCTTCAATAGTGGCAACTCTGTAGCCGCTTAATTTTTCTATTGCCCTGCTTAAATCCTCAATTTCTCCTGGCAAAAGCAGCTTTTTCAGCATTTCTCCTGCCGTAGGTGCATTATACTTGGTCAAAAGCTTTTGGTCTTTAAGGTTGGGGCTTGTAACACCTGACAAAACAATTTGTATGCTTGTTTCCTTGTCGTCTCCATTTCTCATGTCCATAACACGGTTGTAGCCTAATCCCTTTAGCCGAAACACAACCTCTTGTCCCCAAGCTTCACTAAGCCTCTTAATTCTAAATTCCTTTTCTTTGCCTTTAGGTGGCTCGTTGCTAAGTAACAGCTCCAGCACATTCATTTCATTTGTATTTCTTTCCATGTCATTACCCCTTTTCTTTTAATAATTCACTTTAAGTAAATTTAAGCTTCAATGGTATCCAACAAATCATAATCCGTAAATGTAAACGGTGCTTCAATCACTCCTGCTGTTGCCGAAGCCCAATCTGCCAAGGTTAAATCATCAAAGGATACATTTTTTATAGAAATCCTTTCCGCACCGTATGCATCTGGATCATCCAGATCACTTATAATTACAAAACGTAAATCCTCACCTTCTTTTATTGCATCCCCAATTTTTAAAACCATGCGGCTGTTCACCTTGTGCATACTCACGCTGCCTGTTCCCTTGGTGCTGATAATCTTCACGTCTGTGGCCATCTGCCCACACAGGTTAATTTCAGTTTTATTAAAACTTATTTTTGCTTGAAAACCTTTGACTTCTGCCACGGCTTCACTATCTAAATATAAAGCCCCATGTGTCCCGTTGATTACTCTCTTTGAGCTATCCATGTATTTAGTCCTCCCTTTTTTTATAATGTAATGCTGATGCTGATGTCCTCAATTGCATCCAATATCTTCACACTTGCGGCAATAAAAACATAACTGCCAGTGTCAGCTTCTTTAATTTCCTGCTCTGTCATGTCAGTGGTGTCAGTGCCAATGGAAGTCAAATAATTTGTTTGTGCTTCAATGTCAATTTCCACCGTTGAATAGCCCTTTTTAAGGATTCCGTCACTTTCAAGGGTATCAAAATATCCTTTAATTGCTGTAATCAGCAGGCATTTATTGCTGTAGCTGTTGGAATACTTTCCGATATAGCTGTCCTCTGCTGTGGTTCTTATATCGGTGTTAATCATATCCACCGCTTCAACAATTTTAATCTTTTTAAAGGCCTCCCCAACGTCCTCTGTGGTTGTAACAAGGCTGTTAACCGCACGCTCGGTTTTAACCTTCGTCCCATCGTGGGTTAATATAAACTCGCCTGCATCAACCGCTGTAGTCCGTTCGTCCTTTGTCAGCCTATCAATATCTGTAAGTTCACTAAGTGGTGCGTAAGTACAACTAATCTTCATTGGTGTTCCTGCAATAAGCCCGGCAATTCTGCTGCAATACTGGGCTGCTGTAAATGTAGTATCACCGTCTGTCATTCCTGTTGTGGTAAAGTTTACAATTGCGTAACTACCGGCTGCCGTATCCGGCAAAACCGCTTTGTAGGTTGCATTGTTGTTCAGCCTCTGGCTTGCAATCCAAGTTTTGCATGTTGTGCACTCTGCGGTCGTAGCATCTGGCGGTAAACATAAATAGTCAAACTTCTGAGTCGCAAGATATGTATATGCCGCTGTCAGTTCATCCGCTTCACCCACCACATAAAAAAGAACCTTTTTAGGAGGATTGCTGTATCCTAAAAAAGTTCTTTCTATGTAAGCTTTGTTTGCCTCTCCCAGTTCAGCCGGTATTTGTGTAGTATTCGTAATCGAATGCGATCCTCCGCCCTGTGCATCTCTTAAAACCAGTGCCACAGTTCCTTTATCCGATTTTGATATTGCGGTAATAGCGGTTGTCTGAAACGCAATATTAATACTTGGCAATCCTAATCCCATCTTTATACCTCCTTGTAATTTACAATAACATTTTCTGCAATTTCGCTTTCATCTTCCTCAAGTCCTCTTTCATCAAAATACTCAACCTGAAGGTCAATGTAAAAAATATCTTCATCCCGTCCACTGGAGGATGCCTTGATATTGATACACCTGTCTAAAACTTCAAGCTTTCCTACTCTGAAAATTCCTAAAACATCGCTTTGTGTTTCGATCAGCTTCACCGTATCGCTGTTGTAACAGCGGTCAGTTTCTTCATAACATGTAATTGTGTAATATTCTGTAACTTCAACCGTGTTTTTATTTTTTCCGTTAAGGCTTGTGGTAACAAACTCAAGTAAAAAAGATGGACGTTCAAAGTTTTTGGGTATTCTATCAATATAGACCGTCCTATCAGGAAACTTTTTTACAAGTTCACGGTTGATTGCATTTAATATATCCATTGTTCTAAGCATTTCCAATCCCCCTAGCTAAATCCTCTGCAAACTGCTCACAAAGACCAATTGCTATTGCTTCTGCATTTACTTTAGCATCTGCATAAAATCCACGGCCAGCAACGGCGGCCATCTTAACACGCCGCTGGCTCATAGGTCTGTCAACACGAGGTCTACGTATAGCATGACCGCTTTCAAGATAATTTGTAATAGCCCCGGGGCTATTTGCACCGGTTTCTCCTTTAATCGCCCTTACTGCCGCATATCCTCCACCACTTCCCACTGATCCCTCCTGCCATCCTTTAATTTTATCGTTGTTGTCATTTAGGTTTTTGTCAATATCGCTATGAACTTCCTGCACAGCTTTATCTGCAATTGCTTCATGCAGCTGCCGTCTTTTGTCTGGCATACTTTCAAGCAATCGGTCAAAACTCTCTCCAAGTCGATTAAGACCCGAAATACCCTGTATGCCCATTAAACATCACCTTTCACAGTTGCTTCATACTCGTTTTTGTATTCATCCAACAAATGTACTTTTTCAATCTGATAGGTTTTCCCGTCAGCTACTATCTCATCACCTACAAAAAGCACAATCTCTTTCGGTGTTACAAACACGAAAGTCACCTCAGTCTTTGCAGTTACTGCCGTTTGGGTGTATCCAACAAACTTTTCAGTTATACAAGCAGGGAAAATAATTTCTTCCCCCTCAATTTCCGTAGGTCGGTTGTATTCATCCTTGGAATAGACTTTTGGCGTGTAACTGCAAATGGTAGGCTCAATCTCTGCAGCTGTTACTTTCCGATACATTCTATCCAAATTTTCAATAAGCGTTAAGAAGTAGTGCTTGCCATTGTACTTAAACGCATTAAACAGGGTTATGCCATTAAATCTTCTCAATATAAAGGTTGCATTTCTGGCACCAATGCCATTAGCAGAAAATAAATTTTTTCCACCATCAGCCTTAAATTCTGCCCACACGCCTTGAACTGCCTGCCACTGATATACATTATCCTCTTTCACCAGTTGCAAAAGCTTAACTCTTTCAAACCGACCAATCTCCTGGGGACTTATCTCTGCCAAACTACACACCCCTTCCTTACACCGTTGTTTCTGGCACTTCATATGTACCATATTGCATCTGCAAAAGAAAACTTTGAAATAATAACTTGTATTCTTCATTGTCTTTTGTGCTCATTTGCCTGTTATCATACATATCCAGAACAATACGCATCATTAATAACTTGGCTTTGTTTTTAAACCGTTCATTGTTTATTTTAGTGGCAAAATCATCTATACTGTCGGTCAAAAATCCCTCCGCATTGTCAATGCACAACTGTAAAAATCCATCCTCCTCAGCCGAATCAATTCTTAAATAAAGTTTTAATTCCTCTAAAGTAATAATATCCATTCAACCACCTACTTAAAATTTCAGAGGGCATAAAAGCCCTCTAAATTAAATTATGCTATTGTTACCTGCCCATAGACAATTGCATTAAAATCTACTGCTGCAACATCTTCCCTTGTAATTGCTCTTATTTCTGTTCTGTTTTTAGAAAAAGAAGTTCCACCAATTTGTGTTGATAAAAGTGACATTGCCTGTCTATCAAATAATGTAACGGCCTCTTTTAGTGAACCAATTATTAACGGTGATTTTGTTCCACTAGTGGTGTCATTCGCAAGCGTTTTGTTTGAGAAAACCTCAACAGGATATAACCCAAATAGCGCTTTTTTAGTTAGGTCTGTAACCATTGGCTGCATTAAATACTTGCCGTCAACGTCTTTTTGAGTATCCAGCCAGTTATATCCTGTTTGATTAGTAACTATTGTTGCCATTGCAGCAATAGCAGGGTCTAAAGTGACATTCAGTGCTTTTTTAATATCATCAAAATCCGCAATTGCTGTTTTAGTTTTTGTTGCAAGCAAAGTTATAATCAAACTGTTTCTAGTTGCCACCTGTTTTTTAGCTAACCATGTGTTTAAATATCCTGCCAGATTCGATGTGTTGTCAGCCAACAAATTGTTTGGAACTGGTAATATTCCACCCCTGTCATTTATTGTGTAGGCTATATTTACAAATTGTGGTGAGGTTTCAGATGGAACATCGTCCCCCTCGTCAAATTCCGCAAACGGCGTATACTCAGCATCTTTTTCAATGTTTCTTGAACCGCTTAAGGTGGTTACAGTTTCAACATTTACAAGTGCCTCTAAAGATTTCATTTGTCTTTGCAGTTCTTTAATGGTTGTTCTTTGGTCAACTGGAATTAAGTAACCCCCATCTTCCCCTGTGGAACTAGAAAGCGCATTGTTTACCGATTTTAATAAGATAGCCTGTTCTGGGCTAACCTTCTTGCCTTGCAACATGTTGTAAAAAGCCTCTTTATACTCTGCCTCACTATCGATGTTAGGTTTAGTTTCTTTAATCGGTTGCGAACCGCCACCACTGATTTTATTTTCCGCTTCTGTTCTTTCGTCCTCAATTCTCATTTTTTCAATCTTAATCTTTGCCTTGACGTTTTCAATTTCAACTACTTTTGCATTGATTTCATCCGCTGTTTCTAACTTACTTGCCTCTGCCTTAAGCCCCTTTAATTCTGCTCGCAACTCTTCCAACCTATCCATTCAAATTCCTCCTTTTTATACCAAAGCTAATTTTAGCTTTGCTTTCGCCACTTCCAACTCTTCTTGTTTTGCCTTTTCTTCTTTATCTTTTGCCTCAGGTTCTTTTCTAAATTCATTTCTTATTTTGTTAATTACTGATTGTGGCAATAACCCACCCACATCTGCACTGGCAACGGCCTGAACTTCATCCTCAAACATGATAGCATCCACAAACCCTAACTCTTTCGCCTGTTGTGCCGTTAGCCATGTTTCCTTATCCATCATGCTTAATAACTCCTGTTGGCTCATGCCTGTTTTTATCAAGTATACGTTTGCAATGCTTTGGTCAATACCATCCAGCATTCCCACCGTTTTTTGCATGTCATTTTTGTTGCCCTCACCATATGTACTGGCTCTGTGCGTCATAATATGAGCAGCTGGAGAAATCTGTAGGAACTTTACCCCCATTGCAATCACACTGGCGGCACTGGCGGCAACTCCTACAATTTTCCCTTCTGTTTTTCCGTTATAACTCTTTAGTGCCGTATAAATTTCAGAACCTGCAAAGACTGAACCACCGCCAGAATTTATTACAACCTCTATGTCTTCCCCCTTTGCTTTTTCTAATGCTTGGTTCACCATTTTAGGGGTTGTACATTCCATTTCAAAATATTCATAAATCCATGCATCATCGTTTGATACGATCGCCCCTTTTATTTCTATTTTCATTCGTTCTCACCTCCTTCTCCATAGTTTGTGCCCTCACCTGCTCTGGACAATTCTATTAAATTACCGTTTCCGTATAATTTATTAGCATTTTCGTCATCAACATAAGGATAACCTATCTTTTCCCTCGCTTCATTAGGGGTCGTGATGAAGTTGTTAAGGCCTTTTACCAAGATTTCCATTTGGGTCTGTTTGTCTAGCTCAAACAGCACTTCTTTGTCTAACTCAATTGCAGTGCCTTTTATTTTTTCTTTTATTGGTATTAATTTTATAGTGTCTTCATCGTTGTACATTTTGAAAATCGGCTGCAAAGTATTCACGTAAAAATCAAGTTGCTGTGTTTCTGAATTGCTATAGCTTGATTTGTCGTAATTGTTGGTAACATTTGGCTTAATGCCGAAACAAGCGGCTAACTGCAAACTGCTTAACTTATTTAATTCAACAAACTCAGCATCTGATAACTTCATATCCAGTGTTGTTGCAGTAATTCCTATTGGCAGCGGTAAATACTTCCCACTTCCAACCGCATTGGCATACCTTTCAGTTTCTTTTATAAGTGTATCTTTGGCACCACTGCCCATTTCTCCTGTATATTGCAGAATAACCTTGCTGCCAAACATATTGCTCTTGAATAACTTTCCTTGAAACTCTTCGCTGTATTTCAGACTGTTGATTTGTGTTGAAATTATATCCTTTGTAGCAAGCCCTGTGATTCCGTCAAAGCTCATATGTGTTTTGTAGTGTAATATTTCATATTGAAAAAAAGTGTATCGTTTTAAAGTTTTGCTGTCCGTATACACATAATAAATTGCATTGGTTTTCCCAAATATTCCAGCATCATCCATATAAATTTGAACATCTGTTGTTGGAAGTAGCCACAAGTGTTTAATGCCAAAGTCAGAACGTTCTATGTATACATAAGCGTTGCCATAATGCAATCTGTTTAGCTCTACACTCGCCCACAAGGTAGTTGCTGAATAATAACTGTTTGGTTCTACGTTAAGCAAATACTCTAACTCGCCTTTGTCAGCCCTCTCTCTGCCCTTTTTATGATCCCTAGTATAAACATAACGTGGTATTTTGGATAACGTCTGCGATAGATGCTGTAAGGCTATGAAGTATGTTGTTTCCCCCAATGCCTCCTTTGTTGAATCCGTTATTCCTAATAAACTAAGAATATTTGAATCGTCCAGTGTAAAAACCCTTGTATCATTTCTAATTCTAAATACCCCTTTTAAGAATCCTATGTTTCTCACCTCCTTCCACTAGAAACCGCAATTAACACGCTAATTATAATTAAGCTGATACCAGTTGCAGTCAATCCGTACTTAAAATTCTGCATAAAAAAAGCAATATCAATATTGATAAAGCCTAATACAAACAATATTTCCGTTATATTGTCTCTAATTTTTTTCATTGTTTTCACCTTCTAACTATAGAAAGATTTTATGGTTTCTTCTGTGATTATTGGCTTTGTTTCTGGCACAAATAGTTCATGGTAAGCAAATATAGCTGCCACAACCATATCAATTCTTGTTTTGTTCTTATTTACTTTGTTTAAAAGAATATCCCCACTAACTCTACCCTCCACTGTGGTGGTATTGCTCATACACCAATCAAGTAATGAATTTTTTTCATGTCGAACAATCCCCTTATAAACATCATCCCTAAACTGCTTTATCGCTGGGCTAAGTTCGCTATAGGTTTGTTTTAGCAAAACCACGTCAAACTCTTCAGCTAATTCTTGCATGGTTGCAGTAATATTATATGGGTCCGTAGCAATCACCTTAACATGGCACTTGTGTTTGCTTTCTATTTCTCGTATTCTTTCTTTTAGTAAATTATAGTCAACGATATCGCCAGGCGTTATTGTGCAATGTCCCAAGTCTTGCATCATACGGTAATCAATCTTTTCTCGCCTATCCTCCAATGTGTTTTCTGGCAAAAACGAATGTGCCTTTAGATAATAAAACCCATCTTCTTCATACATCATGTCCAGTGCTGTCAAATCCGTTGTCAGTGAGGCATCTAAACTAACCACAACCTCTTTGCCTGTAAAGTCAACATGCTCGACTTCACATTTTTTCCATGCTTCAAACTTAATATATGGGTTTCCTGCGTTTGATGGCAGAAAATTGTTCATATCTTTTGTAACATATTCAATTTTTTCTTGTGGCTTTTCTTTTGCCTTTTTTCGGTTGTCACGAACAATATCATAGTTTTCTTCAATCCTTAAAGGATTGGATTGATACATGCCAATATCATCCCATAAATGTTCTGGCTCTGCATAATACAGTAAAGCAAACTGCCTTTCATCCTCAATTACACCATCAAACACCTTGCGTATGTAATTAATATCTTCTTCCATAATGGAGTTAGATATGGCATAGGCTGTAGTAGTTCTAAATACCAATGGGTTAATTACATTCTTTTGTCCGCCTTTTAATGCGTTGAAGTTATCGGCATTTTGAAAATTAGCGTGTTCATCAGAACAGATTGCACTTGGACGAACACTGTTGTTCTTTCCGCTTTCTGCCGTTCGTGGTTGAAAAAAACTGTGGGTTAACTTGCATTCAATTTTCCCCGTAAAAATTTTGCTTACCGTAAAGTGCTTACCTATAAGTGGGCTTGCATCCAGCAATTGCACCATGGCTTTTCTAATTTCTGCTGCCAGTTCTCTAGTTAAGCAAATAGAATAAAATTCACTGTAGTCCTGCTCTGTAAGCATTAGCAATAAAAATATCAATGCCACCAGTGCCGTTTTTGTATTTTTTCTTGAAATGAAAAGAGTTATATCGTTGTGCTTGAATTTCTTCGGATTGTTTTTATATCGCCAAGCAAACACATTGACAATCAAAAAGCATTGAAACGGCACAAGATTCTCTAACACCTGCAGGCCTGCCACAAACCCCGTAGCGTAATTAAACAATTTAAGCAGGTTATTAATTATACCTAATTCTTTTTCATCAAAGTAAAATTCAAAATCTTCTGAATATCTGCGTTCGTTGTAGTCCTTTAAAAAGATTTTACACTGTGCCCTAACTTCCCATGTTGTTATTTCAATCCCATTAACAACATCCTCCGCATACTGTAAGGCTCTTTCCTGCAATATCAATACTAATCACCCCTCAAGGCTTTTAGCAGTGGGTCATTCTTCACATCGTCTGAATTAATATTTAATACCGCAAGTGCCGCCCTATCTTTTGGCGATAATCCGATTGCGCCACCAAACTTAGCAAATATCTTGGAATACCGTTCATAGGTTCTAACCGCAGAGCGTTCCTCGCCGCCTTCATTAAACATGCCCTGCCGGTTTATTTCTTGTTGGCACTCACGCATCCTATCCAAGGCTTCTGCCACCACACCCACAGCATATTTATCCCCATCACTTAAAAAACCATCAGGAAGTATTTTAATAATTTCTAAGTAAAGCTTTTTCCCTGTCTTGCTCAAATTCTTGGGAGCAGTTTTTTGTATTTCATTCTTAGGCTTCATACTTTCTTCAGCTTTTTCCCTTGCCTCCTTTTCTGCCTTTCCAGTTTTGCCCCTTCTAAATGCAGCTGGTTTTATGTAGGCCATTTTAATTTCCTCCTCCCTCCATTTTCTTTTTTCCTCAGTTTTTCCTTTCCTTCAATCTTTTGAAACTGGCAATTCTTTTACATGAACCTCAGCTAACGGTGTTGCAATAAAGATCTAAAACTTTATTAACCGCCCCTACCCCTTATACTCTCGCTTATACCACTCAATTATTTTGAATAAATAATCTTGCATGGCTTGCTTGTTGCCCTTGTCATACTCTGCATGTATCTCTCCGTGGCTTTCATCACTCACATAAATCAAATTACTTATGTCATATGCTCTTGTGATATCGTCTTTCACGGTCACGATATGATGGCTTAATTGTCCATAAACTACCTTGCCATACTTGTACAGTTGGTATATATCTAAACCATTAAACTCTGTCTTGCACTGCTGAGTAAGCACTGGCCATAGCTTGCTATGATATACTGCATATGAATCCTTATCCCTTGAATGCTTGTCGTAGTATTTGTTACGCTCCTTCTCGGCTTTCTCCATGCAGCCATTAGGACACTGCTTGCCTAACTCATATCGGCTATTACAACCAGGGCATATTTTAAATAACATGTTCTTGCCCTCGTTTCTTCAATATTTCCTTAACCCTTAATGTCAGTGCATCTATATATCTTTTATCATCAGCCAGCCTCATATGACTCTCAATCAACCTAACGCAACATGACTTGGGTACTCTATCCTTACACACATTGTCCCTAATAATCTTCGCTATCTTTAGGCTATCGCAATGGGTATGATACTTGAAGTCTTTAGGGTTATATACAATCCACTGGTTATTGATATGTGACTTCTTGATACGCAACATGGCTTTACCTCAATTAATCTTTCCGTCCCATTTTTCAAGGTACAAAGGCTTAGCATTTTCTTTCTTTTGCTGTTCTGCCCTTTCGTCCCACTGTTTAAACGCTTGCGCTATAACTTTAACCAGGTAATCGTCATCATCCCGATATTTTCTCATACTTGTTTCATCTACTTGGATTACATCTAACCTTTTGTATCTAAACCTTTTTTTGATGCTAATATCTACCCAAAGAGTACAAAGAACTCTTGCGACTTTATAAACAACTACTACATACTCAATTCCGTTTCTTGTAACTTTCTTTTTCAAATACATAATCTCACCTCATTTAGGCTACAAAAAAGACACCGCATTCCTATCAGTGTTCTCATGTCATTATTTTGCTGAATTTAACATTTCAATGACTTTATCTCTGTTTTGCATTGCTTCTTCTTCTGTTCTGAAACAATTACCGAATTTATAATTAAGTATATCTAGCGATAAATAGCTATTGAACATATTAGCCCCAACACTTCTAGTGTTCCAAAAAAACCAGTATTGTTGCCCATCTTTCGGTTTCCACGGCTTTTGTTGAATTGTTATTTTTCCACTAATTAATTCATGTAATTCTATGGGACACCTGTCGCCATTTCTGTCTAAAAATCCATCTTCCGTAATGGTATAAGGAGAGAATGCAACTTCGTTATTGTTGCATCCAACAATATTAAATTCTTCTCCCAACTCAACACCACATATTCCAGCTACTTCTGCCCAATGGTTATTTTTAACTGTGTCTTCCATTGTTTTAATCCCCTTTACTTCTTCTCGACTGTAAATTTTAGCAATTGTGCAATATTACCTGTGCTTTAGCACGCAAAAACATATACAAATAACACATCATTTTCACTCTTTATCCACTCATTTTCTTATGCTTTCATTTTGTTTGTGCATAATGACGGATTTGACTTAATAATTAAAGTGTCTACTAACTTTAATTGTTTTGTATTAAGGAAGAAACTTTTTTAGATTCTCTTTAATTGACAAGTCCCTATTATGTAAACTAATAAGCATTTTAAAAAATCATCTGTGTAACCGATACGAAACCACTTCCAATGCTCGGTTCATTTCATCACCAGTTACACCAATGTATCGTTTTGTATAATTAATATCATCATGACCAAGAATGTGCATGATCAAGCCAATGTCCACCCCATCATCATAAAGCTTTCTTCCTAATGTTTTCTTTAAGGAATGACAACCTATTTTGTCATCATATCCAAGCTGTTCTCCTGCCTCTTTAAAAATTTTCCAACACATCTGCCTTGTAATATGCTTCGGGGTTTTACATCTGGAACTCTGAAATAAAAACTCATGATCTTTTTTGTCTTTGCAGTAATCACTATAAATTTCTTTCAATTCTTTGTTGATTACTAAATTAAATTCCTTACCCTTTTTGGACTCCCGAAAATAAACCTTATTTTTGCCCTTAACATCCCGAACCCTTAATTTTAAAAGGTCTGAAATTCTACGTCCCAGGTATATTCCAGTCATAAACAGAACATAGTTCCGTTTTCCGACCTTTGGTTTTTCCAAAAGAACATCCGCAAAATCAAGGATGTTATCCGTTCCCTTCACAGGATCCATTGCATTTCCCATTTTTTCCACCTCCTTGCATAAAAATAGCCCTGCATCTCTGCAAGGCTTTGTCCTTAATTATTCATGGTAACATAATAGCACAGATTAAAGGGACATTAGGGGACATCTTTCAAAAGATACTATGGCTCTATGATGAATCCTTTTAATTTGTCTATATGAATAATTCATTTCTACAGCTATCATTTCCAAAGACATAAAGCATAAGTACCGATATTGCAACACCAATTTCTCATCCCTATTTTTCAAAAATGATATTTTAGACTTTATTTCATTTTTTGTATCAACAAATCTGTCTACCTGCTGATTTATCTTTTCTTCCAAGCTAATTAATTTTACTACGCTTTTTTCAAGGCTATTTTCAGGGCTTACCTGCACACGGTCTCTTGCATAGTCTATAGCACTAACTGCTCCAATCATTTTTCTTAATAGTGATAGTTCGCACAAATCCGCTTTTATTTGTCTGTCCAAATCCTTTGCACCACACAAGTATTCTTTTGCCGTCAAAGCCTATTCCCCCTTGATTATAGTTTTTAAATTTGATATAATACATTTGTGAGTGAGGGGCAGAAGCTCCTTTTTTTATTCTCTTTTAGTTAGATATGTATTTTTATCATATTTGCCTCTCAGGATTACTAACTTTCTCAAATTCAATTACCCAAACCCAAGGATTGACGCTCCATCCATATGTATCAAGGTCTTTTTTGGGAATTGTACTATCCCATAAATGTGCAAACGAAGCAATAGCAATACAGGAAGCTGTTGGATATTTTTGCTCTAACAACGAAAACGGAAGTGTTGGAAGCCCACCTCCCCATGCGCCTTCTGCAATTGCATCATCAACATACATCTTCTGCAATTGTTCAACCCTAATATCTGTCACCCTCAAAAAAATTCTTGCGGCTTCTTTCGGCATATGGATTGATGGTCGCCATTTATATCCGTATTTTTTTCTAATATCTTCACTTTCGCTTGGCAAATCAATATCAGTTTTGTAGTGGTATCCGTCATCAGCCTTTAACCATGTTTCCCTAATCCAGAGCACATCGCCTTCGTCATATATATATTCTGGATATGGCATTTCACCAATCTGTTGATATACATAACTTCCTTTTGGCGCGGAACGCATCGGCATGGGTATACTATGTGTATCCACAAAATACGGGTATTTCACCACTCGTCTTGTAACCGTCTTTTGCCCATTTAAAATCGCTTGTACCATTTTGGTGTTAAATAATATCGGTTTCATTGCCTTTCCCCCTTATACGGTTTTGGTAGCGGTTGCCATGCAATAACATATTTCGACATGTCTATTCCGCCATTAACCCATTTTCCAGTCTTGTCAAAACCTAGCGGTCGGGCGTCCATTCCTCCCGTTCCTTTGCAATCAACAAGACACATATACTGCTGATAGTCCCGTATATTTGTGTTTATTTTTCCCTTGTCTGGCAACCTATCACTTACAGGTATCCAACCACTAGCGCGATTGTTCCACTTTGTAACCGCTTCTTCATATGTAAGTCCAACTGTATGCGGATGTACGCCACAATTATTATTTTCACAAGAAACTGTATATAAATCATACTTAGTTATTTCGGTCAATAAATTTTCACTTGCTTTACCCCCACAAAATGGGCACGATTTTAATTCGCTCATTCCTCAACTCTCCTTTCTGCCAAAACTGCAATAATCATTTGACTCAACATCTTCTTTTCCAAAAATCCGCTTGAGTCGATGTAAATTCATAGGGCATTCATCCGAATTGTCCCCACTTGCCCATGATGAGTACTTACACTCTCCACAAGTTATAGGTTCACTTGCTTTCAACTCTGCAATTTTATTCATCCTGTTCACCTCTTATAGTTTTAACTGTCCCCTTGGTTCAAAATTCATCCAAATCACTTCTTCTTTTTTACTTCCCACTGGCACTCCCTCCCTTATCCTATCATCACAGCTTTAAGTTCCTCCATTGTGCCAACTGTTTTACAGCACAACTCTGGTAAATTTGCCCTAACCAATGCCTCTGCAAATGGTGGAGGAACGGAGTTGCCACATCTTGCAACCTGTTTACTTCTGCTGTACTTAATGCCGTTACAATCTACATCAATTATGTAATCCATAGGAAATCCATGTGCAGCATATAATTCCTTTGGCTCTAACATACGCATACCAATATCAACAATTTGATAAGCTACACCTTGAACAATAACAAGCCCGAACCTATCTTTGCTAACAACTGTGTCCAATGGGTCGTTTAGGCTTTGCCCTGTTCCCTGTCCGTAGTATTTAATCAAAAAGGCTTGTACTAAATTACTTTTATCAACTGCGGTAACCGTTGCCAACGGTTCATCCATTTTGTGCCCCGTGCTGGTGCCAAATTGCCGGCTAATAAATGCTGATACAAGCCCATATCTTGGTGAAGCATCTAACGTCATAATAGGATGATCTACTTCCTGCCCTCTTACCTCTTTTCCGCCAGTTTCGCTGTGATATTGGATAAGATAAGGCGTTACTAAACACTGCTCTGCTTTGCTCACTATGGTTTTTACAGGACTTTCAGCACTATAGGATCTATCATCACTAAAACCTGTCTGTCCTATGGCAGTCATATATGGCGTAACAATCCCATACCCATTTTTAGAGGTTAGTGTCTGAATTGGTTCTTTAATATTTTGTCCTCTGAAACTTCCGCTATGATTCACCTGTACAATAAATGGCTTTGGATTATCAATAACAAATTTCTGTATTCCTCTTGCAATTCTACGCATGGTATTTTCTGCAAGCGGTCTTACTGCTTTTACTCCATATTTCCCTTTAATTTCTGCCGCTGTGTCAAAAATAGAAGGGCATGGAATACTCCAATCAATAATTTCTGCAGCTGTTCTGTATTGTTTAAGTCCTGCTCCATGTGTTTTTTCCGGCCAAACAATAGACTTTCCATCACATCTGGCTATAAGAAAGAAACGCTTTCTTGTTGTTGGTGCTCCGTAATCGCAAGCAATGAGTTCCTTGTGCTCAATTTTGTATCCCAAGCTTTGCAGCTGTTCTTTCCATTTGGTAAAAGTTTCTCCCTTTTTGCTTTTAACTGCCTTACCTTTTCTTAATGGACCCCATGTTTGAAATTCCTCCACATTTTCAAGGATGATCACCCTAGGTCGTACCGTTCCTGCCCATTTCAGTACGATCCATGCAAGCCCTCTTATATTTTTACTTACCGGCTTACTTCCCTTCGCCTTGCTAAAATGTTTGCAATCAGGGCTAAACCAGGCAAGGGCTACATTTCTTCCCCTACACACCTTTACAGGATCAATATTCCAAACGCTTTCACAATAATGTTCTGTAAATGGGTGATTCGCTTTATGCATAGCAATTGCATCAGGGTCATGGTTCACCGCTATATCTACAGGCCTGCCCAACGCAAGCTCAATACCAGTAGAAGCACCACCGCCCCCGGCAAAATTATCAATTATCAATTCGTTGTATAAATTTAATTGCATTTTTTCACAGGAGTAAACAGCTGTTTATCGGTCGACCAAACCTCTTACTCCCCTCTGATTTTATTTTTTGTTTTTAAAATTTTCGGATTTTCCTAACAATCAATATCATAGTACCCATATTCCTCAACATCTTCTATGTCCAGTATTATTTTAACTTTGTTATATAAAAGATTAAGCATATAAGCTTGAAAATCATTCAATCTGCCAACAATTAACGTCTTTGTCATATCCTTATTTTCAAAACACAAATTCTCCAGTTCATCCGTTCCTCGCCCTTTATAATCGCATAATCTAAAATTAATTTGTGCATAATCATACTTGTCCAATTTTTCATCACTAAATTTAATTCGGAAGTGTCTAAAATCTCCGTCCTCATTAATTTCAAGCTCATGTGTAAACTCTCGTCTATTCCACTTGTCACCTTCTTCTGTATGCTCACATACCCATTCATAATATTTTTTGAATATTTCTGATAACTTCACGCTTTCAACCTTATTTAGCATTAACTCGTTTATAGATTTTTGAACTTTTTCCGCTAAATCTGCTTTCACTTCGCCATCCAAAATGTTTTTAACCGTCTGTGCAATGAAGCCATTGTAAGCAGAGAAATTTAAACTTGATATAATTGTTCCTGCAGTGTCCTTTACAGCGGTAGAAATATTCCTTCTAAGCTCCCAACTATCCAGACCATCACATATTTCTTTTAAAACAACCTTTTCAACTGTTTCTTCAATCTTCTGTTTTATAATTCCACTTTCTTCAAGTTCCCTGATTTTATCGTTTACAATTGCACTAACATCAATATTCATACTCAAACGCTCCTTTTTTATATGTAAAATAATTGTTTACTACCAGCAGCTTCCTCCTGTTATTAAACTAACTTTAAGTTTCTACTACAGCTTTAACTGCCCATCACCCATACTTTTCTTAATCTTGTTTATCTCAGCATTAATTTCTGCCAGCTTAATTTTAAGCTCATTCCACTTGAATTCAAGCAATCCTGGGTTCTGCAAAATTTCACCATAAGTTTTATATTTCAATTCATCCTTTTGGGACTCCAAAGTCATTATCTTTAGCAGTGGATCATCTTTGGTGCAATGCTCATACTTTTTTGAAAGATTTTCAAAATATATTGCCCACCATCTGGAATCCATTTTTTCAAATTCTTTTCTTATAACGTCAAGCTTGCTTTCTGGTGCTTTTTGGTTGTGACTACTGCTATCTACATATTTGCCAATAACATCACTTAATGCCATGAATCTCACCCCTTTTTACTGTCAAAAGGCATCATTTCTCTAAATGAGGTATACTCCTTCATAAAAACAAAATTAAATGTTCCAACTGCTCCGTTTCTGTGCTTTTGAATTATCAACTCTGCTTGGTTCTTTGCTTCACTGTCGGGAAAATAATATTCATCACGATACAAAAAGCCAACAATGTCCGCATCCTGTTCAATGGCTCCTGATTCCCTTAGATCGGAAAGCATTGGTCGTTTATCTGCACGTTCTTCGCATTTTCTGCTTAACTGCGATAAGCACACCACTGGACAACCGATTTTTCTTGCCAAAACCTTTAGCTCCCTACTTATTTTTGTAAACATTACAACAGGACTTTCGTTTCCGTTGCCAAAAATCTGTTGCAAATAGTCAATGCATATTAACGAGGGTGCTTTGCCTCCGTTCTTCGCAATTCGTTCCAGTACCACCGTAAGAATTTCATTCATTGTCATTTGTGGGTCATCATGTATGTAAATATTTCTAACTGTGTCTTCAAAAGATGAAACCATCTTTTTCATTTCTTTAATATCGTCATTTGTAATTGTGTCGGGTGATTTCCACTTCTGATTATTAATTTTGAAATAGGAGGATGTCATTCTGGCAACAATAGCATTCTTGTTCATTTCAAGGGAAAAAATAATGACTTCGTCCTGCGGCTGATTTTTTGCAACACCCATAGCCATTTCAAGCATAAATGCCGTTTTGCCCATAGAAGGTCTGGCAGCAATAATTATTAAGTCACTATTTTGTAGCCCACCTGTAACACGGTCGAACATTCTAAATCCTGTTGCCACTCCTGTAAGTTTTGCCCCTGTTTCCCTCTGTTCCATTTTTTCAGTGAAAAATCTTTCAAATATCTCAGGCACGCTCTCCAAATTTGAACGAGATTTACAATTGTTAGGCTTTATATTCTCCAAGGCCTCTAACAGCTTGTTGTAGTCACCGCTTTCAGTAAGCTGAAATGCCTTCTTCAACATCGGCAGTAACCTGCGCCTTTCAGCCTTCTCCCGAACAATTGCCGCATAGTCCTCAACACCAATGCTTGTACCCACTGACATTAAAACTGAAGATAAAAACTGTATACCACCACACTTTTCAAGATTGCCTTTTTGCCTCAGTCGGTCTGATATAGTGACTGCATCCACAGCCGCTTGATGTTTCATAAGTTCGGAAATCGCTGTAAAAATCATTGCACACTGTTTGCTGTAAAAGTCATTGGCTGTAAGTCCGTTTAATTTTACATAGGCATTTTCGCCCCCCAAGCAGACACAAGCCAATACTGCTTTTTCTGCTTCAAGGTCAAATATTTCACTCATGTTTGTCCTCCCCAAGGCCGAACTCTTCAATTATTGCATTAACTCCGTTTGCAGGCTTAGCATTACTATTTTGCTTTACGGAATTGTTTTGAGGACTGCCGCCCTTATCCTGTTCTTTTGCAAGCCAGCTATTCACGCTTCTTAATATCCCACCCCTTGTTTTACGCTTCTTTGGATTGGTCAACGCCCACCCCTTGTATTTTCTTAGCTCTTGCAAAATGTTTACAGACGGATATAGTTCTTTCCATACTTCTATTTCTTTTTCAGTAATGGGATATTCGCTATTGTCATTTAGGGGCAATGATATTACTGGCGGCATGGAGTCGGGTTCTCCCGGCTCTGTGCAAGAATCATTACTTTCCTTTCCTTTACTTCCCTTTCCTTTACTTTGTTCGTTTATGTCTACATTTTTGCCGTTTATGTTTACATTTTTATCAATTATGATTACATTGTCCTGTAAAATGGGTAAACTTAATAAGAGGTACTCTTTTTTTACCTCTACGTTTTTTCGCCTTTTGGCGGCTTCTAGGAAATCCCTTTGAATTTCCATAGACGTTAATACACCGTATTTATCAAATATTTTTTTATCAAATATTCCTCGTCTTAGAGCCGCATTTATAACTTCCGAAACGGCATGGTCACCAGGAGACAGTCCGCAGACCTTGCTACCAAACAACAATGCAACCTCGTCATTCCAATCACAATAATAACCTTGCCCACCAAAAATACGCTGTTTAAGCTTAACGATTATTGCAATTGCTTTTAACCCAAATTCTGCTTCAACTAACTGTGTTGGGTCGTCAAAGCTTACAGGACAGTAGAAAAAATCAAGACCGATTTTCATACGCACCGCCCTATTCTGTTTTTTGTTCTTGTAAAAGGGCAGTTGTTACACCGCCCTTTATTTACATCCTTAAGCTAAAATAATCACGTTGCCTGCATCAATTTGCGCTGCTAATTCAAACTCAAAATATTCTTTTATCTTTATTACCGCATTGCGTTTCCATGCCCCACCATCAGCTTCAAACAATGCACACATCCCACCTTCACGCATACGGAAAATGAATTTGCTTTCAGGCTGATCCACCTCAATAAATGTTCTGTAAGGCATCAAACTGACAGGGTTCGGCACCTTCACATCTGCTACTGTAGATATTCCAACTTTCATCGTGACCGACTGGCTTACTCCATCATCACCTATTGCTTTTACAGCTGAATCCTTTAAATTTCCAACAACCTTCAGCAAAATTTCTGCATCGTCATTTTCAATAAATACCGACTGCATAAGGATGTTAAACTCTTCTGCCGTATAGAAGTTGCCAAACCTAAATGCTGGTAATTCAGCCTTAGCATGAATAAACTGCTCTCTTTCCTTTGAGTCAATTAAGGATTCACTCATAACATTAACAGACTGATAATCCTTGATATGAATTACAACTCTCTCTGTCCCAAGGATGCACCCGTCAATGTTTGCTTTTATGTAATCAACAACTGATAACAGGGATTTTGTGTCCACCGCACTTTGCCTTGGTGCAAAAACTGGTGATAAATCCTTATCACAATATGTAATGCCGTCAATTGTTTCTATTTGTGGCTGTCTTAATCCAACAACGTATCTTAATGCTTTCTCAATCATAATTTAAGCCTCCTTATTGGCTTTCGCCTGAAAATCAATAACGCCCGACTTTGCACTTTTTTCAAGTATTTCACCATCTTCATCAACAACATAGTCATCCACCTGAATCTGGCCAACCATGGCATTCTTCCCCCACTCTGAAGCTTTCATCTTTCCATCTGAGTCTATCCCCACAAGGAATCTGGTGCTTGTACCATTTGCAGGCGCCAAAGTTGGTTTGCATATTGTGTGGATGGCAACAACATCACTGTCACCCTTGTCGGGCGTGAATGTCATTGTGATGGTAATCTTGCGCTTTGCCTGTTGGTCTGTGTTGGGGTCTTTTATGTTGCTGAGCACATTTGTAATTTCTCTGTTGATTTGTTCAGCAGTTGCTCCACCTGCCAGATTGTTAAGGTCAATCTTTGTCATATAAATCTCTCCTTTTTATTATAATTAGCCTGTAACTGTTTAAAATTATTCCAAGTTTTGCATTAAACAGAGATAGGCAAAATCTTTTCATTTATTGCCCTGATACCAATTTGTTTAGGTTCTTCCTGCATGTTTTTAAACCCATTCGAAAGAAATTCGTCAACATCATCAAGGTTTATCAATTTCTTTTTTCCTGTAAAACCCACATAACAATGCGGTATTTTGCCTTCTCTTACAAATCTGTAAAAGGCTGATTTTGTAAGGGCTGTTTCTGGGTCTTGACCCTGAATGTACTTGAAAGCACCGTCCACCGTTCTCATTCTTGCAACAGCCATTTTCCCCATCTCCTTACCCATTATTTTTTATTCCATTAGCTATGGCTATTCCTGCCTCCATATCGTCCAGTGCCTTGCCTATTCTTGGACTGTTCCAAAAAACATCAGTTGTATCGCTCAACTCACCACCAACTTGAAAATTAGGAATACAGAAAAACCATCCGTTTACATGCTCCCCATAAATTACTAAATATGAAGAACCTTTGTAGTTTACAGATATTTCTTTACAATTGCTAACTTCATACATTGTGTTCGCCCCCTTTTTAGCTTGCCTTGTCTGTTTGGTCGTCCCCCATGGCTCTTGTAAACAAATAATCTGGATCATATTCTGAAAAGAATAATTTCCTAAGTTCATAAGCTTCGTCATATGAAAATCCAACTCTGCTATTCCCATCCAACTTATTAATTATTGTTTTTTCATCTACGCCCAATGCACATGCAAGCGCCTTTACCTCAATTCTCTTGTCAAAAAGAACTTTTCTTAAATTGTCGTACTTCAAATTTTTATTCATACTTTCACCTCCTTCATGATTCAACCGTTTATTTCCTATATCGGAAACTTGACTGTATTATATTTCTTTATCAGGAAATTGTCAACGCTTTTTTAGAAAATATTTTCCTCTATCGGAAATTTAATCTTGACGATTGCATAATTGTGCTATATAGTCTGTCTAAAGGGGTGTTTAGAAAATGGGCTTAGAAAAAATCAATATGTATAAAAAAGAAAAAGGAATAACTAATAAAGAACTGTCTGAAATAACTGGAATCCCTAAAAGCACAATAGATAAAATAACTTCTGGCACAAATCCTAATCCACAATTAGAAACTGTTAAAACTATAGTGTATGCATTGGGAAAAACTCTAGGCGATTTGATGGATGATGAGCCTGTTGTAGATTTGTTTTCATATTCTTCTGAAATTCAAGAAGTTACAGATGCGTATAAAAAAGCAGACATTGAACACAAAAATATAGTAAGAGTTACTTTAGGGCTTGAATTGATTGATAACCAACCAAAAGAATCTAATCCGGTTCGCTTTGTGGCACGTGGTGGTCATGTAGAAATGTCCGAAGAAGAAGCTGCAGAAATGGTTAGAAGTTCAAGAAATGTTCCAGACCAATCTGGCAACGAAGACCTGTTCTAATAATTACCAGTAATTACCTAAGGTAATTAAACCGACAAAATCTTACAATTAAACCTAAATTTGTTTTAGGAGGATTGTAAGATGTATGATAGTTATAAGAAAGCAAGGGATACTGCGTGGGAAGTGTTGCTGGAGTGCGGAATAAAGGAATTGCCTGTGAATTTAGGTGTAATAGCACGTAAATATAATTTGAAAGTTATTATTTACTCACAAACTACACTTTTTCAAAACTTTAAAGAGGATGTAAAAAATGGGGATGGATTTATAACAGCCGTCGGCAGTGGAAAAGAGATATACATTAATGACAAAATCAATAACCGAAACCGCCGAAGATTCACCTTAGCCCATGAACTTGGGCATGGAGTACTAAATCATAACATAGGAACTATCCATTACCGAAATTCAGAAACAGACAGCCAAACAGATCTGCAGGAACTTGAAGCCAATGTTTTTGCAAGGGATATATTAATGCCGGCAACGGTACTTGCGGCATTAGACATACATACGCCAGTGGAAATTATGAGACTGTGCGGCATATCAAGAAAGTCTGCGGAAATTAGAGCAGAACGGCTTGAAGAATTATATAAAAGAAATATGTTTAATAAACATCCGTTAGAAAGAAAAGTAAGAGAACAATTTGACCAATATATAAGAAATTATAAAAAATAAAGCCACCCCAGTACCGCAAATACTGGAGTGGCAGGCAAGAAGTTAACGTCAGAGAACGAAAACCCTTAATCACATTATAGCATTATGTTAAATAATGTCAATTTAAGGGGGATATTAAATATGGATTTTGATGAAAAAATTAAAAGTTTTTCAGATAGAATACCAACAATACTTGGCAATATTTCTACTGAAGAAGCAACAAAAACATCAATCATAATGCCATTCTTTTCATTACTTGGCTACGATGTTTTTAACCCACAAGAATTTCTTCCTGAATACGTTGCAGATGTGGGGATAAAAAAAGGCGAAAAGGTTGATTATGCCATTTTACAAAACGGTGAGCCGGTCATACTTATTGAAGCAAAATGTTTTAATAAAAAATTAGAAAAGCACGATTCTCAACTTTTTAGATATTTTGCAACAACAAAATCTAAATTTGCAATTTTAACAAACGGCATTATTTATCGTTTTTATACTGATTTGGAAGAAGTAAACAAAATGGATAAAGAACCATTTTTAGAAATTGATTTATTGAATTTACGTGAAAATAAAATTATTGAACTTAAAAAGTTTACTAAAGAAAATTTTGATTCAAATAAGATATTTACCAGTGCGGAATCTCTGAAGTATGTTGAAAATTTTAAGTCTTATATTTCGCAGCAACTTCAAAATCCTACAGATGATTTTACAAAAATTTGCGTGCAAAATGTATACGCAGGTGCTAAAACACAAACTATTATTGAAAAATTCAGACCAATTTTAAAGAAAGCTCTAAATGATTTTTTAAACGACACAATCAATGATAAAATAAAAGCTGCTCTAAATGAAAATCGAAATGAAACCACTCCAATTATAACCAACGATGAACCTGTTAAAACTTTAAGTGATGCAGAGCAAGAAGCATTTTTTGCCGTGAAAAACATTCTGAAAAATACTGTTAATATGACAGAAATTAGTTACAAAATAACTGACTCGTATTTAGCTGTTGTATATAATAATAATTCAAGAAAGTGGATTTGTCGCTTCATTTTCAACAGTGCTCAAAGTTCTGTCATTCTTCCAGATGAAAATAAAAATGAAATCAAGTTAAGTTTAGAATCTATTAATGACATTTACCGCTTTGAAAATGACATTATAGCCGTTGTAAACAGGTATATGCACCCAGATAAGCGTGAAACGACAACATATGTAGTTGATTTGGTTTACCACGGAATCAGAAGGAAAAGAACACTTCCTAATAAATATTTGAAATTTGCAAAATAAAATTTAACCCTCGCATTTTATACGTATTTCTACGTATTTTATATTGACATACGTGTTAACACGTGCTATAATATAGCTATGGTAAGGAAAGGAGCACAACAAATGCCAATGACAGCAAAGGAAATGATTAAATTACTTAAAGCAAATGGTTTTGAAGAAGTTAGACAAAATGGTTCGCACAAAGTGTTTGAAAACAAAGAAACTGGCAAGATAGCAATAGTCCCCTACCATAGTAAAGATTTAAAAAAGGGAACAGAACAAAACATTCTAAAGCAAGCGGGGCTTAAATAAGCCCCCTGTTCTCTGCTATTATTATAAAGGAGTGTTCATATATGAAAAAATTATTTTATCCAGCCATATTTACCCCTGAGGAAAACGGCGGTTTTTCTGTTTCATTTCCAGATGTAAACGGCTGCTTCACTCAAGGCGATAACATTGATGATGCTTATGAAATGGCAGTAGATGCTTTAGGTCTTATGCTTACCTATCTGCAGGAAGAAAAAAGACCTGTGCCACAACCATCTTTACCAAATGAACTTACAGTTGAAAGCGGTCAATTTGTTGTTGTTATTGAATTTGATATGTTATCTTATTTAAAGAAAAATAATAACAAGGCTGTTAAAAAAACTTTAACAATTCCACAATGGCTTAACGAAGAAGCCGTAGCAAAAAACATTAATTTTTCACAAGTTCTTCAAGAAGCTTTGCTTGAAAAATGCAGATAAAAAAATAAGCCCTATGCAGTTAAACTGCACGGGCATAAGGAATAGCGGTTAATGATATAACCTACTACCTAGACAATGGTAATTATATCATACACCGCACCTTTTGTATATAAGAGAGGTGGTTTTTTATGGCCAACGTAACAAAGCGTGGGAAAAGTTATAGAATAAAAGTATCCTGTGGATATGACACAAAAGGTGTACAAATAATTAAATCAAGAACTTGGACACCTGATGAAGGCTTAACAGAAAAGCAAATTACAAAGGAACTGCAAAGGCAGTCTGTTCTATTTGAAGAAGATTGCAAAAACGGTCAATTTCTAAACAGTTCAATTAAATTTTCAGAATTTACGGATATATGGTTAAGAGATTATGCAGAAAAAAATTTAAAATCCAAAACCGTGGCACGTTATAAAATATTGTTAACAAGGATAAATAAAGCAATTGGGCACATAAAGCTTTCAAAATTACAACCCTTGCATTTAATGAGATTTTATGAAAATCTTGGTGAAGAAGGTGTGCGAGAAGATATTTGCTATATTCCAAAGCAAGATATAACGATGCTATGGAAGAAATCAGGCTCCACAAAAACGGATCTTGCGAGTAATCATAATTTTTCTGTGGCAACATTCAACCAGGCATGTAAAGGCCTTAAAATTAGGTTGACCTCTGCGGAGGCAATAGCTGCATCTTTAGGATATAAACTAAATGATTTGTTTTCACCCGATACAAGCAAAACAACGCTGTCACAGCAAACAATACAGCACCATCACAGGTTAATTTCAACCATCTTACAAACTGCTGTAGAGTGGCAGGTTATTCCCTCTAACCCATGCAGTAGGGTTAAGACACCATCGGTTAAGAAAAAAGAAAGCAGATTCTTAGAGGATTATCAAGTTGCAGACCTATTTAAAGCCCTTGAAGGTGAACCACTACAATACGAAACCATAATTACCCTATTTGTTTATACGGGCATGCGTAGGGGCGAGCTGTGCGGTTTAAAATGGTCTGATATTGATTTTAACAAATGCCTTATTAATATTCAAAGAGAAATCCTCTACTTGCCTGAAATAGGAATTTTTGAGGATACAACAAAGACCGATCAGTCTAAAAGGATTATAAAAGTCGCCGATATTTGTTTCAAGTTATTAAAGAAACATAAAGTCGAACAAAACAAAGAAAGAATAAAAGTTGGTGACCAATGGGAAAATGGAGATTTTATATTTACCCAGTGGAACGGAAGACCAATACACCCTGATACATTGACAGCATGGTTCCCAAAATTTCTAAAAAAGCATGACTTGCCTGATGTAACAATACATTCGCTTCGTCATACAAATGCAAGCCTAATGATTATGAACGGTGTAAATGTAACAACAGTAGCCAAAAGGTTAGGTCATTCCAATGCATCCACAACAACAAGAATATATGCCCATGCTATACAGTCAGCCGATGAACAAGCCGCTGATATATTGCAGGACTTATTAAATAAAAAACCGAATTAGTACAAAAGCACTTCAATTAATTTTGAAGTGCTTTTTTTCGATAATGACCAAACAATGACCAAAACTTATTAAATGGCATAATTACAAAAAGAAAAAAGCCTTGCAAACGCAGTGTTTACAAGGCTTTCAACTAACAGGGGCAGAAGGACTTGAACCCTCGACATTTGGTTTTGGAGACCAACGTTCTACCAACTGAACTATACCCCTTTAATACTGAATTACTATGTATTTTTGGTAATCCGTTTAATTAAATAAACGGAGAAGATGGGATTTGAACCCATGCGCCGCTATTAACGACCTATCCGCTTTCCAGGCGAACCCCTTCAACCACTTGGGTACTTCTCCTCAAGGCTCTACCAAATAAAAAAAGTGGCGGAGAGGGTGGGATTCGAACCCACGGCCCCTTGCGGAGTCACTGGTTTTCAAGACCAGCTCCTTAAACCACTCGGACACCTCTCCACATTTCCGCCACACAGCAACTTGTGCTGCGAACATTTAATATAATACACTTTCTACCTTCATTTGTCAACAACTTTTTCATTATTTTTATTTTTTCCTTTTTTGCTTTTTCGTGAGGCTATAATTCCGCCTATTTTACCGCTTTCTTTAGCTGTAAGGCTCTTCCATCCGCCTGCCCTTACCTTGTCCAAAAGACCAAGTTCCTCAGCAATTTCATATTTTGCTTTATCTTCTTCTGTAAGCATATTCAAAACCTCTTCATTTTTACCCAATATAATTGCCTCCTTTAACTAACTTTGCCTTAGTAGATATATATAAAGTTGCCTTTTCAAAGGATTTTTATGCTTTTTTAAGTTAAATTCTAAAATATTTGTCAAAGGGTTTGACACTGCATAATTTTAGTGATACTATGGTTTATATAGGTAGAGGTGCATTTTTCATCAGTAAATATATGGATGCAATCAGGTGCAATAGACATATATTAAAAGGGAACGGTGCCGAAGATTTGAAAAGTCCCTGGAACTTTCGGTCTGGTTGTTACGGTTAATAGCCTAATGACTGTCATCAATGTTTTTTGATGGAGCGCTACTAAGTTTATCAACATAAATAACAGCCTTGTTCTATTTATTGCTGTTCCTATTTTGTTAAATTTAGCCGGTGCTTGCACCGGTTTTTTTGTACCATCAAAAGCTAATAATATCATAAGCTATCTTTAAGCTATATATTTTAAAACAGGAGTGATATATTTATGAAAAAAGTAAACTTAGCCGTTGTGGGAGCAACAGGTATGGTTGGCAGAACTTTCCTTAAAGTTCTGGAGGAAAGAAATCTTCCTATTGAAAACTTTTATGTAATGGCTTCAGCACGTTCTGCAGGTGAGAAACTTAATTTTATGGGCAAAGAATACACCGTTGAAGAACTTACAGAAAATTCATTTGATAAACCCATCGATATTGCTCTTTTCTCTGCCGGCGGCGGCACAAGTGCAAAATTTGCACCAATAGCAGCGGCACACGGCTGCGTAGTTGTAGATAACTCTGCTCAGTGGAGAATGGACCCTACAGTTCCCCTTGTAGTGCCTGAAGTAAATCCAGAAGACATAAGCTGGAACAAGGGTATTATTGCAAACCCTAACTGCTCAACAATTCAAGCTATGGTTGCACTAAAACCGCTTGATGAAAAATATAAAATTAAAAGAGTTGTATACTCTACTTACCAAGCCGTTTCAGGTGCAGGCGTTGCTGGTTGGAAAGATCTTGAAGATGGATTAAAAGGCGAAGCTCCAAAAAAATTCCCACACCAAATTGCCAACAACTGCCTTCCACATATAGATGTATTTTTGGAAAACGGTTACACCAAAGAAGAAATGAAAATGATTTGGGAAACGAGAAAAATTTTGCACAACGACGAAATGAAAGTTACAGCAACAACTGTTCGTGTGCCTGTTTTTGACAGCCACAGCGAGTCTATTAACGTTGAATTTGAAAACAGCTTTGATATGAGCGAGCTTGTATCGACCTTAGCATCGGCACCAGGCCTTGTAATTGAAGACGATGTTAAAAACAATGTATATCCACTTGCACTTAATGCGGCCGGTAAAGACGAAGTATTTATTGGAAGAATTCGTCGTGATGAAAGCGTTGACAATGGCATTAACATTTGGGTTGTCGCAGACAATATCCGTAAAGGCGCGGCAACAAACGCAGTGCAGATTGCAGAATTGCTTATCGCAGCCATGCAGTAGAAACTAAAAGGTTTTATAATCAGAAGGGAGCTTAATATGTCTATTTTCACAGGTTCAGCAGTAGCTATTGTAACACCATTTAATGAGGACAAAACAGTAAACTATGATACATTAAAAGAGCTTATAGAGTTTCAGCTTGCAAACGGTACAGATGCTATCGTTATTGCGGGTACAACTGGCGAGGTTTCAGTTCTTAGCGATGAAGACCAATTTAAAGTAATCAAATTTACTGTTGACGTAGTAAACAAACGTGTGCCAGTAATTGCAGGTGCAGGAAGCAACGTAACAAGCCATGCAATTGAGCTTGCGCAAGGTGCTGAGGCGCAAGGTGCTGATGGCCTTCTTATTGTTACGCCATACTACAACAAAACAACTCAAAAAGGTCTTATACAGCACTATACAGCCATTGCTGAGAACGTAAATATTCCTATAATCCTTTATAGCGTGGCAGCACGCACTGGTGTTAATATTACACCGAGTACTGTGCTTGCCCTTTCAAAAATTAAAAATATTGTTGCCGTTAAGGAAGCAAGCGGTGACCTTTCACAGGTTGCCCAAATTGCTGAGCTTTGCGGACCTGATTTTGATATTTACTCTGGCAACGATGACCAGACACTTCCAATGCTTGCTATAGGCGCAAAAGGTGTTATATCTGTGCTTGCAAACATAATGCCAAAGACGACTCATGAAATCTGCCAAAAATTCTTTGACGGTGATATTGCAGGCAGCCGCAAGCTTTTCCTTGATACACTTACAATGGCAAACACGCTTTTTATAGAGGTTAACCCTGTGCCTGTTAAGGCTGCTGTAAACCTTATGGGCTTTAATGCAGGCCCAACTGTTGCACCTCTTTTCCCTATGGAGGAGGCTAACCTTGAAAAACTTAAAGACGCAATGAATAAACATAGCTTAATTAAATAAAATACATAAAGCCATATAACTGGAGCAAACTATTTATTGGCAATTAACATAGAACTGTAGTACACATACAAAAGAAAGGTATAAAAACTTATGACAAACATTATTCTTCACGGTTGTGGCGGTAAAATGGGTAAAGTAGTTGAAAGTATAGTATCAGGCGATGAGAACTGCAAAATTGTAGCTGGAATTGACCCAAGTACACCGCAAGCAGATTACCCTGTATTTGCTACGCCACAGCAGTGTGATGTAGTCGCAGATGTAATTATAGATTTTTCAACTGCATCAGCTATTCCTAACCTTTTAGCCTTTTCAAAAGCAAAGCAAATTCCTGTGGTTCTTTGCACAACAGGCTTTTCTGCTGAACTTGATGAAGAAGTTAAGGCTGTATCTGCAGATGTTGCTGTGCTTAAAAGTGCAAATATGTCTGTTGGGGTAAACTTAATTCTTTCTCTTGTTCAAAAAGCAGCAGATGTTCTTTTTGACTCTGGCTTTGATATTGAAATAGTTGAAAAGCACCATAACCAAAAAATTGATGCCCCAAGCGGCACTGCCCTTGCCATTGCCGACTCAATTAACGAGGCGCTTGACAACAAAATGCATTACGTTTATGACCGTTCGCAGGTAATGAAAAAACGTGAAAGACATGAGATAGGCATACATGCCCTTCGTGGTGGCACAATTTCAGGTGAACACGATGTTGTATTTGCAGGTAAAGACGAGGTTGTTACTATAAGCCACCTTGCAATAAGCAAAGAGATATTTGCTGTAGGAGCTGTTAAAGCTGCCAAATACTTGGCTGGCAAGCCAGCAGGCTTCTATTCAATGAAAAATGTAATGTAATAAATAAAAAAGAGCATTGGATAAATTCCAATGCTCTTTTTATTTATTCCTCCAACGGAGTTTTCTCTTTATTTATGCTGTAAATATAATCTGCACATTCTGCCACCAATGGGCATAGTTTACTTCCTGTAATAATTATGTCCATATAACTGCTTCGTTTTTGAAGTACATCAACCAACTCTGCTTCATTAATTAAGCCGTTTGCAACAGCATCAATAACACCGTCTAGTATCAGCATTTCGCTTTCGCCTGTTTCCAATATTTTTTTGCTGAAGTTAAATGCCAAATTGATTTCATTTCTAATTTCATTCTCATCGGCTTTTTCTAGGCTTTCACGCCGTTTTTCAAACCTAAATGCTCTAAACTCGGGTTCCATTCGCTTAAGGGTTAAATATTCCTTATTGTTATTGTAATCCAAAAACTGCACCATAACAACTGAAAGCCCTTCGCTTACAGCCCTCATACCCTGACCTATAGCAAGGGTAGTTTTTCCTTTGCCACCGCCATAATACAAATATATATTTCCTTCACGCATAATAAGCACCTCAAACTAATGAACTATTAAACTGCAGAAATCATATACCCTATTTTTGCTTTTGTCAATATACTTTTTGTATCAGGCAAAGTTCGGCAATTTATTCCAGGCTCCCCAAAGAAAAACCACCTGTCTCCTCGTTATTAATTATGTAATAACACATTCCTTCTTCTGCTTTGAAGTAAATATCAAGGCTAACTAAATCTTTAAGGAGCTTACCTTGGCTTTTCCATAATGCTTTAACGGCTTCTGTTACTTTTTTCTCTGTCACCTTATGTTCCCTGAATTCAAGATAAAGGTTTGTTATCATTTTACATACCTCCCACTGTTTTTTCTAGACAATCTCCTAGTTGGTCATTATCGTAGCATAAAACAATTTTACTAAGTATGGAAGAATATGTCAACCTTACGAAAAAATACGCTAAACTATTGTTCAGCTTTTTTCTCAATTCTCGACACGGAAATTTCATATGCCGTTCTTTCTTCTACGCCATCTTCATTTTTTTTCTGATATTGTCTGCTTTGTACCCTACCCCACACTTGTATGTTATCGCCTGTAGTAAGGTTTCCAGTATATTTTGCATTTCTTCCCCAAAAAATACAGGGTATATAATCACTTTTGTTGTATGCACGATTCACTGCTAACAAAATATCAGTTATTTCTCTTCCAAAAGGTGTTGTGCGGTATACAGGCTTTTTGCAAATGTATCCATTCAAAAAAATCTGGTTGGTATCCTCACATTCCTGAAAATCCAGTTCCTTTGCAAAAACGGTAAGCACCAGCCTACTTCGTTTATCGCAATAGCTGTTATAGCTTCTTATTTGACCCTTTACACAAACCTTGCGACCAACATCAAGGCTTTGTCCTTCCATAATTCGTTCCGATATGGTAACGGGCAAAATATCGCTGTTTCCGCTTAAACGCTGAGACAATAAATCAAAGGTATAAAACCCTTCTCCATATATTTCATGGCTAAATTGGCACGGTGAAGCAATCTCACCAGATAATAAAATATAGTTATTTTCGGCAACAGTATCCTTAGGCATTTTAAAAAACTCCCCTCAATAGTAAATTTTAGTTGGAGGTCGTTTTTATGCAAAATATACGACCCCTGAATTTCTATATAATATAGATTTATTCAGCCAGCCAAAATTTAGACTTTAAACTTCTGCGCCTGATATAATTGCCGCTGTTACCGCCGCCAAAACCTCTGTTATATCATTGCTATTTCCGCACACAGAAAACTCCTGTGGCTCTATAGCCTCTCCTTTAAGTGTTAAAAGTGTACGTTGAAGGCAACATTGTATTTTATCAGCAAATTCGCCTACACTGCTAACCGTTACGCTTGATGTATGATTAAAACCACAGGTAATCAGCGTAGTTTCGCCGCAGGTTGCTATTTTTTGAGGAAGTGGTGCATCATTATTTACAATTAATATATTTTTTTGTTTAAGCAGTGAAGAAAGCACTACTTCACAGTGTTCTTTTTTAACCAAAAACACAAATATATCAAACCTTAATGTACCTATTTTTTCCCAATCACTGCCGCTTATGGACATTACAAATACCTTGGATTTTTCCTTTACAGCTTGGGCAAAGGCCGCCGCAACACCATCTCCATCTTTTTGTGCGGATGCAAAAAAGGGTATACCATTGCGCATAAATATATCCGCCAGCACACCTAATACCACGCCTTTATCATCACCAACAACGCCTATAGTCAGCATGTTAACACCCCTTTGGGTATTATTTTAGCCATAATTCCTATAAAAATACTAAAACCTTGGAGCTTTAAAATTAGCCCCAAGGTCATTTATTATTTTATGCTAAATTGCTATACCCCATGAGTGCTTTATCTACTTCCTTTGCCGCACCTCTGCCCTCTTGAATCGCCCATACAACAAGGCTCTGTCCACGATGCATATCACCTGTAACAAAAACCTTTGGCACAGCTGTTGTATAACTGTTGGCAGGTGTTTTAACATTTGAGCGTTGGTCAGTTTCTACCTTAAATGCTTTTGTAACATAGTTTTCTGAGCCTAAAAACCCTGCGGCAATCAAAACTAAGTCAACATCAATTGTTTTTTCGCTGCCTTTAACATTTACAAAACTCATTGCTCCGTTTTTGTCAAAGCTACGCTCCAACTTAACAATTTTTGCCTGCTTAACATTGCCCTCTTTGTCCAGTATAAAATCTGTTACGGTTGTTTCATAAAGGCGAGGGTCAATGCCAAAAACTGCAATAGCCTCTTGCTGACCATAGTCCGTTTTAAGCACCTTTGGCCATTCAGGCCAGCTATTATCTTCCGACCTTGTAAGCGGTGGCTTTGGCATCATTTCAAGTTGAATAACGCTTTTTGCACCATGGCGTATTGAAGTACCAACACAGTCATTGCCCGTATCTCCGCCGCCTATTACCAACACATTCTTGCCTTTGGCAGATATATACTTTCCGTCTGCAAGATTGCTGTCTAAAAGGCTTTTTGTAGTTGCTTTAAGGAAGTCTACCGCAAAGTAAATACCCTTGCCATCACGTCCAGGCACTTTAATATCCCTAGGATTTGAAGCACCGCAAGCAAGTATTACACTGTCATATTCCTTTGTAAGCTTTTCAGCCTTAATGGTGTTACCAACATCGGAATTTACTACAAATTCAACGCCTTCTTCTTTCATTATGTTAACCTTACGGTCTATTACTTCTTTTTCAAGCTTCATGTTTGGTATACCATACATCAAAAGTCCGCCAACACGGTCGCTTCTTTCAAACACCGTTACACTGTGACCACGCTTGTTTAACTGGTCTGCCGCCGCAAGTCCTGCTGGCCCACTTCCAACAACTGCAATTTTTTTACCTGTTCTAACCTTAGGTGGATTAGCTTTTATAAGCCCAGTTGCATAACCGTTTTCAATAATACCCCACTCGTTTTCTTTTATAGTAACTGCATCATCATTAAGTCCGCAGGTACAAGCCGCCTCACATGGGGCAGGGCAAACACGAGATGTAAACTCTGGAAAGCTGTTAGTTTTCAACAGCCTTGCCAATGCTTGTTCTGGTTTGTTTAAATATACCAAGTCATTCCACTCAGGTATCAAATTATTTAAAGGACAGCCTGAAGTCATTCCTTTTATCATCATGCCACTTTGGCAGAAGGGTACACCGCACTCCATGCATCTTGCACCCTGAAGCTGCTGTTGCTCTTTAGGCAAATGGTTGTGGAAATCCTTGAAGTTTTTAATTCTTTCTTTCGGGTTTATTTCTTCCCCAATTTTTCTTTCGTATTCCAAAAATCCTGTAGCCTTTCCCATTTTTGTCCCCTCCTATCCTCTCATATTAGCATAAAATGCTTCAATCTGTGCTTCTTCACCACTTAGTCCTTTTTCTTCCATTTTAATAATGGTTTTGTACATCTTGTCATAATCGTGCGGAAGTACCTTTTTAAACTTACCTAAATATGTGCCAAACTCATCAAGTATCTCTTTACCTTTTTTAGAACCTGTTGCTTCAACGTGTGCCTCAATCATTTCTTTAAGCACTGCAACATCCTGCTTATGCAAAACTTCCTCAAGGGATACAAGTTCTTTGTTTACCCTTGTGTAAAAATCTCTGTCCTCGTCCAAAACATAAACAATACCACCACTCATACCTGCGGCAAAGTTCTTGCCTGTTTTACCTATAATAACTGCAATACCACCTGTCATGTATTCACAACCATGGTCGCCAACGCCTTCAACAACTGCCCTTGCACCACTGTTACGTACGCAGAAACGCTCGCCTGCAACACCATTAATATAAGCATATCCACTTGTTGCACCGTAAAGAGCAACATTACCTACAATAATGTTTTTATCCTGCTCAAAGTTGCTGTTTGTAGGTGGATAGGTAATCAGCTTACCGCCAGAAAGACCTTTACCGAAGTAGTCGTTGCAATCTCCTTCAAGCTCCAGTGTAAGTCCCTTTGGAATAAACGCACCAAAGCTTTGTCCGCCGGCACCCTTGCATTTAACTCTCATTGTGTCATCATCCAAACCTTCTGGATATCTTTTTGTAATTTCAGAGCCTAAAATAGTACCAAGTGAACGGTCTGTGTTTTTAACATCAATTTCAATAGATGTTGGCACTTTATTTTTAAGTGCGGCATCAAATCTCTTTAAAAGCACACGCATATCAATGGTTTTTTCCAATTCAAAATTGAAAGTTTGTTTTGGGTCGAAGCAGAAATTTTTGTTTGCCTCAGCAAATGGATTATTAATAATTTGAGATAAATCTACCTTTGTTGTTCTGGTTTTTGCACCATCTCTTATTTTAAGAAGGTCACTTCTTCCAACCATTTCCTCTATTGTTCTAACGCCAAGCTTAGCCATGTATTCCCTAAGCTCCTGTGCAATGAAGCGCATAAAGTTAATTACATATTCTGGCTTTCCTTTAAATCTCTTTCTAAGTTCTGGGTTTTGTGTTGCAACACCAACTGGACATGTATCCAAATTGCAAACCCTCATCATAACGCAACCCATAGTTACCAATGGTGCTGTGGCGAAACCAAATTCTTCTGCACCTAAAAGCGCCGCAATTGCAACGTCACGTCCACTCATAAGCTTGCCGTCTGTTTCAATGGCGACCTTGTTTCTAAGGCCGTTTCTAATCAAAGTTTGGTGTGTTTCTGCCAAGCCCATTTCCCAAGGAATACCTGCATTTTGTATAGAGGTTCTTGGCGCCGCACCTGTACCTCCATCGTAACCAGAAATAAGAATTACCTGTGCTCCTGCTTTAGCAACACCTGCCGCAATTGTTCCAACTCCGGCCTCAGAGCAAAGCTTTACAGAAATACGTGCATCTCTATTAGAGTTTTTAAGGTCGTAAATAAGCTGTGCCAAGTCCTCAATTGAATAAATATCGTGGTGTGGAGGTGGTGAAATAAGAGAAACACCTGTT
The DNA here is from genome assembly GCA_034933685.1 of Lachnospiraceae bacterium. Lineage (GTDB taxonomy): Bacteria > Bacillota > Clostridia > Lachnospirales > Anaerotignaceae > UBA8514. The sequence goes on along the minus strand of JAYFNB010000035.1, from coordinate 21,552 downwards.
GTTGAATGTCTTGTTTTTGCAATCCAAGGATAAACCTTTTCTCCTGGAAGATGTCCGCCTTCACCTGGTTTTGCACCCTGTGCCATTTTAATTTGAATTTCATTTGCACTAACAAGATAACGGCTTGTTACGCCAAAACGTCCTGAAGCTACCTGTTTAATTGCTGAACAACGGCTGTCACCATTTTTTTCTGGTGTAAGACGGTCAATGCTTTCGCCACCCTCACCACTGTTGCTTTTCCCGCCTAAACGGTTCATGGCAATTGCAAGAGTTTCATGTGCCTCTTGGCTGATAGAACCATAGCTCATCGCACCTGTTTTAAAACGTTTTACAATGGAATCTACACTTTCAACTTCTTCAATAGGAATTGGATTTTTTGCAAAGTTGAAACCAATTAGCCCTCTTAAATTCACCTTTGCTTCATCGTTAATCAGTGTTGTATATTCCTTAAACAGCTTATAATCTCCTGTTTTGGTTGCTTCTTGAAGCATATGAATTGTTTTTGGATTATAAAGATGTTCTTCTTTGCCACTTCTAAATTTATGACTGCCTGAACTTTCAAGGGTAAGGTCTGTAGCCAAACCAAGTGGGTCAAAAGCAGACCTATGCAGTTCATGGAATTCACTTTGAATGTCATCAAGGTCTATACCGCCAATACGGCTTACAGTGTTTGTAAAGTATTTATCTACAACTGCCTTGTCAATGCCAACTGCTTCAAAAATTTGCGCACCTTGGTAAGACTGAATTGTGGAAATACCCATCTTTGAAGCTATTTTTATAATACCATGCAATATTGCAGAGTTATAATCATCCACAGCTGCGTAGTAATCTTTGTGCAATAAATCCTCGTCAATCAAGTCACGAATTGTATCCTGCGCAAGGTATGGATTTATTGCACATGCTCCGTAACCCAAAAGCGTTGCAAAATGGTGTACCTCACGTGCCTCTGCTGTTTCAAGTATCAATGCCACATCAGTTCTTTTCTTTGTTCTCACCAAATATTTACTTACCGCCGATACTGCCAAAAGTGATGGAATAGGAACATGATTTTCATCTACCTCACGGTCAGAAAGTATAAGAATATTTGCTCCATCACGGTAAGCTCTGTCCACCTCAACAAAAAGACGGTCAATCGCTTTTTCCAGTGATGTATTTTTGTAATAGGTAATAGGAATAACTCCAATTTTAAAGCCTTCAATATCCATGTGCTTAATTTTAAGCAAATCTGTATTAGTAAGTATTGGGTTATTAACACGTATAACCTTGCAATTTTCAGCTTTTTCTTCAAGCAAATTTCCTGCATCACCAATGTATACTGTTGTACTTGTAACAATTTCCTCACGTATTGCATCAATTGGTGGGTTTGTAACCTGTGCAAACATCTCTTTGAAGTAGTTAAACAAAGGCTTTTTAGTTGCAGAAAGTACAGCCAATGGTGAATCAATACCCATGGATGCAATAGCCTCGCTGCCTGTTTTTGCCATTGGTAAAATGGCTGTCATAACATCTTCATAGGTATAGCCAAATGTTTTTTGTATCCTTCTAAGTTCTTCCTTATTATACTTAGGAATTTTTTTGTTAGGGATACGTATGTCCTTAAGCTGTACAAGATTTCTGTCAATCCATTCTCCGTAAGGTTGGCGGCTTGCATAACGTTCTTTTAATATATCGTCATCAATAAGCTCGCCTTTTATTGTATCAACCAGAAGCATTTTCCCTGGTCTTAAGCGTTCTTTTCTAATAATTTTTTCTGCTGGAATATCTAAAACACCAACTTCAGAAGAAAGAATTAATCTATCATCATCTGTAATATAGTATCTTGATGGGCGAAGACCATTTCTGTCAAGCACCGCACCCATTACCTCGCCATCACTGAAAAGAATAGACGCTGGGCCGTCCCATGGTTCAAGCATTGTTGCATAATACTGATAAAAATCTCTCTTGCTTTGGCTCATGTTTTTATTGTTGCTCCATGGCTCTGGTATGGTTACCATTACTGCAAGTGGTAAATCCATTCCGCTCATTACAAGGAATTCCAAGGTGTTATCAAGCATTGCACTGTCTGAACCTTCTTGATTTATAATAGGCAATACTTTGTGCATTTCCCCTTTAAGCACATCAGTTGCCATAGTTTCCTCACGTGCAAGCATAAGGTCTGCGTTACCCCTAATAGTATTTATTTCGCCGTTGTGCAAAATAAAACGGTTAGGGTGTGCCCTGTGCCAGCTTGGTGTTGTGTTTGTGCTAAAACGTGAATGCACCATACCGATAGCAGATTCGTAGTCTCTGTCCTGCAAATCCATAAAGAAAAGACGAAGCTGATTTACAAGAAACATTCCCTTGTAAACAATAGTACGTGCAGAAAGTGAAGCAACATATGTGTTGTCATTGCTCTGCTCAAACACACGTCTTACAACATATAATTTACGTTCAAAAGGAAGCCCTTTTTCCACATCTTTAGTCCGCTTTACAAAGCCCTGTAAAATGCTTGGCATACAGTCAATTGCCTGATGTCCTAATATTGATGGGTTTGTAGGAACTTCACGCCAACCAATAAATTCAAGATTTTCCTTTTCAACAATAATCTCGAACATTTTTTTAGCTTGGTTTCTTTCCAACTCATCTTGCGGGAAGAAAAACATACCAACAGCATAGTCTCCTTCACCGCCGATTTTAAAACCAAGTGACTTTGCCTCTTTATTGAAAAATTTATGTGATACTTGAAGAAGTATACCTACTCCATCACCGGTTTTGCCCTCTGCATCCTTACCTGCCCTGTGCTCAAGATTTTCAACTATTTTTAGTGCATCCTCAACCGTTTGGTGTGTTTTAATACCTTTAATATTTACAATTGCGCCTATACCACAGTTGTCATGTTCAAAACGTGGGTCGTATAAGCCTTTTGCTTCGCTGTTTTTAAGTAACATATTCTCGCTCATAATCTTTTCATCCTTTCTGTTTATATTACCCTCCGAAAAAATTAACTCTTGAAAACATTTTCGGTTTTAAGGGATAAAAAAAAGTCCTTAAGCAAGAACGGACATACTCCGCCATGCTTAAGAACTTCTTTGCTCTTGTGCACATTATAATACTTTATTGTACATAAATCAATAGAATATATTTTATATCCAATATAAATTTTTCTTATGATGAATAGCTTTCCAATCTTTACCTAAATTAATACTTTAGAACTTAGTCATAAAATCGCCGTAAGCTGGGCCATTGTGTTCACAAACATCCAAACCTCTGATTTCTTCTTCGGCATCCACTCTAAGCCCAATTGTTTTCTTAATTACAGTGAACATAATAAATGCTGTACCTGCTGTCCATACACCAACTGCAGCAGCACCTATAAACTGTACACCTAAAAGATGTAAACCACCGCCATATAACAGGCCTGTAATAGCACCATCTGTTCCAGGCGCATAGTTTGCAAATAAGCCTACAAGAAGTGTTCCTATAACTCCGCAGCCAAGGTGAACACTTGTTGCACCAACAGGGTCATCAATTTTGCATCTGTCAAAAAATCCTACAAAAAATACTACTGCAAAGCCTGCAATAACGCCAATTGCAATGCTACCCCACATGGTTACTACCTGACAACCTGCTGTAATAGCAACAAGCCCTGCAAGAGATCCATTAAGTGTCATAGATACGTCTGGCTTACCCATTGTTAACCAAGTTACAACCATAACAACTATAGTAGCTGCTGCCGCTGCAAGGTTTGTTGTCATTGCAACATGACCAATTTCAAGGCTTGCACCCAAAGTTGAACCTGGGTTAAAACCAAACCAGCCAAACCAAAGAATAAATACACCAAGCGCACCAATAGGAATGTTATGACCTGGAATAGCGTTAACTTCGCCATTTTTGCCATATTTGCCAATGCGAGGCCCAATAATTGCTGCACCAACAAGTGCTGCCCAACCGCCTACGCTATGTACAACCGTTGAGCCTGCAAAATCTACAAAGCCAAGTTCTGAAAGCCAGCCGCCGCCCCATGCCCAGTGACCAACAACAGGGTAAATAACCAAACTGATAATAAAGCTGTAAACACAGTATGAAATGAATTTAGTACGTTCTGCCATAGCACCTGAAACTATTGTTGCCGCTGTAGCACAAAACACTGTCTGGAAGAAAATAAAAGTTCCAGGTGTAAGAGTTTCAAAAGCATCAAGCTGTAAGCTTGCTGGGTTAAAAAATCCTGTTGTACCAACAAATCCGCCTGCACTTGCACCAAACATTAAGCCAAAACCGATTAAAAAGAAAATAATTGAACCAATTGCAAAATCCATAAGATTTTTCATAATAATATTTCCTGCATTTTTACTTCTTGTAAATCCTGTTTCTACCATAGCAAAGCCTGCCTGCATGAAGAAAACCAATGCCCCTGCTATTAATACCCATGTTACATTCAACGCCCTCGTTAATTCCGCAGTATCCATAAAAATAACCCCCTAATAAAATAAAAAAGGGATGAATTCTTTGGTTTTTTCCAAAGTAATCATCCCCATTGATAATAACTGTTTCCTACAATATTCATTTAAAATAATACCTTAAATTGCGTCTTTCCCTCTTTCGCCTGTTCTAATACGAACAGCCTCTGCCACTTCATAAACAAAAATCTTTCCGTCACCAATATTGCCTGTTGTAACAGTCTCCTGCACTTTTGTAAGCACCTGCTCGTAAATCTCATTGCAAACAACAGTTTCCACTTTAACCTTAGGCAAAAGGTTAACCGTGTACTTGGCACCTCTGTAAATTTGGGTGTATCCTTTTTGATTACCAAAACCCATTATGTTTGTAAGCATCATACCGGTTACACCAAGCTCGTTAAGTGCCGTTTTAAGCTCCTCAAGCTTTTCGCTTTTGATAATTATTTCTAATTTTTTCATATTTTTCATTCCTTCCCCTACATATTTAAAAAATTAATAGTTGCATATATATTAACTCTTTTTACGTATTAAAAAAAGTTATTTTTACATAATATAATGGGCACACCCGTCATTTACAGGTATGCCCACCTTGACATATCAATCATCTCTTAATATTATTTTAGCTGTTTCAACCATTTTCATGCCTTTGTTCATGCTATTTTTTTGTATAAACCTGTGAGCAGCATCCTCGGTAATTTTGAACTTATTCATAAGCAGTAACTTAGCTTTTTCAATAATAACCTTATCATCCTCGGTGCGTAAAACTTTTGGTGCAACGGCTTTTTCTTTAAGCTTATTAGCCTTGCTGCAACCCGAGTTTTTTCTGCCTATTTCAAGAATCATGTTAACAGTTCTTATTAAATCAACCTTGTTAATTGGCAATACCAAGCTAAAAATATCCTGATTATCCATTAATTCAGCCTGGTTTCTTGACAACAACACCAACATACCGAAATCGTCGGGCAACAGCTCATATACCTCTGTATTTATCATGCTTCCCACTTTATATCCACAAATTACAATTCCGCCGGCATATTGGTTGGCAATTCTCAGTACCTCTTCGCCAGATGTGCAAAGGTCAGTATCAACAAAGCCATTTTTAACTACAATGTCTTTAATTACTTCACCCTTACTTCTCTCCGAAAAGCCGATAATTACGTTATGCATCCATATCAACTCCAGGTTCTAATTGTAAGCTGCGATATCAGTAAATATTACGGTATCTGTTAAGTTCCCAGTCGGTAACTGTTGACCTATACTCTTCCCACTCATGTTTTTTTGCTTTAAGATATTTGTCACAAACATGTTCTCCAAGGGTTTCTTGAATAAGTGAATCCTTTTCAAATTCGTTTATTGCCTCTCCTAAATCTTTAGGAAGTCTTTCAATTCCAAGGGACTTTCTCTGCTCATCGCTCATTTCATATATATTCCCTTCAACCGCCGGAGGTGGTGTCATTCCTCTTTCAATACCATCAAGACCTGCTGAAAGTATAGCTGCAAACTCAAGGTACGGATTGCACGCTGTATCTGGACATCTAAGCTCAATCCTTTTAGATTCTGGTCTGCTGGTTGGTATTCTTATAAGAGGACTTCTGTTTGCCGCGCTCCATGCTAAATACACTGGTGCTTCAAAGCCAGAAATAATTCGTTTATAAGAATTTACAATTGGATTTGTGATAACTGACATACCCTTCATATGGGCAAGCACTCCTGCCATAAACTGGTATGCTTCAAGGCTTAAACCATATCCATTTTTGTCATTCTCGTCGTAAAATGCATTTTTTCCATTTTTAGATAACGACAAATTTGCATGCATTCCAGAGCCATTCACACCGTTTAGTGGCTTTGGCATAAAGGATGCAAAAAGACCGTTGCGCTGAGCAACTGTTTTTACAACAAGCTTCAGCGTCATAATATTGTCGGCGGCTCTTAATGCCTCCTCATATCTAAAATCCACTTCATGCTGTCCAGGTGCATTTTCATGATGACTGGTTTCTATTTCAAAACCCATATCCTCAAGTGTAAGGCAAATTTCACGTCTTGTATTTTCGCCCATATCCACAGGCCCAAGGTCAAAGTAAGACCCGTTGTCGTGAGGTATTAAAGTAGGCTTACCTGCATCATCCGTTTGGAATAAGAAAAACTCACATTCTGGGCCTACATTAAATTGATACCCCATAGCCTCTGCACGTTTCAAGGTTTTTTGCAGAACATATCGCGGTGAGCCTTCAAAAGGTTTTCCATCCGGCGTATAAATATCGCAGATAAATCTTGCAACCTTCCCATGCTGTGGCCTCCAAGGGAATACAACAAAGGTATCAAGGTCTGGCTTTAAATACATATCGGACTCTTCAATTCTAACGAAGCCCTCAATTGATGAACCATCTAGCATACACTGATTGTTAAGTGCTTTTTCCAACTGACTAACAGTAATAGCCACATTTTTAAACACACCCAATATATCTGTAAATTGAAGCCTTATAAACTTTACGTCATTTTCAACCACAAGGTCAATTATGTCATCTCTTGTATATCCCATCGTAAAATCCCCCTTTAGATTTTTCACATCAGGTTTATGTCCACCTGCGTTCTCTGTAAAAAAATAGAGGACGCCAACTTCATATAGTGGACGCCCTCGTTCAAAATTTATAAATCGATTATACTAAGGCTTTAGGTAATTGTCAATAAAAAGGGTCTCCAAAAAATATAAAATTATAACCCTTTAAGTATCCTAAATATAGAATAATATTTACAAATTAAACAAAAGTTTTTATATACTTTGTTAAAACACAACAATTGCATAGTGTATTTTTTAGTTATATCTTACATTTTCATTCCTTTTAACTTAAAAATCAGTTATTTAAAGCTTTTTCTTTTTTAACAAGTCTTTTTTTCATGTTTTTAAATCTTAACTTATCCACAAGCATATAAAGCACTGGTATAAATATAAGCGTTACAAGCGTACCAATGGAAAGACCAAAGATAATAGAAATAGCCATAGGCTGCTGCATCTCCATACCTTCTGTCAAAGCAAGCCCTAAAGGAATCATACCCAATACGGTAGTAAGTGTTGTCATTAATATAGGCCTTAAACGGTCTGGCCCAGCAGCGCAAATAGCTTCATATGCACTCATGCCCTTTTCCACATTTTGGTTAGCCGCATCAATAAGAACAATGGCATTGTTTACAACCATACCAACCAACATAATAAAGCCCATAAATGCTGTAATTGTAATTGATTTACCTGTTACAAACAAACCAAATATACCGCCTGTTATAGCAATAGGCATAGAGAACATTACTATAAATGGGTAAATGAAAGACTCAAACTGGCTAGCCATAATCATGTAAACCAAAAGTATCGCAACAATCAGTACAATTCCAAGCTGTCTAAAGGATTCATTCATTTCCTCTGTTGTTCCAGTAAACTCGTACGAATATCCATCTGGCATAACAAAATTACTAAGCTTCGCTTCAATATCTTTTTGTACAGAATTCATATCTCTGCCATAAACTGTTGCTGTTAATTCTGTATATTTGTGGTGATTTATTCTTGTTACAGAAACTGAAGATTCATCTTTTGTTATATCTGCAACTTCCGTTATTGGTATAACAATGCCTGAAGCAGTGGTAATTGTAAGGTTTTCAAGGTCATTCATGTATTTAACACTTTCATCCTTCTGCTTAATTCTTACATCAATTTCACTGCCATCTATCTTAAACTGTGTTGCAACCTTACCGCTTATTGCATTGTTTACTGCGCTGTAAATTTGGGTTGATGTTATTCCATAGCCTGATGCTTTCTCTCTGTTAATAGTGATTTTTGTTTCTGGTAAAGTTTCTCCAGCAGAATTTGAAATATCAGTAATTCCATCAATATCCTTAATCATGTTTTCTATATTGTTGGAAATTTCTCTTAATTCATCACTTTCGTCACCGCTAATTTGAAGGGTTACGCCACTTCCGCCGTAAGACCCCATAGCAGAACTACTTGCACTTACTGTTATTTCGCACCCTGGGATTAATTTTAATTCATCCTCAAGGTTTTTAGCCAAATCCTCTGCAGACAAATCTCTGTCTTTTTTATTTACAAGGTTAACTGTTATTGTAGCCATATTCGTGCCACTTGCACTAAAAGACATGCCACTGCTTCCAATAGTTGCATAAAACATTTCTGCTTCATCCATTTTTTCAATTCTAGTAATTACCTCATCCACAACTCTTTGTGTTTCCTCAAGCACTGTACCGTCAGGCAATTTAATGCTTGCAGATATAACTCCTTCATCCATTGTAGGCATAAAATCCATACCCATAATTGGAACAAGTGCCAACGTACCAATAAATATTGCTAACACAAGGGCAACAACCTTCTTTTTGTTGACAAGGCACCATAAAAGCACCTTTCTATAGCCTGAATCAAGTTTTTCAAGCCCTCTGCCCCATGCATCCAAAAGCTTTGCGAAGTGTCTTTTCTTCTTTGGCTGAGCATTTTCTTCGTTTGCAAAAAATTGCTCTGGTTTCAACAGCTTACTGCACGCCATAGGTATAAATGTAAGGGACACCACCAAAGATGCTACTAATGCAAAGCAAATAGTAAGGGATAAGTCCTTAAAAATGTCACCAGTAGTGCCAGAAACGAACATAAGTGGAACAAAAACACCAACTGTTGTAAGTGTTGAAGCTGTAACTGCCATTGCAACCTCACCTGCACCATCCGCCGCCGCTTCCTTTATCGGCTTGCCTTGCCGTGCGTGGCTGAATATATTTTCCAACACAACAATGGAGTTATCCACCAGCATACCTATACCAATGGCAATACCACCTGTACTAATCATGTTCAGCGTCATTCCGTTAAGCCACATAACTGCGAAGGTTGCAATAATTGATGTTGGAATTGAAATACCAACAATAAGTGCCATTTTTGATGACCGCAGGAACACAAAAATTACAATAATTGCCAGAACTGCCGCCTGAATGGCTGTAGAAATAATGTTATTTACGGATAATTTAATATAATCGGCTGTATCAGTAAGCATACTTAAAGATACCTGTGGATAATCTTTGCAAACCTTTGCAATCTCTGCATTCACCTTATCTGAAACTTCAACAAGGTTTGCATTGCTTTGCTTTTGAATAACAAGCATAAGCGCTGGCTCTCCATCCATAATTGCGTAACTGGTCTGCTCAGTTTCTACCATATTCACATCCGCAACATCTCTAATATGGATAATTCCACCAGTCGACGTGGATATAGGCAAATCCCTAATTTCATCAATAGTTTTGAAAAGACCAACTGATTTCACCTGTAATTTCAATGTTCCCTGCTGAATTTTGCCCGCAGGATAATCTAAATTCTCTGCCGCTAAAGCCTGCGCAATTTGTCCTACGGTAACACCATAACCTTGAAGTTTTTCTGGATTTACAGAAATTTCAATCTCGTTTTCAACTCCACCTGTAATTGAAACAGATGTTACGCCTTCAATTTTTTCAAATCTTTTTGAAAGTGTATCTTCTGTAAGTGTATTAAGCTCTGTAAGGTTAAGAGTATCGCTTTTTATACCCACTGTAATAGCCGTCATACTATTAATATCAATTTTTAAAACCATGGGCTCTTCAGCACCCTCTGGCAATGTGCTTTTAATAAGGTCAACCTTTTCACGCATATCAACTGCCGCCAGGTCAATATCTGTGTCATCTTCAAATTGAACAATAATCATAGATGAGTTTGAAGACGATGTTGAAGTTATTTCATCAACATTGGACACAGTGCCCAATGCCTCCTCCAACGGTTTTGTTATAAGTGTTTCAATTTCCTCCGGGCCGGCACCAACATACGTTGTGCTTACAATTGCAACTGGTATATCCATTGATGGCATAAGGTCCAAGTTAAGTGAATTGTAACCAATTAAGCCTGCCAGAACAACAATAAGCATAACCATAACTGTTGTAACGGGGCGTTTAATAGATGCTTTGGAAAACATGGCTTATTCCCCCTTTGTTTCGGTGGACTCCACCGTGCTGCCATCATTTGTTTCAACGGACTCTACAGCGTTGCCATCAACTGCAACAACTTTAACAACGTCACCTTCTTTAAGATAGGTCTGTCCTTTTACAATTACATTGTCGCCTAAGTTAATGCCCTCTAATATCTGTACTGTTTCACCGTCATCTATACCCATTACTACATTGGCTTTTACAGCGATACCGTCTTTTTCAATGAATACATAATCCTCATTATTTTTAGAAACAACTGCATCTCTATCCAAAACAACTGAATTATAGCCCTTTTCCTTGTTAAAGCTTACTTCTGCAAACATACCGCTTTTAATTGCGCCTGACGCATTTTCAATTTCAATTTCAACATCATATGTACCTTTTGCATTCGCCGCCGGATTAATGGTTTTAATTTTTCCAGATAATTTATCTGAACCAGCCGCTGCTATTTTAACATTTACAATCTGACCATTAGAAAGTGAATTTATAATCTGTTCAGAAACGCTTACATCAACAATCATTTTTGATGTATCTGAAATTACAAATGGCACAGTTGAAGTTGAAAGAATCGTTTCTGCTGTTACATTGTTTGCTGTAACAACTCCGCTTATTGGGCTTTTAACCTTTGCATCTCTTATGGATTTTTGAATACTTTCCATTTGTGCAGCAGATGCATTTGCGCTTGCTTGCGCTACATTTAATGCATCCTGAGCCTTCTGTGTATTTTCCGCTATAAGCTGACCTTTTGTAAGTTCATATGTTTGTAATGCCTGATTATATGATGTCTCTGCTTTTGTGTATGAGTCTTTAACGGAATCTATCTCTATTTGGGATATATAGCCTTGTGTAAAAAGCACTGACTTATTATCATAATCTGTTTTTGCTGTATCTCTTGCCAGCTTTGCACTTTCCATTGCAACTCTTGCACTTTCAATTTGCATTTGCATAGATGCACCATCAACTGTCTGCAATGTAGTTTGTGCAGCAGAAACATTTGCCATTGAAGCCGCATAACTTGCTTGCTGTGCTTTAAGGCTTGTTTCATAGCTCTCTGTATCCATTTCAAAAAGTATGTCGCCTTCTTTTACGCTATCACCAATATCAAAATTTACCTTTTTTACTTTTCCGCTTATTATGCTAAACACGTTAGCTGTTTCGATAGGTGCAGTTTTACCGGAATATACATAATTTGTTTCTACTGTGCCCGTTTGTGCTGTTGCAACCTCAACTGATATAGTATTAATTACCTGTTCCCCTGTGGTTTTCTTTGCTGTACACCCACTAAAAGCCAATGTTGCGGCCAAAGCTACAGCTAAAGTAATATTTTTGGAATTCATTATTTAATCCTCCTCATTTACGCATATTTTATAAAATGAATCAATCCCATTTTTCAAACTTTCTTTATCCTCTTCTTTCATAGTTTTGTAAAATACAGAAAATCCTTCCAACATTTTTTTGCTTACTTCCTTCAAAGCCATTTTGCCTTTTTCAGTAATACACAAAAACGTTTTTCTTCCATCTGCTTCGTCATCGTCCTTGTATCTTTCAATATAGCAATTAGCTTCCATCCTTGAAACAGTTATAGATATACTGCTTTTGGAAATGTGCATTATATTTCCCAGCTGAGATACTGTGACTCTTTCTAAACTCTCAACAATTTTCAGTATTTCTGCTTGTGTTCTTGTAAGTGTGTCCGCCTTTTTGCCATTTACATCGAAAATATCTGCCATATATTTCATATGCCACCTAATCATACAAATTTGTATTTGCATAACCTTTAACGCAATCTGGTTAATATCTTCATCATATTCTTCCACCATTAGTTTTGCCCTTTCAAATAAAATTTTTACTGCATTTTGTTTTACTATAAAACCTTCTGGAAGATTTTACAATAAAACTGTTTTTATGTCAATGTGTTTACTATAAAACAAATACGCAGAGTTTTCCAATTAGTTTATTATTTTTGAAAAAAAAATAACCCAGAGAAATTTCTCCGAGTTATTATTTTATTCATATATGTTTACGTTTAATATTCAACTTTCACAAGTGTAAGTCCCTGTGCAGGCAAAGTAACTCCTGCAACCTCTCGGTCTTTCGCTTCAAGCATGGAAGGTATTTGGTTTGCATTTATCTTTCCTTCACCAACCTGAACTATTGTACCTGCCATTATGCGCACCATGTTATACAAAAATCCGTTGCCACAGAAGGTAAGGCGCACTTCATCACCTATTTTTTTTACCTCAATACTGTAAATTTCCCTTACAGTGGATTTTTTATATCTTTTGTTAGAGCAAAAGCTTTTAAAATTGTGGCTTCCCAAAAAATATTCAGCCGCTCTTTTCATTTCTTCTATGTCAAGGGCTTCTGTACTGGTATACATTAATCTTCGGTCAAACACCGATGAAATCTCACTGTTCCAAATGCGGTAGATATAAGTTTTTCTTTTTGCATTAAGCCTGCTGTGGAAACGGTCGTCTACTCGCTCTACCGATGAAACCGCAATATCATCAGGCAAATTTTTATTTAGAAATGATAATATTTCACCTTCAGCCATTTTGTTTTTTATATGAAAATTTGCTACCTGCCCATAGGCATGCGCACCTGCATCTGTCCTTCCAGAACCTGCAATTTCTATTGTTTCACCTGTCATTTGGCTAAGCACAGCTTCAATTTTTTCCTGTATTGTATTTTTTGTGTTGCCTTGCTTTTGCCAACCATTAAAGCGTGTGCCTTCGTATTTAATTATCATCTTGTAGTTTGCCATGTTTTCTCCTTCAATGTATAACTTATTTCCCTACTTTACATCTACCTCTTGAATAATACCTTTATGGTATGCCTCCAAAAGTTTTTCTAAATCTGCAATATTACTTCTAAGCTCAGCACCTATATCGGTATTTGCCACCCTTATTCTCTCTTGGGAATACTGAAGTGCAACTGTTGATGAATGAATATCCTTCTCCTCTGCAACTGCTTTTTCCATGCTCTCAAATGGCTCATGACTTACAAGTACAAGCCCGTGGGAATTATAAATAAGGGTATACCCAGCAATACCAGTAACCTTTTGATACGCCTTTGCAAAACCGCCGTCAATAACAAACAAACGTCCATCCGCTTTAATTGGGCTTTCACCCTTAGATACCTTAACAGGCACGTGACCGTTAATAATGTGGCTTTTTTCGGGGTTCATTCCAAAATCCGCAAGAATCATTTTGCAAATTTCCTCTTTGTTTCTAAGGCTGTAAAATGGATTGCTTACTTCTTTGTGCGCCTCTTTATCATCAATAAAATATCTCTCAAATGTGGTCATTTTTTTCTTGCCAAACACAGGTGAATCTTCTCCGCACCATAAATACCATATAATATCCATGCACTCTCGTTTTGTATCACTATGTGCTTTATTAAAATATCCCTCACGCACAGTTCTGTCAACGGCATCAAAATAATCTGCCCCAGTAAGCATCTCACCTCTAAAATTAACCTCTTTAAGGGTTCCGTCCTCGTTCATTGGCATACATCCATGGAACATAAGGTTTGAGTTGAATTTTTTGTAAAGGCTGCCATTGGAGTATATCATTCTGATATGCTCTTGAAGTTTTTCGCTATTTATGAAGGATGATTTAATCTTATCCATAACAAGCTGCTCTTCTGCTGTGAGCTCGTAAGGATTTTTAGTGTCTAATGTGGGGAAATGTGTATCATTCATTGCATATTCTTTTCCCTCAATAATTATTGTGCCTTTTTCAAAATCTATATTGCCTAGCAACAGCCTATCATTCATTTTAAATTCAGGATTACGCATTATAATCTTTGCTTCTTCTTTAAACTGAATTATAGAAATGGCTTTATGCATTTTAGAAATAAGCCTTGCGTCCTTTTCACTCATAATATCTCCAGCGGAAAGCTTTGGCATAAAATGTTCACAAGGGTCATCTGCATAAGTTTCCATTGCAAAGGTAGCCAACGGAATAAGGTTAATGCCATAGTCCTCCTCAATTGTATCAAGGTTGGCATAACGCGCCTGTATTCTAATTACGTTGCATATAAGTGCCTGACAGCCTGCCGCCGCACCCATCCATGAAATATCATGGTTGCCCCACTGTATGTCTACTGAATGGTATCTGTCAATAACATCCATAATTTTCGCCGCATTTGGTCCTCTGTCATAAATATCTCCTATTATGTGCAGTTGGTCTACCGCAAGCCTTTGTATAAGGTGAGAAATTGATATTATGAAACGGTCTGCCTGATAAAGACGGATTATAGTTTCAATTATTTCATTAAAATACATTTGCTTGTTGGTATCTGACCTATCTTCATGAAGCAATTCTTCTATTATGTAGGCGAACTCTTTGGGCAGTGCCTTTCTAACCTTAGAACGGCTATATTTTGAACCCAAAACCTTACATATAGTAACCAACCTATACAGCGTTATTTTGTACCAATCCTCAAGGTCTGTTTCTTCTTTTGAAATCTGGTCAAGCTTCTGCTCTGGGTAATATATAAGGGTAGCAAGGGATTTTTTTTCAGATTCCCTCATCTCCGTACCAAAAATTGCACTTATCTGGTTTTTAATAACACCCGATGCATTTTTAAGCACATGGTTAAAAGATTCATATTCCCCATGAATATCACTAACAAAGTGTTCTGTTCCCTTTGGAAGGTTTAAAATAGCCTGCAAATTTATAATTTCTGCACTGGCGCTGTTGATATCAGGATATTTTTTTGCAAGAAGCCTCATATACTTTAGTTCTTCTTTTGTAAATCCACTCATGTCTGAAACCATATTATTCCTCCTAAAATAAAACTCGCTACTCTAAGTATAACATAAATTCAAAACAAATGCATAGATTTAGGGCAATTTAGGAAAAAAATGACCGACTTTCTAACTGAAAATCGGTCAATAATTTACATCAAATCTTCAATTTTTCTCGCAGAACCCTCTTTAACTGCTTGCCTGTTCATATAAAATATTGTTACTGCAACCGCAAAATAACAATCAACAACAGTAATTATAAACCTTGCCATTACTTCAGTTAGAATATCAATTTGGCCCCACATTAAAAGGCTGCTAAGTAAATAAGATACCGAATAGTTAACGCCATAAATAATTGCTGCGGCTATTAATGTTTTTAAAAAATATCCCTTAACTAAGCTTATGCTGTAACTAAGAGAAGACAAAACTCCTTTACCATCTAGCATGATTGCGTATACATAAAAATACAGATTAACCGTAAATATAATCCCTGGTATAATAAACAGTATCATTCCTCCGCCAATAAGTAGCTCACTTATAAATGCCGCTCCAATAAGCACAGCACCCTTAGAGAAGGCTTCAAGCATTGCCTCACGGCTGTTTGCCTCTAAACCTGTTGCATAATTTTTTGTTATTCTTGCCACTGCCATTGTTATTAACGGTAGCATCATACTTTGTATTATCACTATAATAATATAATATAGTCCCATTTTTCTCCATAACGGCGATTCTATAAACTGTTCCACTGCACTTGGGTTACTTGCTATGGCTTGAAAATCAAAATTTGCACCTAGCCTAGAAACCGAAACTGCAACAAAAGACAATAATATGTTTATAGGAAAACCAATAAAAACAGCCACCCTAATAATTGCACTTATGTTTGCCTTATACACACTTCTAGCCATTGCAAATATCTCAAATACACCCATTTCTCTTTTCCTAATATCGTCAATAAGCATTCTGTTTCTCCTTAGCTAATATTTTATTTAAAACCATATTATACTCTTTTTTTGCAAAAAAGAAAAGTACCATTATTCCTCGCCTTAAAACATAAAATACTAATAATAGATTTCATTTCGTAAGGAGGATAAATTATGCAAATTCACGTTGTAACACAAGGCGATACTCTTTTTTCAATATCACAAAATTATGGTCTTCCCATCCAGTACCTTCAAAATACAAACCAACTGCCAAACCCCAATAATCTTGTTGTAGGGCAAACTATTATAATCCTTTACCCAGAAATAAGCCATATTGTTACACAAGGCGATACCCTAAGCAGCATTGCAAATCAATATGGCGTAACAACTATCCGTCTTTTCAGAAACAATCCGTTTACCACACAACGGGCAATTGTTCCAGGTGATACAATTGTTGTGTCCTATAAGTCTCCATTTATAGGCGCTGCCAAAATAAGCGGCTACGTATATCCAAACGTAAACCTTGACTATCTTCGAACTGTTCTACCATACCTTACCTACATAGCCATTTTCACCTATGGCATTAACGAAGATGGAACTCTTATAACGATAGATGATGAAGAAATTATAGCCCTTGCAAGAGGTTTTGGCGTTGCACCCCTTTTGCACCTTTCATCATTAACCGAAGGAGGAAATTTCAGCAGCGAGCTTGCAAGCAAAGTTCTAAACGACACTTCACTTCAAGATGCTCTTATAGAAAATATACTTGTTAAACTGAGGGAAAAAAAATATAATGGACTTGATATAGATTTTGAATTTTTACCTCCTGATGACAGCCAAAATTATGTTAATTTTATTTCGAAACTTACAAACCGCCTTAACCAATATGGTTACATTGTAATTGCCGCCCTTGCCCCAAAAACATCTGCAGACCAAAAAGGATTGCTTTATGAAGGGCATAACTATTTGGGTATAGGCGCCGCCGCAAACCTTTCCTTCATAATGACCTATGAATGGGGCTATACCTATGGACCACCTATGGCAGTTGCCCCAATACCCAATGTTAAAAAAGTTCTTGATTATGCCGTAACTGAAATTCCACCTGACCAGATACTTATGGGAATACCCAGCTATGGTTACATCTGGACACTTCCTTATGAAAGAGGAGTAACAAAAGCTACCTCAATATCCAATTTAACTGCCATAGAAATTGCTGCTGACAGAAATGTTGAAATTTTTTATGATGAAACAGCCCAAAGTCCTTTTTACAACTTTATCGATAATAACGGAACTCCTGCCGAAGTGTGGTTTGAAGATGCCCGGAGTATTGAAGCTAAGCTGATGCTTATAAATGAATATAGTTTAGTTGGTGCAGGTTACTGGAATCTTGACAGACCATTTCAACAAAACTGGATGGTATTAAATGCTCTTTATAATATCCTGCAAGTACCACTTGTATAAACTTAAGAAAAATGTTAAATTATATATATGTAACATATTACAATTTTCTACATATTATGATTTCCTGCTTGAAAGGATTTGATTACATGAAACTTAAAGGCAAAACTGTTTTAGTTACAGGCTCTTCAAGAGGTATTGGTAAAGCAATTGCCTTTGCTTTTGCAAAAGAAGGCTGCAATATTATACTTAATGCCTCATCAAGTTCAGATGAACTAGTAAAGGCACAGGAAGAACTAAAGGCTATGGGCTGTTACTCCTATTCTTATCTTGCTGATGTTTCAGACTACCAAAGCTGTAAGGAAATGTTCGGTACAGTAAACAACATATACGGTCATGTTGACATTTTGGTAAACAACGCAGGGGTGGCGCACATGGGGCTTTTTACAGAAATGGCTCCAGAGAAATGGGATGAAATTATAAACACCAATATTAAATCTGTTTTTAACTGTACACACCTTGCTCTGCCAAAGATGATAAGCAGTAAAAGCGGTACAATTATTAATATTTCATCTATTTGGGGTGAACGTGGTGCTTCCTGTGAAGCTGTATATTCCGCCACAAAGGGTGCTGTAAATTCCTTTACAAAAGCAATGGCAAAGGAAGTAGGGCCAAGCGGAATAAGAGTTAACGCAATTGCCGCTGGTGTTATTGACACAAAAATGATAGAGTGGCTTAATGATGAAGAAAGAGCTGTTCTAACCGATGAAATATCCCTTATGCGTTTTGGCAGGTCTGAAGAAATTGCTGATTTGGCTGTTTTCCTTGCCGGAAGCAAAGCCGGTTTCATTAATGGTCAGGTTATAACCATGGATGGTTGCATGGTGTAAATAGGTAGTTTAGCCCTACTATTTGTGTACTAAAATGAATTAAATAGTAATAATTAAAGCCTGTAATCCTTGAATTTATAAGGAAAACAGGCTTTAATTTTTGGAGATATCCGTTCCGATTTGAGTAAATAACACTACCCTATTGTCCTCTACAACCGAAATCTGAACTTAAATCACCAACAACATACATTATAGATAATGAGTTAATACCGTGACCTGTTTGACTGTCAGAGCCGTCTTCTGTAATTTTAAAATTGTCTATATTCAAGTCAGGATTAACGTTTTCCTTCATATATTTTTCAATAGCATCATAATTTTGAGAATATTCATAGTAATACACATCACCATCTACTACATACTGCGCTAAGGAGTCGTCCTTAATAGATAGCCTAAGAATAGAGCTCTTTTTATCAGGTTCGAAGTATAAATTCTTGTGCAGGGTTATAGATTTATCTTCAGGATTATATACGATTTTGTCACCACTAAAATCAAAAACAATTAAAAATTCTCTTAGTGGTATAAAAATTTACCATACAGCCTTTAACGCTTTATTGCAAGCACTAAAAATCGCTGGCACAATACCTGCTTTCTTCAGTTCCATAAACGGTATGAACAATGTATTTTATTTTACCCGAGGCAGAGTCCACGTATCTATTAACTTTTTGTTCAGCAACGATAACTGAATCATCGTCATCAGCTAATGCAATTTTACAAAGCTCTTCATCACTTAACGTATTTTCTTTGTCTATTACTGGAACATTATCAATAATATCCGCTGTTATTCGCAGTATAGCAAGCGGCTAAAAAAACCAATTCCGCGGTGCTAAGGTCTAAATTTTTTATATTACGAAATCCATCTTGATAATCGGTTGCTATGCCTGCAGCACCTGTGTCAACCGATGTAACACTTCCGTGCCCAGCATAGTAGGTTATAGGGCTGTTTAGCCTTCCATCGTTGAAATCTGATCAACGCATTTCTAAACAAGTTAGAATCATATCCCCATTTGCTGATATAGTCTCCAACAGTTTCCGCCTCTTGTGTTGTATCAATATATCTCCGACCTGTTATTACCTTTCCTACACAATAATACACATATTATGTATTGCAATAACTTAGTAAGTTTTATTCAGCAAATGCATTTGCCGAAAGACCTAAAATCATTGAAGCTGAAAGTACCAATGTAACAAATTTTTTCATTTGCTTTTCCTCCTTCGAATTGTAAACAATTAGCTATTAGTGACAATATTCTTTTAAAAGTTAGTACTTTTTATTTGAATAACCTAAATATGGAATATAGCAACTTACTCTACAACGCAAATTGATTACTCCACACCCCAACTTTTGCCTGCCCCTTTCACTAGCTTATGCTACCATTAAAGTTTTCTAATTTCTATAGATAGGTCGTGAAATGGTCTTTTTTAGACACGAAATAGTCTTTTTACAGATTTTTCTCTATTTTTTCCATGGAATTAACACCGTCTTTTATAGATGTAAATACTCATTCTCAGCTACTATTCTATGCATTCCCTGTAAATGCAACAGCAGACTTCTGTAAGCGTTTTAATATGCTTACAAAAAAATAAGACCTACAAACCCAGTAAATGCAAGGCTGTCTTAGGGATGGTTGTAGGAAACCAATAAAATCAAGGCTTTAGGCAGCAACAAACAATGCAAGGGTAAAAATTTCATAGCAAGTGGATAAGGGATACCGTTTTTCAGGAATGGTATCCCTCTTTTCATACCCGTACGCCGTAGTTGAAATAGCTATGGCGTTTTTTTATGCCCATTTTAGCAGGAGAGGAGGAAATCTGTTATGGCAGTATTCCGTGTGGAAAAGACTGGGGATTATACGGTCATGTCAAATCATCATCTGAAAAACCGCAAGCTGTCCCTGCGTGCCAAAGGGCTGTTATCCCTTATGCTCTCACTCCCGGAGGATTGGGACTATACCCTTAAAGGATTAGCCTGTATCAACCGTGAGGGCGTGGACGCTATCCGCATGGCAATCAGGGAACTGGAAACCGAGGGCTACATTATTCGCAGTCGTGTGAGAAATGAAAAGGGGCAGCTTGCGGATACCGAGTATATCATTCATGAGAAGCCTATCTTGGTTTCGCCTACATTGGAAAAACCTATGTTGGAAAATCCAATACAGGTAAAACCAACATTGGAGAAACCTACGTTGGAAAATCCAACGCAATTAAGTACTAAAGAATTAAATACTGATTTATCAAATACGAAAGTATCAAATCCTATCCAATCAAATCCAAAGGACGAGCCTGCGGCGGATAGGAATGGAATGGAACAGAGAGCCTTATATCGAGAAATTATTTTAGAAAATATTGAGTATGAGCACTTTCTTCAGAACAACCGGTTTGACATTGATAAGCTGAATGAGGTTGTTGACCTTATGGTGAATACGGTTTGTACTTCCAGAAAGATAATCCGTATTGCCGGGGATGATTACCCCGCCGAAGTAGTCAAATCCAAATTCCTGAAACTGGACAGTGGGCACATTGATTATGTGTTTGAGTGCATGAAGAACAATACCACCTATGTTCGTAACATCAAAAAATATATGCTGGCGGTTCTGTTCAATGCCCCATCCACCATTGACAGCTACTATTCGGTTTTGGTTAATCACGATATGTACGGAGGTGTTACAAATCGCTAATGCAAGCCTACACCGATTGGTGGTGTCGCCTTAGTCCATCAGATAATCTGCGAAAGGAGGAAACTATTTGCAGGAAGAAGTAACACAGAAAACAATCGCACTTGCAGTCAGCAGCACCAAAATGACAGGTCGTGTCCTGCTGGCCGCCATCAACCATTATCTTAGACAGGCAAAAAACAAGTCTGTTCCCAAAAGTTATCGGGGCAGGCAGACCTTAAAGCAGATTTCTAAACAGAATGCCGGGCTTTCCAACATTGAAATCACGGACAGCAATATTAAATCCTTTGAGCGTGTGGCAAAGCAATATCATGTGGATTATGCTTTGAAAAAAGATGTATCCGAAGTGTGTCAATGGCGTTTTGATTTTGTATAAAAACAGCGTTTAAATTTTGCTGGTTTTTGGCAAAAAATTATTCCTGTTTTTCAAACAAAGTATTTATTATATTCTTACTTTTCATCATCTCCTTGCGCTCCTTTAATCGATAG
>JAYFNB010000034.1:0-78443 GCA_034933685.1 Lachnospiraceae bacterium | reverse complement strand
AGTGTATTAGATTCGCCCTGAAACAGAAAGGAGCCCGGCAATTGCTCTTAACGAGCATTCGTCGGGCTCCTTTCATAGACTTGCCTGAAGGGAACTGTGACTTTTTAAAAGAAATTACCTTATTTCGTTACAGCCCCTTAATTTACAGCTATATAATGTTCTGCAATTTTTCTTTATTAATAATGCGAATTGCACCTCGCGTTTGTTCAAGAATTCCTTCTGATTGAAATATTTTTAACATGCGGGAAACAACTTCTCTTGCGCTGCCAATGTACTTTGCAATTTGCTCTTGCGTTATATGCAGTTCTTGTGAGTTTGTTTTTGTTATTTCGTCTAACAGGAAAATAGCCAGTCTTTTATCAAAACGCATAAAAAGGATTTGTTCCATGGCCTGCATAATGTTTGAAAAGCGCTCAATCGTCTTTTTATAAGTAAAGTTTTCAACATATACGTTTTCGGTGCTAAGTTTACTAAAGGCGGCAATATTTATTAGGTAAGCATCTGTGTCAATTTCAGCGTCAATATGGACATCAAAGGTGATGCTTTTGATTATACAAGAAGCTGATAATACGCAAACATCATTTGGTGAAAGTCGGTACAGAGTTATTTCACGGCCATCCTCGGATAGTATATATACACGTAGGGCACCGCTTTTTATAAGCAGGACGCCAAGACATTCGCTGTTAGTACTGTTAAGATTTAAGCCTTTGCTATAGGATACTTTTGTAATATTGCGCTCTAGTAAATCAATTTCTTCTTCACTTAATTTGTCCCAAAAATCAAGGTGAGATTTGATATATTCCAATTCATCTCTTCCAAGCATTTCAAATCCTCCTATTACAATCTTATTTTACTAATTTGATATAATTTATTATAGCAATAACCAGGCTAATAAAACAGATGATATGTATATATATAATTTTTCAGTAGATAATAAACTTTTACACTAGGCAATACATTTTGGTACAATCTTCTTTAAGAGACTAGTTTAAAATAACTGTTAGTATATTAATAAGGAGGATTTCCCAATGGAAATTATTGTTAGACCGGCTAGTTTGAATGATTTAGAAAGAATTGCTGATATAGAGAGCACTTGTTTTCCGGAAAAAGAAGCTGCAGATTATAAAAGTTTAATAGAAAGAATAATGGCATTTAAAAGGTCTTTTCTTGTGGCAGAACAAGAAAATAAAATTATTGGTTTTATAAATGGGTCTGTCGCCAAACAAAAGAAACTTACTGATGAACTATATCGTTCCATAGAGTTACATGATGATGCTGCTCCCTACCAAATGATTTTTGGCTTGGCAGTTGACCCATCAGTGCAGCATCAAGGAATTGCCGCTCTTTTGATGAAAAAATTTATTGAACAGGCTCAGGAAAGCCACAAAGCTATTATAACCTTGACCTGTAAGAAAAAACTAATCCCATTTTATGAGCAGTTTGGGTATCTTGATGAAGGAAAGTCTGTTTCCTCACACGGTGGTGCATGCTGGTATGATATGACACTGTATTTATCATAAAAAAGCTATTTTACAAATATTATATATCGCAACTATAATAAATTAAATATTAAGATAAAATACGACGGAGGTTATTTTATATGTGGAGTGCGGATATGTATGGTAAATTCGAAAAGGAAAGAAAACAACCATCAATAGATTTATTGAACAAAATAGACGGTGGAAAATTTGAGAGAATTATTGACATTGGTTGTGGCTCTGGCATGAGTACACTTACACTAAAAAAAAGATTTACGGAATCTGAGATAGTAGGCGTTGACTTGTCGGAAAATATGTTAGATAAGGCAAGAAGATCAATAAGTGGTGTTACTTGGATGCAAAGAGATTGTAGCAGAAAATTAAATGATTTAGGTACTTTTGATTTAGTTTTTTCCAATGCATTTATACAGTGGATTCCAAATCAAGAAGAATTTATTAAGAATACGAAAGAATTATTAAATGAAAATGGTGTATTTGCCATTCAAATACCATACTTTGAGGAAATGAAGGTTGCTAAAATCATTAAAGAGGTATCACTGGAGTTTGATACCAATAAAGCATTATTTGGTAATTTGGTAACTAGTACTTACTTTAATTATAATTTCAAGGAATATTATGATATGTTTAGTAGATATTATTCTAATATCGATATATGGAAAACAAACTATATTCACCAAATGAAGGATTGTAATGCTATAGTTGACTTTATCAAAGGCACTGCATTGTTACCTTATCTGGAGTGTTTGGATGAAAAACAGACTACTTTATTTATAAAAAAGTTATATGATAAAATTTCTGAGTGCTATGTAGCAAGCGAAAATGGAACTGTTTTATTTGAATTCAAAAGATTATTTATAATTGCAAGAAAATAAAAAGTTAACAGAAGAATGTAATTAAATTCTTCTGAACAAGTAATGGAGGTAGATACCTTGGAACATGAATTGAAAGAATTTATTAAAAAATGTGATCTTGCGATAAGACAAGAAGATTTTGATACATTGATGAATTATTACGCTGATGACGCAATTTTAGTTGTAAAACCAGGAATGATTGCACGGGGTAAAGCGGAAATAAAAAAGGCATTTATTGCAATTGCCAAATATTTCAATAATAGTATTGTGCCGACACAAGGGGAAATGATTATTTTAGAAGCAGGAGATACAGCCTTAGTGCTCTCTCAGACATATCTTGACGCAGATATAAAGGATTCAGAATGTTCAATGGAGAGAAAAGCAACATATGTGTTTAAGAAAAATTCACAAGGTACCTGGCTCTGTGCAATCGATAACTCATATGGTACGGATTTGCTAGAGGAGAAGGCATTGTAATTTGTTTAGGGCGAGGCTATAATTATTTAACTGATAAGGAATGATATGGTTTTCACATAGCTGGCACAATCCATGTTTTCAAACTAGGCATAATTAAGAGTTGATCATCATCGACTTTTCAAGCGTCATTATGGAAAGGGGCGAGGTTGTAAATGGAGCTGCAAAAAATACGTAACAGAGTTTTTTATTATCACAATAAACCAGAGACTTATCGCCCTATGGTAGACTATCTCAAAATGAGAGATTAATATTTTGGAGGGAAAAAACGATGAAAATTGCTTTAGCACAAATGAAGATGCAGGAAAATAGTACTGATAATTTACAAAAGTCCTTGTCTGCTATGGAAGAAGCGGCCGCAAATAAAGCTGATTTAATCTTCTTTCCTGAATTGCAGTTGAATATTTTCTTTCCACAATATGAAAAGTTAATTAAGGAGAAGTATGCCTTTACATTGGACCACAGTTTTATTCAAAAGTTAACTGCTAAAAGTAGAGAGTTGGGAATAATATCGTCTCCCAATTTTTATCTTAAAGAAGTAGATGGATTTTACGATGCTTCTTTGCTTATTAGTTCTTGCGGTGAAATCCAGGGGATTTCTAAGATGGTACACATCACCCAAGGGAAATATTTCTATGAACAGGACTATTACACGCCGTCTAATGATGGGTTTAAGGTTTATACCACACCATTTGGAAAAATAGGAATCGTAATTTGTTTTGATAGACATTTGCCGGAAAGCATTCGTACCTGCGTTGCTATGGGTGCTGATTTAATCATTATCCCTACGGCTAACACCGAGGGTGAGCCATTGGAATTATTTGAATGGGAACTGCGTGTTCAAGCGATGCAAAGTAGCGTATATATTGCTATGTGCAACAGGGTAGGGCAAGAGGATAATATGAACTTTATTGGTCAATCTATAGTGATTGATCCACTCGGCAATGTTGTATCTAAGGCAGAGGGTATAGAACAAATATTGTATGGAGAAATAGATTTAGCACAAAGTGCTATTATACGCCGAAGAAAGCCATATTTCAGACTACGTAGACCAGAATTTTATAAGTAACCTATGATAACAGTGGAAGGATATGGTGAACAAATGGATGGATTTAAGGTTGTTTTTCATGTTGATGAAGTAAGTAAATGGAAGTTGACTTTGGTTAATGTAAAAAATTTTTTAGAAGACATTGCTGATGCCGAATATTCCATAGAAATTGTAGCTAATGCCGAGGCTGTAATAATTTTTGCCGATAACAGGGCTGAAAACACTGAAGAATTAGTAGGAGAAATGAAGTTCCTAATTAGTAAGGGCGTGACAATTTCGGCATGTAGGAACGCTTTAAGAGCAAACGTTATTGCGGAAGAGCGTTTGCCAAGTTTCATTAGTATAGTTCCTGCCGGTGTCACTAGGCTTGCTATATTACAAAGGCAAGGGTATAGTTATATAAAGCCATAAAGGGTAAACAAGTTTACGGTATTTGGCAGTTTTTCTAAGACCGAAAAATTAATATATTAGGGAGTGAGGCAATGAAGAATTGTATTGTAATTGCCGGAATGACATTGAAAAACAACTAAAATATTAGGGGGACTTATTATGTCTATTCCGGAAGAAAAAATATTCCCACGTACAGGTGATAAACAAACCGTTTATCTTAGCTCTATAATTACCAATCCCAATATTCAAGTCGGTGATTATACAATATATAATGATTTTGTAAATGATCCTACTGACTTTGAGAAAAACAATGTTTTATACCATTATCCTATTAATAACGACAAATTGATTATTGGAAAGTTTTGTTCTATAGCTTGTGGTGCCAAGTTTATTTTTACAAGTGCTAATCACACCTTGAAGTCTTTATCGACCTATCCCTTTCCATTGTTTTGGGAAGAATATGGCTTTGCACAGAAAGATGTTGTACAAGCTTGGGATAATAAGGGTGATATAATTATAGGCAATGACGTATGGATTGGATACGAAGCGATTATTATGTCTGGAGTTCATATAGGCGATGGTGCAATTATAGGAACAAGGGCTGTAGTAACAAAAGATGTTGAGCCATATACAATAGTTGGCGGCGTACCGGCACATTTCATAAAAAAACGTTTTGATGATGAAACAATTAAAAAATTGCAAGCTATTTGTTGGTGGGATTGGGATAAAGAAAAATTACGAGATAAAATAAATGCTATTATGTGTGGAAATATATAAATGCGAGGAATAAAATAATATAGGGAATAGAGGCTAATATGCGAAGTTTGGTAATATATAGCTCTAAAACAGGATTTACAGAGAAATATGCAAAATGGCTTGCTGAGGATTTGCCTGCAGATATTGTGAATGTTGCTAAAGCTGCTACTGATATGCTGGAAGGCTACGATACCGTAATTTATGGCGGTGGATTATACGCTATAGGTATTGGCGGGGTAAAATATATAAAGCAGAATATCGGAAAACTAAAAAATAAAAAAGTTATCGTCCTTGCGACAGGGCTATCACCTTCTAGTGATGAAGTTGTAAATGTAGTTAGAAATCATAACTTTACTATCGAGGAACAAAAGTATTTACGATTGTTTTATTTGCGAGGTGGTTTTGATTGCAGTAAATTAAGCCTTTTGTATAAAGTAATCATGACATTTTTGAAATGGAAGCTAATGTTGAAAGGGAAACATAAATTAACATCTGACGAACTAGGTATGCTTGCCAGTTATAATATGCCGGTAGATTTTACAAGAAGAGAAAACATAAAGGAAATAATAGCTTACGTCAATTCATAATAATATTTTTATATGATTATGGCTTTCTGGTGTTAGTTTATAATTATTAATTTTTAAAATAAGACATAAATTTTTTCACACCTGTAAGGCAATAAATATGGCAATCTTAAAGACATCAGAATGTTTAATTCTGATGTCTTTAAGTCTGTGTATTATTTTTATGGTATAATATTTTTCGAGCACAGTAAGGTTTTGTTTATAAAAATTGTATTCATTGTGAGCCAATTTTAAAATATGAAATTTGTATTATTTGTAAAAATAAAAAAAGGTGATGTTGTATGCATTTATTATTTGCTTTGCTAGGTGAGATGTGTATTTCAGCTATGATTGCTTATTTGCTTGGACGCAGCAAAAAGATTATGTATTATGCAATCCACCCTTACTCGTTGTGATCTGCACCCAAAATGTTGGACAGGTTATTAAGCGATTAATCTGGAATGAGTTCGGTATTCTACCGGACTCATTCCTTTTAGTTTTAGCTTGATTCTCTTGTTGTAGTAATGAATATATTCATGCAGTTGCTTTTCAAAGTCTTCCAGAGATTTAAATTCTTGCAAATACAGTAACTCGGACTTTAAAAGTCCAAAGAAATTTTCCATCACGGAATTATCCAGACAATTTCCCTTGCGTGACATGCTCTGGATTATCCCGTGATTTTTTAGTGCCTTCTGGTAATAGGTATGATGGTACTGCCACCCTTGGTCAGAGTGAAATATTAGGCCTTCCGTATCCTTGACCTTGGCAAAAGCTTTATCCAGCATGTTCATGACCTGTGACAAGACAGGAGTTGTGGAAATGTCGTAGCTGACAATTTCGCCGTTGAACATGTCCAGTATGGGAGAAAGATAGAGCTTTCTTCCGAAAAGGGAAAACTCTGTTACGTCCGTAGTCCATTTCTGGTTAGGCTTGTCAGCTTTGAAATCCCTGCCTATAACATTGGGGGCTACCCTACCTATCTGGCCCCTGTAAGAGCGATATTTTTTAATTCGCACCTTGCTGTTGAGATCCTCTTCCTTCATTAGTCGCATAACCACCTTGTGGTTAATACAGACACCCTGCTTGCGCATCTCGACTGTGACACGGCGATAGCCGTACCTGCCAAAATGACTTTCACAGATGTGGTGCAGTATGGCTCTACTCTCTGTGTACTTATCCACCCTGTTAAGTCCTTTGATGATGGCGTAATATGTGCTACGTGCTAGATTGGCGAACTTCAGAAGAGCATTGAGCGGAAATCTCGCCTTAAGTTCAAAAACAACTATGGCTAATTCTTTTTTGGTTGCTTTTTCCGCTGTTGAACCAAGGCGTCTAATTTTTTTAAGAATTCATTCTCCATACGTAGCTGTGCATTCTCAGCTTCCAACTGTTCTATTTTTGTTAAATCTTCTTTCTTCTTGGGTTTTTTAGGCATTTTACTTGGCCTGCCTTTCTTCTTCGGCATTAACCCAGACATACCCTCGTCAAGATATTTTCGTTCCCACTGGCATATTATTCTAGGAGCAGGGATCTGAAACTGAGCTGCCGTTTGCATTAATGATAGCCCATGTTCCCACTTGTATTCAATGACTTTTTTCTTTAATTCAGGAGTATATCGCTTGTTAATGCGTAACAATTGGTTTGTTCCACCGGCTTCGTAACGAGCAACCCATTCACGGACAGTCTTTTTTCCTACGCTAAATTCTTTAGAAATTACTGTAAACGTCTTACCAGATAATCTTTCCCTAACCATTTTTGCTTTAAATTCTTCACTAAATTTTGTCATACAAAAAGTGCACCTCCAAATGTTATT
Source organism: Lachnospiraceae bacterium (assembly GCA_034933685.1). Classification (GTDB taxonomy): domain Bacteria; phylum Bacillota; class Clostridia; order Lachnospirales; family Anaerotignaceae; genus UBA8514. The sequence continues at coordinate 71,049 of JAYFNB010000034.1, read as the reverse complement.
TTTGTCTAACATTTGGGGTGCACTTCATTGTCAGCATGGGCTTTATTTACAGTTATTTTTTCTTCGTTGTCTATTATTTCTTCTTATTATGGAACTAGAATAGATGGGGCACTGGCTAGTACTCGTATAGTAGGCACTCTGATGGGTGGTATTATAGGCGGGCCTTACGTAGGGCTTAGTGTTGGTATTATAGGTGGCTTACATCGCTATTTTCTAGGAGGATTTACTGCTTCAAGCTGTGCTGTTGCTACTGTTATTGCTGGTATTATGGCAGGATTGGTACGCCATCGTATTGGTTTCATAAATTTGAAGTGGCAAATTGCGGCAGTGGTAGCCTTGAGTGCAGAAATTTTGCAAAAAGGTCTTACATTGGCATTTGCTAAACCATTTGAAGCGGCCTGGAATTTTGAGGTTATAGCGGCATTGCCAACTGCTAGCGTTACAGTTATTGGCACAGTGTTGTTTGTTCTTATTATGAAAGATATGCAAAATCAGTCTGAATTGGCCGGAGCTAGAGCAGCACAGATTTCGCTGGCTATTGCCAATGAAACCCTGCCCTTTCTTAAAGAGGGATTAACAATGGAGTCTGCAAAAAAAACGGCGGAAATCATTACTAAACTAGCTGGTGAAGCAGCGGTATGTATTAGTGATACAAAAAAAACCTTAGGGTTTGCTGGTATTAGTGCCGATCATCATCTTTGCGGGCATCCAATAAATTTTTCCAACACTTTTAAAGTGCTGGAAACAGGAGAAACTATTACTTTTAATGATGGTCCTTATTGTGGGCACCCAGATTGCCCCTTGACCTGTGGCGTTATAGTACCATTAACTGTAAAAAATGCTAGAGTTGGTACTATAAGAATTTATAAAACTAAGAATAATGGTCTTTCTCCTATTGATATACAAATTGCTGAAGGTGTCGCCAAGATGTTGTCAACACAGATTGCTTTGGCTGATATGGAGCAACAACGCAGTTTAAGAGAACAGGCCGAATTTAAGGCTTTACAGGCACAAATTAATCCACATTTTCTTTTTAATACCTTATCTATTATTATGTGTTTTTGTCGTACAGAGCCGGAGACAGCAAGGGAATTACTGGCTAACCTTTCAGAGATGTTACACTTTTCATTTGCTAGACATGACGGGCTTGTAACTTTAGAGGAAGAATTTAGTAGTGTTGAAGCATATCTTAATATTGTCAAAGCAAGATTTGGTAGCCGTTTGACTATAGAAACTTATCTTAATGATGATTTAAAGGGGTGTCTGATTCCAGCGTTTACCATTCAACCTATAGTTGAAAATGCAGTAAAACATGGTTTGTTTCCCAAGACCAGTGATTGCCATTTAAATATAAATATTTCTAAAACTGATGGTAGTTTGGTGGTTTCTATTATTGATAATGGTGTTGGTATGAGTGAAGATAAACAAAAAGTTTTACTTTCTTTAAAATCTGAAGGTATTGGAATTTCTAATGTAGTAAAGCGCATAAGAGGACTTTATAAGGAACGAAGCGAAATTATCGTTAAAAGTAAAGAGGGCGTCGGGACCTCCTTTACTATTAAGATACCTTTTGAGAGGCGAGCTGTAGCATGAAAATACGCACAATAATTGTTGATGATGAATTGCCAATTTGCGATGAAATTGAATATCTGTTACAATCCCATGCTGATATTGAAGTGTTAGAAAAATTCGATCAAAGTCAGGCTGCTTTAGACTATATAGCTAAGAATAAGTGCGAATTGGTATTTTTAGATATAGAGATGCCCGGTATGAGTGGGTTGGAGCTTGCTGAATGTATAGGTACAATGGATTATAAGCCTTTGATAGTATTTGTAACAGCCTATGAGGAATATGCTGTACATGCTTTTGCAACGCCTGCTGTCGGCTATATTACTAAGCCTGTTACCCAGATTAAACTCACAAAGGTTTTGTGTAAAGTAAGAGATTTACTGCCGGGAGTGTGTAAGGAACCTAAAACTGTGCAAAAAGTAAGCCGGGTTACTGTCTTTAAGGATGGTAGGTTGTGTCCACTAGCTCAACAAGAAATAATAATGGCTTATGTTAAGGACAAAGATGTTTTTGTCAGAACGGAAGCCGGCGAATTTGCAGTGCAGATGAATTTGCAAGAACTTGCGGATATTTTGTGTGATGCTTCGTTCCTGCGTGTACATAGGCAGTACATTATAAATTTGGATTTTGTGGAAGAAGTTATACCATGGTTTCATGGTTCTTATATGGTTCATATGAGAGGGATTAAGGGGGAAGATATACCAATCGGACGTACACATCTTCAAGAGTTAAAAAAACTTTTGGGATTTAGATGAAAAGAATTAGTTTTGATATTTCCATTCGCAATTAAAAATTAAGCTCAAAAAAGTTGTTGCCTAGAGTTGATAAGATTCTCTAGACAACAACTTTTCCAAATTTTTACAAAGATAATATTAGAATATTCCCAAGAATTTCCAATAAGTGTTTGCGAATATTAACAAAAGTATATAACCTATAAACGTAATGGGTAAGCCAACTTTTATACAATCTTTAGCTGTAAACGTGTCCGTGGCAAAAGCAAGGATGCCTTGAGGAGAGTTTACAGGTAGAATAAACCCGAAGCTGACAACAAATTGTAATAACATAGTAATATCAATAATATTTAACCCTTGAATATTTAGGCTTTTTAAAACAGCTATCATAATAGGAATCATAGAAGAGGCGACGGCGGTAGCACTGGCAAAGCCCACGTGAATTACAATCAGAAACATGGCGAGAATGGCAAAGACTGCGAAGACGGAAAGAGATGCCAAACCAAAGCCAAGAACGATTTGATTAGCAAGCCAAGCCGCTGCTTTAGTAGAAAGCAACGCAGAACCTAAACTAATACCGATACCAAAAAGAACCAGAGTGCCCCAAGAGATTTTTTCTTGGGCTTGTTTCCAAGTCATAATACCGATACCAGGTAAAAACATAATAGTAACGGCAATAACAGTTGAAGTCGTAGTATCAATAGGGTGCAAGACTTTTTCCGTTACCCAGAAAAACAGTAAAGTAATGGCAATAATAAGTAGTTTTTTCTCGGAAACTTTCATAGGCCCAAGTTCTTCAATGGCTTTTTTGACTGCAGCATCGCCACCAGCGACTTCTTTGGTCTCCGGGGGCAACATTTTCATGCACACAAAGTAAAGACATATAGACATAATGAATGCGTAGGGGGCAGCGGCAATAAACCAGTGAATCCATGTTATGGTACCATTTAGTTGTTTTTCAATAAAACCTATAGCTACCATATTTTGAGCAGCAGCTGTTTTAATTCCTATGTTCCAAATGCTTGCAGCATGTATGGTTGCAATCATTAAAAGAGCTGCAAAACGACTGTTATTTTTCATGCCAAAGGCAGAAATTATACCCAAAACTATAGGAACTATGCAGCCTACACGAGCAGTAGTACTTGGAACAAAAAAAGCTAAAACAAATCCAACAAAAATCATACCGGTAACTATGCGATTTGTTTTAGAACCTACCTTAGATAAGATGCCTAAAGCAATACGCTTATCCAGATTTGTTTGCATCATAGCGGCTGCTAAAAAAAGAGCAGCACCTACAAGAATTGTACCACTGGAACTAAGTCCTGAAAATGTCATTGATACTGCTTTAGCAAATCCTATAGCCCCTGAGGATTTGTCGAGAGCAGGAGCAGTACCTAATGAAAGTAACATTAAGGAGGCAATGATAGTTGCACTAACGGGATAGGTTACGGCTTCAGTAATCCAGGTTATAACCGCAAATACTAAAACACCAATAATACGTTGACCGGCAACAGATAGACCAGACGGTGTTGGCAGTAACATTATAATTGCCATAACGGCTAAGGCAATTACCAAACCATATTTTTTGAATAGTGATTCATCGTCCTTTGAAGGTTCTTTCATTTTTCCGGTACTTGACGCCATTGCATTTTTTTCCATAATAACACTTCCTTTTCAAGATGAGTATATTAAAATAATTCTTCTTCTATAATTTTAATAGCAAATACCATAGGGAAAAATATTTTTCAACTGAACGGTTAAAATTATGCACTGAATTGCATTATGACTAAAATGAACGGACTGACAAAAATATTATTTTAGTCATTAAAAGGACATTAGCAATAATATAAAAATCTTATATGTTTCAGCAATCTAAAAAGGGTAACCATGCAGGTAAAAAACCTGTATGGTTACCCTTTATTAGCGGTTGCTATTAGCTGTTTTTAGTTTTTCTTAAAATGTGATAGGTAGGTAAGATAAAGGCTGGGCGTGCCTAGTTTATTTTCTTGCATACGAAGGATATCTATGAGGGTAAGGTTATCTAGCATTTCTTCCACCGTGGATTGAACAAGCTGCCAAACATCAGAAGAAATACATTTGGTGTGCCGTGGGCATGGGCTTCCATCTACATTTGTACAGGGAGCAAAATCCGTAGAACTTTCAGTGGCTTTTACAATTTGGCAAACACTATAATGCGAAGGACTATCAGTTAACCTATAGCCTCCGTGAGCGCCTCTTATAGCATTTACCAGACCAGCTTTTGTCAATTTGCCCATGATTTGCTCAACATATTTAGGAGATAAGGCTTCTTCTTCAGCAATATCTTTTACGGCTAGGTAGCCAAAGGTGTAATGCTCGGCTAGATATATCATTATCCGTAGTGCGTAACGACCTTTTGTTGAAATCCTCATGTAAGCTATCCTTCCTTCTTCAAATTTGGGTAACCGTTTATGATTATAACCAAAATTATCACAACATAAACATACCATAAAATAACATTATAGACAATTGAATTTTACTCAATTTTAGTAAAATTCAATTTAGTGATAAAAATAATCCTATTTTTTTAGTGGGAATAACGATATTTCTAATTAATTATTTATTTATGCAGTTGGTTCAAATGATTTTTTAGGTAAGTAGCACAAAAAAATGAGATAAATGACTGAATTTTAGCCAATTTTGCTAAAATTCAGTTTATTTATAAAAGAACTCTTTTATTTTATATATAAATAGCGGTGATACAAAATGATGAGTTTAAAAATACAGCTATAAATTTGTGAAATTTTATAAAATATGCCCAGTATTATAGTGGGAAATATAATGAAAATTTGCTTGCTTTCAATGTCCTCTTTGTTATACTGGCGCTAGAGATCAAGGCTGGGAAAGGGTGTAGAAAGATGAAACGCAGAGATTTTTTTACTAAAGGATTTCCGGCATACGTTTTTAAAATGGGTGAAGCATTTGTAGAAACAGCTGGATTAGCGGAGGAAGAAAAGAAAGGATATTTTGATTCCTTTGAGTCTTGCTATCCATTATTATCAGAGGTTTCTAACGATATGATGCTCCAGGCAGCTGATCAATTGGGTATTCAAACTCAAGGGAAAGACAAAATAACGCTAGCCAGAGAAATTTATGCAATAAAAGGGGGCTTGGGATTTTGAGCAAGATTGATTATATCCTGAATAAATGTATTTGGCTTTTACATGATGCTAAACACTTGTCCAATTTAGATTATTTGAGTCGTATTGATGGTGAAGATACGGCATGGTATTTTTGGCTTAAGGGAACAAAAGGCGTGTATGAGTTAAAGCTAATAAAAGTGGATGAGACTAGCTTGGGGGAATATAGTAATTTTTATTTAAAGTACTATCCGGATTTTGAGGATGAAGTTTTTGAAACTTATTCTTGTGCGGAACAATTTGTGAGGATGGGAGACTTATTTGAACAAACGAATGTTGAAATAGCTGAAGAACATGAGTTGTGCCCGTGCTGTGGAAGTTCTCAATGTGAACACGAGCATACTGATAAGCATTTTGTTAGCCGCAGTAAGGGGATACCTAAACTTTTGCAAAGAAAAAACCTATCTCCAGAACTTTTTTGTATTGGAAATATTGAATTTGAAATAAGGGATAACGTATTGACATCGATGATCATTGCGACTGCGAGCAGGCTTGTAAAATACGCAGTTAATGGTGTTCTGGTAATTGGTGAGGATGGCATTTCCAGAGAAATTATTGGTAAAAATGAAATAGATCGTAATATTCCGGGCGTTGAGTTATGTAAGCCCTTTTATGAATTTTTATTGGAAAAAATGCTTGGAATATTGTCAGTGCATTCTCTTAAGCAAATTATTACGAAAGAAGTCGGCATGGTAGTTTTTGATTGTGGTAACGGAGTTTTAAACGAGAAAGCATCTGATGAAGTGGAAAAAGTTGTTGTCAAAAATATATTTAGAGAAAAGTATAAAGCTATATACAAACTAAAAGAATATAGAGCTGCTGGGCTTCACGTACATAAAAAAAGCTTAAAGACTTTTCAATCTTAGCAATGTAATTACAGGATTAAAAATGGCTTAGCAAACTACACAACTTTATTTGCTGACTAGTTATCCGGTAGCGTGGATGATTAGTCAGTAAATAAAGGATTATAGGTTGCCTTTATTAACTTAAATACGTAATGTAAGGAGGGAAGGTTATGGATGAGAATAAGGCTTTAGAAGCAAAAAAATCAATTTTTGATATTAATTGGCCAGGATTTTTTGCTGGGGTGGTTTTGGGAGCAAGCTTATTTTATATTACTATCAAAATTATATCGGCACTTATGTTCTCACGAACTGCTGCTTAGTAAAGAAAGGAGAGGTCAACAATGGGTGTTTCAAGAAGAGGTTTTTTGAAAGGATTAGCATTAGGTGGGACTACTGGGTATTTGGCAATGGCCGGAGCTTCTTCTACCGTGCTAAAAGATGTATTTATACCGCCGTCTCCTGTAGGTGATTTTGACATTGGTATGTGCAAGAGCGTAAAATGTACCGTTGTTTCAGAAACAAGTTGGTTTAATAATGCACGTGTTGTACAGGATATGAAAGATGCAGGGGGACTTTTAGTTAACCAATACATAATTCCTTGGTCCAACACAGGCGTCAAGGACGGCTATAATGGCAATAATGCAGGAGGTTATAGCGCTCTTATTGATTTGGAGCTGCTTGATGGCAGCAAAAAGAAAATTCTATTGGATTGTGGTTGGAATCCTGAATGGATGGATGAATGTTTTAAGCGTGAAGGCGTAGATAAGATGCTCAAAAACAAAGAAATTGATGTTCTTGTTTTAAGCCATGAACATTTTGACCATTTTTTTGGAATAGAGTCAGTGCTAAAGAATTGCCCAGATATTCCTATTATTGTACCTAAAGGGTTCTATAAAGAAGGATTTGATTTGTTAAAGGGAGCAAGTTTCCCCGTTGCTCACCTTAAAAATGATTATCCACATACAGGCCCAATAGAAGTAAGAGAGTCAGGGAAGGTACACCCCTTATTCCCAGGATGTGCTACTATAAGTTTCGATTCTGCTATTATTTGCCGTGTTTTAGGTGAGCAAGGATTAGTGTTTAATGTCAAGGATAAGGGCTTGGTAGCAGTAACAGGTTGCTGTCATATGGGTATTATTTCTTTCTTAGAGGAAATAAAACATAGAGTAAAAGGGGGCGACAAAATTTATGGAATCCAGGGCGGATTGCATATTTCGCCGTTTGAAGATTGGGATCCGCAGTATGATGATTTGATTCAAGCTTTGCCTTCTTACGGGGTTGAAGTGCTTGCCTGCAACCACTGTACCGGTTATTTAACTGCTGAAAAAATGATTTTGGCAGGATTACCGGTTGTTCAAGGTACGGCACGTTTTAGAAGTAAGAAGAAATTGTTCTTAGGTAATGGTGATCAAATTGTATTTGGTTGATAAAATGGAGGTGTAAATATATATGATCAGCCTAAAAAATGAAATGTGGCTTGAAAGTCGTATCATGGAAAATAGAATTGCGCAACCGTTGCGTGGAATTATTGGTGTATTGTTTTCGTCTCTAATATTTTATATTCTGTGGTGGATATTTATGGACCCAAGAGGTGTTTTAAAATGGTATACGCCACAATATGGTTATATGTATATTCGCTGGATATTGATTGTTGCTATCTGGCAGGCATATGTTTTTAATTTTTGGCCGTTTAGTCTAAAATGGCGTGAAAATACGCATCCTGCAATCACAGGTGCTGTTTTGATGTTCGTCAATTTTGCTATTGTTGGAGCGGTTATCTGGGGTTTCTTCTACAATTTTCTAGGTATTTATTCTATTCCATATCTCAGCGTTAATAAGCTTATGGGAAAAGGGATGACAGAATTTTTCGCCAGAGAGTATTCTTCTTTAGCTATTTTGATGTTCGCAGCTATTGCTTCTTGGCTTAGTCCTATTGTAACCGTTTGCTTTGCAAATCATCCTTGGCATAATTTAAAGCAGCCTGAAAGAGGGATTACCATATTTTGTGTAACAGCATTGCTAAGCATTTTGGCTTTTTTATGCTTGATGCATCCACATTACCATGTATTATTCTGGCCTTGGCAAGAATATGCAGCCGCTTATCCTTGGTGGGATAAATTCGCTCATACTTTAAGTGGTAACTTCAATGTGGGCTGGGTAATGTGCGGTACAGTTTCTATTTGGATGTTGGAGGTAACTTTTGATCGCTATCCGTATATTTTGATCAAAAACAAAATATTGCGCGGTGTAGTCGGTTTCATCGGTGTATTTTTGTTTGCAGTTCTTTTATTCGTTACATTTAATTTTGTGCAAGAGCTTGCTTGGGGACCGGCTATTGATGGTGCCAAGAGAATACTTGCTCCTGACTGGAGATATCAACATAGTGGTGAATTAGCCATAATGATGCTTATTCCTGCCATGATTTTAAATTTCTATTTTGATAACGGTCCTAAAAAATATAGTGCTCCCGTTAACATTGCTTTGCGTATGCTTATTATTGTTGTTAGCACTATGGTATTTCATTGGTTGTACTATAAATTCAGCCCGAGCTTGTTAGGTACCCAGGCTGCGTATTCTCATCCACAACAATTCCCCATGGCGCCAGGCATTCTTTTTATTTGCGTGATGCTATTTCATAATTGGTTTATGGATCTGTGGCCAGGTAAAAAAAGGGTTGGCAATAGTGATGTTATGTTGGACGATGACGGAGAAGAAATATTGTAAAATAGAATTTTCCTAATAGTCACTTAATTGAATTTTGTGTATTAGGCCACATGATGATATGATTATATATAGCCATGTGGTCTTGCACAAAGTTATAAAAAAATTAAGTGTACCTGTAAAGGTGGGAGCAAATTGGGCATAGGCATGGGTGAGATTATAGTAGTATTGATAATAGGGTTCTTGGTTGTAGGTCCTGAGGATTTGCCTAAGGTGGCGCGGACATTGGCAAAATGTGTTAAAAAGATTCGCTCTGCTACGAAAGAACTTACAAAATCTTTTGAAGAAGAAATTGCCGCTGAGGAAATAAAAGAAGCAGGACGGGATATAAAGGGCTTAAATGCCGAATTTGAAAGGGTACAGCAGGAAGTATTGCATCATGCTACAGATGTTAAGACCATAATAAAAGAGTAATTAGAATTAGAAAATGGTCTACAGTATTAACTGAAAACGGAAACTTATATTATTGCAATTTATACTAAATAACATATATTACGGTGCGAAAGGTGTGAATTATTGTGAGGTTAGGAGCAACAGAAATTTTATTAATTCTTATGATTGCTTTGGTTGTTTTTGGTTCCAGTAAATTAACTGGGGTAGGAAAAGCTCTAGGAACAAGCATTAGAGAATTTAAACAAGAAATAAATAATCCTGATGGCAAGAGCGGCACTAGCAATAAGGAAGAATTAAAACAAGAAGTGAGTGGTTCCTGCGATAAGGGCGGTGATGGTAGTGTCGGAGAGCCTATTAGAAAATAATGAAGATGCCTTTAACAAAGTTGAAGTTTATCAGTCGCCATTATCAGAACATATTAGAGAATTAAGAGTTCGTTTTCTATGGTGTATATTGATGGTAGCTGTAAACTTTTTTGTGATAGTGACTTTTTTTACTGATCCATTGATGCAGGCACTTGCTAAACCAATTAAAGAGTGCGGCATACAGTTTATATATCTAGGGCTTTCAGAGGCTTTAACTGCACAGTTAAAAGTGGCCTTTATAGCTGCTGTGATATTTTCTATGCCTGTTATTTTCTGGCATGCATGGAATTTTATTAAACCAGCTTTTTATGAAAACGAGAGAAAATCTGTTTTCTTGTTTACCATTAGCTCTGTTATTTTATTTTTAATTGGTGTAAGCTTCGGATATGGCATTGTATTTTTGTCGGCTATTACTTTCTTTGTGTATGTAGGAGAGAATTTAGCAACACCAATGCTATCTATAAGTCAATATGTGGATTTTCTTTTTAGTTTTGTTCTTTCTTTTGGACTTGTTTTTGAGATGCCTGTTATTATCTATGTTCTTTGCCGTTTGGGTATTGTTACAGTGGCACAATTGACTGCTATTAGGAAGTATGTTGTGTTAGGTATATTTATAGTGGCGGCTTTGTTAACTCCACCTGATGTTTTATCGCAAGTGCTTATGGCACTTCCGATGTTATTGTTATATGAAATTGGCATCTGGGTAGTAAAAACAAGTTGTAAATAAGCTGTCGTAACTATTACGGCGGCCTTTTTTTAGTTATATTTTTATCTGTAGGGGAGAGCATTGTTGGGGGTGTAATGATGAGAAGAAAAATACTCATAGTGGATAATGTTAGGGAGAGAAGAGAGCTTCTTACAACTGTGTTAACAAAAGAATATGATGTAGTGGAAGCAGAAAATGCAATTCAGGGACTAGAAATATTAGAGAAGGATAACGAGATTAGAATCGTTTTACTTGAACTATTATTACCACAAATGAGCGGACTAGAATTTTTGCAGATTGTGCGAGCGGAAGATGCTTATAGAAACATTAGTGTTATAGTTGTCACGTCTGTAGGAGAAGAGTCAGATGAAATTACGGCCCTGGGCATAGGTGCAGATGATTATATTTGTAAACCTTTTACTCCTGAAGTAATTTTGACGCGCATCAAGAATATATTGGTAAATAGAGAAATTTTGATAAATTCAGAGAACAGGTTCTGTTTGCAGGGGAATCTTTTAGACGGTACCATTACTGCGATTTATGTGGTCGATGCTGTAAATTATAATTTGTTTTACACAAATAGAGCAGCTATGCAGTTAATGAATTGCGCTAGTAAAATTTATACAGGGAAGAAGTGCTATGAGTTTTTTTGCAACAGGACCCATCCCTGTAAATTTTGCAAACTTTTTATAACACATACGGATAATAACAAGGCAGAAGTTTATATTCCCTTCATAAATAAAACGGTACAGGTTCGTGTCTGCATGATGAAATGGCTGGGGCGTCCCGCCTACATTACCTATATGACCGATACTACAGAGGAAAAACGTGCTCGCGAGTTAGCAGATGAACGCTATAAAAAAGAACTTCAAAGACGCTGTCGCGTGGACTTAGATTTTATGGCATATTTGGTATTTAATGTTACCAAGGGAACTGTTGTAGATCATGACCCCCATGGTTTTCCCGTACCCACTATTGTACCGGGGCAGCCGGTAACTGAATTTACAGAAAGAGTTTTACCAACGGTTGTTGATCTTTCTAAGAGATGTGAATTCGCTGATATGTTAAAACCAGATAATTTGTGTAAGTCTTATGATTCAGGTATTACGATTAAATCAATTGATTATCGACGTTATTCAAGAAATGGTAAATATATAATGTGGGCTCGTTCTACAATCCAACTTATGAAGGATCCTCAAAGCGGTGATTTGACAGGATTTTTATATACATATGATATTAATGAGACAAAAATGATGCAGGAAATTATTAATACAGCTGTCCATTATGACTATGATATGATTGCCTATATTAACCTTTCAACTGAAAAAACTAAACTATATGCCCAAAAGGATCCCCGATTTAGCAGGATTATAGGTAGGGAGTTTAGTTATGACGAAGTAGCTGCAGAATATGTAAAAACATTTATTATTGCGGAAGAACGTAAAAATATTATGGAAAAAATGCTCATAAGTAATGTCCGCAGTAAATTGAAAGAATGCGATATTTATGAATTTTCTGTAGAAGTTATAGGAGTAAATAACGAGATAAAAAAGAAGAAACTTCGTTATGCTAATTTTGATAAAATTTATGGCATGGTACTGTGGACTGAGGTAGATATAACTAATGTTGTAGAACAACAAAAACTCCTTGTAGAGGCGCTTTTGGCAGCGACAAATATAAATGTTATTAAGACTGATTATTTATCTTCTATAAGTCATGAAATGAGGATGCCTTTTAAGAATATAACAGCATGTATTAAAACTGCTATTGATAAAAGTGAAAATGAAATAGTTAAGGGACAGTTAGAGGAAGCAAGGATGTACGTTACACAATTAACGGAAATTGTAAACGATATTATGGATATAAGTAATCTAGAAAGTAAGAAGATGCAGATTGTTAATAGTAAGTTTTTACTTACTGACGTGGTCTATAAGCTTAAAAGCAAATTCAAACATTGCTATATGCTAAATAAGCAGAATTTTGTAATAGAGCAGCAAATTTTTCATGATAATTGTTTTAGTGATATAAAAGCTATTAGTCGTATTTTGGCAAATATTTTGGACAATGCTTTTAGGTACACGGCTAAGGGTGGGAATATAACCTTAAAACTTTATGAATTACCATCCGAAAGCAATGAAAAAGGTGTTTATAGGTTTGTGGTAAAAGATAATGGGCCAGGGATTAAACCAGAACTTTTGAATAATATATTTACCCCTTTTTATTGCAGTGTTGATGGTAAGTGCAAAAGTGAGAGCTCAGGCCTTGGTATGGCTATTGCTAAAGGAATTGTTGATGAACTAGGAGGAACTATTTTTGTTAAAAGTGAAGTGGGCATGGGTACAACTGTTATTGTTGACTTAGTACTTTTATTAACTAAAAATAAAAACGAGACTACTGATGTTTTGGAGGATAGCAGCAAAAGCATTGTAGGTATGAAGATTTTGTTTGTTGAAAAAGAGCCATTATCCATTTTAGTTGCCCGTAAGTTATTGGAGCAAAAAGGGGCTAAAGTTTATCTAGCAGACAATGAGTCAAAGGCTTTGGAGCTTTTCGAAAATAGTGGAGACGGTATATTTGACTGTATTTTAATTAATTTGGGTTTAAACGGAATAGAGGGCGTGGGAACGGCAAAAAAAATACGCCGGAGTACTCGGCCGTTTTCTAGTATGATTCCTATAATTGGGTTTGGAGAAATGCTTACACAGGAAGAAAAACACTATTGCGTAGAATCCGGTATTAATGATTTTTTAAAGAAACCATTGAAGTTTGCTGAACTCTTTGAAATGGTTTTGAATTTGTGTAAAAACAGGTGAAATTTGTTGTAAAAGTTTTCTGGAGGTGAAATTATGGAGAATTTGATGAGCCTTTTTCAAAAAGGTGGAATAATAATGTACCCATTAGTTTTCTGTTCTTTTTGTGCTATTGCCATAACTGTTGAAAGAATATTATTTTTTAGAGAAAAAAACACATCTGAGGAAGAGACAAATATGTTGAATCAGTGTTTGATTAAGGGAGATATACAAGCGGCACTTGACTTAACAGATAAGCCTAAGGGAGATGTAGAAGAAGTTACAAACTATTATTTAAATTTGCATCAAGATAAGATTGGTAAAATCCAAGCCTTAGAAACGAAGGTTAGCATTTTGATGCTCGCATATGAGAAAAAGTTGAATTTTTTGAGCATGATAGTTACGTTAGCACCACTTTTGGGATTATTAGGAACAATATTCGGTATGATTTCTTCCTTCAATGTTTTTTCATTGCGTGGAAGTCAGCCGTTCGCTATTACTTCTGGTATAGGGGAGGCCTTGATTGCTACTGCATTTGGCTTAATAGTAGCTATAATTACACTGGTGCTGCACCATTATCTAAAATATCGTATTACAACTCTTAATAGAAAGTTGGAATTGTGCTGTTTAAATTTACTAACCGTAAACAATTAATGTTTTAATACCAATGTTAGTGAAATAGCGACAGCAAGAAAATGCGGTGATAAAAATGCGATTTAATAATCAAATAAAAAACTCACCTGAAATAATCGTTATACCCATGATTGATATTATGTTTTTCCTGCTTGTTTTCTTTATGCTAAGCACCATGAACATGACTAATATGAGTACAGTGCCAGTTAACCTTAGTAGTATGCATGATACTAAGCTTATTAGTGAAACAAGTTTGGTTATTTCTATTGATGAACAAGGTGGGATATTTGTTGGTGGAGAAAAGATAGAAAGAGCAATCGTAGGAAAATGTGCAAAGGCTGCTTTGTCTGCGAATCCAAATGTTTTAATACTTGTTCGTACAGATATGAAAAGCACATATAATGATTTTTCGGATGTTATCGAAAGCTTAAAACAAGCTGGGGTGAAAAGAGTAGCATTAGCTGCTGAAACGAGGTATTAGAATATGCTAGGCACAGACAAAAGGAATTGGTACGCTATTGTCTGCTCATTATTTATACATTTAATGGTATTTTTCGTTGTTAGCACTACGGCTACTTATTGTTATGATTCATCAAATAGTGAAGTTTTTGAAACAATGGATTATATTGAAAATGTAGACCTCATGCAGGCAAAGCAAGGGACTAGCTTAGTAAAACAAGAGTATGATGCAAATTTTGAAATGATCTTATGCAGTGAAGAACAGTTTAAACAAGTTGTTGTAAATACCGAGGAAATTAAAATACCGAATACGGCAAATGCAATAAAAAATAAACTTAAAGCCGCAATTGTTAACGCACCGGCAGTGTCACCTAAACTATTAAGCGGTTCGCCTGTCCCATATCCTTCCGGTGGTGATGGCAGCAGTGGAACTGTATTGGTGTGTGTGCTGGTTGGGGTAGATGGAAAACCCGAATATACTTCTATAGCAGGTTCTTGTGGTAATCATGTTCTTGATGGTGCTGCCATAGATCATTGTATAAATTGGCGTTTTAATCCGGCTATTGACGCTAGAGGAAAACCCGTTAGGTGTTTGATTTATATACCGGTTAGAGTAGAAAGATGATTACGTTTAGTTTCTAAAGCACAAAAATAGAGGTAATAATTTAAATTCTATTTTTGTGCTTTTATGGTTTAGGTAAATGTTGTAAAATAAGTTTAGGCTGCTAATGTTAGAAATAGAAGGATGTATTATTAATGTTTAAACAAAATTTATTAATTGAAAATATACCAGCTATAATTTGGGGCAAAAAAAGTAATAAAATAATTGTTGCCGTGCATGGAAATATGTCAAGTAAAAGCGACATACCAATTGAAATATTAGCTGAGGAAGCAATATTAGAGGGATATCAGGTTCTGAGTTTTGATTTGCCGGAACATGGTGATAGAAAAGCAGCCCCTGAGTTGTGTAAGGTGCAAAATTGTGTCCAAGAACTTGGCAAAATAATGGAGGCTGCCCAAAAAAACTCAAATGAGATTAGTTTGTTTGCTTGCAGCATAGGGGCATATTTCAGCTTGCTTGCTTATAAGGATGTGCAGTTAAAACAAAGTTTGTTTTTGTCACCTGTGGTGGATATGAGCCGTATTATTGATAATATGATGAAATGGTTTCATGTAAGTTGTGAGCAATTAAAGTCGGAGCAAGAAGTAGCAACGCCAACAGGAAACAAATTATATTGGGATTATTATTGTTACGTACAAGAAAATCCCATTGAGCAGTGGAATAGTCCTACTAACATCCTTTACGGAAAAGATGATAATATATGTGAAATTGATGTTTTATCTGCTTTTTCCAAAAAATTTAACTGCGGCATGGAAATAATGGAGCATGGGGAGCATTATTTTCATACACCGGAACAGTTAGATTTTTTCAGGCAGTGGCTAAAAAAATATTTAAATAAGAGCAACCCAAAGTAAAGTATATAAAAAAGTTGGTTAGGGAAAAATAAAGCTGAAAAACAGGCATCGTTTATTAGATAATATAGGGTTGTCAGGCAAAACCTCCTTTGCGTGTAGTATAATAAAACTACACGCAAAGGAGGTTTTTGTTATGCTGGAAGAAGTTATCATGAAAGCTAGAGGTGAAGATGACCGCGTATTTAATGGTATATTTGAAAAAGAAGATAGGGAAAACTTTGATATGAGCCAGATAAAATTTGAAAATGTTATATTTCGTAAATGCAGGCTCATCAACTGCTTATTTGAAAAAGCAGCTTTTTATAATAGTGTCTTTGAGGAGTGTGACTTATCTGGGTGTAACTTCACCGCAGGATATTGGAAAGCTTCTAAAATAGTTGGTAGTAAGGGAAGTAATAGCAACTTTAAGTCATGTACATTCAAAAATTTTGAATTAGCAGAATCCAAGTTTCATTATGGAAATTTTATTAATTCATTATGGGAGGCTGCAAAAATAACTAAGTGTGAATTGCCGGAAGCTTGTTTAGCTGAAGCAAAGTTTCGCAGTGTTTTATTTAGTAATACAAATCTTAAACGGGTAGATTTTTTTAAAACGGTCTTAAATGGAATAAATCTATCTAGCTGCGACATTGAAGGACTCATGGTTTCGGACACATATTATGAGCTAAAGGGACTTAAGGTTAATGCAATGCAAGCCGTGGATTTGGCCTTATTACTGGGAATTAAAGTCGTTTAACTATGATGTATTAAAGCTATTTTTAAACATATACGCCAGAGAAATGCTGAAAATATAAATACTATGGGAGGTAGAATATGATTTTTTCAATAGATACTTGGTTAGATGAATTTGCAATAAAAATTAAAAATGAATTTGTAGACCAAGTTATATTTATTGGGTTGCAGGGCAGCTATCAACGAAATGAAGCTACTGCGAGCAGTGATATAGATGTAGTTGTTATCTTAATGACGCTAACTATAGAAGATTTAAAAAAATATAAAAATATAATTGCGCAGATGCCTTATAAAGAAAAAGTTTGTGGATTTATTTCCGGGAAAAGAGAAATAATGGGGTGGGAAAAAGCAGATCTGTTTCAATTTTATTATGATACAAAACCTATTTATGGCAATATAGATTATTTGCTACCTCTTATTGGTGAACAAGATATTAAATGTGCTATAAAAATAGGTGCATGTAATTTATACCATGCTGGTTGTCATAATTTTATTTATGAAGACAGTAGGGAAATTTTAGCGGCACTTTACAAGTCAGCTTTTTTCGTTTTACAGGCCAAATATTTTTATGAAAAAAACAATATGTAAGCAGTAAATCTGAACTAGTAAGTAAGCTAAAAGGAATTGATAAAGAAATACTTGAAATCTGTATAGAGCGAGAACGCATAAGAAAAATTGATGATGAAGCCTTAAGCTTATATTCTGATAAAATAATAACATGGAGCAGCGGTCTTATAAAAGACTATTAAATAGCCGGTATTATAAATAATGAATTATCAGAAGGAGCTGGAGTCTTGCATGAAAGAGTATAAAAATGGCAATGAAGCTGCAATAATTATCCTGCACGAGATATATGGTATAAATCGATTTATTGAAGAGGTATGCATACAGTATCATAATGATGGATTTGATGTATTCTGTCCTCAACTGCTTGGCAAAGAGAACTTCCCTTATGAAGAGAGCTCAAGTGCCTACGCTTATTTTTTTAATGAAGTCGGTTTTGATGTTTATAAAAAAATTGAAGAACAAATAAAACACTTAAAACTTTTTTATAAAAAAGTTTTTGTACTTGGATTTAGTGTTGGGGCTACTATTGCTTGGCTATGCAGCGCAACATCATTAGCAGATGGCATAATATGTTGTTATGGGTCTCGTATAAGGGACTATTTACAGGTTGAGCCGTGCTGCCAGGTCCTTTTGCTTTTTGCAGAATATGATTCTTTTAATGTTCAAGAAGTAGTTAGCGACTTTAAAAATAAGAAAAATATTACAGTTTTTAGTTTGGCGGCACACCATGGTTTTTTAGATAAATATAATAAATACTATGACGAAAAAGAGGCTAATATTGCGGCTGTACTTATTAGGAAAGCTATGAAAAAACCAACAATATGAATTGTACAACTATACCATTGTTAAATATATGTGGTTACCTGTAATGCTTGTAGTGTTTTCATGAAATACTGCCACAAAAAATACTTTTTGAATTGTCTGAAAATATGTGGAAGTTGCATTGACAAATACATTATTATTAAGTTAAGATTTAATTGCTAGTAAAATACTTGCAATTAAAAGGAGAAGTGTCAATGAGTACAAACAATTCCGGACAGAATGTTCAAATCGCGGTGGCAGATCCTACGCCTTTAGGTCTATTAGGATTAGCCATAGTGACAATGGTTGCGTCTGCACAAAAACTTGGTATAGTGGAAGGGGTTTCTTGGGTTATTCCTTGGGCTCTTTTCATGGGTTCATTTGCCCAATTAGTTGCAGCATATTTCGATTTTTATCACAAAAATATTTTTGGTGCAACAATTTTTGGTGCTTTCGGATTTTTCTGGGCGGGAGTAGCGATGAGTTGGATGATTAAGGCAGGTTGTTTTGGTGCAGCATTGGCTGCAGGTACAGACCCCAAAGCTTTAGGTTTCGCATTTTTAGGATATTTTTTGTTTGCTTGTGTTGGCACAATCGCAGCTATGGAAGCAAATAAATTTTTATTCTTTGATATGATATTTATTGATGTACTATTGTTGGGATTAGCTTTGGATGCACTAGGTCTTGGAGGGCATTGGGCATTTTTCATGGCGGCATATGCTGAAGTTATGGTTTCGCTATTGTCGTTATATGGTGCTAGTGCAATTTTCCTAAACAATTTCTTCGGAAGACAGTTTTGGCCATTAGGAAAGCCTTTAGGCATATTTAAAAGAACGTAAATTGTTCAATGCACAAAGTATTTAATAAGCGGATGATTTTGACGAGATAGTTGAATTGTATAATGGAGTAAAAACTTTATTAAATTTGGTCAGCGCTAGTTTTATTTTGACAGAACTTATTATCTATGATAAATTTTACATATAATAATAAGGGAGTTGTTAAAATGGGAATGCGGAAAAAGTTTTTTCTATTAGCAATGGTTTTTGTTTTGTCGTTTCAGCCTATTAATTCTACCTTTGCGGCAGAAATAAGTAATGGTGTTGATTCAGGAAATCATGAACAAAGAATTATGGCGGTCTTGTATCAGCAATATGCTGCAGAGCATAGAGCGTTGTATTATCAAGCTTATAATATGGTAAACATGGCTGCTGATAAAGCATTAAAGGAAGCAAAACCGGGAGATAAGCCTTTAGCTATTATTCTGGATTTGGATGAAACGGTAATCGACAATAATAGAATGTTGGCAGAATGGGTTGCGTCAGGAAAAGAAATTAACGAGTTGAAACCCAGCAATGATACACTGGAAAACGCACCCGCAATGCCTGGAGCAGTTGAGTTGCTCCAAAGGTTAGCAAATAAAGGTATTGAACCTTTCTATGTTACCAATCGCTATGAGTCTACAATGTTAAAAAATACAATGAATAATTTAAAAAAATTAAAATTTCCTATGTTAGATGAGAAACATTTATTTTTAGCCACAAATACTCAGGATAAGCAGGCGCGCTTCGATAAAATAGCTAAAAATTATAATGTTATATTATATATGGGAGATTGCGCAGGAGATTGGGGTATTGGAACTTTCGGTAAAAACGCAAAAGATCGTCAAGCTCTTATTGATGCACATAAAAAAGATTTTGGAACAAAAATAATTGTTTTACCCAATGCTGTTTATGGGGATTGGGAAAGTGCTTTAGCTCCAGGCTATAGCAAGATGAGTATTAAGGAAAAGGCAGCTTTGCGCAGGGAACTCATTTTGAAAAAATAGTACCTTGACGACAGGTTTTACGTAGAAACTAGGAGGATATAAATATTGCATGCATTTTCGCGTACAGAGATGATTATAGGAGAACAAGGATTAAATAAGCTAGCTGCTGCAAAAATTGCTATTTTCGGCATTGGCGGTGTTGGCAGTTATGTAGCTGAAGCACTAGTGCGTGCGGGGATAGGTAAATTTGTATTAGTGGACGATGATACAATTTGTTTGACTAATATCAATCGTCAATTGCATGCAACTATAAAAACAATCGGTCAGCTAAAAGTTGATGCTATGCGACAACGTATGTTAGAAATTAATCCAAGAGCCGAAATTGAGGCATTGCCATCTTTCTATTTGCCTGATCAAGCTGAAAATTTGATTAAGGATGACTATGATTACATAGTAGATGCGTTAGATACAGTAACCGCAAAAATTGATTTGGCAGTTCAAGGATTTAAAAAGGGAATTCCGGTTATTAGCGCTATGGGGGCTGGTAACAAATTAGATCCGGGCCGATTCCGGGTGGCCGATTTATTTGAAACGTCAGTTTGTCCATTGGCTAAAGTAATGCGCAGAGAACTAAGAAAACTGGGAATAGAACGCTTAAAGGTAGTATATTCTCAAGAAAATCCTTGTCCACAGATATATGAAACAGAAAGCGATTGTAGCAAGAATTGTATATGTCCACCAGGTTCTGCCAAGCACTGCTTAGAAAAGCGCAGTGTTCCGGGAAGTATTTCCTTTGTTCCGGGTACAGTTGGTCTATTAATTGCAGGCGCAGTTGTCAATGATTTGCTGTCAACAAAATGATAAAGTAAAAATACACTAAAGCCTATGATAACCGTTTTACGGTTGTCATAGGCTTTCTTTGTGCGCATATTATAAGACAATGATGAGGATTTTGGCAAGATTATTGAAATTTAGGAGCTTTTAGTTCTCCGGGATCTGCCGGTTTAAGCAATTTGGAAATATTTCCGTTATAGTCCTGGTTGTCGCTTAAATCAAGTTTTAATGCAGGGCTGCCGGCTTCTGAGTTGAATTGGCTAAAATCTAACCATAATATATACGGGCTTATAGTGGATTCATAGTAATAATAACCATTAGTCAAATCTGCTACAGAACGCCAAATTGTTGCGGAGGTGTAGGGGTTTTTAGGATCAACAGAAACTATGAAAGGCTGAGATGCATTTCTAGTCACACTAAAAACATAAGCAAGAGCTTCTTTTAAATTATTTGGTTTAGGTAAATTTTTCATGTAGTAAGAAGCACGTACAAATCTATCTTGAGCCGACGATGTTCCCGGAATCGGTTTATTGCCCCCGAATCCTTGATATTGTTTAAGATTTTCTTGTTGTTTTTCGAATGTAGGTGAATTAGTCATAATTGTATAATTCCGATCATGGTAAATAACGGGTTTGCCATTTATATACTCAATAATTGCAGAGTCACCGGTTTTGTCTGCCAAAGCCAAATGTAGCGAGGCACTTGTGATTGTTGTTCCTTGTGTAGGAATATACATAGGAACAGTTGCCGCAACAATCTGGTAGTTATGTTCTCGGGCATCTTGCACTGCTTCAGCGACAGTAGAATAATTGTCAAGAACGTATTGTGCCCACAAAGCTATTGATACGCCGGGAAGTTTCTCATCTCTCTTACCATAATCACTTTCGTTAAGCCAAAGTAAATTTGCAGCCAACCCCTTTTCATTTATCCCGTCAGAAGCAAAAGACCTTCCTTGGGCAGTAGAAGCGGCGACAATACTACTGTATTTAGCCGTCCATGCTAGGGAATTACCTTCTTGTAAGCCGGTGCGTTCAATACCACGTGGTAGGAACCATAAAGCTAAATCTGTTCGCTCTGGCCAGTCCATGTTTCTTGCCGAGATTACAGCCTGTCCATTATTGGCTGAAAGGACACGACTACAGGCAGATACTTCTGAATTTGAAAAAAGTGAAAAAGTGGATAAAATGCTTAAAAGGCACAAAGAAGACAAAACTTTTTTGGAATAATTATACATATACTTACCCCCCTTGTTTACTATATGTCTGAATATTAGCACTATTTAAATGCAGTGTCAATATAACGTTAGACTAGTTGTAATCAGTATTTGCTGGATTTAAAGAGACAGGCATACTTACAAACTACTGCTTAAATATTTGCAGTTGAATTATCGTGTTGTTAGAATATATGCTATAATTAAAAAAATATTGCCTACTTTGCTGCCTCTGTAATTTTAATTATGGTAAATGTACATGTTTGTTCACATTAAAATGGGGCTATTGAGGAAGAACAAAGTTTAGATGAAAAAGGGGTAAAAACATGAAACGAATAATTTTTGCAGGGAAATTACTTATGTGTTGCTGGATTATCCAACCAAATATTGCATTTGCTACTGAAGGAGCATCAAGCTATTACTTTCCGGGTTCTGCAACTACCTTTGCTACCTCCGTAGCACCGACGCCTGGTTTTATGTTTGTTAATGAAATGTTATTTTATAGTGGTAAAGCACAAAAAGCAGTCTTAAGGGGAAAAGTTAATTTAGATTTGCACGCCAATGCTTTTTATAATTATGTCGGTGGGTTTTATACTTTTAATAAACCTGTGCTTGGCGGAAAATTGCAAGTTGGTGGTCTTGTTCCTATAGGACATACTGATTTAAATGCAAAAGTTAATACAATTAGTGTTTCGGACACTGATACTAATATTGGAGATTCAATTGTGTCTGCAGCTCTGTATTATGGTAAAGGGAAAGTTCGTTATAAGCTTACGGAATCTATTTTTGTTCCAACCGGGGCTTATAGTACCGGGAATCTTTCCAATACAGGTCGTAACTACTGGGCATTTGATACATCAGTTGCTATAAGTTGGCTTAATTTGAAGAGAAAAACGGAGATCACACTTACACCAGGTATTATGTTTAATACAAAGAATACAGAAACTGATTATAAATCAGGAAGTGAATTCCACGTCGATTTGGCTATGAACAAATATTTTACGAAAAATTTTGCCGCAGGAATACATAGTTACTACTATAGACAGGTATCCGATGATAGTGGAAGAGGCGCAAAGCTTGGAGGTTTCCGAGGTGGATCCTTAGGGGTAGGACCTGCTATTCTTTGGACTCCGCCAGCTGGAAAAGGAAAGGTCTCTGTTATAGCTAAATGGCTTCATGATGTACATCAGAGTAATCGTTTGCATGGAGACTATGCTCAAATAACATTAGGTTACAAATTCTAAATAAATAACACAATAAAAGCCTTGCAATTTAAGTTGCAAGGCTTTTATTGTGTTATTATGTTGTGCTAAAAAGATTTGTTTTAATGTTTAGTGTAAACTATATGATATTTTCTTGACATAACTGTAAAAAAGCAATACTATTTTTACGAGAAGAGAAATGCTCAGAAAATTCAAAAGATTATATGGCTAAGGGCAATTGCGCATAAAGCGCTAAAAATATGGAGGTGTTATGCAAAATGTCTACATTTTTAATTGCATTACTGGCACTTATTCTGGGTTATCTTATTTATGGTAAGATTGTTGACAAGATGTTTGGGCCAACGGACGCTGAAACACCGGCATTTAAGTTTGAGGATGGGGTAGATTATATTCCAATGCCAACGTGGAAAATTTTCATGATTCAGCTTTTGAATATTGCCGGCCTTGGCCCTATTTTTGGTGCAATTGCCGGGGCGTTATGGGGGCCGAGTGTTTATCTTTGGATTGTTTTTGGTACTATTTTTGCCGGGGGTGTTCATGACTATCTTTCCGGGATGATATCTTTGAGAGAAGATGGCAAGTCTATTTCAGAAATCATAGGAATTTATTTAGGCCCCAAAATGTTGATGATTATGCGTGTCTTTTCAGTTATTTTGCTTGTACTTGTAGGTACGGTATTTGCCACCGGACCAGCGATGTTGCTGGCAAAACTTACAGGTTGGGCAGTTATGCCTTGGTTGGTTATAGTTCTAGTTTATTACTTTTTGGCTACTATTCTGCCGATTGATAAAATTATTGGTCGTATATACCCGTTGTTTGGTATATGTCTAATCGTTATGGCTGTTGGGATTGCTCTGGGTATGTTAAGTGGAGTTGGGGGGCATATTATGCCAAATATGGTTCTAACGAATATGCACCCAGCAGTACCACCACTTCCTATTTGGCCATTAATGTTTATTACTGTTGCTTGCGGAGCTATTTCCGGCTTTCATTCTACCCAGTCTCCACTTATGGCACGCTGTCTTACAAATGAGCGTCATGGACGGCCTGTATTTTATGGTGCAATGGTGGCAGAAGGCATAATCGCATTAATTTGGGCAGCAGCAGGCTGTACTTTCTATGATGGCAGCGCAGGATTGGCTGCAGCTTTGAAAACCGGTGGCCCCGGCGGTGCGGTTTATGATATATGTCTTGGCTATATGGGTACAGGTATTGGTTCTGCCTTGGCTATGTTGGGCGTTATTGCTTGCCCTATTACTTCCGGAGATACGGCATTTCGTTCTGCACGTCTTACTATTGCTGACTGGTTTAAAATTGACCAAAAAAATACTCATAAACGTTTGGCAGTTGCTGTGCCATTACTTCTTGTTGGTGCCTTTCTTTCACAAATTAAGTTTGATATTATTTGGAGATATTTTTCTTGGACCAATCAGACTTTAGCTATGATTGTCCTTTGGTCAGGTGCTGTTTATCTGTTTAGAAAATTCCCTGGAACCAGTAAATATTTAGTCGCTGCGATACCGGCAACTTTTATGTCGGTAGTAACATCTACCTATATTTTACAGGCTGATGAGGGATTTAAATTGTCTACTACTATTACTTACCCTGCGGGCATTGTATTTGCTGTTGTTTGCGTAGTTTTGTTTGCCAGAGCTACTATTATGAAAAAACAAGAAGAATAATTAAGTTAATGAGTGTCAAAAGCCGTTTCCTGCTATTTGAGGAAACGGCTTTTTTAATTCATGGTTCTGGAAAACTTTTTTATAGCAATAGCAAAAGTTACCAGTATAAAAATAATTAGTGCTAGAACTTGTCCCCAAAGGGTAGCAAGATTATTTCCGCGCAAAACAATTCCACGAATTATTTCCATATAGTAGGTCATAGGCAGCAGGCTGCTTACTAAGTAAAAAAATTTAGGCATAGCTTCGCGCGGAAAAATAAATCCGGAGAGAAGGACGCTGGGCATAAAAATGAAAAACGACATCTGCATAGCTTGCATCTGTGTGCGAGATATATTAGATATAACAAGACCTAAGGTAAGTGAAGCAATAATGAAAAAAGTTGTAAGTGCGTATAACAGAAAAAAGCTTCCTCGCATAGGTAAGGAGAAAACTGACAGACCAATTAATATTGCCACTGTTGTTTGCACATAACCTACTAAAATATACGGAATAATTTTCCCAAGCAGCAGTTCCCAAGGTTTTAATGGGGTAACAAGGAGCTGTTCTAAAGTGCCTCTTTCTCTTTCTCGAACGATGGCCATTGATGTTATCATAACCATGGTCATGGTTAAAATAATTCCTAATATACCGGGTAGCATATAATAGGCAGTTACAAAGTCAGAATTATACCAGGCACGGATACGCATGTCATATAAATTCAAAGTGTTTTCAGCAATAGCATGACGCTGCAAAAATATTTCTTTGGATTTAAGCTGGCCGATGCTTACTGCTGCTGAAATTGCCGAGGATGCAGAAGTGGAATCAGAAGCGTCAACAATAACTTGAATTGGGGTTGGTTTTTGATGCTTAAGGTTAGCTGTTAAATCAGGGGGGATAATTATTCCTACCTTAGCTTTGCCACTATCAACCAGTTTGTTAACTTGAGCAAAACTTTGAGCGACATAGGTAATGTCAAAATATTCACTGGCAGAAAAACTGGAAATGAGCTCACGGCTTTCCTGGGTAAGTGATTGATCAAAAACCACAGTGTTTTGATGCTTGATGTCAGTATGTATAGCAAAACCAAAGAGTAGGAGTTGCACAATAGGCAGAAGAAGCATAATGCCAAGGATTACAGAATCTCGTTTCATTTGAATGAATTCCTTGATAAGTATTGCCTTCAAACGTGTCATTTGCTTTTATCCTTTCCACTTTGCTGTTTATCATAATAAACAAAAATATCTTCCATAGTCAAATCTGCAGGCATATAGTTTTTTAAAATACCGGGAGATTCTGATTTTGGTAAAAGCACATGCAATTTTTGCCCAAAAACGTAGGCATCCAGATAATTAATCCCTGAGGTATTTAAATCTTGTAAAGCCGCTAGAGGAGTTTCATATTCCATAATAATGGTTTTAATTGGCAGCTCATCCTTAAGTTTCTTAGGAGAACCTTCGGCAATCATACAACCATTTTTCAGGAAACCAATTATGTCACAATGTTCAGCTTCATCCATAAAGTGAGTAGTTACGAGGATAGTAGTGTTTTCTTGTGCGAGCTTAGGCAGCAGGTTCCAGAACATGCGACGGGAAGTAGGGTCAACAGCAGAAGTAGGTTCATCCAAAATAAGAATTTCCGGATTATGCAAAATAGCACAGCCAAGAGCCAACCGTTGCTTTGTGCCACCTGAAAGGTCTCCGGCTAGGCTGGTTCGTTTCTCCGATAATTGCATAAGGTCTATTATCTCTTCAATGCGTCTGATTTTAGCAGCTCCTGTTAATCCGTAAAGCCCGGCATAAAATGACAAATTCTCCATAGAGGTGAGGTCATGGTAAAGACTAAATTTTTGTGACATATAACCAATATGTTTTTTGACATTTTCCGGTTCTAAGGCTGTGTTATAGCCAAGAACTACAGCTTGCCCCTCTGTAGGGCGTAAGAGCCCGCATAGCATGCGAATAGTTGTTGATTTTCCTGAACCATTGGAGCCAATAAATCCGTAAATGGAACCACGAGGAATTTGAAGACTAAGATTGTCAACGGCAGTAATATTGCCAAATCTGCAAGTAAGATTTTTAGTTTCTATAACTATATCATCTTTATTCATCAAAAATCACATCCATAGGCATGCCGGGTTTCATTATTTTTTCAACATTGTCCATATAAACTTTCACCCCGAAGACCATGTTGGCTCGCTCATTTTTTGTTATACTCTGTCTGGGGGTGTATTCTGCATTGTCGCTTATTTCACGTACATAACCGGTAAAAGTTCGACTGGGAAGGGAATCAATAGAAAGGCTGGCTTTTGTTCCAATTTTTATTTTACCAAGCTCAGTGGAAGGAATATATACTTTAACCCAACAGTCTGATAAATCTGCTATAGTAGCAATTGGAGTACCAGCGGCAACATATTCTCCCTGTTCATAGTTCTTTGTTAGAATTACGCCATCCAGTGGAGCATATACATTAAGATCAGAGACCAAAGAGTTGGATATTGCTAAAACAGCTTTAGTGCGGTTAAGCTCTTCTTTGGCAGCGAGAACTTGTTCAATACGTGTTCCTGAGTGTAGGAGGCTTTCTTGTTCTTTAGCGCTTTGCAATAGGGCAAGGGAAGTATCTTTATTGGCAGCAGCATCATCTAAATATTGCCTAGAAACTGCATTATTATTATACAGAGAACTAGCCCGTTCGAAATCCCGTAGGGCCTTGTCATAGGAAGTTTGTGCAGAATAGGTTTTGGCTGCTGCATCACGTAATTCTTGGGGGCGAGCACCATTTTCTAATTCGAGAAGTTGCGCTTGTGCTTTCTTATACGCTGCAGTATCTCGCATTAGTTCTGCTTTTAAGTCTTTGCGGTCAAGTTTTGCTGCCAGCTGTCCTTTGTGTACGAAGTCACCTTCTTTGACTGAAAGGGTTTCTAAATAACCGCTGGTTTTAGGCATTATATCTGCCTTGGTAACTTCAATGGTGCCGGTAAAAACTTTTTCCGACTGTTTTTGTTTTTGATATTCCAAAATAGCAAATATAACGAGACTGGTTAGCAAAGCAAAAAGTAAAAATAAACGCAACTTTTTCTTCATAATTGTCTCCTCTTAATTCCGTCGAAAAATATTTTCATTGCCTGTTTCATATAGCATTCGTCATTATCTGCGACACTGCTTATTCTCGTTCGCAGGTCGCGGCTTATATAGTAAAAATTAACTATACCAGCCAGTACAATTGCTGTTGAATGAATATCTAAATCTTCCCTAAAAGAGCCATCGTCAATACCGCGAGAAATAGCTTGGGAAATAAGCTCATAGACTCTTTTTAGCCTTTGTTTAATAAAAGTTTCAGGGTGCGCAGAGGGAGTTTTGAATTCCCAACAAATGAATTTCATAAGGGTAGGGTTTTTTTCATGTATTTCCTGTAAAGTATCCGCATATAATTGCAAGATTTTTTGGGGACTAAGTGCAACTGTTGAAGGAGAGAGGAATTCTTGCAAGTTTCCTGCTTGTTTTTCTAACGCCGCATCATAAAGATTTTGTTTGCTGCCAAAATAATAAGAAATCATTGAACTATTTGCTTTGGCTTTTTCAGCTATATCACGAATGGAGACTTTGTCATATCCATATTCGGCAAAAAGTTCAATGGCTACTGATAACAAAGTTTCTTTTGTAGCTTGTTTCATAGTAAAAACTCCTTTCAATAGAAAAAAATATTCAATCAAACGATTTAATCAATCGATTGAATATTAACATATAACTGTTGCTTTTTCAAGACGCAATATTGTAATAATTTTTTATTGTAATAAGAAAAATATGTTGACATTTCTATTCTGTAATGCTAAAATACAGACATAGTTAAAGTTTTAATTATATAATTAACCTGAAGAAGACAATGAGGTCATGACATATTTTGCCGTGACTTCTTATTTTTTATATCCGTATCTATTATTTTTTTGGTCTAAACAAAGGCGTTTTAGCATAAATATGTGCTAAAACGCCTTTGTTTTTTAGAAAATGCAGTTAAAAGCAGATTTTTAAAACAAAAACTTGACAGCTTTTGGAAAAGAATATTATAATCATATAATTCATATATAAATAGTATGCATTACAACTGGCTTAAGGGAGGTAAGATTATGGCAAATTTATCAGAGGTGCAGGGTATTATACCAACAGCTTTTACAAACAATGATGAAAGTTATTTTGATATTCCAGTGGATTTTAGTGGATTACTTTCTAAAAAATGGAATTTTAAAAAGCAACTGGTCGGAACAGACGACGTAATACCAATGTGGATTGCCGACATGGATTTTAAAACGGCTCCTTGTGTTACAGAAGCACTCACAAAGCGTGCCGGAGGATTTGTTTACGGATATGCGGCAGTTCCTGAAAGCTATAATGAGGCCTTAATTAATTGGTTTAAAACACGTCACAATTGGACTATTGATCCTAAAACTATTTTTCAAATTCCCGGGGTTGTGCCAGCATTGCATGTAGCTACGGAAGCTTTCACAATGCCAGGTGATTATATATTAATGCAGACGCCGGTCTATCATCCCTTTTATCGTGTAGCGAATAATATGGGCAGGAAAATATTGGAAAATCCATTAAAGCGGCTGAGGGATAGTTATGCAGTGGATTTTTTGGATTTAGAGGAAAAAATAAAAAAATATAAACCCAAAATTATGTTCCTGTGCAATCCACATAATCCGCTTGGCAAGGTTTTCACTAAAGAAGAACTGGTAGTTATTGGAAAGCTGTGCATAAAATATAATGTTATTACAATAGTTGATGAAATCCATTGTGATATTGTATATTCCGATGCTAAGCACATTTCGTATGCTGCAATATCAGAAGAATTTGCCGACAACGCCATCATATGTACCGCGGCAAGCAAGACCTTTAATATTGCCGGATTGCGTAATTCTAATATAGTAATACCGTCAGTGAAACTTCGTGAAGCCTTTGCTAAGGCCCATGCCTATTTTGGTTATCCGGGAACTGGACCTTTCCCACTAATTGCCTGCGAAGCAGCCTATTCGTATGGTGCAGCATGGCAAGATAAATGTATGCAATATTTAGAGAGAAATCGTGATTTGGCAATAGATTTTTTACGTACACAGCTTCCAAAAGTTTCTGTACACAAACCACAAGGGACTTATTTTCTGTGGTTAGATTTTTCCGCTTATGGGTTTACGTCAAAAGAACTGGAAAAATTTTTGCTTTTTGAAGCAAAAATTTGGTTAAACCAGGGCTATATTTTTGGCAGTGCAGGTATTGGATATGCGAGAATGAATATTGCTTGTAACAGAGCTACATTAATAACAGCTCTTAAGCAGCTTAAGGCCGCTTTAGATAAAAGCATAGTTTTATAAAATAAGGAGAGTGAAAGTGATGAAATTTAATCTGAAAAAACTAGGGACAATTCTTGTAGCAATAACTATGGTAGCATCTCTGGCTATAATGACAGGTTGCGGCGGGGCTGAGAAAAAAACAGACAATAAAAAAGTCGAAAAGAAGACATATGTGGTTGCTACTCGTGGCACATTCCGTCCTTTTACCTATGTGGATGACAAAGGGGTACTTACAGGGTACGATATTGAGATTTTAAAAGAGGTTGAAAAAAGAAATCCTGATATTAAATTCGAATTCAAAACTATGAGTGTTGATGCTGGTTTTCTTGGATTAGAATCTGGACAGGTAGATATTATTGCAAACCAAATTACCTTTAATAAAAAACGTGCTGAAAAAAGTATTTGGACCAAAGAGGTTAACAACTATACTAGTCGCAAGATTGCTGTAAGAGGTAATGAAAACAATATTAACAGCATAGATGATTTGCGTGGCAAAAAAGTAGCGGTGACGGCAAGTTCAGAAGTTGCTCGCCAATTAGAAGAGTATAATCAAACTGCTAATCCCAAAATAGAATTTGTATTTACGGATAAGGGCTTCACTGAATGTGCAAATCTTGTTATAACAGGACGGGCTGATGCAACACCGCAATATGAGGTTACTATTGATGATGCCAAAAAAATATTAGGCCTTGATATAAAGGCTGTGGGTCCTGTAATTGCTAGTGATCCAACATTCTTTGCACTAAAGAAAAGTGAAAAAGGGCAAGCTCTTGCCGACAAAATAGATGCTACCGTTAAAGAAATGCGTGCAGATGGCACTCTGAAGAAACTATCAGAAAAAATTCTTGGCAAAGATTATTCTGTTCCTCAATTAAAAGCGTAAATACAATAATAAATGCAAGAAATATTTTACTGTTGCCACAAAATAAGTTTTTGTAAGGTGGTTTTCCATGGGAACTATATTTAGTTTTGAGTATATGATTAAGTCTTTTCCAACGCTGCTGTCTATGGTTGACGTAACTATTCTTGTAACAGTTGTATCAGAATTTTTTGCAATAATTTTAGGCTGCATTATTGCTCTTACTCGTATTAATGCCATTAGACTATTGGATAAAGTTTGTGCTGTTTATGTATCATTTATAAGAGGCACACCATTTTTGGTACAACTTTATTTGATTTGTTTTGGAATGCCGCAAGTTCTGAATTATTTTGGAATGGAAAATCCGCGTTCTATTCCAGGAATATTGTATGTTTTCTTAGTTATGAGCTTGCATGAAGGAGGTTACATTGCAGAAATTATGCGTGGCAGTATCCTAGCTGTTGATAAAGGACAAATGGAGGCAGCTAAATCTATTGGTATGACAGGATATAGTGCATATACAAGGGTGGTTATCCCTCAAGCTTTTAGGATGGCGATACCTGCTTTAGGCAATAACGTGGTATCAACACTTAAAAGTACAGCCCTTATTTTTAACGTTGGTGTTGTAGACATGATGCGTCGTGCAGAGTTAATGGGTTCATTTAGTTACAGGCATCTAGAACTTTATATTGATATTGCGGTTATTTATATTTGTCTGTGCTTTTTGGTACAACTAGGCACTATGATGCTTGAACGTTGTACCAGAATGAAAAACTCAACAGTTTCGTAAACAATTAAGCGGAAAGGATAGCTGTTATTATGGATAATTTTCTTGATCCTGTTTTCCTTCTGGAAATTTTCGAACATCTTATAAAATATGTACCAATAACTCTAGGACTGGCAGTAGGGACTATGATTATGTCATGTTTGTTGGCCCTGATGGTTACAATATTGCGTTATAAAAAGGTGCCGATCCTAGGGAAAATTGGTGATATATATGTTCTTCTAGGACGTGCTTTACCATCAATGATTCTTATTTACCTTGCGTTTTTTGGTATTCCTGTCTTGCTTATGGCGGTTTCCGGTACAAATAAATCAGCTATGCTGCTTAGTGGAATACCTCCAATAGCTTTTGCTGCCTTAGGACTTACTTTACATACGGGAGCCTATCTTGCGGAAATTTTTCGCGGAGCTTTGCAGTCCGTAAATGTGGGGCAAACTGAAGCGGCATTATCTATAGGGATGACATGGAACCAAGCTTTCTTTAGAATCATTCTGCCGCAAGCTGCTGTCTTTGCTACACCTATGATGGCTAACCAATTTTTAAACCTTTTAAAAGGAACATCAATTGCTTTTATGATATCGGTAATAGAACTATTTGGAGCGGCCAATGTTTTAGCATCAAATAATAATGCCTACTTAGAAGTTTATATAGTAACAGCTTGCCTATATTGGAGTACTAGCATATGTTTTGAAAAATTAGCATCTGTACTTGAATATAATTTATCATATTTTAAAAGGGGTACTAGCAAATGATTAAACTCGAAAATGTTCATAAATCTTTTGGCAGTACAGAGGTTCTAAAAGGCGTTAGTATTGAAGTTCCCACGGGTTCAGTAACGGTGATACTTGGACCAAGTGGTAGTGGTAAAACAACTCTATTACGTTCTATAAATTTCTTGGAGCCGGCAGATAAAGGTACTATGATTCTTGATGATAAAGTCTTTGATATGGCCGCGGCTTCAAAAAAAGAAATACTGGAAGTAAGACGTAACACAGCAATGGTTTTTCAGAATTATAACCTTTTTGCCAATATGACTGCCTTGGAAAATGTAAAAGAAGGGCTAGTTTTAGTGCAAAAAATGGGAAGATATGAAGCATTAATAAAAGCAGAATATTATTTAGAAAAAGTTGGTATGATAAACCGAGAACATTTTTATCCTGTTCAACTCTCCGGTGGGCAGCAACAACGTGTAGGCATTGCCAGAGCTCTTGCGCTAAATCCAAAAGTAATCCTTTTTGATGAACCAACCTCAGCTCTTGACCCAGAGCTAGTGGGTGAAGTGCTTGAGATTATGAAAAAAATTGCGAAAGAAGAAAATTCAACTATGATCGTAGTAACTCATGAAATAGGATTTGCTAGAGATGTTGCAGATCAGGTGATTTTTATGGAAGGCGGCGTAGTAGTTGAAACAGGAGAACCGAGAGATATTATTGAAAATCCTAAAGAAGAAAGGACTCGAAAATTTCTTGCACGGTTTAGTAATAGGTAATAGCCTATTCTTTGGTAGGTAGTTTAATGGATAGAGAATAAATTAAACTCATAGAAAAATTGTTTTTATAGGTTAATGAAACCGTAAGCAGCTAATTAATGCACTTAGTATGCTTGCGGTTTCTTTAATTTGTCTGCATGCCCACATGTTTCTAGGGTAAAGAATCTTTTTTCAGTCTAATTTTTACTGGACACCCTATAGGTGATGGTGTTAAAATTATGAGGTGGTTACAGTGCTTAAAGAGGCATTGAGCAAAGCGGGTAATTTAGTTTACAATAAAAACAAACAGGGGGAATTATTTTGAAAAACTGGATGAAAAAAATTGCAGGTGTACTGACTTTTTGTCTGTTTGCAACAGCAATGGCTGGTTGTGGCAGTACAAAAAAAGAAACAGCATTAGATACTATTAAAAAAAATGGTAAGATTGTCGTCGGTACAGCTACAGGATATTATCCGTTTGAAATGGCAGATAAAGATGGCAAATTGGTTGGTTATGATATTGATGTAGCTAATGCTTTGGGAAAGGAACTAGGCGTAAAAGTGGAATTCCAAAACTATGCTTTCAGTGGTCTAATACCTGCTTTGCAAGCTAAGAAAGTTGACGTTGTTATTGCCGGTATGACTGTTACAGATAAGCGCAAAGAGGTTGTAGATTTTTCCGACACTTACTTTACTTCTGGGCAGGCACTTTTGGTTAATAAAAACTATCCTAATGTTAAGACTTGGGAGGATTTAGATAAAACCGGAAATGTTATCGCCGTTTCCATGGGGACAACGGCTGATCAGACGGCTACTAAAATGTTTAAGAACGCAACCGTTAAAAAATTCGATGGTTCGGCAATGGCGGGTCTTGAACTTTTGAATGGAAATGCCGTTGCAGTTATTCATGAAGTACCTTGGGTAGCTATTTATAATAAAAGAAATCCTGAGAAAACATATACGGTACTTAAGCCTTTCACAACGGAAAATCTTGGCATAGCGATTCCTAAGGGCAATCCAGAACTTGTAGCTGCGGTAAATAAGTTTGTGGCAAAATATAAGGCCAGTCCAGAATACAAGAAAAATTATGATTATTGGTTTGTTGATATGAAGTGGTGGGATATGGTTCCAGCCAAGAAATAAGTTCTTATAATTGGAGGTTGTGAACTTTGCAACATTTAGATTTTAGCGTTCTAATAGAGTATTTACCTGCGATTATGGATGGTCTATTTATGACCATTAAAATTTCTGTTATGTCAATTATTTTGGGCAGTATTATGGGGGTTGGCGGAGCGCTTTGCCGCACGTCTAAATCATTACTGTTGCGTAGCATAGGTAATATTTATGTTGAGTGGATAAGAAACACGCCACTTTTAATTCAAATTTTATTTATTTATTTTGGGTTAGGAGTATTTTTCAACCTTAGTCCCATGGTTGCTTCGGTATTGGCGCTGTCATTTTTTTCCGGTGCATATATTACAGAAATTATTAGAGCTGGGATTAGGTCAATCCATCGTGGACAGCGAGAAGCAGCTCTTTCTATTGGTATGACTGAATGGCAGGTAATGCGCTTGATTATATTACCACAAGCGATTAAAAGGATTTTACCGCCTTTGGCTGGACAGTTTATTACTCTGATTAAGGATTCTTCCCTTGTTTCGGTTATTGCTGTTACAGATTTGACCTATGTAGCCAAAAATATTGTTACTATTACTTTCCGTGCTTTCGAAGTATGGTTTGCTATCGCTGCCTTTTACTTCATATTATCATTTGGCTTGTCCTTGGCGGTGAGAAAACTGGAAGAAAGGCTGGCTGAAAGTGATTAAATTAAAGAATGTTTATAAAAATTATGGTTCCCTTGAAGTACTAAAGGATGTTTCTCTAACCGTAGCACAAGGTGAGGTTGTCGTAATTATTGGCCCAAGTGGTTCAGGTAAGAGCACGCTTTTAAGAACAATAAACGGACTGGAGACCATTGAGGGCGGAGAAGTTTGTATTGATGACTTTTTAGTCCATGCTTCAGAAGCCAACTTATACAAGGCTCGCCAACTAACTGGAATGGTATTTCAACAATTCAATCTTTTTAATCATAAAAATGTTTTAGACAATGTTACTATTGGACCTATTCATGTACAAAATAAGTCTCGTGCTGAAGCAGAAGAAATTGCTAAAGCTTTATTGATAAAAGTAGGTCTACCGGAAAAAGCATTTGTCTATCCTTCAAAGTTATCAGGTGGACAGCAGCAACGGGTAGCCATTGCCAGAGCTTTGGCAATGCATCCTCAGGTAATGCTTTTTGATGAACCTACGTCTGCACTTGATCCGGAAATGATTTCTGAGGTTTTGGAAGTAATAAAAGGTTTAGCTCGGGATGGCATGACCATGGTAGTAGTAACCCATGAAATGGGTTTTGCGCGTGAGGTTGCCGATCGGGTTGTTTTTATGGATGAGGGAGTTATTTTAGAAGAAGCACCACCTCAGGAATTTTTTTCTAATCCAAAGAATGAAAGAACAAGAATGTTCTTGAGTAGAATACTGAACCATTAATTAATGCTGGGAGTGACAAATACATGTCACTCCTTTTTTATACTATTTTTTGTGAAATTCCGATAAAAAAAAGGAGAAAAGCACTTGGGTGGCGAATTAATATTTATAGCATATAAAAATGATAGGAAATGAGTTGATGTCTATTATGAAAACTATAAGGGCTGTAAATAAAATTGTTGCAGGAATACATACACAAGATGGTGCAGGTGTTAAACTTGTAAGAGTCATTGGACATAACGATACAAGTGAGTTTGATCCTTTTCTTATGCTGGATGCTTTTGATTCATCAAACCCAGCAGACTATATAAAAGGCTTTCCTTGGCATCCACATAGAGGTATTGAAACAATAACATATTTGTTGCAAGGTGATATTGAACACGGCGACAGCTTAGGGAATAAGGGCAGTATTTTAGATGGTGAATGTCAGTGGATGACTGCAGGTTCAGGCATTATTCATCAAGAGATGCCTCAGGTGAGCAAAAGAATGCTTGGTGTACAGTTGTGGCTTAATTTGCCCGCTAAGGATAAGATGGTACCGCCAAAATACCATGGGATAACAAATCAAGATATTCCAGTAATCAAGGAAAATAATAGTAAAATACATATTATTGGTGGAACATATAAGAACCATAAAGGTGCTGTTGAGGGGGATTATATAAAGCCACTGCTTTTGGATGTGGAACTAGAGGCTGAAGCCGATTGGGCTATAGATGTTACGCATGAAGAGACTTTGTTCATTTACATATTTTACGGGTCAGGTAATTTTGGACAAGACCAGAAAAATGCTATTGAAGAAAAGCATGCGGTATTATTTGGTGAGGGAGATGTTTTGAAAGTTAAGGCATCTGAAAAGGGAGTTAGATTTTTACTTATGGCAGCCACTCCATTGCATGAACCCATCGCTTGGGGAGGACCCATAGTTATGAATACGAAAGAAGAATTGAATATTGCTTTTAAAGAATTAGAAGAAAATAAGTTTATTAAAGTGTGAAAATATATAGCCACGACGAAGGAGATTTTATTATGAAAAAATTAGCCAATGCAGAAAAAATTGGTTTAAGAGATAAGACAACAGAAAAATTGATTGCTGTTTACCCTTTTAAGGCAGAAGGAACTGATGAAGAAATAAGTGAGGCTGTTCGCGATTGGTACTACAAACAAAGCTGCGCAGCAGAGGATAAATTATTGACAGCTTATGTAGATGGTTTAACAGCGGCTGAGCTTAAAACACATAAATAGTTGTATGTACATTGAAAAATGTATAATTATAGCGTAAGTTAATTTAGAGGAGGATGATTTTATGAAAGAGGAAATGCAAGTCGCTATTAATGCGCAAATTCAGAAAGAGTTTTATTCATCTTATTTATATTTGGCTATGTCAGCCTATTGTGAAAAAGAAAATTTACCGGGTTTTGCTAAATGGCTAAAAGTTCAGTATCAAGAAGAAATTGAGCATGCTATGAAGTTTCTTAATCATCTTTTGGAGAGAGGCGGCACAGTCAAGCTTGGGGCAATTGCAGAGCCACCCTGCGAATTTGGCTCTCCTAAGGCTCTCTTTGAAGAAGTATTGAAACATGAGAAATTTATTACTGCCAGCATAAACAAGCTATATGAGACAGCGATTGCCGAAAAAGATTATCCGGTACAAGTTTTATTACAATGGTTTATTTCTGAGCAGGTTGAGGAAGAAAGTAGTGCTTGTGCAATCATTGAAAAGTTAAAAATGGTTGGAGAAAAAGGGGCACCGCTTATGTATATTGATAAAGAATTGAGCTATCGCAAGTAAAATGCGAATTAAAGTATTTTGGCAATTGGTTAGTTTAATTTAGATTCACACGTATGATATATTAATTAAAGCCCCATTTGAACAGCTAATGATGCCGTTTAAGTGGGGCTTTTGGGTTAGTGCGCATAGAAAAATAAATATAAAACAACTTAAAATAGTCCGAAATAAAACAAAAAAATTAAAATAATGTTATAATAACGTTATAAAAGATAATGTTTGGGAGACAAAAAAATAAAAGTAACAAATAGGAAGAGGAGGGTATATTTTATGGCAACAAAGTATCGTAAAGAGAAAGATTCTATGGGTGAAATTATGGTTCCGGCAGATAAGTATTGGGCTGCACAAACAGAAAGAAGCCTAGAAAATTTCGAAATTGGTATTGAGAAAATGCCTGTTGAAATTATCAAAGCTTTTGGTTATTTAAAAAAATCGGCTGCTATGGCCAATAAAAAATTGGGAAAACTAGATGCTAAAAGGTGTAAATTAATAGCACAGGTTTGTGATGAAATAATTGCAGGTAAATTGGAGGGACATTTTCCATTAGCGGTGTGGCAAACGGGTAGTGGGACTCAGTCAAATATGAACGTAAATGAAGTTATTGCTGGGCGCGGTAATGAAATTGCTAAAGAAAAATTATTGCACCCCAATGATCACGTCAATATGTCGCAAAGCTCCAATGATACTTTTCCGACTGCTATGCATATTGCTTCCGTTATGGAAATAAGAGAGATGTTATTTCCTGCTATTGATGGATTGATAGCCACTTTTAAAAAATTAGAAAAAGATAATCGTGGTATAGTTACCACGGGTAGAACGCATTTACAGGATGCCGTACCTATTGCTTTTTCCCAAGAAATATCCGGATGGCGCAATATGCTGGAAAAAAGCAAACAAGATATTATGCTAGCAGAAAAAGGTTTGTGTGAACTAGCTTTGGGTGGTACAGCTGTTGGAACAGGACTTAATGCTCCTAAGGATTTTGATGTTACTGTTGCCGGCTATGTGAAAGAAAATACTGGTATTCCTTTTGTAACAGCCAAAAATAAATTCCACGCTTTAACGAGTCTTGATGATATGGTTTTTGCTCATGGAGCATTAAAAGCTTTGGCGGCAAATATGATGAAAATAGCTAATGATGTACGTTGGTTAGCCAGTGGCCCACGGGATGGTTTGGGAGAAATAACAATCCCTGCCAATGAGCCGGGAAGTTCTATAATGCCTGGTAAAGTTAATCCTACTCAGTGCGAAGCAGTTACCATGGTTGCTGTGCAGGTTATTGCTAACGATACAGCTGTTGGTATGGCAGCATCCCAAGGCAACTTTCAATTGAATGTTTTCTTACCGGTAACTGTTTACAATTTTCTACAATCAGTACGCTTGTTAGCAGATGTTATTAACTCTTTTAACAAAAACTGTGCAGTTGGCATAAAGGCTGATAAAGATAAGATGCGTCATAATTTGCACAATTCATTAATGTTGGTGACGGCATTGAATCCTTATATTGGTTATGATAATTCAGCAAAGGTTGCTAAGCTGGCATTTAAGGAAAATATATCTCTTAAAGAAGCAACAATTAAGTTAGAGCTAATGAGTGAAGCCGATTTTGACAAGGTTTTCAAACCAGAAAAAATGGTTTGAAGCTGATAATTTTTTAAATGCAGTAGGGGAAAATAAATGCCATTAAATGTTGGAGAACATTTAATGGCGTTTATTATAAAGTTTATCCATTCAGAGTAATATTAATCGCCTGTATTTTAGGCAACTTTCACGTAGCTAATTGTTGAGGGGTGTTTATGGTGGTCGTGGGGTTATTGCTAAAAAAAATGTTTTTTGGCTATATTTTTGTTCTGTTTTCATATTGGTTTCTTAGTAAAGGCATAGATTATTCTGATTTAACTTTGTTTATGCGTCGAGTATTTCTCGCTCTTTTTTTAGTGGCGATTCCTCTGTATTTTTTGCCGGTGCAAAGTACTATTCCAATAATTTTGTGTGGATTGCTTAATATGGCTACATTTCCACTTCTAAACTATTTAACAAATCGTAAACAAAATATATCCTTTAGTTTTACCTATGATTTTGTCTTTGGTTTATACATTATTGCCTTTTTAGCAAGCTTGCAGTTATTCTTGCAACTTTTTCTGCCGAAAAGTTTACTTGTTTCTATTTTAATTTTTGTGGAGTTTCTTGTTATTATTTTATCTCTTACTGAAATAATTTATTATTGTTACTATCATGAAAATATTTCTTTATATGCTATATTAGCAATCTTGCGGACACATAGGCAGGAAGTTAAAGAGTATTTAAAGAATTTGTATTTTTACTATTATTTATTAAGCGGACTTATGTTTATTGGGGTTTTAGCAATATTAGCATATTACAATTACTTTTTTGTTGGCAGAATTGAAGTGTCTATGAAAACAGGACTTTTATTTTTAGTAATCTGTATTTTTTTAGGACATTATATGTGGTTTATGGGGAATAAAGGGCTGTACCAAAGGACAGGACTTTGTGTTATGTATAAAGAGGCCAGAGAGTATTACAATAAATCGAAAGCTTTTCAGATAAATTACAAGGAAAAGTATGAAAATTTACAGGTAAAAAGTGCTCTTGAGGGAACGAAGAGTGGGACCATAATAGTTATAATTGGAGAATCGGCTAATAGGCTTCATATGCCTGTATTTTCAGATTATTATAGAGAAACTACCCCATGGCTTTCAGCGCAAAAAGATAATCCTAATTTTTTCTTGTTCCCAAACTCTTATTCTACTTGGACACAAACTGTTCCTACGCTAGAAATGGCACTTACAGAAAAAAATCAGTATAATGAAAAAAGTTTTTACGAAGCCTATTCCTTCATAGACATAGCAAAAAAAATAGGATTAAAAACTTGCTGGTATAGTAACCAAGGCTATATAGGAAATGATGATACTCAGATAAGCCTAGTTGCGGCAACTACAGACAATTCACGTTGGGTCCTTCAGGATTATTCTGCAGTGCAACACGATGAAGTGCTTTTAGACTATTTAAAAAGAGTAAAGTCCGAGGAAAATAATTTTGTAGTGCTACATTTGAAAGGAAGCCATTCTATTTTTCGCAATCGTTACCCAGAGCAATTTGCCAAATGGAAAGGACCTGGGAAACAAAAAATTGTAGATGAATATGATAATTCTATTCTTTACACTGATTTTATTCTTTCAAAAATATATGCTTATGCTAAGACAAATTTAAATTTACAAGCTATGCTATATTTTTCTGATCATGGTATTGAAGTAAAGAGCAAAAGAATGCCTGGGTTTATAGGATTTGAAAATTTGCGCATACCATTTTTTGTATATCTATCTGAGGATTACAGAACAAAATTCCCGGAAACAGCGCAAGTCTTAAAGTGTCATGAAAATGCTTATTTTACTAATGATCTAATTTATGATTTGGTTTGTGGTATTCTACAGATAAAATCAACTCACTACAACGCAAAGTTTGATATTTCATCACCTTTGTATGACTTTAACAAAAGCAAATTGCGGACGAATTTAGGTAAAATCTCATTAGAGGAAGATAACTATAAACAAAATTTTGAATTTTAGACTATAGTTTTATTTCGTAAGCGTAATTAATATGTTGGATACCGCCCATTTCGTATTTGTATATTTCTTCGCCTCTAGATAAATCAAGGCAGCGAATATTAGTATTTGCAATTAGCCATTTGATTGTTTCATTTATTAATAATTTTCCGGGATAATATCTAGCAAAAGTGCTGTCTATAGCACCACGGGGGCAGATAATCTCATTGCCGTTGGTGATAAAACCTGAGAGGAAAGACATGAGTCCGGCACCTTTCAAATATAATCCTGCATTAAAATTACCAGTCATTTTTTTTATGGCAGGTGTTATGGGTTCAAAGTGTAATTGACGAAATTTAGAGAAGGAGCCACGTTCATGTCCAACTCTTTCTCCTTCTCTTTTGTTATATATGCGCAGGGAATCCTTCATAAATGTCTCTGACACAATGCTACTTATTTTTATATCCAAATTATATTCTTTTTTATCAACTGCTAGTCTGTTGTGAGAGGCGTGCATATTTCGGCGCTGATTCTGACTTAAAGATTTAAAATATTCTTCATAAGAGTTACTGAATTCTATTTTCACACAGTTTCTTGTGCTGCTAGGTTCATACCCTTTTTCTCTTAAATATTTATACAACAATGATCTTTCATTAATTTTATTTAGACATAGAGTATGTTTGGGAAAAAAAGCACGAAGGTCGCGAAAAATAGTCTCAAATACGTTAAGACTTGTATTTGCTGGATAAATAAAATCTAGAGCACCTCCTGACTCGAAATCTCCAAAAATATTTAAAATGCCTCGTCTAAGAGTCAAAGGTACTATAGCTAGAGCTTTATCATTTTCATACTCTACTAAAAAGAAATTTTTTTCTTTCCATCTGGAAGTTTGAAATTTAAAGCAGTTGTGGGAAATATTATTGTATTCCCAGGATGAATAGGGGGATAAATACAAGTTATCTTGATAAAAATCGTCCCAAATATTTTTTAGCTGGGGATCTTGCCATTTAAAAAGTTTAAGCATTAAAATCAACTCCTAGTTAAGTAATTGCTAGTATTTCAAGAAAAGGAGATATATATTGTGGTAGAACAAATAAAAGTCGTACGTGTCGTTAAACATTTGCAAAGAATTATTAATGAACCATCTTTTTACCCGCATTTACAACGTAAAAGTTTATTAAACCGCATCGGGGAAAATATTTTATGGGGTATAAAATACCATGAGATTAACGATTGGTATAACTTTTGGGGCATTGATTTAAAGGGTGTAAATGGTGACAAATTTTTATCTGAAAATCTAATGGAACAAACTATAATGCATATTAACGGCGAAAAAGGTCAAAACAAAAAACGCTACAACTACGTAATGCTTTTAGATGATAAGTTTCTTTTTTATACTATTATGAAAGGGCTGCGTTTACCAACACCGGAAGTTGTTGCTTTGTATACTGGAAGTGAACTGAAATATATAAATGA
This sequence comes from Lachnospiraceae bacterium, assembly GCA_034933685.1. Lineage (GTDB taxonomy): Bacteria > Bacillota > Clostridia > Lachnospirales > Anaerotignaceae > UBA8514. The sequence goes on along the minus strand of JAYFNB010000034.1, from coordinate 28,572 downwards.
TTTTTCCCAATCGCAGCTTTTCCATGGTGGTGAAACATATTTCGCTAAGGCTATTTGTGGTTCTCAGGGAAAACAAGTCCAAAAGATAACTAATAATGAGGAGCTGGGAAAATTTACGGAAAAATGGCGAGGGAATAAATTTATTGTGCAAAAAACAGTACGTCAACACAAAGAGCTGAGTGCTATTAATCCGTTGGCTGTTAATACTATTCGTATGGTAACTGTTTATGACGGCAAAAACATAAAGGTTCTTTCTGCAGCATTGCGTTGTGGTTCAAAAGCTTCCGGGTTTGTAGACAATTTTTCTAACGGAGGAGGAGCTGTGCTGATAGATGAAAATGGCCGCTTAGAAAAGTATGGTTTGCGTTTTAAAGGAGTACCTACCTGTACGGAATGTCATCCGGATACAGGGTTTAGGTTTGCGGGATATCAAGTTCCCTATTATGATGAAGCCGTGGCTTTGGCAAAAAAAGCTCATGCTTTTCTTTATGCCTCATGTGCTATTGGCTGGGATATTGCTATAACAGAGACTGGACCTGTTATAATAGAAGGTAATTATCATTGGGGGTTAAGCATTATGCAGTCTAAAGATTATCAGGTAAAAAATAAGTGGCAAGAGTTGTGTGACTTTTATGGTGTAAAAATGAAGATATAGTTTTTATCTAAAAATAAAATATAGCGTGGATGTATATTTTATAATATACATTCACGCTATATTTTAACATTACTGCAATATTAAATACAAACAATTTATTTTGCAAAAAAAACACAATATCACTATAATGTAATATAAGAGGTAAAAAATAAGAAATCAATTTTGTCGTTTACACAAAATTCGGCGATTAAAGAAAGAAGTGACCTTTATGCTTACCAAAACAGCATTAAAAACCCTTTTTGAATTATGGAAGGAGGGGGGATTTTCCGTTGTTTTTTGGGATGGAGAAGAGGTATGTTACGGCACCGTAAATCCGGCCTTCAAAATCATTTTCCACAGAGAACCTAAGTTAAGTGATGTTAAGGAAGATATAATTCTTACCTTGGGAGAGGCATATGTGAAAGGAATTATTGATTTTGTTGGACCTTTGGATAATGTCATTGCCACAATGTTTAAAAACAGTAACGATAAAGCTAAAGCAGATTTTAAGCTGCAAGCTTTGGCTAGGCAGTTGAAAGAGGTAGATGAATCTGTAGAAAGTCTAAATATACATAAGCATTATGATTTGGGAAATGATTTTTTTTCTCTTTGGCTTGATAAAACCATGTCATATTCTTGTGCATATTTTAAGACAGACGAAGATACGCTTTACCAAGCACAAATACAAAAAATTGACCATAGTTTGAAAAAATTAAATTTAAAAGAAAATGAAAAGTTGTTGGATATAGGTTGTGGTTGGGGTTGGTTGGCTATAAGGGCAGCTCAGCAATATAAAGTGCACGCAACCGGGATAACCCTGAGTAAGGAACAGTATGAGGGCGCTTGTGCCAGAGTGCGTGATTTGGGGTTGGAGGATTTAGTTGATATACGGCTAGAGAACTATATGGATTTAAATCCCAAGCAAGAACAATTCGACAAAATAGTGAGCATAGGTATGTTTGAGCATGTAGGAAAAAAATATTTACCTCTTTATTTTGCTAAGGTTACGGAACTTTTAAAAGGCAACGGGACATTCTTATTACACTCTATTATGGGCAATTTTGAAGCACCAACTAATGCATGGATGAAAACATATATTTTCCCGGGTGGATATGTACCCACCTTGAGGGAGACCATGCAGCTTTTGCCGGAATTTGATTTTCGAGTATTACATCTAGAGAGTTTGCGTCGGCATTATGCAAAAACCTTGGATTGCTGGTATGATAATTTCCAGCAAAAACTTCCTGAAATTGAGAAGATGTATGATAAACAATTCATCCGTATGTGGCGTTTATACCTTACCGGCTGTGCCTCAGCTTTTCGTGTTGGGGGGATAGATGTTTATCAATGTCTGCTAACAAAAGGGATTGACAATAAAAGACCTATGACCGCTGAATATATGTATAAATAGCTGTTGTACTTAGCTGTTATTGAAATTAGGCGCTATAGCAGTTTTTCCCCTATTCCTACAATATCGTAACCTTTTAACTGTCCTATTTCTTCTTGAAAGTTGCTGGAGCATAATAACTCAAGAATATACTTTACAGGTTCTTTGTTTAAATCGGAATTGCGAATAACAAGGTCAAAACTCTCCTTTTGTAGAGGAATAAAGTCTACTTTAGAAATTTCTAAGGATGTTCTTTCGGGTCCTAGAGCGAAGTCAGCTCCATTTTTTGCTACGGTATTAGCCGCTACTAGGGGCGAGGTTACACTCCGAAAATACCCTTGTATTTTTTGTGGGTCTATAGAAAGTTTTTTTAGCATACTATCTAATAAAACACGAGTACCGGAACCTTTCTCTCGATTTAAAAATATAATATCTGTGCGAGCTAGGTCTTTGAAACCAAAAATATTTTTGGGGTTACCATTAGCAACGTAAAACCCCTGAGTACGGTTACAAATGTGATAAACGCCTATATCTTCCCCTGGGAACAATTTATTAATAAAAGGGAGGTTGTAGGTGTTTGTTTTGTTGTCCCATAAGTTGCAGGTAGCTAATGTTACTTGCTCTTGATACATAGCATATAGTCCATTATAACTGTCAAGGTATGAACGTAACATTTGAATATTGCGAAATTTTTGATTGATAAGATTACATATTTGGTCTAAAATCTCATCTTGCCCGCTTAAAATGAAGGTTGGTGGACTAGGTACGATGTAGGGATCAGTATTTAGTGTTTCTAAAGGAAGAACAAGGCTCGTATTTCCCACATTTTCTTGTTCACATAAATATTTTTTGACACTACTTGATAATATACGTAATTGTTTGCCCATTTTTTTTGCAGGCAGAGAACCTCGTTTAATCATTTCATATACTGTATTTTTTTTTATCTTAAGTATATCAGCTACTTCTTGTGGTGTAAGAAGAAGGTCGTTTTCCATTATTATCCCTCCGCTACAAATTTATAAAAATATAAAGAAAGATACTGCGTGCCTAATAATAGGCACGCAGCATCAAGTTTGGAAGGTAATTCATATTGCTTGTAATAAGGTAGCAGCCCTATTGACAATTCAACACGAAAATCAGCCGGCGGTATTGGATTCGTCTGCTAATTTATCTTTCCTGACTGAATTATACAATACAAGGATATTACTGTCAACAAAAACAAACAAAACAACACAAAACTTGAGCAAAAATATAAATATTTAATTAAAGAGTACTAAAATATAACTATTCATGTAATCTCTGAACGATTATAAACAATTTTTTTGTTTGCGATTCCTTCAATGCAAACAATGCTTTTATTCCAACTTATTGTGTAGGGCACCTTAACCATTACGTCGTCACTACACATGCTCAGGGTTATTTTTGCTTCAAGAGATTTAAAACTACCATCGATAAAACTTATATTTAGGGTATCAGTAGTCTTACATGCACAAATAACTCCTATTTCGTCCCACTGAAGAGAATTTTTATCTCCCGTGAGCCCAATAGGATTAGTATCAAAAGCACGTACTTTGCCAAGAGGAGTCTCTATTTCGGTTGGAGCGGCCGGTTCAAGTGATCGCAAAGCTCCGCTTGGATAAAAACTTAGACCAATGCGGGTTTTTAGTTGCCCTATGTTTGTGCTGACAGAAATAACTATACCAGGGAATAAAGTTATGGAAGAAAGGATGCCTGTGTCATATAAATTGAGTGTCATTATTTTAGTTTTAATCAAACCACAAGGCAAATTAAGTACAGAAATTTGGGCAAGTGCTGTTTCTTGTGCTTCAGACCAATATCCGCTCAGCTTTCCGTTCAGATGTAAAAGGCGATGAGGTGCACCACAAGGATAAAAAGAAACATATTCACAAAGAAAATTTCCCATAGGTGTCTTTATTTCCATTTGCTTATCTAAATTTATGGCCTGGAGGTCACCATTTGCGAAAAATTTAGCAGATGGTATATATTTACGTCGCTCGGAACTGAAGTTATAGGCCAGTGTTATTTTACCCACAGGGGTTTTCAACTTTGTGGGTGCATGAGTAAAAGCTGTTGCTAGAGCTCCATTTTCGTGATAAGTAACTTCTTGGCAGTTTTTTAAAACACCATATTTTGTATTAATATTCATTTTATCACTCCCCACATATTTTATGACGGATGCTGACTAGTATTCCTTTAGAATTTTTTTGGGTGGTGATTTCCATTTTTTGGCTATATTCATCAGCCTCAAGCCAGGGGGGCAGATGTGAAAATAGTACGGTAAGGGAGATAAAAGGTTTTGTTTTCAAGAAGGGCAAGAGAGCTTTTTTAGTGGTAATTTCGGGATATTTATTCTCTAGAAGTATGTAGTTTAAAAAATAGCAACCATTAGTTATCTCAGTTGGAGTGCAGGATATTTCGTTTCTAGTTGTAAGTGGTTTTTTATTATTTTGCGTTTCGCTAACAATTTCCTCTAAGATTTCAGGTGTTTCGCCGGCGGTTTCAAATATAGAAAAACCCATTTTATCAAAAATGTAATAGGGAATCCCACTGATACCGGCAGATAAAAGTATTTTACAGTCATTAATAGAATTAATAATAGCATGTATTTTTATACGCAATTCATTAGTACTAGTTACATTTAAATCTAGCGGTAATATTTTTTCGCACTGCCATATACCATTGTTTTTGGCAATAATTTTTAGATATGCAGAGTCTGCAAAGTTCGTAAGTCTTTTTTCCCTATCTACCGTTAAAGCTATTTTTTCTGCCATACAATACTATCCTCCCTTAAGTACAAACATATGCAACTGATTTTGTTTTGCATAATTTGACTATCATAATACTGCAATTTCGAAGGGAATACAATAAAAAAATTACACAAATACATAAAGTAAGGCGGTAATGTAAACAAATAGACATTTTTAATGGAAAAAGTATTTTTAATGTGACCTAAAATCTATTGACAAGGGATTGTTTTTATAGTAGTATTTGTCTAAGTTCTTAGCAAAAGAGTAAATATTGAGCTTTTGACTAAGTTCCACTCGAGTTTTTGCGTAATTCAAATAATAAACTTTGGAAGGTTCAAAGGTCTGTCTGTAGCAGCAGCGACAAAGCAGTCTGATGGTATGGTTTCATCATGCCGAAGGCTGTTTTTTTTATTATTTAAAGCGTATTAAACTATGGGGAAAATAATAGTTTGGAGGGAAGTTCAAATGAGACAAGTAGCTATTTATGGTAAAGGCGGTATTGGAAAATCTACAACTACCCAAAATCTTAATGCAGGACTGGCTACAATGGGTAAAAAAATCATGATTGTTGGCTGCGACCCCAAGGCTGATTCGACTAGGTTAATACTGGGTGGATTGGCACAGCAAACTGTTTTGGACACTTTACGTGAAGCCGGTGATGATGTTGAATTGGATTTAGTATTAAAAGCCGGCTATGGTGGAATTAGATGTGTAGAGTCAGGTGGCCCAGAACCAGGTGTTGGTTGTGCTGGGCGAGGTATAATAACGTCTATTACTTTGCTAGAAAGACTAGGCGCATATGAGTCTGATTTAGATTATGTGTTTTATGATGTTTTAGGAGATGTTGTTTGCGGTGGTTTCGCAATGCCAATTCGTGAAGGTAAGGCAAAAGAAATTTACATTGTATGTTCAGGCGAAATGATGGCTTTGTACGCAGCTAACAATATTGCCAAAGGTATTACAAAATACGCTCAAACTGGTGGTGTTCGTTTGGGTGGTCTTATTTGCAATAGTCGTAATGTTGATGGTGAAGCAGATTTGGTTGCTGCTGTGGCCAAAGAAATTGGGACACAAATGATTCATTTTGTACCACGCGATAACATGGTTCAACGTGCAGAAATCAATAGAAAAACAGTTATTGAATTTGATCCTACTTGCGGGCAGGCTGATGAGTATATGCAGCTTGCTAAAAAAATTGACGGCAATGATATGTTTATTATCCCAAAACCAATGGAACAGGAGCGCTTAGAACAGCTGTTAATGGAGTTTGGAATTTTAGGCTAACCCATATAAAAGTTAATTGCGAGAGGTGGAAAATATATGATTATGATTCGTGCGGTAGTTCGACCTGAAAAATCTGGTTTTGTTTTATCTGAATTGCATGATGCGGGATATATTGGTGTTACTAAGGAAGAAGTTTATGGGCGTGGACGCCAAAAAGGAATTACTGTTGGTGAAGTCCATTATGATGAAATTCAAAAAGATTTATTGATTATTGTTGCTGAAGATAAAGACAAAGATGATATCATCCGCATTATCATGAAAACTGCCAAAACAGGTAATGGTAACTTCGGTGATGGACGTATTTTTGTTGTGGCAGTAGATGAGGCATACACTATTAGTACCGGTAAACCTGGGCTATGAGGGGGTACTGACAATGAAAGAAATTATGGCGTTTATACGGCTTAACAAAGTTAATGATACAAGGGATGCCTTGGCCAGAGCTGGATTACCATCTTTTACTTGTTCAAAAGGAGTTGGCCGTGGTAAGAAACCTCTGGCTTCTATAGCACGACAAGTAATTTTGGATAATTCAGGTGAAGTTCCGGCAAATGAAATGGGCGAGAGCCTTGTAGAAAGTATCCGCCTTGTTCCTAGGCGTTGTTTTTCTTTGGTCGTGGATGATGAAATCGTACCAGTTGCAATTAAAACCATCATCGAAGTCAACCAAACCGGTAATCCCGGGGATGGTAAAATTTTCGTTTTGCCTATCGGGCTAGGTTATAACATTCGTACCGGCGAAACGCAGGACAGAGAATTTCATGAATAAGGAGGAACTTAGGCATGCAGGAACGTGAAAAAATTTTAGATAATTATACTGCAAAGGTATTTAAAAATCGTAAGGATCACATAGTGCAGCTGGAAGAAAGCGGAGTTTCTCAAGAGATAGCGGCCAATAGTCGTAGTATCCCAGGTATGATGGTTAATCGCGGATGCTGTTATGCAGGGTGTAAAGGAGTTGTTCTTGGACCTTTGCGTGATGTGGTAACTATTACTCATGGACCTGTTGGATGTGGATTTTATTCTTGGGGAACTCGTCGAAATAAAGCAAATAATCCAGACGGACGCAATTTCATTCAATATTGTTTTACAACTGATATGCAAGAATCGGACATAGTATTTGGTGGTGAGAAAAAATTAAAACAAGCAATCAAGGAAGCTGTTGAAATTTTTCATCCGGAGTGTGTTTTAATTTGTTCTACATGTCCTATAGGTCTTATTGGTGATGACATTCAAGCTGTTGCAACTTGGGCTCAAGAAGCATTTAAAATTCAATGTGTGGCTTTTAGTTGTGAAGGGTATAGGGGCGTTAGCCAATCAGCGGGGCATCATATAGCAAATAATGGTTTGATGAAACATATTATTGGCACTGGGGATGCTCTTCCCCATGCAGGAAAACACACTGTTAATATTTTGGGTGAGTACAATATAGGTGGAGATGGTTGGGAAACTTCGAGAGTATTAAAGCGTATTGGCTATGAAGTGCTGAATGTTTTTACAGGAGATGGCAGTTACGAAGGAATTAAGGATTCCCACATAGCAGACTTAAACCTCGTAATGTGCCATCGCTCAATTAACTATATTGCTGAAATGATGAAAACAAAATATGGTATTGATTGGTTGAAGGTAAATTGTATAGGCATTCAAGAAACGATTCGCAGCCTAAGAGAAATGGCAATGTATTTTAACGATCCGGTTATTACTGCTAAAACTGAAGAAGTTATAGCGGATGAATATGCTGCTATAACCGGTGATTTAGATTTTTATAAAGAAAAACTTGCCGGTAAAACAGCAGGTATATTCGTAGGTGGTTCTAGAACCCATCATTACCAATCTTTACTTAAGGAATTAGGGGTGAAGACGATCATTGGCGGGTATGAATTTGCTCATAGAGATGACTACGAGGGTCGTGATGTGCTTCCTAGTATTAAGCTTGATGCGGATAGCAAAAACATTGAAGAAATAACGGTAAATAAAGATGAAGCAAAATATCGTCTTGTCATTGACCGGGAACGCTTTGAAGAGCTCAAGGATAAGATTGAACTTGAGGAATATAAAGGGATGTTTCGGGATATGGACTCAGGCACGATTACCGTAGATGATTTTAACCATTATGAAACAGAAAAACTAATGGAAATATTTAAGCCTGACATTTTTTATTCCGGCATCAAAGACAAATATATGATGGTAAAAGCAGGAATGCCAGCACGTCAATTGCATTCATATGACTATAGTGGTCCATACTCTTGTTTTCAAGGAGCACTGAATTTTGCTAGGGATTCTTACATGGCGATTTATGCACCTGCGTGGAAACTTATTGAGGCACCTTGGAAAACTACTTCTACTCTTATGGGTAAGATTGGAGGAGCTCAATAATGTTAGATCTTACACCCAAAGAAATTACTGAAAGAAAAGCTCTGCGTATTAATCCTTGCAAAACTTGCCAACCGGTAGGCGCACTTTACTGTGCTTTAGGTGTGCACAAGTGCATGCCTCACAGTCATGGCTCTCAAGGCTGTGTATCTTATCACCGTTCCGTATTGGCGAGACATTTTAAGGAACCGGCTATTGCTACGACAAGCTCCTTTTCCGAAGGGGCGTGTGTTTTTGGTGGAGGCAGTAATGTTAAAACAGCTGTAAAAAACATTTTTGATATATATGATCCTGATATTATTGCCTGTCATACTACCTGTTTATCTGAAACTATTGGCGATGATCTTAACACATATATTCAACAAATGGACATACCAACAGGGAAGATGGTAATTCATTGCAATACACCAAGTTATGTAGGTTCTCATATTAATGGGTTTTTTAATATGATGGCGGGGTTTATAGAATATTTGGCAGAGAAAGCTGATATATGTAATGGTAAAATTGGCATTTTCCCTGGATTTGTGAATCCCGGTGATATGCGTGAAATGAAGCGTATAGCAGAACTTGTCAAAGCCGATTATATTATGTTTCCTGATACCAGCGGAGTAATGGATGCTCCTATTACCGGGAGGTACAGCATGTATCCTAAAGGAGGGACAAAGGTAGCTGATATAAAAAAACTCGGAGCTGTTAGGAGAATCATTGCACTAGGTGAAATTACCGAGCAAGAACCCTGCATGGTTTTAAAACGCAAGTGTAACATCGAGTCTGACATAATGCCATTACCTATTGGCATAACAAATACTGATGAATATATTATGTCTTTAACTAGACTTACCAATGCAGAAGTACCATATTCTTTGGAAGAAGAGCGGGGACAAATAGTCGACATTATGTTGGATTCTTCTGCACATGTTTTTGGTAAAAAAGCTGCTATTTATGGGGATCCTGATACTGTTTTAGGCATTGCATCTCTTGTATTGGAAATGGGAATGATTCCTAAATATATGCTTACAGGTACGCCTATGGATTCTTTTAGCAAAAAGGCACAAGTTTTGCTCAATAAATATGGTGTTGCTGATCAGTGCCAAGTAAAAGCAGCAGGAGACTTGTTTGAATTACATCAATGGATTAAAAATGAAACAGTTGATATTTTGATTGGAACTACTTATGGTAAGCAAATAGCTAAGGCTGAAGATATTCCAATGGTTAGAGCAGGATTCCCTGTTCTAGACAGGCATGCTCACGCTTTGCAACCTATAGTTGGTTATAAAGGAGCCCTGCGCTTGGTGGAAATGATTTTGAATGCCATTTTGGATAAACAGGATCGTATTTGTGCAGATGAAGATTTAGAAATAGTACTCTGATTTACTGTAGTTCATCTTTTCCAAGGGGACTTTTGCGTACAGTGTCGTAGGCATTGTAGCAAAAGTTCCCTTATTGTTTAACTATAATGTAAAGAAGGTTATATTATGACGGCAGACATCTTAGAAGAAAGAAAAAAATCTATTATAAGCAGTGATTTTTGCTGTCAGGGTGACGGTAGTGGCATAAGCTGTGAGAAAGAAAGCGTATCAGGTGCAGTCAGCCAAAGGGCCTGTGTTTATTGTGGTGCCCGTGTCGTATTAAATCCTATTACTGATGCCTTCCACATTATTCATGGACCAATAGGATGTTCAAGTTATACTTGGGATATTAGAGGTAGTTTAACTAGCGGCAGCGATGTTTTTCGCAATAGTTTTTCTACAGACCTTAAAGAACGGGATATTATTTTCGGTGGAACAAAAATTCTTGAAGCTGCTGTTGATGAAGTTGTTGCGAAACACGGAGCTAAACTGATTTTTGTTTACGCTACCTGTATTGTTGGTGTGATAGGTGATGATATAGAGGCTGTATGCAGGGCAGCTACAGAAAAATATAAAATATTGGTTATTCCTGTTAAAGCACCGGGGTTTTCAGGAACGAAGAGTCAAGGATATAAGTTAGCTTGCGATGCCATAATGAAGGTCATAGCGCCTGCTTATGATGGTTCAAAAATTCCTGGAAGTATCAACATCTTAGGTGACTATAATCTTTCGGGAGAAATGTGGATTATTGAAGGATATTTAAAGAAAATTGGCATCAAAGTTAATGCTACAATTACCGGCGATGCTTCAATGCAAACCTTACAGACGGCTTCAAAAGCTTCGCTGAATATTGTTCAGTGTGCAGGTTCTAGCACTTATCTTGCTAAAAGGATGGAAGAAGAGTGGGGAATTCCTTTTATTAAGGTTAGCTTTTTTGGAGTTGAGGATACTAGTAATTCTATATTGAGAGTTGCACAAGCTGTTGGTAATAAAGAGGTTATAGCTAAGGCAGAAGAATTAACACAAACAGAAAGTGCTGGATTGCAAAGTTTTCTAGATAAGTACAAACCAAGACTTGTAGGGAAAAAAGCTGCGATTTACGTCGGGGGAGGATTTAAGGCTATCTCACTTATTCGTCAGTTTAATGAGCTAGGCATTGAGACAGTTGTAGTTGGTACGCAAACAGGACAAAAAGAAGATTATGATATCATTCGGCAACTAAGTAATTCTGGGACTATTATTATGGATGATGCAAATCCGTCAGAGCTTGAAACATTTATGAAAGAAAAAAAGGCGGACATATTAGTAGGAGGAGTTAAAGAAAGACCTTTGGCTTATAAGTTGGGGATAGCTTTTTGTGATCATAATCATGAAAGAAAACATGCGCTAGCTGGGTATGAGGGAGTAAGAAATTTCGTGGAAGAAATTAATCTGAGCATTAACAGTCCTGTATGGGATTTATTAGATTGAGATAAAGTGAGGTTGCAGACTATGAGTATGAATTTGGTTAATCTTAATGTAAACCCTTGTAAGATGTGTATGCCTATGGGATCGGTTACGGCATTATTTGGTATTCGCCATTGTTTTAGTATCTTGCATGGGTCTCAAGGTTGCGCTACATATATTAGGCGGCATATGGCAACTCACTACAATGAACCAATTGATGTGGCATCATCGTCACTGACAGAGCAGGGAACTGTTTTTGGTGGTGCTGATAACCTTCTTAAAGGTATAAAAAATGTCATTAAACTATATAACCCCGAAATAATAGGTATTTCAACAACCTGTTTGGCTGAAACTATTGGAGAAGATGTGAAAAGTATCATTTATCAATTTTATAAGGAAAATCCTAACGAAACAGTGAAAATAATACATGTTTCCTCAAGTGGATATGCGGGAACGCAGTATGAAGGATTTTTCAGAGCTTTGCATGCAGTTTTGGCTCAGACCATAATGAAAACAGGTGCAAACAATAAAATAAATGTTGTTACCGGGCAAATTTCCCCTGCTGATACTAGGTGGCTGAGGGAAGTCCTTGATAGTAGTGGTTTAGAATACATTTTATTCCCTGATTTATCAGACAATCTCGATGGTGGGTATAATACAGAATATAGTCGTTTGCCTGAGGGAGGTACTACTTTAGAAGAAATCGCACAAATGGGTGGTGCAAGGTTTACGCTGGAACTGAGTAGTTTTGTTGAAGATGAGTATTCACCGGCAAAATATTTATTTGATAATTATGGTGTGCAGTATAAAAGAATGCCTCTTCCTGTGGGAGTGAAAAACACAGATGCTTTTTTGAATGTTTTGAAAAAATTAGGAGCTGTTGTGACCTCAGCAACAAAATCACAACGGAGACGTTATTTGGATGCTTTGGTAGATGGACATAAATACAGTGCTTTGGGCCGTGCCGTAATTTTTGGTGAACCGGATACGGTTAAAGCCATTTCTGATTTGTGCTGCGAAAGCGGAGTAGTTCCTACTGTAGCAGCTACCGGCAGTGAGTGCAAGGGTTTCGCGGCTATATTGGAAAATAATGTGCAAGAGGCTTGTGAAAGATTGTTTGTCGAAAAACATTTTATAGCAACTAATGCAGATTTTGACAAAATAGAAGAACTCGCTGTGGAAACTAAGGCAAACGTAATGATTGGTAATGGTGATGGTAGAAGAGTTGCAGCTAAACTTGGTCTAAATCTTATACGTTGTGGATTTCCAATTCATGATCAAGTAGGCGGGCAAAGGGTACGCATGCTTGGGTACGAAGGGTCTTTGGATTTGTTGGATAAAATAAATAATGCACTGCTTTTAGGTGTAGAAGAAAATTTTCGTACTACGCAATATAAAAAATATTATCAAGGTAATGGGCTTGACCGGCAGAATATTAATTTATCAGAAACAGAACCTGCTGCGCGTACAAGAGAAGAGCTTCATGCTAAAAATAGTGGTAAGACCAAAACACATCCTTGTTATAACTGTGGTGCTGGTCAGTTTGGGAGAATTCATTTACCAATTGCTCCAAAATGCAATATTCAATGTAATTATTGCTTGCGTAAATATGATTGCCCAAATGAAAGCCGACCCGGTGTCACTACAGAAGTATTGTTGCCGAAAGAAGCTTTGAAAAAATATTTATATGTAAAAGAACAGGTCCCTAATATTACGGTGGTTGGCATAGCTGGACCGGGAGATGCGTTGGCAAACTTTCCGGAAACGAAAGAAACTTTGCGCCTTATACGTCAGGAAGACCCGGATGTTACATTTTGTCTTTCCACCAATGGCTTGATGTTGCCAATTTATGCTCAGGAACTGATTGACCTTGGCGTCTCTCATGTCACTGTTACCATTAATGCAGTTGATCCAATTATAGGTGCAAAGATTTATCAACATATAGACTTCATGGGTCAGAGTTATACAGGGGAGGCAGCTGCTGGTATTTTGCTGGGTAATCAGCTTAGTGGGCTAAAGTATTTGACGGACAGAGGGGTAATTTGCAAAGTGAATATTGTTATGCTCAAGGGTATAAATGATGAACATATTGAAGATATTGTAAAAAAAGTTCGGGAGCTTAATTGCGATATTACTAATATTATGCAAATGATACCTGTTAAGGGCAGTATCTTTGAAGATATGCCTTTGGTAAATAAAAAAGAAGTAATGCAGATGCGTATAAAATGTGAGCAACATTTAAAACAAATGCTTCATTGTAAGCAATGTCGGGCAGATGCAATAGGGACTTTGGACAATGATATTTCTTTCGATTTTCGGCAAGGGAAGAGACAGCAAACAATCGTTACAGAGCAGACTATGAAACGTATCGCCGTAGCAACAAGCAACGGAATTTTGGTCGATCAGCATTTTGGTCAGGCCAAAGAATTTTATATTTACGAAAGTGATGGTGTTAGTGTTAAGTTTATTGAAAAACGAGAAGTAATGCCGTATTGTAAAGGCTCAGCAGAGTGTGATTTTGCCGCAGAAGATAGAATAGAACGCATTATTAAAACAATTAAAGAGTGTGGCGCAGTACTTGCGTTACGTATTGGTGATTCTCCCAGTAAAAGGTTAACGGCAATGGGAATTCGTTCTATTACTACGTATGATCGTATCGAAGACGCTGTAAGAAAAGCTGTTAATTTATAGGGTGGTGCTCGCATGCAAATTACTGACTGTACTTTGTGTCTATTACCAGGGTCTTATGAGCAGGAAAGGTTAGTAGAGCTAAATATGTTGTTTACTAGTCTGCCTATTACAATAGAATATCCAGAGAAAATGGAAAGTACATTTAAAGACAATGGTGTTCTTAGAAAAAACAATAAGGTAATGTCATGTCTACCACCAAAGATTGATTTTCTTATTCCGTATTTTGGCAAAAACATAAAAAAACATAATGAAATACTATTCCCAAGCAACGATTTGGGACTGGCAGGGGCAATTGCCTGTGGTGAGGTTTTGGCAGGTGGTAGGGTTAGGACTTCTTTTGGCGGTTTAAATAATATGGCAGCAACAGAAGAGGTACTGGTAGCAGCATATGTGCTGGAAAGGGGGCAACAAATAGAGCAACTAAAAATTTTGCCTAAAATAGCAGTCTTATTACAAAAGTTAACAGGCATGGGGATTCCTCTGCATAAACCTATTATTGGTGAAAATATCTTTATGGTAGAGTCGGGAATTCATGTAGATGGAATTTTAAAAAATCCTGAATTATATGAACCTTTTCCTCCTGAAATAGTTGGACAAAACCGCAGGATTGTTTTGGGCAGTCACAGTGGGCGTGTATCCATAAAAGAGAAATTGCGAGAATTTAATATTGCTTGTGATGAAAAAACAGTTGACTTACTTTTGCAATATGTTAAAGCGGAAGGAAAAAGATTGAAACGGCATCTTACTGATGCGGAGTTTTTGTCAATAGTGGGGCGAAAATATGGAAAACAAAGTTAGATTTGTTGACACTACACTACGAGATGGTGCTCAAAGTCCAGGAGTTGCTTTTACAGATGCAGAGCAAATAGATATAGTCAGGGCCTTGGATAATTGTGGCATTGATATTATTGAAGTTGGCATTCCTGCTATGGGGTTGGGAGAACAAAATAGTATATTGAAAATGAAAGAATACTTTGCACATAGTAAATTACTTGTGTGGAATAGAATTGTTGCAAGTGATATTGAGGCTTCAATTAGATGTTTACCGGATATAATACACATAAGTCTCCCTGTTTCAGAGCGGCAAATATCGTATAAACTTCATAAAAATTACTCCCAGGTAAAAAAAATGTTGCAGGAATGTGCCTATAAGGCAAAATGTTTAGGGTATCCCATAAGTATAGGGTTTGAAGATGCTTCACGTGCTAACGAGATTTTTTTAGCGGAATTGCTAGAAACGTTGTGTGAGTTTGAGCCCTTGCAAATCCGTTATGCTGATACTGTTGGTATTTTAACTCCAATGCAGGCATATAAAAATGTTGAAAGCTTAAAGAATTTATGCCCATTTGCTATTGAATTTCATGGACATAACGATCTTGGTTTTGCTCTTGCAAATACAGTGGCGGCTATTCAAGCAGGGGCGACAATTGTCGATACTACCTTGTTAGGACTAGGCGAACGTTCCGGCAATTGTGATTTTGTGAAGCTTGTTCAAGTGTTACAAAAAATGAATGGGACTAGCATTTCGTTTAAGGAAGCACTGATTGCTCAAAATATATTAAAAAAATATGTATCCGATGAATGGGGGAGTTTATTATGAGAAAAAGTTTGCAGGCAATTTTAAGCGGTCTATTGGTTATGGGGATTATTGCAAGTGGTTGCAGCAGCGAAAAAAAAGAGAATACTAAGGGTACAACTCCTGTTGAGCTGCATATATCAGCAGCTGCCAGCATGACCGATGCTATGAAGGAAATTGCAAAAGATTATGAGAAGAAAAATGCCAATATCAAAGTCGTATTTAATTTTGCAAGCAGTGGAGCTTTGCAACAAGCAATTGAACAAGGAGCACCTGCTGATGTGTTCATTTCTGCAGCACAAAAACAAATGGATAGTTTGGAGAAAAGTGGGCTTTTAGCCACAGGAACTCGTAAAAATTTATTGGAAAATAAAGTTGTACTTATAATACCTAAGGATAGCAAGCTTAAGTTAACAAAATTTGAAGACGTTCTAAATGCTGATGTTAAAAAAATTGGTTTAGGTGAACCGAAGGGTGTACCGGTAGGACAATATTCTGCTGAAATATTTAAAAAACTGGGTATTTTAGATGAGGTTAATGCCAAAGCTGTTTTTGGTTCAAGTGTACGCCAAGTATTAAGCTGGGTTGATGCGGGAGAAGTTGATGCCGGCGTTGTTTACGCTACAGATGCAGCCATATCCAATGGAAATAAAGTTATTTGTACTGCTCCTGCAGGAAGTCATAAACCTGTTGTTTATCCTATGGCAATTATCAAAAGTACAAAGCAATTAGCGCCTGCTCAAGCTTTTGTTGATTATCTTGCAAGTGCTGAGGGTAAAAAAATATTTGAAAAATATGGCTTTACCGTAAAATAAGCTTATGTATAGCATAGTTTTAACTCCTATTTGGATATCTATAAAAACAGCGCTGCTGGCAACAACAATAACTTTTTTTCTGGGGATATATGCGGCCATTTTTGTTATACGTCTTAAACGCTACAGAGGATTTTGGGATGGTTTCTTTACTTTACCAATGGTTTTGCCACCAACTGTAGTAGGATTTTTCCTTTTACTATTATTAGGGAAAAATAGTTTTGTAGGAAGATTGTTCGCTTTGTTTGATTACAACTTTATTTTTTCTTGGGAAGCAACTGTTGTTGCGGCAGTAGTTGTTTCCTTTCCCCTCATGTATAGAACAGCACGAGGCGCATTTGAACAGCTAGACCAAAATATTATTTCTGCTGCCAGGACCTTAGGCATTTCTGAATGGCGTATTTTTTGGCATATAATATTACCAAACTGTTTTTATGGCATTATTGCTGGAGTTGTACTTTCATTTACAAGGGCCATAGGTGAGTTTGGAGCGACTATAATGGTTGCGGGCAACATACCTGGTAAAACTCAAACCATATCAACAGCAATTTACGCTGCAGTTCAGGCTGGAGATTATGATCTTGCTTATAAATGGGTTGGAGTAGTAGTATTTGTTTCCTTTACTGTTATTTTAATGCTTAACAGTTGGACAAATGCACAAAGGAAAAAGCCTGTTTACTTGCAAAGGAAAGCAGGGTGAGATCATGCTGAATGTTAATATTAGGAAAAAACTTGGTGAGTTTAATTTGCAAGTTGAGTTTTCTATTGCAGATGAAAGAATGGCAATACTGGGTGCATCAGGGTGTGGGAAGAGCATGACTTTGAAGTGTATCGCTGGCATAGAAACACCCGATTTTGGACGTATCGTGCTTAATGACAAGGTTTTATTTGACAGTAATAAGGGAATTAATTTACCGCCACAAAAGAGACATGTGGGGTATCTGTTTCAAAACTATGCGTTATTTCCCAACATGACGGTGGCAGAAAATATAGGGTTTGCGTTAGCTGGTAATCGTAATAAGGAAAAAACCATACGCGAATTTATCGGTAAACTTCGCCTTAATGGACTGGAAGACAAGTATCCCTGGCAACTTAGCGGTGGACAGCAGCAACGTACTGCTTTAGCAAGAATGCTTACTCTTGATACGGAAATAATTATGTTTGATGAGCCCCTTTCCGCTTTGGATAGTTTCTTAAAGTGGGAGCTTGAACAGGAGCTGCTAGAGCTTTTTGCTAATTTTGATAAACCGGTTTTATATGTATCTCATGACAGAGGCGAAGTTTATCGTTTGTGTGATCGCATTGCAATATTGGAAAAGGGAGCAATGATAAGTTTTAGTAGCAAGTATAAGCTTTTTGAAAATCCATGTACGGTTACGGGAACAATCTTAACAGGGTGTAAAAATATTTCTGCTGCTAGATGTAAGAATGATAGTATAGTAATTGCGGAAGAATGGGGTATTGAGCTTAAAATATCACCAGGCAGTGTGGCGTCCAAAATAAAATTTGTAGCTGTACGAGCGCATTCAATGACCCTTAAAAATAATACTTGTGACAACGTGTACAGCGGACAAATTGTAAATGTAATAGAAGATGTATTAGATTGGATAGTGCTTTTAAAACTGGCACCTAACTCGCCTAAATTATTTAGATGGGTTATTAATAAAAAAGAGGCTCCTATCTTAGAGAAAGGTGCTTTTGTAGATGTGGGAGTAGCGACAGAGAACGTAATATTTTTGGAACATTAAAGGAAGCTTTGAATTGTGCTAATAACCTTATAATGTTACAACTATTAAATTGTTATAGGATATAAAAGTATGCACCAAATGTTGGTTTATCTAACATTTGGTGCATACTTTTGTATTTTAAAAACATATAAATAGTTATTTTATTGTTTACGTGGAAACAATAAAGTGATATAGTTATATTGTTTCCATGGAAACGAAAGGAGAATCTATATGGGTATAGCTAACAAAGTATTAAAAGAAGTAACCTTGTTTCAGGAATATGCAAGCACTATCCAACACGGTGACGAAGAAGCTTTTGCTGAAATTCATCTAGCTGAAATACATTGTATAAATGCTATTGGGAAACTTAGTCAAGCCAATGTTACCAAAATTGCAGAAATGATGCGTATGACTAGAGGAGCTATAAGTAAAATAAATAAAAAACTGTTACAACGTGGTTTGATTGCAAGCTATCAATTACCTGACAATCAAAAAGAAATTTATTATAAATTAACAGAGTCAGGCAAACAGCTATATGATACTCATGCTAAATGCCATCTTAAGGCTACCAAGAAAAAAATGGCTGTTATTAGAACTTATAGTTCTCAGGAACAGCAGATACTATTCCGGTTTTTTAATGATCTTAATGCACTGTCACTAAAGAGTAATAAGAAAGAAAAAAGCATATAAAGGGGGTTATTATTTGAATAAGAAATATGTTTATTTATTATCATTGGCACATTTGTCCAATGATATTACAGGGGGAGCACTTCCGGCTATTTTACCGTTTTTTGTTGCTGCATATGGCTTAGATTATAGCGCAGCAGCGGGTTTGATATTTGCTTCTTCTTTTCTAGCATCAGTAATACAGCCTGCATTTGGCTGGCTTGCTGATAAAAAATCACGCTCATGGTATATGTCTCTTGGAATTTTAATGTCAGGCGTATTTTTGGGGTTATCCGGTTTATTTCAGAATTATTGGGTTATTTTTGCCTTAATAACGATAAGCGGCATAGGCAGTGCGATTTTTCACCCGGAAGCTACACGTATGGTTAATAAAGTTTCAGGGACAAAAAGAGGCACGGCTCTCAGCATTTTTTCTGTCGGCGGAAATGGAGGGTTTGCAGTAGGACCCGTGGTTGCTGTTGCCGTTATTACGGCTTTTGGCATAAAAGGAATAACAGTATTTGGTTTCATTGCCATAGTTATGGCTTTTATTTTAATGTGGCTTGTTCCCAAAATGAAGAATGAAATCGTACGTGCAGAGGTTTCTGAAAAGGCTGCCATGCATCTTTCTGAGCATAAAGAACCGGTTCATGATAATGATTGGAATGCCTTCGCTCATTTGACGCTGGTCATTGTTTGCAGCTCCATTGTTAGTTGCGGGCTAAGAAGCTTTATTCCTCTTTATTGGGTTGATGTTCTTGGACTTTCAGCCGCTGCCGCAGGGTCTGCACTTACATTGTTATTTTCCTTAGGGGTTGTTATGACACTTATAGGCGGACTTATGGCTGATAGGTTTGGCTATTTGAAAATTGTGCGCATGAGTTATGTGCTTTTGGCACCTATTGTTGGTTTGCTGTCTCTTACTACCAATCATGTGACGGCTTACATACTCATGATACCAATGGGATTGGCTATGTTTTCTCCCTTTAGTTCTGTAGTTGTTTTAGGACAAAGTTATTTATCACGTAACATAGGGTTTGCCTCTGGTGTGACTATGGGCCTTTCTGTTAGTATAGGTGGAATAATGGTGCCATTAATTGGTAAATTTGCTGATAGCTATGGTTTAGTGGCAACAATGCAATTGTTGACTAGTATTGCTGTTGTGGCTGCATTGGCTTCATTTTTTCTACCAAATCCCGATGACAAGTAACCAAAGGCTTAATGGTTACACTAAAAACCAAATTTAGTTAAATTTGCCTAATTTGGTTTAAAACAAATGTATACATGCTTGACATCACAATATAGCGGGAGTACAATTGAGATAATTTAAAAAGAGCAGTAATGGCAAAGGCGCCGAATCCTGAGGGATTCTGTGCCTTTTTTGTCTTGCCCAAAACAATGTGACAATTTAGAAAGAGGTGTAGTAATTTTGAGAAAGCAGATTATTTGTTTGCTAATGTTTGTGGTTATGATTGTAGTAGCCGGTTGTGGCGGAAGTAAGAGCGCAACAAGTGAAAAAACGCCGAAAGACACTCTCGTTGTAGGATTACCCGTCGATCTAGCTAGTATTGATCCAGCAGTGGCGATGGACAACAAAGCCTGGAAGGTAAGCTATCCTTGCTACGAACGACTCGTTCAATACAAGAAAACAACTAACGGTAAAGCTAGTACCGAAGTTGGTCCTTCCCTTGCAAAATCATGGACTGTCAGCAATGATGGTTTAACATGGACTTTTAATTTAGAAAAAGGTCATAAGTTTGCCGATGGAACTCCTGTAGATTCTAAAGCGGTAAAGTTCTCTGTTGAGCGTGTTATGGCTGTAAAAAAGGGCCCTGCCGATTATTTTAAACCTGTAAAATCCATTGAAACTCCTGACGCTGATACGGTTGTATTTAAATTAGCACAACCTTTTGCACCATTTCTTGATACTATGGCTGTTAACGCAGCAGGTATAGTAAATCCTAAAGTAATGGAACATGAAAAAGATGGAGACAAAGGATCAAATTATTTAGCTGCTCATACTATGGGCTCAGGAATGTATGAATTAACAGAATTCAATCCCGGACAAGATATTAAAATGGTTATGAACAAGAATCATTTTGGTAAGGAGCCTGCTATTAAGACAATATTATTTAAAGTTATTAAAGATCCGTCTGCAGAACGTTTGCAGTTGGAAAGTGGCGATCTTGATATAGCCGCAGGTATTCCAATGGATCAGCTTGATCAATTAAAAAGCAACAAAGCAATTCAAATTTTCGAATCACCATCGCTGTTAACTAGTGTTGTTTATATTAATAATCAAAAAGCTCCATTAAATAACGTGAAACTTCGTCAGGCGATTTCTTATGCTGTTGACTACAAAGGAATTGTTGATGGTGCCGTTAAAGGCCGCGGACAACAATTAACTACTCCGGTACCACAAGGAATGTGGGGGCGTGATGACAGCATTAAAGGTTATTCCCTTGAACCTGATAAGGCTAAAGGGTTGTTGAAAGAAGCAGGGCTAGAAAATGGCGTAACTTTGAAGCTTTTATATTCTGACAATCAGGGCTTCAACGAAACTCAAGCTTTAATGTTGCAAAACAGTTTAGGTAAAGTAGGAATTAAACTAGAACTGGAAAAGGTAGCATGGGCTACATTCCGTGAACGCGTTGACAAAGGTGATTTTGATTTGGCAATGGGCACATGGAGCCCGGATTATGCAGATCCACAGTTCTTTATGACTTATTGGTTTGATTCCAAATATTTTGGCTTAGCAGGAAATCGTGCCTTCTACAAAAACGATGCCGTAGATACTATATTGCGTGAAGCCGAAACAATAACAGACCAGAACAAACGTATTGAATTATATAAGAAAGCACAAGCAATGGTTTTGGCAGATGCCCCTTATATATTCCTCTTCCAAACCAATGTTCTTACACCAATGCGTGCTAACATAAAGGGCTATGTTTATAATCCTATGTTAGATGATATGTATAACTTTGAGGATATGAGTAAGTAATAAAATCAAGTTTGGTAATTCCGGAGGCAACAAGGTTGTTCTAGGAATTTTATGAAGGAAGCAGTGGGCGTCTGAACGGTTAACCTTTCAGACGCCTTTTTGCTAGTAATTATTACCGCATAAAGGGATGGAAATTAAATAAGTGACATGTCTCAGTGCGTATAGGAGGGTCTATGTTCTCTTTAAGGTTTGTAATGAGAAATATACTGCATTTATTTATTGTGTTTTTAGGCGTGTCGGTTTTTACGTTCTTTATTTCTCATGTTATTCCGGGCGACCCAGCACGTATGCTCGTTGGTCCCCATGCTTCCCAGGAAGCGTTAGAAGCTACGCGTGCCCAATTGGGATTAAATAAACCGATAATTGTGCAATATGAAAAATATATAGTTGACTTAGTACATGGTGATTTAGGAACTTCAATTCGTACTCAGCGTCCTGTAGCATCAGAACTAGCCAAATGTTTTCCGGCAACCCTTGAACTTACTATGGTTTCTATGATTATGGCTATTGTATTTGGTATTATTCTAGGGGTAGCGGCAGCCGTAAATAGAAATAAGTGGATAGATCATGCCAGCAGAGTTTTTTCTCTGATTGGAGTGTCTACGCCACTTTTTTGGAGTGGTGTTATAGCCTTAATTGTTTTTTATAAAGTAATACCTATTTTCCCGGCATCGGGCAGAATTGATACTTTTCTTTCTCCACCACATGAAGTTACAGGACTATATATTTTTGATGGTCTGATTGCAGGGAATTTTGCTGTTGTTATTTCTGCGATCCACCATATTATTTTACCGGCTGTTTGTCTTGCCTACGTGCAATTAGCCATTGTTGCTCGTCAGGTCCGTTCTAGTATGATTGATGTTTTAGAGCAAGACTACATACGCACGGCAAAATCCTGCGGCATTTCGCAAAAGACTATTATTTATAAATATGCTTTAAAAAATGCCTTGCTCCCTACAATTACGGTAACTGGGCTTACGGTAGGGGAATTGCTTGGTGGGGCTATTATAACGGAAACAATTTTTGCCTGGCCAGGTATGGGGAAATATGTCATGGATTCTATTGCCTTTTTGGATTTCCCCGCTATTATGGGCTTTACTTTGGTTGTTTCTCTTAGCTATGTTTTGATTAATATGGCAGTTGATGTTTTATATAGTTTCCTCAACCCTCAAATTAGGGAGGTGGAAAAGTGAGCATTTCTCCTAAAAAAATTATCGGAATTTTAGAACAAAATACTTTGACTTTGATTGGTACGATTATGGTTGTTTTCATTATTTTCATAGGTGTTGCAGCACCATTAATCTGCCCGTATGACCCTAATTTAATGAATATTCCGGCTAGATTACAAGCGCCTAGTTTAGCACACTTTTTTGGCACGGACGAAATGGGTCGCGATGTGTTTACCCGTGTTATTTATGGGGCTCGTATTTCTATTACCGTTGGTCTTTCTATTGTTGTTATAGCAGCAGGAATTGGGTGTTTTTTTGGTAGCATCTCGGGATATGCAGGAGGTAAAATTGACCGTATTATTATGGCCGCCACCGATATGGTACTCTCGTTTCCTTCTATGGTATTGGCACTAGCTTTAACTGCGGCAATGGGGCCGGGTTTATTTAATACTATGCTGGCGGTATGTATTGTGCGAATACCTCTTTATGTACGGCTCATGCGCGGACAGGTGTTAGCTCTTAAAGAGATGCAATATGTTAGGGCTGCGAGAACTTTTGGGGAAAGCCCGGCGAAAATTGTTTTACGTCATATAATCCCCAATTGTTTAACGCCACTTCTTGTGCAAATGACATTAGGAATCGGCGACGCTATTCTTATAGCATCTTCTATGAGCTTTATAGGATTGGGGGCACAACCACCTACACCTGAGTGGGGCGCAATGATTGCTACTGCTCGCATTTATGCTATTGATCAATGGTGGTATGCTGCTTTTCCCGGACTATTTATACTTATTACAGTTATGGGTTTTAATTTGTTGGGTGATGGTATTCGTGATATTCTTGACCCTCGTTCAAAAGACTAAGGAGGACTTATGGAAAATATTTTAAGTATTAAAAATCTCTCTGTATCTCTTTCAGGAAAACGGGGAATAGTACCAATTCTTCATAATATTTCCTTGGAAGTTGAACAAGGGCATATTTTGGGAATTGTTGGAGAGTCAGGAAGTGGAAAATCTATGACTGCTTTTGCTATAAATCAGTTGCTTCCTGGAGGAAGAGAATCTATTGTTGATGGATCTATAAGTTTTTGCGGTGAGGATTTAACGGAAAAAACTGAAAAAGAAATGACAAAATTTAGAGGGAAAGAAATAGCTATGATTTTTCAGGAGCCGATGACATGTCTTAATCCGGTTTTTACTATTGGACGCCAGATGAAAGATGTAATAATGACTCATCAGAAGAAGAGCTCAAAGGAAGCAGAAAAACAAGCAGAAGAAATGTTGGAAAAGGTACATATCAGGAATCCTAATAGGGTACTTAGCTGTTATCCTTATGAGCTATCAGGCGGCATGCGGCAACGTGTAATGATTGCCATAGCATTATCTTGCTCACCAAAGCTTTTGATTGCTGATGAACCAACAACGGCTCTTGATGTTACTATTCAAGCTCAGATTATATTTCTTATTAAGGAAGCTTGTAAGGCTACTGGTACCGGCGTTATTTTTATTTCCCATGATCTGGGAGTGGTTTCCCAGTTATGTGATACTATTGCCGTTATGTATTCAGGACAGATTGTCGAAGTTGGCAGGGCAGCAGATGTGCTTGCTCACCCACAGCACCCGTATACAAAAGCCCTGTTAGCATCTATTCCTAGCTTTACACCTAGGGAAGATGGTAATGATACCTTGTCTGCAATACCGGGCATGGTGCCTGATCCTTTAGAGGTTATTACAGGCTGTAGATTTGCCCCTCGTTGCTCTTATGCTATGGATATTTGCCATAAGAAAGTACCACCACTACAAATTTTTGCAGATGGATATTCTCTACACTGTCATTTGCAAAAGGAGGTAGAGAATTAATGGAACCATTACTAGAAATTAGGGACCTGAAAAAGACTTTTAAAATTAAAAATTTTTTTGGCTCTACTACGGAAGTACAAGCACTAAAAGGAATTTCACTCTCTATTGCCAAAGGGGAATCCTTAGGAATTGTGGGTGAATCCGGATGTGGTAAAAGTACCTTGGCTAATCTTATTATTCGTTTGGATGAACCAACAGAGGGGTCAATCATTCTAGATGGGCAAGATATATCACATATAAAGGAAAAGGAGCTGCGCAAGTTACGTAGTCGTATACAGATAGTGTTTCAGGATCCTTATTCTTCACTTTCGCCAAGGATGACTGTTGAAGAAATATTAACTGAACCTATGTGTGTTGAGGGAGTAAAAACTACTAAACAAATGCGTGATAAGGCAGTTGAATTATTGGAGCTTGTTGGTATGCGTTCAAGTAACTTATCTCGTTACCCACATGAATTTTCAGGAGGGCAGCGTCAGAGGCTGTCAATTGCCAGAGCGCTCACGACGGAGCCTGACATTTTGCTCTTGGATGAACCGACATCAGCTTTGGACGTATCTGTGCAGGCACAAGTTTTGAATATACTTACCAGTTTGCAAAAACAGATGAATCTTACTTATCTTTTTATTTCCCATAATTTAGCCGTTGTAAAATACATTTCCAATCGAACTGCTGTTATGTATCGGGGTAAAGTAATGGAAATAGGACCGTCTAAAAACATACTAATGTCACCTGCGCATCCATATACAAAGAAACTGCTTGAAGCAGTACCTATTGTGGGTAAACCTTTTCATCAACCGGATACGGAAGATGCATCTGTAAATGACGGCGATATTGTTGATGGCTGCAGTTATTACTATCGATGTCCTTTTGCGGAGAAAAGATGTTTAGAGCAGCAACCTGAATTTTTAGCTAAAGAGGCTTCTCATCTTGTGGCTTGCTGGAAAGGTTGACATATATTATAAAAGATTAGATTAGCAAATTAATCTAATCTTTTTGTCGGAAAAGAAGGGAAAGTAATGTCTGATTTTAAATTTCTTGAAGATGCTATACAAAAGGAAATGACATATTTTGGTATACCGGGGTGTGCCATTTCCATAATTGATCATGGAAGGGTATCTTCGCTACAATTTGGATATAGTGATATTGATAAGAAAGAACCTTTTACTACTGATACGATAAGTGGCATAGGATCATGCACTAAGTCAATGACGGCTTTTGCGGCTCTTCGTATTGCGGAAAAGAAACTGCTTGATATTGATATGCCTGTTGCCGCATATATTAACGATTTTAGTCTTTGGGATGACGAGGCGTCCAAAAGTGTCACTGTAAGAGATATGCTTTGTCATAGAACAGGTCTCGGTGGGCATGATGGAACATGGCCTGATAATACTATTACGCGCATTGAATTTCTTCATCGTATTCGCAATATGGAACCGAATGCACAATTTCGCGTTCTTGCCCAGTACAGTAATGTTATGTATGTGGCTATAGGCGGTATTCTGGAAGCGGTATCAGGGAAAAAATGGGAAACTATTATGAATGAAGAAATTTTCGAACCATTGAAAATGAAAAGTACTTTCTGTCTTATGGATGATGCACTAAGGCAGGGAAATTGCGCTATACCCTATGGATGGGATAATGGCCTGCACGCCCTTAAACGTTGGAATATTGACATGGCCGGACCCTGTGGGTCTGTAATGAGTACAGTTAAGGATTTGTCAAAATGGTTAGAGCTGCATATTAATTGGGGCACTTGTGGAAGGGAAAATATGCTTTCCACTGAAAACTTTTTGGATATGCATACACCACAGATTGCAATGGATTATCCGCATATAAAAGGCGGACATTCCTTAGGTTATGGCCTTGGCTGGCGTGTTATGGATTACCACGGGCACATAGTACAGCAACACACAGGTAAAATCGAAGGTTACAGCGCATTTCAATTTTATTTGCCGGAGAAAAATTGTGGAGCTGTATTTATGCAAAATTTCCATGCACCTGATAATCCCTTTATTTTTACTATTCAAGGCTTATTGTTAGATTACTTTTTAGGGAGAAAACCGAAGGATTGGGTTGGACTTTATACAGAAAAACTTAATCATGCTCCGGAAGAAATGTATCATCATTTGGAATTTAACTTTATGCCAAAAAAGGCAGTACCGGATACTAAACCATCTCACGAACTGGTTGATTATGCGGGAACGTATGAGAATCCCGGTTATGGTAAATTCACTATTGTTTTTGAAAACAAAAAACTCTGGTTACATGAAAGAGATGTATACTACCGGCCAATAACACATTTTAATTATGATGTTTTTCAGGTAGCGCAGGTTAAGGAAGATACTGATATTTACACTTTGCCACTTATTTTTACTACTAATGATGTTAGTGATGAGGTAATTGGATTTACGTTGCCTATGGA
Source organism: Lachnospiraceae bacterium (assembly GCA_034933685.1). Taxonomy (GTDB): domain Bacteria; phylum Bacillota; class Clostridia; order Lachnospirales; family Anaerotignaceae; genus UBA8514. The sequence continues at coordinate 1,411 of JAYFNB010000034.1, read as the reverse complement.
ACCAAAGGTAAAACCTATAAAATTTAAAAAAATTAAATAACAAGTGACTAAAGCTATGTAATACCTACGAAGGGTGACATAGCTTTTTGCATGTAATAGCATAATTTTAATTAAGATGATTATAATTATAAATATAATATAAAAGTATAGGGTGGTACTAGTATATAAGAATGGACACGAAAGGTTTAACAAGCTAAAATAAATTCAAGAAAGGGCGTGTTAAACCTTGTCTAGAAATGGAATACGATTTACAGATGAATTTAAAAAACAAATAGTAACTTTGCATCATTTAGGTAGTACCGTGAATCATCTTAGTAGCGAATATGGCGTATCAACTGTAACTATTTATAAATGGATAAAAGAACTTTCTCCGGTTAACGTATTTGGCAAAGAAGAAATTACCGCCAGGGATTACGAAAAAATGAAACAACGCATTGCTGCTCTGGAAATAGAGAATGATATACTAAAAAAAGCTACCGCCATATTCGCAAGAAAACCATAGAAGAAATAGTTGCCTTCATCAATAAATATAAATCACAATATACTATAAAACGCATGTGCAAAGTACTGAAATTTCCAAGAAGTACATACTATAAAGCCTTATGTGCATTACCATCTGCAAGAGGAATAAAAAGACTAAAGCTTAATGAAACCATTAAGAAAGTTTTCGAAGAAAGCAAAGACCGTTACGGTGCACCTAAAATACAAAAGATATTGGATTCTCTCGGGATTCATACTAGTTTGAAACTTGTTCAAAGGTATATGGCAGCGTTGGGATTAAGATCCATAGTGGTAAAAAAGTATCGCCATTATTCTTCCAAATGCTTGGCCCAAGGGCTTAAGAACTTATTAAACAGAGATTTCAAAACCACAGCAATCAATAAGAAATGGTGCACTGACATAACATATATCCATACGGTTACTGATGGCTGGACATATCTGGCCTCCGTAATGGATTTGGCCAGCAAAAAGATCATTGGTTATGCTTATTCAAGAAAGATATCTGCTGAATTAGCTGTAAAAGCGGTTGAGAATGCTTGCCTTAATGTTAAGAATACTGCAGGAATCCTCCTGCATAGTGATCTTGGGACCCAGTACACAAGCCAGCTGTTTGAAGATATGCTTGCAAGCAGGAATATGGTTCATTCTTATAGCCGTAAGGGAAACCCTTATGACAATGCCTGCATTGAATCATTCCATTCTATTTTAAAGAAGGAAGAAATCAATCGTAACAAGTACTATGATTTTAAAACTGCAGGCAAGGCAATATTTGAATATATTGAATCCTGGTATAACCGTAAAAGGATTCATGGCAGCATAAACTATATGACACCGCAAGAATTTGAAGATGCTGCGAATGCTATAGCATAAATGTTAAACTATTTGTGTCTATTATATTGACCTAGGTCCA
>JAYFNB010000033.1:0-82458 GCA_034933685.1 Lachnospiraceae bacterium | reverse complement strand
TTCAAATATATCTTTCAAGCTATTTATTATGTCGTATGCCCCTATTCTCATCTCAACAACAGCAATTGAAGCAAACATATTCTTAACGGCACTGTATACACCGCCTCTGGATATAACAACTAAAGGTTTTTTCTGAAGAATAAGCTCTTCAATGTTTGTGTTTCCATCTGTATCTGCCATTACAACATCAATATTTTTATATTTTCCCTTCTCCACAACTCCTTTACAAATTTCATATAATTCTTCATATGGTGCTATTATCAAAATATCTTCCATTATTCATCATCCTTATCAAATTAAATACATAATATTTTTCGCAATTGTTTTCATAAATATCATCATATTAACATAGATTTGTTTTTTTAATCAAGTTGTCATATATTCCCATAAATTAAAAAAGAAAGCCGATGTTAGAACACCAACTTTCTTTTTATTCAGATAACCTTTAAAGAAGCTATCATTTATATATTATTTATTTTTTAAAAATGGATTTTTCCTCAAGGCCAAAGTGAACAAAAATGGATATTCATTTTGTAGGTAATTCATATAACCAACCCATTCGATTATTAACGCAGTATAGGCACGCAGAATATCATTAGATAAATGGTCAATATCGTCTTTATCCTGTTTGTCAAACTCTCCTCTTGTTTGAAGTTCATCTATAACATGAAAAACAGCCCAAAGCATATCTGTAAAAGAATCATGCTCCAAAAGATTGGGATTTGCCAACAAATTCAGCATAGCGTCTTTATAGTTTCTAAGCGTTGATTATAACTCATCAAGCTTTGATGGCTCTGCATATATATCAAACTTAAACTCCTTTACTTCTTTTATAAGCTTGTTGTATTCCTTGCTGCTCATTTCTTTAATGCTGATTTTTTCAAAAAGAATATCGTTATTGCCATTGAATTTTGAAATTGTTGAAATAATTGGTACGCCAATTTCAATAAAAAAAGTACTAATTATTACATTTATTTTCTTAATTTTCTTTCGGTTATCCATCTCATTTAAAAACCTGTTAATAATTAAAGTAACCATGCCAACCTGTATTGGAACAAAGGCCAAATCCTGCAACAGATAGAATACAGTATTTTCTGTTTGGTGAAATAGCAAATACTGTACATAATAAGTTATTGCCGATAAAGCTGTTAGAAAAATAATCATAATTACATTTTCTTTATGTTGATTAATCATAGAAAAGTTCCTCCTTTGTTGTCATTGCATTATATCATAAATTAATCAACTTTATAGCAAATTTCTTCATAAAGCATATCTGGAGTTCCTTCATACTTTGAAAATTCTATTTTTTCTTCATTGTTTAAAAAATCTATAGCATAAGCAACCTCTAACGCTACACCTCTTGGCATAGCCTCTTCATCAATGTCAAACTCTGGGCTGTGATTTTCAGCACCCGCTCCTATTTCATCATTTTTTATTCCAAGGAATACATATACTCCAGGATATAACCTTTGCGCCGCCGAGAAACTTTCAGATCCCATTTCCTGTTCTTTATATACAATATTTTCATGACCCACAAGTTTAGTAATACTTTCCTTTGCAATATCAACGCATTGTGAATTGTTCACCAATGGCAGTGTTGGACCAATGGCTTTTTCAATACTATATTGGCATTCATAGCTTTTGCAAATTTGTTCAAGAAGTCGCAAAAATTCATTTTTTACCTTTATTCCCACTTCATGCTCGAGAAATCTGAAGGAGCCTGCAAAATCCAATTCACATGGAATGATATTTCGCTTTGAACCAGACTGAACCTTACCTAAGGAAAAAGAACAGGCTTTATATGCAGGCACGTATTTTACAGGTATATTTGTAAATGCTGTGTATAGTGCTACAAAACAATCTATAGGGCTATTTGCTTGGCTTGGTGCTGAGCCATGCCCTCCTTTACCAACAATTTTAACTTCAAACCCAAAACCTCCGGCATTAATGCCTCCTTTTTCTACCGAAAATGTTCCAGATTCCATATTCCCTTTTACGTGCATTCCAAAGCACCCATCAATACGCATATTGTTTTCATATAAGTATCTTAAAAGATATAAAATATTCCCGCCTTCTTCTTCTGCTCGTTCAAAAAACAGGATTACTCTGCCGTTAAGTTGGTTTTCAATACCTTTTAAAATCTTCCCAGCTGATAAAAGCATTGCTACGTGGACATCATGCCCACATGCATGGGATACCCCTTCAATAAGAGAAACACACTGTTTTTTTTGCTTAAGATTATACATGTTTTCTTTTACTGCAAGTGCATCCATATCTGCTCTAAGTAAAACCGTTTTATTATCATTACCTTTTTTGCCTATAAAGCCAATAATTCCGCCATTTGGAACCTCTATGTATTCTATTTTAAACTCGTTTAGTTTTTTACATATAAACTCAATTGTTTTAAACTCTTTTTTTGATACTTCAGGAAACTGGTGGAGATGTCTTCTATACTCAATTGTACTTTTCTTTTCCAACTTGGCAAGCTTTATAATATCTTCCATTTTTATCACCCCTTATTTTTAGGCAATGTATCCACCCTGTCTGCTTGACAAGTATCTATCCTGTTTCTTGGCATAATCAAAACGATCAAAATGAAGTTTTGAAATGTCCACAGTAGATTTCTTATCACAAGCAAGTTCAGCCAATGTAAAACCAACGGCTGGGCCAGGGCAAAAGCCGTGGCCAGAAGATGCAACGGACACCATCAACCCAGGAACTTCGTCTATTTTCCCAACTATAGGCACACCATCCATGCAAATATCAATCCATCCACTCCAAGTACGTATCACCTTTAAATTTTTCAATGCCGGAATATCTTGAACTAAAGAATCACAAATAAAGGAAGGCGTTTGTGGCGTTGAAATTGCTCTTTCTCTATCAAACATAAACGTTTCTCGTCCGCTTGTACTTCCAAAAACAAATGAACCATGGTTTGTCTGCTGACCATAAAACCCTGACATCCCACCAATCATGTGGTCAAACAACTTTGGTGCGCCTTCTGTAACTATCACCTCACTTAGCTTTTTTTGAACAGGAATATCTATACCTACTGTTTTAAGTAATTTCTTCGAGTGATATCCAGCGGCAACAATTATTTTATCACCCTCATAAATATTTCCATTTTCTGTTATTACTTGCTTTGCAACACCCTTGACCTTATTAATTCTAACTGCTTTTTCCCCAGTTATAAAGACTGCACCATTTTCTCTGGCTCTAATATAATAAGCAATGGTAGCTACCATTGGGTTTGCAATCCCATCACTAGGTGTCCATCCTGCACATTTTACATGCCCTGAGACGTATGGAAACCTTTTCCTAATTTCATTTTCACAAATTAACTCCATATCAACACCAAATGATTTTGCAATATCTATTCTTTCTTCAATCATTTTTTTATGACCATTATCATATCCACAAACCAAATATCCATTCTGCCTGTACTCAACGTCAATGCCCAACTCTTCAGATAAATATGGCCAGATATTTTTTACTGCATACGCTGCCAAAGGAAATTCCCTGATGTCACGACCCGATTGCCTTACTCCGCCGCCGTTTCTGCTAGAACCGCCATGCCCAATCATAGTTTCCTCTAACACAATACAGCTTCTGCCCATTTTTCTAAGGTAGTAAGCCGTTGCGTTGCCAACAATACCTGCTCCAACAATTATAACGTCTGCTTTTTTTGTACTCATAAAGATTCCACCTCATTTCCGAAAGTGCCAAGCTCTATAGGTCTAACAGGTGGTCTGCTTGTAACTTCCTCCAAGGATGTATGCGGAACATTTAATTCGTTTGCAATTATCCTTCTAACATTATTTCCACATGTTTGCCCCTGACAAAGACCCATTCCTGGGCGAATAAACCTTTTAACCTCAGTCATCGTCCAAAGGCCCATATGTACAGCTTTTCTAATTTCCCCTTTTGTTATCTCCTCACAACGGCAAACAATCATATCATCATCTAGCTGTGGAACAAATTCACCAATATTCTTAGACCTATCAAAAATTTCAGTCATTTTTATCCACATCCTTTCCTTTATAGAACCTAACTTTCATAGCATATTCCTTTGGTATTTTTATTGTAAGTAGGTTGGTGTGGTCAAAGACTTTATTCACCTTAACACTTACTACTTCCGCATCACATTCATATTTACCATCTCTGCTAAGCCCCAGCCCCATGTCTCCCTCTTTTGGTAAGGGATAAAACTCATATGGTAAAGTAACTGTGGCAAAGCCTTCTTCATAATCTTCATCTAAAATGAATATTGCCTGCCCAGAGCAAGCGGCAACGCACATTCCACAATTAATACATTTCCTATCTTCAACAACCTCTGGAATTTTTGTTATGACATCTCCTACCATAATACAGCCAACCTTACATGCATCCTGACAAGGATTACATGGAATATTTTGTGTACATTCAATCACCGGATGAGGTCCTTTTTTCACGTAGCATGCCGCAGGGAATTTTAAAATTTCATCATCAGCAATAAACCCTTTTTCTAATAGGCCGATAGAAAGATTGTAGCCTTCATCTGTTTTAAATATATCCGTTCTGCCTTTATTTTCATGGCAAAACATCCCTTTACGCAATTTGTCCAACGACAAACCCTGTTCTGCTTCTAATTCTGTGAATTTCTCTTCATTAATAAATCCGCTCCTTTTTGCTGCTGCCAATGCGGCAATTCTGCCACCTATCATAGCCGAACTTGCTTCCTCTATACCTGCAACATCTCCTGCTGCAAACAATCCGTCTATGCTGGTTTGCCCATACTCATCGCATTTGGGTACAAGACCGCCTTTATCTACCATTGTGCACCCAGCCATTTTTGTCAGTTGACTCATAGGTGAAAGACCAACCGCCATACATATAGTATCTACGTTAAAAGTTTTCTGGGTTCCTTCTATAAACTTCCACCATTTATCCACTTGAGCTATCGTTACTTTTTCAACTTTTTCATTTCCTTCTGCTTTCACAATTGTATGTGATAAATAAAAAGGGATTCCTGCTCTTGCAACTTTTGAAGCATGTACTCCATATCCGCCAATTCTTGTTGCCGCATCTATAATTGCAACAACATTACATCCTGCCTGCATAAGCTGATAGCTAACTACCAGACCAACGTTGCCAGACCCCACCATAAGGATGTTGTTACCTGGTTTTACACCATGCAAATTCATTAGCGTTTGCGCAGCACCTGCACCCATTACCCCAGGAAGTGTCCAACCTTCAAAAGGAATCATATTTTCATTCGCGCCAGTAGCAACAATAATATTATCACCAGCATAACTTGTTATATGGTCACCCTCATTAACTGTTACCCGAAGTGGTTCATAGATTCCGATAACTACCGAATTTAAATGCACATCTACACCAAGGCTATTGGCATCCTCCAACAGCTCATTTCCTATGTTAAAACCTCTTATTTTTGCCTTATGTTCCTTAGAGCCAAAAAATTTATGTATTTGCTTAAAAAGCTGTCCACCCGGTCTGGAGTTTTCATCAAAAACTGCCACTACCATGCCTTTTTCGGCTGCTTCAATGGCGGCACATAAACCTGCTGGCCCTGCCCCAATTACAATCAAATCATATCTTTTCATTTGCATTCGCCTCCGAACCTACCCCATATTGGGTTTCTACTTTCATGCCCTCTTTCAATAGGGTTACGCAAGTTCTTGTATTAGGCTTTCCGTCTACAACCATTACGCAGTCTGTACATCGCCCTATTGCGCAGAAAATGCCTCTTGCCTCGTGCTTTTTATTGGTGTATCTATGTACCATAACTCCTGCTGCTTTTAGTGCAGCTGCGATTGGCTCACCTTCATAGCCTTCCATTTCCTCACCATTATAAGTGAAAGATACCTTTTTCCCCTTTTTGTAATCCTCGATGATTGGATGAGTTGTAATCCGCATTTATTACATCCCCTTAAATATTCTTAAACTCAATACATAATTAACAATAATTTTTACAAGAAACAAAATGTCCTGGTGATACTTCAAATAATGGAAAATTTTTTTCAGAGCATTCTTTTGTGGCATTATCACATCTTGCTGCAAAACGACATCCATCTTTAGGATTTATTGGGCTTGTAACCTCACCACGCAAGATGTTTTGCATATTTCTATTTTTTAAACTTGGTACTGGAATTGCTTTTAAAAGTGCTTTCGTATATGAATGTACTGGATTGCTAAATAACTCCTCTGCTGGTGCTTTTTCTACGCACTGACCTAAATACATTACTGCAATTTCTGTACTAATATGTTTTACAACGCTTAGGTCATGGGTAATAAATAAATATGTAAGCCCAAGCTTTTCTTGTAAATCCATCATGAGGTTTAATATTTGCGCCTGAATTGACACATCCAAAGCCGATACCGGTTCGTCGCAAACAATAAATTTAGGATTCAATGCCAACGCCCTTGCAACGCCAATTCTTTGCCTGCGTCCACCGTCCAACTCATGAGGATAAGAATTAATAAGTCTTTCAGATAAGCCAACTGTCTGCATTAATTCAAAAACTCTCTCTTCAATTTCTTTTTTCTTTGTAAGTGTTTTACATACCTTTATTGGCTCAGCAATTATTTCACTTACAGACATTCTTGGGTTAATTGAGGCATATGGGTCTTGAAAAATAATCTGAAGGGATTTTCTAAGTTCATGCATGTTGCTTTTACCATAATTCATAATGTTATTGCCTTCAAAAAGAACTTCGCCCTCTGTGGCTTCTAGAAGCCTTATCATTACCCTGCCTAAAGTTGATTTTCCACATCCCGATTCACCAACAACGCCAAGAGTTTTTCCTTTATATATCTTAAAATTAACATCATCTACTGCATGCAGCATTCCTGAGCTGGTTTTGAAATACTTTTTTAAATTTCTGGTTTCTATTAACGGTGTTTCCATGTAATCACCCCTTATCTGTCTCTTGATTTTTGAACAAATGACATTTTATTGTCTGGGTTCCAAATACAGCATTGCTTGGAACTGTTGTTTCACAAATCTCCATACATTTCGGACATCTTGGATTAAACTTACATCCCGTAGGAAGATTAAACGGGTCGGGTGTCAGTCCGTCAATAGGGTTAAGGCGTTTCATTTTCACTTCCATATTAGGTATAGAACCAAAAAGTCCAATGGTGTACGGATGATGATTTTTGCCTTCAAAAATATCTTCAACTGTCCCATTCTCTACAATTTCACCAGCATATATAACTGCTACCTTGTCACAAGTTTGTGCAACAATTCCTAAATCATGTGTTATTAAAACCATAGCCGTATGAAGTTTTTCCTTCAAATCGCTCATCATTTTAAGCACCTGTGCCTGTATGGTAACATCCAATGCAGTGGTTGGTTCATCTGCAAGAAGTAATTTAGGCTCACACGCAAGTGCCATTGCTATCACAATTCTTTGCTTCATTCCTCCAGAAAACTGATGGGGAAACTCGTTTTTTCTTTCAGGTGGAAGGCCTACCATAAGAAATAATTCATCCACTCTTTTGTCAAGGTCTTTTTTATTCAACTCTCGGTTATGCAGCAAAATAACCTCTGCTACCTGATTTCCTACAGTAAATACAGGATTTAGACTTGTCATTGGATCTTGAAAAATCATTGAAATTTCATTTCCTCTGATTTCTCTCATTTCTTCCTCTTTTTTATCAATTATACTTTTTCCGTTCAAAAGAATATCTCCGTTTTTTACCAAACCAATTTTTTGGGGCAGAAGCTTTAATACACTCAGTGCAGTTGTGGTTTTTCCAGCGCCAGTTTCTCCAACCAAACCAAGGGTTTCCTGTTCGTTCAACATTAGTGATAAATCATTTACTGCATGTGCAACCCCGTCGTCAGTTACGTAATCAACACTTAAATTTTTAATTTCAAGCAAGTGTTCAGCCATATTCTTCACCTCGATTCGTCTTTAATTTTTAAGTTTAGGGTCTAACGCATCCCTTAATCCATCTCCAATTAAAGTAAGGGAAGTAACTGTCATAACAATTGCAATTCCTGGGGCAAAAACAAGATAAGGGTAGTTCATAAGCTGTGTTTTAGCTTCCGAAAGCATAGCACCCCACTCAGGAGATGGCGGTTGAATTCCAAGGCCAATAAAGCTAAGCCCTGCAATACTAATAATTGTTCTTGCAACAGTTAACGTTGCCTGCACCAATATAGGTCCTATAGCGTTTGGCAAAATGTGAGTAACAATTATTCCTGTATTGTTTGTTCCACACGCCTTTGCTGCTTCTATGTATTCTTGGGTTTTTAAGGTCAAAACAGATGACCTTACAATTCTTGTCATTTTTGGTATCTGCTCAACACTAAGTGCAATAACTAAATTTGTTATTCCTCCGCCAAAGGCAGCAACAATGGTAATAGCAAGCATTGTGCCTGGAATAGCCAGAAGAATATCCATAATTCTCATGATTACATGATCTAGCACTCCGCCAAAGTACCCTGCCATTGCCCCTAATGTAGCTCCAATAGTTAGTGCAATACAAACAACACCTATGCCTACAAACATGGATATTCTAGCACCCCAAAGCACTCTGCATAGAATATCTCTTCCAAAATGATCTGTGCCAAAAAGATGTGCTAAGCTAGGGCCTTGAAATCTTTGTGAAATTGATTGGGTTATTACATCCCTTTCATAATCAATGAATAACGGCGAAACAAGAGCAATAACTAGCAGTATGCCAAATATTACAAGGCCAATCAATGCCATTCGATTCCTGCGAAATCTACGCCAAATAATATTAAGTTGACTTTTTTTCTTATATTTATGAATACTAATTTGTTTTGTATTGGTATTAGCAGTTATGTCCATATGCACTCCTCCCTCTACTTTGAATACTCAGCTTTAATTCTTGGGTCAATGTATGCATATAAAATATCGGTAACAAGATTAATTACACTTGCCAGTAATGCAACAAATAAAACCGACGCCATAAGAAGTGGCGTGTCCTTTGACCTTACGGCACCTATCATAAGAGTTCCAATACCGGGTATGGCAAAAATTTGCTCCACAATAATTGTTCCTCCAAGCTGCCAGCCCAAATTAATACCAATAAGTGTAACCACAGGAAGCAAAGCATTTTTAAGAGCATGCTTGTAAATAACATCCTTCTCGGGCGCACCCTTTGCTCTTGCAGTTCTAACATAATCACTTCGTATCACCTCTAGCATAGATGAGCGCGTAAGGCGTATCGTGCCTGCCGTGTAACCCATAGAAGCAGTTATGGCAGGTAATATGTAATTGTACCATCGAGAAGAGCCAGAAGCGGGAAGAATTTTAAGGTTAACTGCAAATACTATAATTAGTATTAATCCAAACCAAAAATCTGGCATTGACGTACATATAAGGGTAAGTGCTGATATAATATTATCCAAAAGTGAATATTGCCGAACCGCCTGTATTATTCCCACGCTTACACCTACAATAATCGAAATCAAAATCGCTGATGATGCCAATTTGAGTGTATTGGGAAATCTTGCAAACACCTCATTATATACAGGCTCCTTGGATCTGTACGAAATACCAAAATCTCCATGGGCTGCATCAGCTAAATAATCAACATAACCTTCTAAAAACCCTTTGTTTAAACCAAGTTCTTCTCTAAGCATTTCAACAGACTCTTCTGTTGCACTATCTCCAAGAAGAAGTCTTGCGGGGTCACCCGGCGTCAGCGTCATTATTGAATAGAGAATAAATGATATACCAAACATAACCGGAATTAGCATTATTAGCCTTTTTATTATATATTTATGCATGCAATTCTTCACCCCTTTCTTAACGAAGGTTCCTTGTCTACAAAAATCACATATTATTTATATATAAACTAAAATCTGCAAACAAGGACACCTTTGAGCATTTTATGTAATTATTGAACTGTCTAAAAATTTATGTAGCAAATTATACCAGTAATAGAAATTAGTAAGATAAATCAGAAATATAGTAGAAACCAGCTGAATTCCCATAAGCACCTGCTACATCGGCTCTTGCGCAAATTGTATTTGTACTTGTAAGAATTGGAATATACCATGCATTGTCATTATTAAGCTGACTTAACTCACCGTAAAGCTTATATCTTGCATCTTTATCTATGGTTGTTCTTGCTTCTTTTACAATTCTATCTGCATCATTATTTTCAACATTCGCCATATTTGTGGCACCTGTAGCATTTGCAAAATCCTTGTTAAACAATTTATAAACAATGTTGTCTGCATCTGGATAAGAAGCACCAACCCAGAAATAAATTGATTCATAATCTCTATTTGCAACATCATTGTTAAAAGCTCCTCTTTCCATTGTAGAAAGTTCTAATGTTATTCCAGCCTGTCTAAGCTGCTCTTGAATAACCTGTGCAGGCCTTGAATAATAGCTGGATTCAGGAGTCTTCATCTTTATTGTAAGCCCATTTGCATACCCTGCCTCTGCTAATAAAGCTTTTGCTTTTTCAATATCCTGTGCGTTAGCATGGAAATTTTCTTGGTATCCAAAAATTCCTGGTGTTATTGGGCACTCAGTAACCCAGCCAACGCCATCCTGTCCGCCATCAATAATTTCCTGCCTATTGATAGCGTAAGATACTGCCTGCCTAACCTTTTGGTCTGCCAAAGCTCCGTTAGCACTATTAAGTGCAATAAAATAGAAACCAGAACTCTGAACGCTAAGAACATTTAAATCTGTGTTGCTTCGAAGTCTTGGTAAGTCCGCACTATCAACACCATAGAATAAGTCACAATCTCCAGACTCAAGAGCAATTGCAGCAGTTGTTACATCTGCCATAAATCTTATTTCAAGATTTTTAATTGCAACCTCTCCTCCATGCCATTGGTCGAAAGCTTCATATTTAATATTCGAACCATTCTGCCATTCAACAAATTTATACGCCCCTGTACCCATTGGGTTACGTCCAAAATTTGTTCCATCCGCTACACATTTTTCGTAGTAATCCTTGCTTATAATTGCAAAAGCAGGGTTTACAAGTATGTTAAGTACTGGGCTATAGGCATACTCTAAATCAAGAGCCACATGTGTATCATCTACAACTTTTGCCTCAACCATCATGCTTGCAATATCCAAGTTGTTTGGCATCTTCATTGCTCTGTTCAGTGAAAATGCAACATCCTCAGCCGTCATTCCATCTCCATCTTGAAACTTAACATCTTTCTTTATTGTGAACATCACTGTTGTTCCATCATTTTGAAATTCCCAGTTTTCCGCAAGCAATGGTTCAAGGGTAGTTCTGTCTCCAATTTTTTCTTTTAATAACGTATCATAAACCTGTATCATACAAATTCTAGAGTAAGAGTCCGATGATGATGACGCCCCAGGTTCAAGATTATTAGGTTCAGCATTAATAACAAATATCAATGAATCTTTATCCGAACTTCCTGTGCCTTTTGTTACATCTGTGCCTTCGGCAGTAATTACCGCCTTATTAGTTTCACTTTCCGTCTTTTCATTATTTGCCGCCTTGCCGCCACCTCCACAACCACTTGCAACCATTGCCACACAAAGTGCCATTCCAATAAAACTAATACATTTTTTCTTCATACTATCCCTCCTATATTTAATGTGAATAAAATAAACTGCCATTTTATGCATACATGCAAAGTACACTTCTCATTCTGTTGCCACTCACAAAAATCAGTGAAATTGTTCTGAATACCGGTATACCGTTAGGAAACTGTTTAAAATAACTACTACTTGGATTATATGCATACCGGTATACCATTCATCACTATAAATTTTTATTGAATATCCAACGCTTTTTGTGAATATATCTTTTTTTATGTATCGCAAATTTATTTTTTGTGAACTTTTTGCAGCATGACTGATTAAACAAAATTTTTACTTGCTTCTAATCTGCTAATATTCGTTCTATAATTTCTTGTGTAATTAATATATGAAAACATGCGAAATTAGTACAAATTATAGGCTCAAAAATACATTTATTTTTATGGTGATTTATATATGGTATTAATGATAGGAGTGAATATATATGTCTGAAAATTCCAATTTAAATTCACAAGCTTTTCAAATTTTGAAAAATTCAATATATAATAATGAATTTAAAAGAAATTATATTTATTCCGAAACCAAAATTGCTTCTAAAATTGGAATTTCAAGAACGCCTGTGAGGGATGCAATCCACAAACTAAACGCAGAGGGTTTAATTGACATTATCCCAAACAAAGGGTTTACTGTGCATGTTCTCACACCAGAGGAAATATTGTCAACATTTGAACAGAGATGTGCTATAGAGGGTTACTGTGCATATCGCCTTACACTGAAGCGTTTAGGTGAATTAGAAAAGGAAATTATAAATAAATTAGAGATTTATGCTAATTTACAAGAGAAAATGTTTCTTGAAAATCGCTCATCCGAAGAAATAATTGCAGAGGATGAAAATTTTCATCGTACTTTAATTTATTATATAAATAATAAAGGCTTCAATGATTTTTTTGAGCAGCATTGCTACCAAATTTTTAGCCATTGTGCCATTGCAGTTAAAAGCGGTCATGCTGAAGCTGAAACGATACAATGGCACAAGAAAATTGTATCGTTAATTAAAGATGGAACTTCAATAGAGGTTTATAAAGCAATTCTTAATCATCTTGGGCATGCACAAGAAATAAATTACACAGAAGCCTTGAAAAACCAAGGAAGAAGAATTTTTTTTACAAAGAAATCTTAATATTAATAATGGTTTGACTTACTTTTCTAATTTCCACTTGCCATAAAAAAAGCTTTCTATGATTTTTTATCATAGAAAGCTTTTAATGAATATTTAATTTAGAAACTTCATTTCACAGACCGTAGGTACTAAATATATTATTTTAAACTCTAAATAACTCTAGTCTTCTACAATTAACTTTTGCATATATGATTCACAAACATCTGGTGCCAATTCCTCATCAATTATCGGTTTAGTTTCCGGATTAGATAATTTCATAGAAATTATTACACCAAGAATACTTAATACAGCAGAGATTAAATAGCTTACTGTATAAGTTCCTGTCACATCTCTAACAATACCACCAACAAGTGGGCCTAATACTCCGCCAATTCCCCATGCAGTAATAACTAATCCGTAGTTCATACCAAAGTTCTTCATTCCATAGTAATCGGCTGTAATTGAAGGAAAAACGGTTAGCATTCCTCCAAATGTAAATCCAACAGAAGCTATGCCTGCCATCAATGCTATTGGAGTTGTTAAATATTTCATTGCTAAAAATGCGAAAACTTGAATTACATACATACTAACCATAGATTTTTTTGTACCAATTTTATCAGATATCATACCCCAAAGAATACGTCCACCTGCATTGGCAATAGCATAAAGCACTGTTAAAGTAAATGGATTACTCATACCTGCCTGTTCTATACCAATTGCAGATAGTTGTCCGATAACTAACAAACCTGCAAAAGTTCCAAATGTAAAAATTGTCCAAACCATAAAAAATTGTTTTGTTCTAATCATTTCTTTCCAGTCCCAATCTTCTGAAACTAACTTAGGTCTGCTTGAAACAGCAACACTCTTTGGCTCTGCAGGCTTGTATCCCACAGGAGGATTGGAAATAAGCTGTGCTAAAATCATGATACCCACCAAAAATCCTATTCCTAAAAAATAGAAGGTTTTAGAAATTCCAAAATTTTCTAACAGATAAGTTGTAAGTGGCGCAACATATACTGGTGCAAGACCAAATCCACTAACTACTATACCTGATATAATTCCTTTTTTGCTTTGATGAAACCATTTTATAGCTGCTGGAGTAGGTGCTGAATAGCCCATACCCATAGCCATACCAAATACAAGACCAAACCCGATTACAAGGGCAGTTAATGTTAAAAAGTGACCAGAAAAAACTAGCCCTATTCCTGCTAGAACCGCAGATATCATAATTATAGGTTTTGGACCTAACCTATCCTGAAGCTTCCCACCCGGAATCATAGAAAAGGCAAATAACGCACAAGCTACCATATATGGTATTTGTGTTTGTAAAGCTGACCATCCAAACTCAGCTCTTAACGCCTTGGCAATAACACCCCATGCGTAAAGCGTACCAAGCATTAGATTAACTCCAAGACCTGCAAGTACAACGATTACTCCTCTATTTACTGCTGTTTTATTCATTGTTTTCTCATCCCCTTATAATTGAAATTGTAACCATCCCTCTATTAAACACCATAATCTTTGTTTATTGTGGTTTCCTAGTATTCATTTATAAAATCAATACTAGGAAACCTACTAATTATTTTTATAAACCAATTTTCTCTTCTCTGAATAGTTTATCATCCATAATCTTAACGTTTTTATCAATTTTAGGTGCAAACTCCATTAAATCAATAATCTGTGTTTGAATATCAATTCCAGGTGCAACTTCAATTAAGTAAAGACCATCTTCTCTTAATTCGAACACACATCTTTCTGTTATATACAGTACAGGTTGCTTGTTTTTATTTGCATATCTTCCGCTAAACGTAACCTGTTCAACATGTTTTATAAATTTAATATTTTTACCTTCTTGTTCAATTTTCAATTTACCGTCTTCAATTTTAGCTTTTAAACCACCTGTTGTGAAAGTTCCACAGAAAAATACTTTTTTTGCATTTTGTGTTATGTTGATAAATCCACCACAACCTGCTAATTTAGGTCCAAATCTGCTTACATTTATATTTCCAGTTTCGTCGCATTCTGCTAATCCTAAGAATGCCATATGAAGACCGCCGCCATCATAAAAATCAAATTGATATGGTTGGTCAATAATAGCATCTGGATTTAAACTTGACCCAAATCTAGGGCCACCTTGAGGAATACCACCTATTACACCTGATTCAACAGTTAAAGTCATATAATCTGCAATTTGCTCCTCTGTTGCAACTTGAGCAATGTATTCAGGAACTCCTACTCCTAAATTAACAACTGTATCTTTTCTTAACTCCATAGCCGCTCTTCTTGCAATAACTTTTTTAATTGATAATGGAGAAATTTCTACATCTTCGCTTATACAAGCTCTTTTTTCTCCTGAAATAGCTGGATTGTAGTCTTGTCCAATAGCTTGTTCATGATCTTCTTTGTTTGCTATCACAACTGCATCTACATATATTCCAGGCACCTTTACTAATCTAGGATCCAATGTTCCGCTTTGCACCATGCTTTCAACCTGAACAATTACGGTACCACCATTGTTTCTAACTGCCTGCGCAATAGATGTAACTTCCGTTGTAGCTGCTTCTTTTTCAAGAGTTACATTGCCATATTCGTCTGCATAAGTACCTCTAATAAAAGCAACGTTTACAGGGAATGCCTTGTAAAAAAGTTTTTCTTTCCCATCAACTTCTATCACTTCTACTAAATCTTCTGTTGTTTTAGCATTTACCTTACCTCCACCATTACGTGGGTCAATAAAAGTATCTAAACCAACATGGGTAATTGTTCCAGCTCTATGGCCAGCAATATCTCTAAGTAAATATACCAAAGCGCCTTGTGGTAGATTGTATGATTCGAATTCATTATTAACACACATTTCACCCAATTTTGGAGCAGTTGCATAATGTGCTGCAATTACTCTTTTTAGCAAACCTTTGTGCGCAAAATGGTCTCCACCTGTTTTACCGCTTCTATCCCCTTGAGAAGCTGCATAAAATAGAGTTAAATTTTTAGGTGAACCCGTCTCTAAAAATTTCTTTTCCAACGCCTTGCTTAGTGCCTCTGGATTACAGTTACCCACAAAGCCACCTGTAACAAGTGTGTCTCCGTCCTTAACTAAATCGGCTGCTTGTTCTGCTGTTATTACTTTTACCTTCTTCATTAATAATCCTCCTCTTTTTATACAGTCATCGCTTTTGTTGTCCCAATTTCAGGCACAAGCAACACTGTTTTAGATTCTGTGGTTGATTTGCCCCATTCCGCCGATGTTGTCCATCAGTTACAACCATAGTCTCTTTACATTGGTTAATCGGCTATTTACCGCATAACGGTTTATTCGGATAGGAACTTACGTAAGAATTGATGTCGAAAAATGTAAATCCCCGTAAATTTCTTAAATATAGGTGCCAGAACTGCATCTCTATTTTAAATTTTTAAACCGTAATTTTCGGTAATTTCCAGTGGTAATACCACCCGTAAAACTGATTATATAGCTTTCGTATATATTTAGCAACAGAATTTTCATTCCAATTACAAAAAAAGCAATATTATATATAGATGGACTTTTTTTTTATATATTATGCACAAAAAAATAGAACATTTTCATATTAAAGAAAACATTCTACTTTTAATATTCTTTCCAATTATTTTTTATTTATTAACCAACTCATCAAAATAGTTTAGATATACCCTTAATGCCTCTATAGCTTTTTCAGAATCTTTTTCCTTTATGGCATTGTATATTTCCTTATTCTGGCTATTTTTCAATTTGAAAATAGAATCTGCATCTAATGATAATTTTTTACAAATTTTTTTAATATGTAGATCCATTGCTTCATAAATTGAAGTTAAAACCTGATATATTACTTTATTCCCACTAGCCCTAGCAATGGTATAATGAAACATCCTGTCTGCCTCAATATCACTTTTTTCATCGCCTTTACTTTCTTCCAAAATTTCTATGCATTTCCTCATTTTCTCTAATTCTTCAGGCATTATTTTGCCTACAGCCAACCTAATGCAATCACGCTCCAATAGCATTCTAAATTCCAATAATTCTTTTGCTATATCTTCTTCCAACACTAACATCAACGACAATGGTTCTAAAAACCTTGTAGAATCTTCATTGGCTATAAATGTTCCTTCGCTTGTTCTGGTTTTTATAATTCCAACTAATTCAAGTGCACTAAATGCTTCTCTTATAGAACTCCGGCTTACGCCCCATGCTTCATGCAGTTCATTTACTGTAGGCAGTTTATCCCCTTTTTTTAATTCTCCTTGATATATAGAATCTTTAATTTGCTGCACTACCTGTGCATTTACTTTTGTACTCTTTATACTTTCAAAAGTCATTTTATACTCTTCCCTTCAATTATTTAGCATAATAAGAACTATACTAACTATTTCATCATTATGTATACAGAATACATTAAATCAGCGTAGACCACAGTTATTTATGAAATTATCACTTTGCGTATATCTTAGATTTACTTCCATTAGTAAAAATACATGTAATATTTAATTCAGATTTGATTGCATTTTTATGAAACTATATAATGCGACCGTTAAAATAATATCATATTCTTATAAAAAAATAAACACCTTTCAATTATTTATATTTTAGTCTGTTAACTTAAGCGTGATTCGCAAAATTTAATTTCAAAATAGTGTAAACCTCCATTGATGAATCTGGCAACTAAAAATTATCTTCATGGAATAACATTAGAATGAATACTATAAATATATTCATGTAATATGAAATGACTACAGATGATTGGATGTTTAATCAAGTGATACAACCCCCTTGTCAATAGCCATACCCTCAAACAATATGACTGCGTTGTAAAATTATAGTATAAAAAAGTGTAATAGTTTTCCAACAAAAAAGACTATATCAAATCAATATAGTCTTTTTTTTACCTACTAATGTTTCAAAATTAGGAAGGCCACAATATATTAAAAACTTTCTCTAATTATATTATCATCCATATGGCGATGTAACATACACTCTCCATGCTGTAGAGAAAACACCTCCATTTTATCCGTTCCGCATGATTCATATACCTTTTTTGCAAAATGACTGTTGGCAAGTACCTTGTCCTTATCTTCTTGTTTGTTGCTAAACGAGATTTCCCCAACCACCTTTACATAGTCATAATTTTCATTTGTTGCGCAAAAGCATATATTGGAATTTACCCTTAGCTGTTTACTTAATTCTGTATCTGAAGACACATAGAATAAAAATTCATGATTTGAAACATAAGCTACTTCAAATGGTCGTGTGTCGGGTTTATTCCCATCACAGGTTGCAAGATTTCCAAATTTATTATTATTCAAAAACTCAATAATTTTTTCCATAATTACCTCCAAATTTTAAATATTTATTTATTTTTAAAATTAGTATGCCCATTATTTAATTTAACCAAGCAACTTTAATGCTTTTTCTAGCAATTTGCTTGTTATAATTTACTAAATTTTTTCAAACTGGAGGTAATTTTTGTTTCTCCAGACATAAATTCTCTTTTAACCATACCAATACCTTCTTTATAATATTCATTAACAATGGAATTTTCTGAGGTGATAATTACTTTTATGCAATCACTAAAGTTCCCTGCCGGCGTTGAAATCGTTTCATTAATAGAACCAATTTCTAGTGTTCCGTACTCTTCTTCCCACTTTGTTCCTTCCTCTAATGGGGCTTTCAGTATAGTTATATCTTCATTTGGCTGGCTATTAAGATAATTTTTTTCGCCATATGACTCACCTATAAAGAAAACTCGTGTGATTTCTGAAGATGACACATTATAAACTGAAGCAGTGACAGTACCACCATTATCCTCACGTATTTGATGAAGATTATTGTTGGAAAAAACAACTTTCCTGTTAAATGATGCGTATTCATTTCCCTCTCCTTCATATTCCCATGTGTATCCCAACTCAAGAGGAAAAAAGTCACTTAGCTTTAAATCCGACTCTTTAATATTAGAATTCTGTTCTTCATTTTTTGGTAGTGATTGACCATTATCCTGTAAAGAGCCGTCTTTATTATTAGAGCAGCCTACTAGCATCCATATTGCGGTTAAAGCCATAATTAACAAAAGTGATTTGATTTTTTTCATATGGTGCTCTCCTTTTCTTCCCCTATTTTGTGTAAAAGATAAAATTCTATGCAATAACAATAATTTGATAATTATCATACAAAATCAACAACATCGTATCTTAACTAATTAAAATTTGCTTACTCAACCATACTAAAAACGGAATAATTTAAAAAAAGCGACTATACTTATTAGGTATAATCGCTTTCATACTTTGGTTGCTTTAATGAATTATCTTTTATCGCAATCTTGTCTTATATTTTACCTTAATTTCCATATACTATCCGCAACTTGTCATAAGAAATCTTATTAATTCTGTAGTACTTTTCAGTTCCTCTTATTAAATTCAAGTTTCAAAAGCGAATTTTTATATACTTATCAATGTTTTACTTCCAGTTATTCTTGACTTCCTTAATAACACCTATTTGAACACTAAAGTATCACTTTATACATAATTTGTCAACATAAAACAGTTCTACTAAATTATAAAGAAATAAGCTTTATTTTATTCTTCAAATTTTTTTTGAATAATAACTATATAAAAAACGGACACCTACAGTTAACTAAAAGAACCGCTGGTATCCGCTTTAATTTATTGTTCTTTTCTTATTTAAAAAATTCGTACCAAGTTCCAATCCCCTTCTTCAAGGCATTTTTGTAAAGCATTGCAGCAGTAACGTTGTCCTGAATTGCCATACCTACCGTATCAAAAATTGTTACCTCTTCCGAATTCTCACGACCTATCTTCTTGCCTAAAATAATTTCGCCTATCTCAGCATAAATATCTTCCTTGCCAATAACAACAGCCTCTACAGCATTATGGGTTTCTCCACTTTTTACGCACAAGTCAACTGAGTCGTTAACGACTTTTGCGCCTTTAAAAACATCGGCACACAGTTCCTGTTTATCTGGCATATCTGCACCAATAGCCACAATATGAGTACCTGGTTGAATCCATTCTTTCTTTACTATAGGGCCACTTCGCCCACGGGTAGTTGTAACTACAATATCTGCACCTCGCACTGCATCCTCAGCTTTTGCGCATTTAATAATATTTAATCCAGTTTCATGTGATATTTCCTGAACATAAGTATCCAAATATTTTGGAGAAGCATCCCATACTCTAACCTCTGTTAGCTTTCGCACACGCATAATGGCAAGCAGTTGTCTTCTTGCCTGTTTCCCTGCCCCTATAATACACAGTTTTTCTGCATCAGCACGTGCTAGGTATCTCACCGATATTGCTCCAGCAGCGCCTGTGCGGCAACCAGTAATCCAAGTGCCATCCATAATACATTTCAGTGCACTGGTCTTCGCATCCAACAGCAGCACGGTGTTCATACCAATAGGCAAACCCAGTTTGGGATTATCGTCATATCCTCCAGAGGATGACTTAATGGTGATGTATCCGCCGCCCATATCAAGACCACATTTAAAATCAATGCCTTTATGTGTACCCGGTAATTCTACAGCCATAAAATCAGGCTGAACAACTAATCCGCTGTTAAAGGATTTATATCCTTCCTCCACTGCTGCAATAACTGCGTCTAAATCAATAAGGCTGCCTACCTCATCTTTGTTCAATAATAAAGTCTTCATTTATGTACTCTCCTTACACATAATATATACTTATCTTATAAAACACCTTCAACTGGCTCGTTGTTAAAAATCTTTCCAATCATGTCAATGTCCCAGTTACCTGAGGTCAAAACCGAGCATACTTTCTCATCAGGTCTAGTTTTTACCTTACCAGACATTAGTGCAGCAATGCCTACACAAGCAGAAGGTTCAGCTACCAACTTGGCTTGGCGTGCCAAAAATCTAACTGCTTCCTTTATGTCCTCTTCCTCTACTATAACTATTTCATCCACATACTTCTCCACAATTGGATACGTGTTTTCACCTGGTCTACGGCATGAAAGACCATCTGCCACCGTGGGCAAAATAGGCACTTCAGATGGACTTCCATTCTGCCGACTAACGTAGAAAGCACAACTGGTAGCTGCCTGAACACCAACTACTCGCACATTTGATTTTGACTCTTTCAAAAATGTAGAAATGCCAGAAATCAGTCCTCCACCGCCTATAGGTACCAGCACGGTGTCTACAGAAGGAAGTTCTTCCATAATTTCCAAGGCAATAGTGCCCTGACCTGCCATAACAGTATAGTCCTCATATGGATGTATTATGGTGTAACCATGTTCTGCAACTTCTTCTCGAACTTTCTTCCAACGCTGGTCATAGTTACGGTGCCACACAATCACCTCTGCTCCCATTGCCTTGGCGTTCTCAATTTTTATAGACGGTGCGTCCTCAGGAATGACCACTGTGGTATGTACACCTAGAAGTTCTCCTGCGTAGGCACAGGCTTGGGCGTGATTACCAGAGGAACTAGTAATAATTCCATTTTTAAGTTGGTCTGGTGTCAAAGACAAAATCTTGCTCAGTGCTCCTCTGAGCTTAAAGGCACCAGTTATCTGAAGCATCTCTGGCTTTAAATAAACTTCACACCCTAACCTCTTATCCATGTTTTTTTCTCTTAGTAAAGGTGTACGGCGAACATAGGGCTGGATACGTTCTGCGGCTTCCTGCACATCCTGTAATGTGACTGTGGTTTTTTCCATAACATTTCCTCTCTTTCTTAATCTGTAAATCAATCCAGATGGATTGGGTTAATAGTATATCCTGTTACTATTGTAAACGGATAGGCATATTCCTCTTCCTTCTTCTATCATTATATATCCACAATAAACTTATAACAATTATCGAAATATATACAAAAAGCCATAACGAATCGTTATGGCTTCAAAATGGCTTTTAAATTTTCAATTAGTTCTTTGGCTGTATCCGTTAGAACATGATCCTTTTCGATAACATATCCCAAAGTTAAATAGGCATCTTCTCCCTCAATTAACAAATTTTTAATATCGTAGTGTTGATAATTGGCATAGCTAAGGTTGATGCCCAGTTCAGCTAAATCTGTCTTCAAAAGTAAATTTATTTTAAAATGTTCACTGTTGGTGTATACAGCCGGATGAAGTTTTTCTGAGCCTACGGTTCCTACATTTACCTGCTCTAAATTATGTTCCATAGAGAAAAAGTCACTTAAACCTCTTACAAAGCGCAGCCCCGACAATTCCTCCACAGAAATAGATTCTTTGGAATATAAAGGACTGTTTGGCCCTACATAAATGCAAGCCTCTCTTTTGCCAAGCTCCACAAACTCAAGTTTTTTATGTGAAATAATATGCCGAAATGGAGTAAGCTGCTTTTTGGAAACATAAAGTATTCCTAGCTCCGAAATTCCATGCGCCACATGGTTTGTTATTTCCTCTACAGTACCTTGATGATGTTCAATAGTAATTTCAGGATTTTTCTCAAACATTTCCACCAAAAGCCATGCTATAATATTGCTTGGATAGGTGAAAATACTAAAGTTTTTTTGCTTTTCCACCAGCTTAACATTTGTAATCAAACTTGCATTTTTGAGAATATTTTCTGAATATTCATATATGGACTTTCCATAAGGAGTAAGTCTTAATCCTCTGCTGGTTCTTTCAAATAATTGGCTTCCCAACTCTTTTTCAAGAGCCCCAATCACTTTGCTAACATTCGGTTGTGTTGTATACAGTGTAGCTGCTGCCTTGCTTAAACTTCCACAATTGCTGGCAGCCATAAAAAATTCCAGTTGCTTTAATTCCATATTCCTTATCCTTCCAAATTTAAATTCATCTTATAAATAATTCAAAATTAGCAATCATTTCCACAAAGCAACAATCAATCATAAAATACAATTAATTTACTATATTTTGATTGTACCATAAATTAGTGATAAACAAAAATGAATTCAAAATTTGAGAGATAATTTTAATTATTAGAAACCTTTCTCCTTACTTTTTTCATTAACAATACTTTTCAGTAAGTTTTTTCAGCAATTGCAAAGCTGTTTCCTGAAAGCCTTCTTCCTCTGCCTGCTTTTCAAAACGCTCAACCTCCTTGTCGATATTTTGCAAAATATCATCGCCAAGGTTTCGACTAGCAAATGTATAAACCACGTTATCTTCTTTGTCTATATGGCGTTGTAGAAGGTTAGCCCAAGCACCTGCATTCACCAAAATTTCTAATTTATCCGACGTATTTTGCGTGGCTTCATATCTTTCTAACGCTTGTTCAAGCTCACCTAAATGAAACCTTCCCATATCATGCTCAACATACATACCATGTTGAATAAGATTTACACCCGTAGGGCCCATACGTTCCATCATCTCTCTGAATAAAATCTGTTCCTCTTTTCCATGATGATGTTTGTCTGCATAGGTCCTGGCAAAAGTAATCATATCCCTAAAATCGTCCACTTCCACGGATGCACCCTCTAGCGCACGGCAACATGCATTACGCATAACTGTTACAAGTTTAAGAATATTCTCGTGTTCTTGTACCATTAAATCAATAGAGTTCATATTTTACACCTCCTGAATAAGAAACTGCTTGTTTTCTTGCTTAAAAGAAAAACGATTGCCAGATAAGCTTCCAGAAATAAAGGCATTACGCAATAAGTAATAGTTTTCTATATTTCCATCTACAGCATCCCAAAATGGCAAATGCAAATCCACAGTCTGTTGCCAAATAACACGATTCTCACTTTGCTCTATAACCTCATTGACATGGTCGCAAGGCATACCTTCCAACAGCATGTCGTTTAATGCTCTATAAATCTCTTGAGCATCGTCAGAATCTGGCAATGGATTTTGCTGACCTAATTTGAATGATGCTTGTCTAAGATTTTCAATCTGTGCATAATCATCATGCAAAATTTCTGTAACTGCAATGGCAAATCTTTTCTCGGCCACACCAATTTGTCCTTGCAGCCAACCATGTATATTACCTGTATCAATAACTTCTTCCAGGGGTCTACGTTCCACAACTCCAGAAGCTGAATTCAACTTATTTTCTAAAACAGTACTCTGCCCCTCAGATTTAACTGAAGACAGCATGGCATCAGTCAAGCTTTCCTGCAACTGAATCTTACCATAAAGCCAGTAATGAATCGGACCTAAAAATGCACTCATAATCTCATTCCTTTCTGAAAATTTGGTCATGGAATATTAAATCGTCCCATGACCAAATTTATTATTAACCGTTTATCTTATTGTTAACCGCTTTTAGTACATCTTCTACTTTTAAGCCGTGAACCATACAAGCATCTGCCAAAGATTCCATCTGTGAAGATGGGCAGCCAAGACAATGCATTCCACACTCCATAAGTGCCGGTGCAGTTTCTGGGTATTTGCGCAAAATATCACCCATTATCATGTCTCCAGTTACAGCGAAGCTTGTTCCTTCATCGCAAAAGAAAAGCTTTAAATCGTCCTCAACCGTTCCAATACCTGCTATACCAAAATTTTTCACCAGTACCTTTGCCACATTAGGGCTAAGGAAAGCAGGAAGTGTTGGCCCTAAATGAATATTTTTTACACCAAGATGTAACAAAGCCAAAAGTACAATAACAGCTTTTTGTTCATACCATGCAATATTGTATACTATTGGCAAGTCGTTAATATCATCAAGTCCGAAAACCTCTTTAAGTTTCAAAGCAATTACTGCCAAAGAATAAGAGTCATTACACTGACCTGCATCTAATACACGCGGAATACCGCCAATGTCTCCCAAATCCAATTTATTATATTTATACTTTGCA
Organism: Lachnospiraceae bacterium; assembly: GCA_034933685.1. Taxonomy (GTDB): domain Bacteria; phylum Bacillota; class Clostridia; order Lachnospirales; family Anaerotignaceae; genus UBA8514. The sequence continues at coordinate 58,008 of JAYFNB010000033.1, read as the reverse complement.
CAACCAGCAGTTAAGATAACCGCATCTTTTGGCAAAGCTTTGGCAAAGTCAGTATAATAATTGCGGCTCTTGGCACGACCATCGCAACCAGCCATAACAACAAACTTTTTAATTGCACCAGACCTAACAGCTTCAACCACTTGGTCAGCCAGTGCAAGAACTTGGTTGTGTGCAAATCCGCCTATAATTTCTCCTGTTTCAATTTCTGTTGGCGCTGCACAACGTTTTGCGTGTTCTATAATTTCGGAGAAATCTTTTTCTTCTCCAACAGCACCTGCAATGTGCTTACAACCGGGGAATCCTGCCGCACCAGTTGTATACAGACGGTCCTTATAGCTATCCTTAGGAGGAACAATACAGTTTGTAGTCATAAGGACAGGTCCATTAAATGACTCGAATTCCTCTTTTTGCTTCCACCAAGCGTTACCATAGTTGCCAACGAAATTAGAATACTTCTTGAATGCAGGATAGTAGTGTGCAGGCAGCATTTCAGAGTGTGTATATACATCAACACCAGTTCCTTCAGTTTGCTTTAGAAGCATTTCCAAATCACGCAGGTCATGCCCTGAAACAAGGATGCCTTGTCGTGAGCCCACACCAATGTTTACTTTGGTAATCTCAGGATTACCATAAGTTTGTGTGTTTGCCTTATCCAAAAGTGCCATACCGGAAACACCATATTTACCAGTTTCCAATGTCAACGCCACCAAACCGTCTGCAGAAAGATTATCATCTAAAGTAGCAGACAGCGCACGCTGAAGAAATGCATCAACTTCGCCATCTTCTTGCAGTAAAACGTTGGCATGCTTGGAGTATGCAGAAAGCCCTTTCAAACCATAAGTAATCAGCTCACGCAAAGAACGAACATCTTCGTTTTCTGTTGAAAGCACACCTACAACCTCCGCCTTCGCCTCAAATGTAGATTCATCACCATCCCAGTGTGCCGCCTCTGGAAGCATTTCACCGTTACTTACCTTTGCAAGTAATTCACGCTTTGCATCTAATGTTGCACGAATGCGTGCTGTTATAGCTTCTTTATCAAAATTTGCGTTGGTAATGGTTGTAAAGAGATTTAACGTAATTAAGTGATTGATTGAGGAAGAAACCTCTGCACCCTGAACACGTAACGCAGTAGTAACTGCTGAGAGCCCCTTAGTAACATAAATCAATAAATCCTGCATAGCTGCAACATCTGGCTTCTTTCCACAAACACCAACTTGAGTACATCCAGCGCAACCTGCAGTTTCTTGGCATTGATAACAAAACATTTTACTTCCCATGATTATTCCTCCTAATAATGTTATACTTTTAATATAGTTATTTTAAATTACTACCCTCAATTAACTGCCGGGAAAACAACAGTAAGAAGCATTTTGAATGATTCTTTTGCAAATACTGCATGAGGTTTCTTTGCTGGCATAATTATGGATTCGCCTGCACCCAAACTATATTCACAGCCGTCCACAGTAAACTGACCAGTACCTTCCAATACTAAAACCATTGCGTCACCAGTTGAGTCGTGACTACTAATTTCTTCACCCTTGGAAAATGCAAAGAGCGTGATGCTGACATGTGGATTCTGAGCAAGCGTTCTACTAACAATTTGACCTTCTTGAACATTCACCTCATTTGCTAAATAAATTGCTTTTTCATGTTCCATATTTTTAATGTAATTCATACAATAACCTCCTCAATCTGAATTTTCAATTGAATTAACAGGGCAGCCACTTTGAGCCTGCTCGGCTGCATCCATCACATCTTCAGGGACTTCTTCTTCAGAAGCAATTGCAACACCTGCATCAGTCATTTCAAAAACCTCCGGACAAGCCATTGCGCATAATCCGCACCCGATACAACCTTCATTTACAAAATACTTCATAGTAACATCTCCTCTCTAAGAATAACTAGCTAAAATGTTGTTTGTTTTATTTGTTGACACAATAATATCATAACATTAACAACATTTATGTTGTTAAAACAACGTAACTTGAAATAATTAAATAAATTTTGGTTAGATGGTTATATAGCAAGAAGAATTAGAGAATTTATGAAACAATTAAAAATAAAACGTTTTTTCGTGTGCAAAAGATAGGATTGTTATTCATAATAAGATTTGTGTATAAAAAAATATCACTGCATAAATGCAATGATATTTTAATGACAAATATTTATAAACTTTCCAAAAGATAAAAACACTTCTTGATACCATTTTATAATTTAAAATTTACTCATAGTTTATTTAACAATTTCAATTTTTTTAGTATCATCAAATAATTTTATTATTCCATCCTTCTCCAATCTGGAAAATTCCCTTGATACAGATGTACGCTGCACTCTAAATCGGTTTGCAAGCTCTGTTTTGGATATGGGCAAAGTGATGGTTTTTGAATTCTGCAACAGGCTTTGCGAGTACAGATATTCCAATATGCTTTCCCTTAGGGGTTTTCGTTCTGGCAGCTTTAATTTACTTCCAAGGTTTATAGCACGGTCGGAAATCAGCATTAGAAATTGCCGAAGTATATTAGGCTCATTTATAAAAAGCTGAAACAAAAATGCTTTTTCCACCTGCAGTAAATCTCCATCGGATTGAGACAAGAAGGTTAAAGGATACTTAGGTGAACTGCCAAACAAAATATTGCCTGCAATAATTTCATTTCTTTCAAAATTTTTTATAATTATTTCGTTGTCAAATTCGTCAATTTGCATATTGACAATATTGCCGTTTAACAGTATTTCTAAGTAAATACATTTTTCTCCTTCAACATGCAATAACTCATTATTGCAAAAGTGCCTAATTTTAAAATTGTAATTAGTTAAAGCCATTTTTATTTCATCATCAGAAAGCTGGCATCCAATAAACGTCTGCCTTATTAATTTAACATAATCCACATAAACCTCCAAAATTTCGTATCATATGACACGTTTTAATCTTAGATTATATGGTAAAATTAAGCAAAAGTAAAGTCTTGAAGCCCCTTAAAAATGGCTTAATATCATCTACAAAAAGGAAATGAGGAACTAGTATGAAAAAATTCCTTCATTATTACATACTTTTAGCTGCCATAAGCTATGTTTTAGTAGGTATGGCCGCAATATTGTCGGTTTCCAACTGGATAGGAGACTATTATTTTATTAAAATGGGGCAAAGCACTTTAGATTTGGCAACTGTAGCTGTCAATAGTTTGGATATAACCAATGAACAGCTGAAAATCTTGGAAGAAATATCCTTCAATAAACTATTGGAAAATTCAAATAACCAAAAGCTAAACGCACTTTTTAAAAAAACTAGTTTAAATGATGATATTAAATATGTTTATGTTTTAAGAAAGCTGGATGAAAATAAAGTTAAATATTATGTTACAAACAGTGACAAAGAATACTATGAAATGCCAGTTGGAACAGCGCTAGAATGGATCTGGCTGATGGATGTAATAGTAAATGAAGAAGAACGCACCAAAGCAGAAGCAGACCCAGACTATTATGCAGATAAGAACAGATATGTCCATCTTAATAAAAAAATAGAAGAACTTTATGTAAAAAAAGAAGTTGGATATTTTATAAACAACGACACATATGGATGTCAAATATCGGCACTGGTTCCTATATATACCCAAGAAGGAGACTATATTGGTTTACTTGGTGTAGATTCTTATTCAGATTGCTTTTATAAATTTAGAAGTAAGGTAATATTGGTATTATTTTTATTGCTGTTTGTTCCAACATCTGCTTTGCTGGCAATGTTTTTTAGGCTTCAATCAAATTATAAGAAAGAAATGAAAAGCATTGCTTTTAAAGACAAGCTAACAGGATTATATAGCAGAACGTATTATGAAAATTATGCAAAACAGCAGTTAAAAAAACTAAGACGTGCTGAAGATTCCATAACTGTTATAATGATGGATTTAGATAACTATAAGTCATACAACGATAATTACGGACATATAAATGGCGACATGATTCTTAAAAAGGTTGGAATGGTAATTTCTGATGAAATTGAATTGGCTGGTGGTTGTGCAGGCAGATATGGTGGAGATGAATTTATTGCCTTTATTCCTAATCTTTCATTGGAAAAAGGAGACTTATTGTGCGAAAGTATTTGTAGAAAACTTGAGCACTTAGAAATTATAAGTGAAAGCTGTCAGAATATTCAGGTTATAACCATTTCCCTTGGAATTTATACAAGTACAAAAAAAGATGAGCCTTTTGAACTAGAAAACCTAATTGATAAAGCGGACAATGCCTTATATTTAGCAAAGAAAAGTGGAAAAAATTGTTTCAGAAGAGCTTTTTAAACGGAAGGCTTCGAAAAGCTCTGAATTTGAACAAAAAAACAGCCTTCAGTGGTAAATTTAAAACCTAAAAGGCTGTTCTTCTACTCATCAAAGTGTTCGTATCAGCTCACCCAACAGCGCAACCCGCTGTGGAATAGTATCAATTAAGATATATTCTTTTGGATTATGTAAAAATTCTCCATTTAAGCCTAATCCATCAAGAGTTGGACACCCAACAGATGCTGTAAAATTGCCGTCGCTTCCTCCTCCAAGCTTGGTAGGTAGAAAATCAAACCCCATTTCTTCAACAATTTCCTTTGCCTTACTGTAAACCTTTTTGTTCGTTTCATTTTGTTCAATACATGGTTTTTCAACATCCCCCAAAACCTCAATCTTCATATTATCAAGGAAAGGCACAATGGATTCAAATACCTCTCTAGCCTTTTTTTCAAGTTCACTGTGGGAATATCTTATGTCAAAAATTGCATATCCCTCTCCTGGTATTAATGCCGTTGCTCCAGCGTCTCCGCTGTGCATGCTCACGGCTGTAAAAGTTATTCCTTGGTCGGCATCTGTATACGCATTTATTTTTGCAATTTGGTGCGAAAGCTCAACAATGGCATTAGATGAGTATTCTGGACGGTTTCCCGCATGCCCTTCAACACCATGTGCTTTAATTGTATACACTGACCTACCATATCTTTCGGCAGTTACGTAGCCCTCACCTATATGTCCCGGCTCCATTACCAAAGCGGCATCCGCTTTCTTCGCCATATTCATTATGTACTCTTTTGATGTAACACTTCCAGCCTCTTCATCACAGCTTAAAAATATATCTATCTCTCTGTCTTCAATAAGGTTAAGCTCTTTTAGTGCCTTTACGGCCATATATGCTGAAATAATTCCTCCCTTCATATCAAATACTCCTGGACCACACGCCATGTTTCCTTTGATAGAAAAAGGCCTTTTCTCAGTTGTTCCCATTGGAAACACAGTGTCATAATGTCCAACAAGCAGTATCTTTTTGCTTCCATTTCCATATTTGCCATAAATGTGAAACCCTGCTTCTTTTGCATCAAGTCTATTCATATTAAAGCCTATTCCTTCAAAAAGGTTCTTTAAATATTCTCCGCAAATATTTTTAACAGTAGCATCTCCATATGTATGGGATTCAAAATTCACTGTTTTTTCAAGAATTCCTAGAAATTCTTTCATATTTTTTAAAGAATACTCAGCTATTTTTTTCGATATCAGCAACTGAATGCGCCTCCTATTTTTATTTTTACGCTATTTTCAATGGCTATTATTATAGTCTTCAAGATTTTTTATAGCTTCACAGAGTTTTTCTTCCGTTACCTTATAAGGTGCATTTTTAATGTCATCTACATCAAGGCATTTTTTTATTACAGGTCCAATTTCGTCAAAACTCACCTCTATGTCTGAAAGCCTTGTAGGAAGTTTCATCAATTTATAGAATGAATAAAGCTGGTCGATTTTATCGATTTGGCCGTCGTACATAAGCAAAACCAGAACACCATACGAAACAACTTCTCCATGAAGATGCCTTTTTTCAATCTGCGGAAGAACAGTCATTCCATAAAAAAGCGCATGCGCAATACTAGAATTAAGTGAACTCTCTATGAATCCAGAAACCATTCCTGTGGTAATTATGTTACAAAGGCATATCTGTTCTAACTCATAGGATTCCATATTTTTTTTGCAGTCCTCTAAAGCTTTAAACCCATATTTAATAAGCGGTTTATAGCACATAACAGCCATCTCTACCCCAAGAGAATTTCCATGTTTAAGTTCACGGTTTCTTCCTGCCAATGAAGTTTCAAAGTGCTTTGCCAATGTATCTCCTATCCCGGTCCATAAATATACATCTGGCGCTTCTGCAATTATTTTAGTATTAATAAATATATGTACAGCCGGCATAACCGTTTCATAGGTTTCTCTCATAACACCGTTTTCATAGTACATAATTGCTTCAGTAGATGCCGCAGCGCATGTGCCTGCAATAGTTGGAAATGTGAAAACAGGCTTTTTTGATATGCAAGAGCAGTATTTACATGTATCAAGTGCCTTCCCTCCTCCAAAAGCAAAAATCATATCTGCCTCCATAAATTCTGAAAGTAACATAAGCCTTTCAGCATTTTCAAAAGAGGCCTCGCCTCCATACCAAACGTAATCCAATACTTTAATATCAGAGTCTTTTAATGCCGCCTCAAGCACAGGCTTAGCTGCTTTTATAGCTCTTTTACCACCTATGGCAATCGCTTTCCTTCCATATTTGATACACTCTTCATGAACTTTTTTATAGGCATCAGCTCCTATTGTATAACTCGGAAGATATTGACTTGCATATTGTTCCATTTTCAACACTCCTTTTAATATATAGAACCATTGTACAGGTAAAAGGCAGGGGATATGCCCCTACCTTTTACTGCAAAAAATTACTTCATAAGCGTAAGTGTCTTAGCAACATTAATTCCAAGATTTCTTGAGCTTTTTATTCCCAACTCATCTTGAAGAACGGCATCTCTTACTTGCCCCTTCTGTGGCCATGTAGTCCCTGCACCACCTAAATAGCACCCTGGTGTTGGTTCTCCTCCTGCCCCAACAACAACCATATCATGTACATGAAAATAATAATGAATGGCCTGTAAAGTGAATTCTTCACCTGCATTTCTATTTCCTCCTACAGCAATAGCTCCGCCCACTTTGCTTTGCAAAGCATACTGATATTTGCTTTTTCCATACCGCAAAAGTCCTTCTGTACGATCCATAAATTGCTTCACTTGGGCGCACATCGACCCAAAATAAACAGGTGTGGCAATAATAAGTCCATCACACTCTTTAAGTAAAGGATATATTTCGTCCATCCCGTCTTTGTAAATAAGACAGGCTCTTTCTCCTCCGTTATTCGCCGCTGCATCTTGACAACATGCATAACACGACACACAGTTATGTATTTCATAATCTCTTAAATAAATTTTATGCGTTTCTATATTTTCATTTTCAGCTGCTGCTTTTAAGGCTACATCAAGCAAAATATCCGTATTGGCACCTTTTCTAGGGCTTCCAGATACTCCTAATATTATTTTTTTATTCAAACCAATCTTCTCCTTTCAATTTTATGCTGCTTTTAATAGATTGCCTAAAGTTAAAGAAATACCTGGCACAAATGTTATAATTATTAAAGCAATAATCATAGCATAAATAAAAGGAGCTGCTTTTCTAACAATTCTGTCAATTGGTATACCTGTCATTGTAGAAGCAACAAAAAGATTCATTGCAACTGGTGGTGTAACAAATCCTATAGCAAGATTAACAACAACTATTACCCCTAAATGAACAGGATTTATTCCCATAGGTACTAAAATAGCATAAAGTATAGGTGCAAACACCGCTATCGCAGAAATGGTATCCAAAATCATACCTATAAACAATAGGAATATGTTAACTATAATCATAATTACATATATGTTAGTGGAAATATTCAAAAGCAAATCCTTAAGCATTCCAGGTACACCAAGCATTGTTAATACTGCACCAAGTGCCGCCGCAGGTGCAAAAGAAAGCATAAAACCGCCAACATTAGAAGTATTTTTATCAAGTATGGAAATCAAGTTTTTAAATTTAAGTTCCTTGTATACAAAAAATCCAATTATAATTCCATAGAATGTGGCCACAACTGCCGCTTCGGTAGGTGTAAACACACCACCATATATTCCTCCTAATATGATAACAGGCATTATAAGTGCCCATTTTGCGTCCCAAATTGCATCGAATTTTTCTTTTAAAGATGGCTTTTTTTCACTACCCTTATATCCTTTTTTATAAGATATAAATTTAGACACAGCAATCAAAAATATAGCAATTAATAAAGCTGGTCCAAATCCTCCTATAAATAAATCTCCTATGTTAGTCTGCGTCGTAATTCCATAAATAACAAATGGTATACTGGGTGGTACAATAATGCCAAGCCCGCCGGCAACAGCTACAAGCCCTGCTGAAAAATCATTTTCATATCCACTTTTAACCATATATGGAATCATTATTCCTCCTATGGCCGCCACTGTAGCAGGTGCCGATCCGGATATAGCCCCAAAGAACAAACACGCCACTACGGTTACACTACAAAAACCTCCAACAGAATGACCTACAAATTTTTCAGCCACATTTACGAGCCTTTTCGAAAGTCCTCCTGCCTCCATGATTGAACCTGCAAGCATAAAACATGGTACAGCTACAACAGGCAATGAATCCAAACCTGTATACATTGATTGTGCAATAAATTTCAAAGTTGTTACATCAAAAAGCATTGATGACGCTATTAATCCAAGAGAAATCGAAATACCAATTGGCACACCGATAAGCAGCATCATAAGTGTTACTATTCCCAAAGTGAACAGTGCCAAATTAGTCCTCCCCCCTTCTATTTTAACATTTCATAATCTTTAGATTTAATTCTTTTTATCAAAACCACTATTTCCTGAATCAAACGAATTGAAATTATAGTCAGTGCAAAAGGAATTACTGCGTAGAATATCCATTTAGGCATTCTTGTGATTGCTGTTGTCATTCCTCTTACATAAAGATTGCTTGTTACTCCAACACAACCTATTGTAAGGAATGTATTGGCAATAATAAAAAACAAATCAGAAAAAATATTTGCAATAATTTTTCTTTTTTTAGAAAACATGTTTGTTAATAACTCTATGCTTAAATGCTGATGCCTTCTGGTAGCCCCTATTGCCCCAAAATAAACAGATAGTATAAAAAGAACTACAGAAAGCTCCTCTGTAAATGAAAGAGAATATCTAAAAACATATCTTGAAACTACCTGAATAAAAAGAAGACAAATCATTGTGCCAGAAAAAATTGTTGATATTATATATTCGATATTGTCAAAAAACCATAATATTTTTTTCGACATATTAATTCCCCCTTAATCCCACCTAAAGCTATTTATACGTTAAGCAATAGGTGGGGCAGAAGTCCTGCCCCATGCTCCAAATTTTAAAAACCTGCTGCCTTTGTAACCTTTTGGAAATAGTCTGCACCAATAAGCTCTTCTAGTTCAGGCCAAGCCTCTTTTTCTTTCGCTTGGAAAACTGCTATTTGCTCATCTGTAAGCTCTGTTACAGTCATTTTTGCCTTCAATTTTTCTAAAACATCATTCTCTGCAGATGTAAGCTCATTAATACTATATTTTTCTGCAGCATCACTTGCCTTTTCGAAAGCAGCTTTAAAATCATCTGGCAGTGCTTCGTACCAATCATTATTTACTGCTACACTACCTGCTGTACAAAGGTGATTTGTCAAGGAAAGATAATTTTGAACTTCGTAATACTGGAAATTGTAAATTGTTTCAATAGGATTTTCCTGTCCATCAATAACCTTTTGCTGTAACGAGGTAAAAAGTTCAGAAAATGCCATTGCTGTTGGTGCACATCCAAGCTGTTTCATTCCTGCAATGTGAAGCGGATTATTCTGTACCCTTATTTTAAGACCTGCCAAATCATCAGGTGATGTTATTTCTTTCTTGCTGTTTGTAAGCTGACGCATTCCAATTATGCCGTAATACATTGGCTTAATTCCTGTATCCTCAATACATTTTTCAGCCATTATATCTCCAGCCTCTCCAGAAAGGAAATCATATGCCTTTTGGGATGAAGGTATAAGATATGGAACATCTAAAGGCTGAAATGCATTGGTAAATTCTGCAAAGCTTCCCAAAGGCCAGTCAGTCATCTCAAATGTTTCATTTTGAAGCCCACCCAAAACAGCATCTGCACTTCCGCCAAATGTTGCGTTAAGGAAATACTGTATTTCGACTTTATCTCCAAGTTCCTCTTTTAGAACCTTTAAGAACTCTCTTGCACCTCTTAAGTATGCCTGACCATTAAGATCCGCACTGGTGGATGCATACCTCAAAACAATCTTGGCAGAGTTTTCTGACTTTGCAGTTATGTAATCATTGATTTGTTCATCGGTGGCATCGCTTGCAAGTTTCTCACTCTTTGCCGGTTCTGCCGAAGTAGAATTTTCCTTTGTTTCTGTGTTCTTTGGCGGTGCTGATGTTGTTGTGGTGCTTGATAGTCCACAGCCTGTTAATGCAACAGAGGCTGCAACCAAAATTGCTATCATCTTTTTTTTCATAATCTAAACCCTCCTATTTTTTATAACAAAAAATTTTCAGCTAAAATAAGCATCCGATTTTTCATATTTTTTTCTGAAATCCTCTACCGCCTGAGCAGCATTTACAAATTCTACATTTGGGTAAGTCTTTATATGTCTAATTAGATTTTCAAGTACTTTCATTCTTGCGGGCCTTCCTATTACTTGAGGATGGCAAGTCATAACAAAAACAATATCTGAATCTACTCCTCTTTCTTCTTCTTCCATAAACTCTTCGTATAAACCATCAAATTCCTGCATCCAATATTTTTCAACTGCTTCAAGTGGCTGCATTGATTTACCTGGTATTCTTACACTGTATAACCAGTAAGCTGCGTCATCTAAAACCCAATGAATTGGGATTTCAACAATTTTTGACTCTCTGCCAAATATATTAAGATATTCAAGCCTGTCACTGCCCATCATGTTGCTTGAATACTCAATTCCCATATCTTCTATTATGTCAAGGGTATTTTTGCTGAACTCCCAAGCTGGAGAACGATAACCCACTGGCTTTCTACCCATCTGTTCCGTTAAAATTTTCTCTGCTTTTTCATAATCCTCCCACTCTGCTTCCTTTGAGGAAAACTTATCAGGATAAGTATGGCTGTAACTGTGATTTCCAATTTCGTTTTTTCCGTTATCTATACTTCGGATTACCTGAGGATACTTTTCAGCTATATATCCAGGAACAAAATATGTTGCTGGAATGCTATACTTATCCATCATCTTAAGAATTCTTGGCAAACCACATTTAATACCATACTCTCCTAGCGAAAGTGTAACTGGACGGTCTGCATTTTCTGGGTCGCGGCAAAGCCAAATCATTTCTCCGTCAACATCAAATGTAAACAAAACAGGCATTTTTTTCATAACAACATCTCCATTTTTAATAATTTACCTATAAGATAAGAAATTTAATGCCGCATCCACAAGTATATCTGCTGTTAAAGCGATTCTCTCAATGGACACTTTCTCATTGGTTGTATGAGACTCATCAGGGCTTCCAGGTCCAAGTATTACTACAGGTATTCCAGCTTTAAATATGTGCGAGGCGTCAGTACATCCACCCTTTCCTCTTATTACAGGTTTTTCTCCTGTGATTTTTTCATACGCCTTAACAACAGTATTTAGTATCGGTTCATCTTGATTTAGCATGTATGGATCCCAGCCCTTGCTTACAACCTCAAATTCAGCTCTAAATCCTTCATCCAAAACAGAATTCACTGTTTGTTCAATTTCCTTCATAACCTTTTCCTCTGTTTCACCTGGAAGCATTCTTCTATCAACAAGCATTTTGCAGTCCTCAGCAATAATATTATTCTGAATGCCACCATGAATCTTATTTACAGATATGCTTGGCCTTCTTAAAGCTTCCTCAAATATATTGTTTTCAACATCAAAGGTCATTGATTTTAGTGCGGCTATTATTTTTGAAGCTTGTTCTATAGCATTTCTTCCAAGGTGAGGTCTTGCGGCATGGCTTGCTCTGCCTTTTATTCTAATTTCAACCCATCTTAATCCTCTTTGGGCGCTCTCCACACAAAAATCTGTAGGCTCGGGTACAATAGCCCCATCATAATTGCTGCCCAATGTCTCAAGAAGTGTCTGTGTTCCTTTCACTCCTCCAGTCTCTCCATCTCCTACAGCCATAAAAATAATCTCGCCTTGAAGTTTTTCTTCTAGCTTTTTCATTTCTTTAATTGCAAGCATCATTGCAGCAAGACCGCTTTTCATATCACTGCTTCCTCTGCCGTAAATGTATCCATCTTTACATGTTGGAAAAAATGGTTCTGTATCCCATTTACTGAAATCACCCGGAGGAACTACATCAAATTTACCGTTAAACAAAAGTCTCTTACCGCCCTTTTTCCCTATAGTGGCCATAACATTTGGTACACCGCTAACCTTTATTATCTTAGATTCTACACCTATATCTTCAAGCCATTCTTTTACAAATATAGCAGCACCATGTATATCCCCTCCGGGATTAATGCTTGGTATTGAAATCAAATTGCATGTAAGTTTTCTAGCTTCCTGAACAGTGACCATAGTTCCATTCCTTTCTGTTTTTAAATACAAAAAAAGCACCCTATATTTTGTCGTCATTGACACAGTTGTCATTACAAATCCGAAAAGTCGGATACAAAAAATAGCCTGCCTATAATTAAAATCACATGTATTAAGTCTATTTAACAATCATCTTAATTTCTAAATATTTATTTTTCACATTTGTTTAATTTTTGTTTTTCTTGTTATATTTATTATCAAATATATTTACAATAAAAAATATGTCTACACTGCACAATTATACTTTCATATTTTAGTGCCCACTGAACTTTTTACTTTACATTACAGAACCTGAATTCAACAAGAAACCTTTGATTTTATATGCTAAAAGTAAATTAAACACCGTATTTACATCTGAAAGGTCATACATTAGCACTTCTTCAATTCTGTTTAGTCTATACTTCAGTGTGTTTCTATGCAAAAACAACTCCTCTGCAGCTCTACTTATATTTCTGTCATTCATAAGATAAACTTCAAGAGTATCAACAAGATTACTATTGTTGTCAATATCGTATTCCATAAGGCGCCCTAAAATTGCTTTCATTGCGCTTACAAATATTTCATAATCTTGCAGCTCATAAAACAAACGATAAATTCCTATTTCGTCATAATTGCCAATAGAATTTCTGCTTTGTCCGTTTTTAGCAGTCTGCATTGCCCTTTTAGCTTCAACAGCACTTTTTTTAAAATCCGAAACGCGGTAAAACTGATTGCCTATGCCTGCACTCATGGTTAAGCCCTTGTATAGTTCATTAATCTTTTCCTGTATGTGTTTTATTTCACCTCTCAATCTCTTTTTTGAATCGGCGGATTCGTCAATTGGTAACATGAACAAAAATCTCTCTTTTTCCTCCAAATAAAAAATCTTTGTAGTTCTACTTTTCTCAAAAACATTTTTCATTATTCCCAATACATTTCCTTTTGTATTTTCTTTGTTGTAAACATTATTTTTATCAAGAAACTTCTCAAAATTATCAAATTCCATTATTACAGCAATATATGCTTTGTTCTGCTGATATCCATAAAACATGGCTTTCTCTTTCATATCGTCCCTATATTCAATATAAATCAAATCTCTCAAAAAGTTTTCCATTGAATGGCTTTCATATTCTTCGTTAAAAAGTTCGTGATAAAGCTCATCAATAAGAGAATTAATTTTTACTGAAAACGGGATTTCAATTATGGGAAAATCTAGTTCATCAGCAAGTTCTAAAACACTTTTTGGTGTTTCCTTTATATATTCTCCTGTCTCTACAACCATGCAGCTTGCATTTTTTCTGCTTAGCTCCTTAACTATTGTTTTAAGATCTTCCTCAACATTTTTAATACCAACACCGCATATAAAAAGTACTTCATTAGGCTCTATATGCTTCCAGCAATCACAAGTTTCAACCACATGCCCTCCTCGTATATTTTTATTTTCTTCTATTAATCCTGCAACAAGCCTTGCTTTTTTCATACCCGAAAGTTCTAAAAATTGTGAACACTTGATGCCCATTAGCTCACCCTCCTTCATAAATGTATTTTATTTTAAATTAATTAGACAGTATAACAACCTTTTATTTCATTTTCAACAAAATTTTATTCAATTTTCAATATATCCCTTTAACAGTGAAATTTCAACTTAACTTATAAAACGCCTTGCACTGGCTTGTTGTTTAAAATCTTTCCAGTAATGTTAATATCCCAGTTTTCCCATGTCATCACAGCACATGCCTTCTCTTCTATTTGAACTTTCAGCTCCTTTACAATAAAGGGCAATGCATTTTCTCTTACTGCCAAATCCATTACCATCCTCGTATGCGACAGGATAACCGTTTTCATCAAGTGTGGTATACTCGGTACATGTATTTTCAAATACCTTCTTAGATGGGATATTCCTTTAATTTTAGCTACACATATCCATCTTTAGTATAAATAATATAGATTAATTATATCATGTCGAATACTGTAAGTCTATTCTTGCATTTTTCTGTGTGTTCTTGAAAAAATGCAACACGCAAATTAAAAAAGCCTTGAAAATCAAGGCTTTTAGGTATGAGAATGAAGTAAGTTACTCACATAGAACGAACTAGTTTTCATCTAAAACAGCTACTTCTTTACACAAATTAGTTCTTTAATTTTTGAAACAGCCCTGTTATATTCTTCTTCAGATAATAGAAGTGGTTTGGGGTCATCCCTAAATGGCATTCCCCATTGTGGACCATCAATGTATTTCGGAGTTACATGAACATGTAGATGGGAAACAACATCCCCATAAATTGCATAATTTATTTTATTTGGATAAAATAATTTATTAATAGCATCTGCAACATCTGCAACATCTTGAATGAAATCACATTGCTGTGTTGGCGTAAGCTGAAAAAGTTCAGTCTTATGCTCATTAAATACAACAATGCACTTCCCTCTATACTTCTGGTCTCTGAATAAATAAGCCTTTGACGTTCGTAGTTCACATATAGGTATCATTAAACTGTTTAATTTTTCTCTGTCATTACAATAATAACAATTCATAGTGTCTCCTTATTACAAATATCCAAACATTCTTGGTAAAAATTCTGAGATTGCAGGAATATATGTTACCAACATAAGCACAACTGCAATAGCAGCAAAGTATGGAAGTAGAGATTTAAACACGCTCTCTATGGATGTATTACCTATTTTGCAGCCTGTAAATAATATTGTTCCTACAGGTGGAGTAATAGAGCCAATGCATAAATTAAAGCAAATCAGTATTCCAAAGTGAATTGCGCTCATCCCAAAATTATCTACACAGATAGGCATAAAAATTGGCGTAAATATTAATATTGCTGGCGTTGGGTCCATAAATGTACCAACAAATAAAAGTACTAAGTTAATAATTAAGAGGGTAACAATCTTATTATTTGTAATAGCTAACATTGCATTTGCTACAATCCCAGGAATGTCTGTATATGCCATAACCCAAGACATTATTGACGATACAGCAATTAAAAAGACAATAATTGCCGTCGTTTGTGCTGAACTAAAAATAATTTTAGGCAAATCTTTTATTTTAATACTTTTATAAATAAAAGAAAGTATTAAAGCATATGCAACAGCTATTCCTGAAGCCTCTGTGGCAGTGAAAATTCCTTTTAAGATACCACCAATAACAATAATAACAAGAAGCAAACTTGGAATCGCATCTAAAAAATATTTAAAAGTCTGTTTTGCAGTTACCCTTTCAGAAGTAACATAGCCTCTTTTTGATGCTGTATATCCAGCAACAATCATAACACTTATGCCCCATAGTATGCCAGGTATATACCCTGCCATAAATATGCCAGCAACAGATACTGAAGTTGCAACAGTTGTAAATACAATAAGTGCATTACTTGGTGGAATAAGCATTCCAGTTGGAGCTGAAGCAATATTTACAGCAGTACTATATTGAACATCGTACCCACGTTCAGCTTCTACCGGACCTAAGGTACCACCCATAGCAGCGGCAGCGGCGTTGCCGCTACCACTTATAGCACCAAAAAACATGTTCGCCACTACATTGCTTTGTGCAAGAGAACCTGGCATTTTCCCACACAGCGCCTCTGCTAAGTGAATCATTCGTATTGCAATGCCACCATTGTTCATTATATTACCAGCCAAAACAAAAAACGGAATGGCAAGCAGAGGGAATGAGTTTAAACCAGTAAACATTTTTTGAGCACTGGTGGCTGTTGCGGAATCAAAGGGTAATATTATTAGCATTGAAAGCGTTGAGGCCGCGCCAATTGCAACACCTATTGGTGCGCCTATTATCAGCAGCATAACTACTGCTATAACCATAACTAATGAAGCTATAATTGCAATTTCCATAGTGCCTCCTTAAAATTCCTTTTTACTTTTAGAAATCATCTTTATTTCATTAATAAGAGTTACCTGATTATATACACAATAGAACACGATACAAGCACCTGCTATCGGAATAACTGAATATACAACACCCATTGGAATCTTCAAAGATGGTTCAATTTGATTCATTTGTCCTAATGCACCATTATACCCACCAATAATCATAGGTACAACTGCAAGAAACTCCGTAAACAATTCACAAATAAATTCTAAAAGTATTTGAATTTTTCTGTTGAATTTACTTCTAATAACAGCCATATTCATATGTTCTTTTTGACCGAAAACGTAAGCCCCACAAAGCATTACTAACCATATAAAGCCATATGTAATAGCAGATTCACTCCAAGAACTTGGTTTATTAAGTATATATCTGGCCAAAACTTGGTATATAACCAAAATAGTTGAAATTGAAAAAATAACAATTGTTGCACATCTTAAAATTAAGTCAAGTATTTGTTTTATCTTATTCATGGCAATACCCTTTCTTCTAATTATTGCAGAGCATTAACCTCTTCATAGATTTTCTTTGTTATATCACTTTTACCTGAAATTTCCTTCTGGAAATCAATAAAGTTCTCTTTAAAAGCACCAGTATTAACATCGTCAACAAAAGTAATGCCAAGACCTTCTGAATTTGCAACCATTTCATCAATCATTTCAACCCAGAAATCAAATTCTTTTTCAACACAGCCATCCATAACTTCATCAAAAATCACTCTATCCGCATCAGGTAATGAAGCTAACGTTTTTGGGCTAACAACAATGAAATCTGTGCTAAAGCAATGTGCTGTTCTTGAAAAATATGGTGCAATCTCATAAAATTTTTTCCCTATGTAGTCTATTTCGTTTGTTTCTGCACCATCAACAACACCCTGCTGAATTGCTGAATACTGTTCTGACGCTGACATAGGAACGCCAACACCACCCATTAATTCAAGCATTTTTACCATTGTATCAGACTGCATAACTCTTATTTTTAATCCTTTTAAATCTTCTGGAGTTCTTACTGCTTTTTTTGTGAAAATGTTTCTTGAACCAGAACCAAAAGCACCTTCAATTACAAATCCATTTTCCTCAACAGTTGCGAACAAATCATCAAGAATATCGCTAGTATATACAGCTCTTTGGTGCTCCGTGCTATTAAATAAGTATGGCATACTTAATATAGCAAAATCCGGATTAAAGCTTTCAATAATTGAAGCATTAACAACTGCCATGTCTACAGAATTATTCTGTGTCATTTCTAAGCTTGCTCTCTGGTCACCTAAAGTACCATTTGGATATATCTGCATTTTAATTCTACCGTCAGTTCTGCTTTCAAGTTCTTCTGCCGCCCATGCCAAAGCCTTATAGTGAGGATACTCTTCTGTATTATTATATGCAACCTTCAAGGTTGCCTTGTAATCACTTGCACTGCTTGCAGCTCCATTAGTACTTGCAGGTACACTGGAAGCCGTGTTGCTTTTTGAACCACAGCCTGCTGTACTTAACATCATCATTGCTGAAAGTACGCAGATAAATACTCTTGATCTTTTTTTCATTTTGATTTCCTCCATTTTTGAATTGTATTTTGGGTAGATATCCACTATCCAATGTAAAAACTATTCTTTGTTTATTAAATTGTCTTCAATATTCCAAAATGCTCCATCAAAAATTGATGAATCACTGCAATAAGAATTTCCATTTTCCATGGAATTAAGTACATACATATCCTCTTTTGAAAGTTCAAAGTCAAACACATTAAAGTTTGATTCAATACGCTTAGGTTTAGAAGATTTTGGAATTACACAATTTCCCTTTTGAAGATTCCAGCGTATAATAACCTGTCCAACATCTTTTCCGTATTTTTGACCAATTTTTGTAAGCTGCTCATCAGATAAAATATTGCCCTTGGCAAAAGGTACAGATGCGGACATAATGATTTGATTCTCTTTGCAGTATTCAAAGTCTTTTCTTTTTTGTAACCAAGGTGATATTTCAATTTCGTTAAGGGCAGGCACAATTCCAAATTGTTCAATAATATCTTCAAGATGTTCCTTTTTAAAGTTAGATACCCCTATGGATTTGAAAAAGCCTTTTTCCTTATACTTAAGTAAGCATTCCCATGCTTTATATCTTGCATCTTTGTCTAACCCAGGCCAATGCAATAAATATGCATCAATATATTCTATATTTAATGATTTCAAACTGTATTCAATTGCTTTTTCAGGATTATTAAAACTTGTTGGCCAAATTTTACTTACAACAAATACATCGTCTCTTGAAACTATTGAGTTCTTAATTGATTGTCGTATTCCTTCACCTACCAAAGCTTCATTTTCATAAAAGTTAGCAGTATCAATATGTCTATATCCTACTGAAAGAGCTGTTTCTACAGCCGCCGCCGTATCTTCTGATTTAAAGCAACCAAGCCCTAACATTGGTATTTCTAATCCATTATTCATTATTAATTTCATCAACATTCCCTCCAAAACAATATATAATTTGTTATTTTGCAGAAGTATCGTACTGAACATATACAACGTGAGTCTGTAGGAACTCTTCTAATCCATATTTTCCATCATCACCACCAATTCCAGACTTTTTAAATCCAGAATGGAATGCCTGCATGGCTTCAAAATGCTCTCTGTTTACATATGTTTCACCAAACTTTAATTCATTTGCTGCTCTCATTATGTAATTTATATTTTTCGTAAAGATAGCAGAAGTGAGGCCAAATTCACAGTCATTCGCCAATTCCACAACCTCATCAAAATCTTTAAATGTAACAATTGGCATAACTGGCCCAAAAATCTCTTCGTGGATAATCTTCATATCCTGTCTACAGTTTGTTAAAACTGTTGGCTCATAATAATATCCTTTTTGTTTATTCCCAACTCCACCGCCAAGGGCAATGGTTGCACCCTCCTTAACAGCCTCTTTAACCATCTTATCTACAAGTTCTTGCTGCTGTTTGCTAACAAGCGGTCCCATTGTAATATCTGTTTCAGAAAGAGGATCACCATATGTAACTTTAGACATTTCTGCAACAACTTTAGAAATGAATTCATCCGCAACAGCTTCTTGAACATATATTCTTTCTGCACTGCTGCAAGCCTGTCCCGTATTCGTAACTCTTGAGGTAGTAATAAGCCTAGCAGCTTCATTCAAGTCTGCATCTGCCATAACAATTACTGGTGCTTTTCCTCCTAATTCGAGAGAAACCTTCGTAACGTTTTCGGCTGCTGCTTTCATAATTGCGGTTCCAGCAGGCACGCTACCTGTCATTGTAATAAAACCCACTTTGGGATTTGAGGACATTGCATTTCCAACAACCGCTCCACTTCCAGTAACTAAGTTGAACACTCCGGCTGGTAATCCGGCTTTTTCTACCAGTTTGGCAAATTCAAAAGCATTGTTAGGGGTTTCACTGCTTGGCTTTAAAACAATTGTATTTCCAGTTAAAAGTGCCGGCCCAACCTTTCTTACAATTGAGAACACTGGAAAATTCCATGGCAAAATTCCTGCAACAACGCCTATCGGCTGTTTATAAACCAAAATATTTTCATTAAATCTGTCACTTTGAAGAATTTCACCTTCATATCTGCGAGCAAACTCCGCCATAAAGTGCAAATAATCTGCAGCAAGAAGAACTTCAATTTTTGAAAGTTCCATAGTTTTTCCTTGTTCCTCAGCCATTACAAATGCTAAGTTGTCAACTTCTTCCGTAATTAAATCCGCAATTTTATGTAAATAAGCACCCCTTTCTATTGCAGGAAGTTTCGCCCATGACTTCTGCGCCTCAAAAGCTGAATCAACCGCAAAATCAACATCTTCTTTTGTTGCAAAAGGCACTTCCGATACAATTTCTTCCCTCGCTGGATTAATAACAGTAAAAACTTCTCTGTTATTATTGGATATAAAAGTGCCATTAATATACATTTCATATTGCTTCAACACAAACACCTCCACTTTTCTAAACAAAACCACATTGTGATATCTGTAGTTTATTTTATTTCAAAAGCAGTGTCAATTTTAATGCATATTCATTAAAAATTACATAATTCTCTATTCCAGAAGTCCAAAAAACTAAAAATTGCTCAAAATTGATTTTCATTTAATGCATTAAACTGTAAAATTAACCAAGAGTATTTCATTATATAAAGTAATAAATTTTAGATTGATTTATTATATTTTAATATTATGTAACTGTATGTTTATATAAATTTAAGCATGTGCATAGTACCGTACATACGATTTATATCAGATAAAATTTCATCTTCAGCAACTATTGGTAATTGGTTATACAATGCGCGATAAACGGCAAGATGATAGTTCGATCCCCTCTCCAGTCCATTTTTTTCAAATAATTCTTCGTATGCAAGTTGCATTGTTTGATATCTGTACCTTTGAAGGGGAAACTCAATTGACTTGTACATTCCGATTATGTATTTATTCCTTGAAGCTTTTATAACCGTTTCATGAAACATCTTGTCACAAGCAATATACTTTTCAAAGTCATAACTTTTATCAATATTTTTAAATTCTTGAATAAGTTCCTTAAGCAAAGTGAGTTCCGTTTTATTTATACGTTTTGCTGCCAAATATGCCGCTTTGGGTTCAATCGCCTTTCTCGCTTCGTATAGCCAAAGACATTCTTCATATCTTATTTTTTTAACCCTTATGTCTTTTCCTGTTCCTCTTTCTAATATTTCATCCTCAACAAGCCTATTTAAGGCCATTTTTACTGGTGTTCTTGAAACATTAAGCTGACTGGCAATTTTAGATTCAATGATTTTATCATCAAGACGGAGTTTACCAGCAATAATTTCATCATATAGACCATCATAAATCAGCTTACTTAATACAGCAAAAGGGTTATTTGCCATCTCAGTCTGTATGTTCTCTTTTAGTTCATTCCTTATCTCATAATCAGGCATTCCCATATCCTCCTATAAATTTTAAAAATTGCTCTTTTTTTGTGTTATATCCAAATAACTAGCACATATTTTTATAAATCTTACACTTTATTATAGAACAATTTGAAAGAAAAGGAAAAGCTTTATTCTAGATACAATATACAATCCTAATTCTAAATCAAATGTATCACAAAACATTCAATCTCTTTGAATTTCAATTAATTTGTGCCTTTAAGAAATCAAAAATTAAAAAGAAACTTTAAAAAGCTCTAATTTTGACCTGCAAACTCCAAAAAAGTAAAATTGTCATGTAAATTAAAATTATCATAAAGGAGGTATAAATAATGAAAGCAATACTTGTAGATAAAAATTCTGCAGACGGATTGAACTATGATATTCAAAAAAAGATTTTTGAAGAGAACGGAATAACGTTTATTGTTGAAGACTGCCAAACAGAGGATGAAATAATTGAAAAATGCAGTGATGCAGATGCACTTCTTGTTATTTATAAAAAAATAACACCAAGAATTATGGATAACCTAAAAAAATGTAAGGTAGTTCTCAGATATGGCATTGGGTATGATGTTATCGATGTAGATGCAGCAACAGAAAGAACAATCAAAGTATGTAATAGTCCTACACACTGTTTGGATGAGGTTGCCACGCACACACTTGCAATGTTACTTGCTATTGAAAGAAAGCTTATTATGTATCACGAAAACGTTAGAGAAGGGAAATGGCTTGCGAATGCGGGCTTTAAACCACATCGCCTCTCGTCACAAACTCTTGGCTTTATCGGCTTTGGAAACATTGCAAGAAAGGCTGCCCAATTTGCAAAGGGCTTTGGCTTCACAATGGTTGCATATGATCCATTTTTAAAAAATGAAATTTTTGAAAGCATCGGTGTTAAAAAGGTTACTTTAGATGAACTTTATGCATGCTCAGATGCAATTTCAATACATACCCCTCTTGTTAAAGATACATTCCATCTTATCAATAAAGAAAGCATTGCAAAGATGAAGGATGGTGTTATGATCGTAAACACTTCCAGAGGACCTATCATTTGTGAAAATGATTTGTTGGAAGCAGTTAAGAGCAGGAAGGTTGCCGCTGCCGCCTTGGATGTTATTGAAAGTGAACCAGTAATCATTAAAAATCACCCACTATTCGACATTGGAAACATAATCATATCTCCACATGCAGCCTATAATTCTGTTGAGGCAGAAGACCAAATGATGGAAGTTTTAGCAACAACAGCAGTTAAGATTTTAAATGGTGAAAATACACCAAACATTGTAAATGCAAAGGCGCTGGGAATTTAATAATAAATTTTAGGAGGATTTAATATGCTAAAAAATTATTTAAAAGAAAAAATAGATGCGAGAGAAAAAACAGTTGGTACTTTTTTTGAAATGGGTAACGCAACCGTTGCCGAAGCAATTGCAATGTCTAATCTAGATTATATCCTTATTGATACTGAACATGGACCATTTGACGTTGAAAGTACAATGGACTTGATAAGAGCTGCTCAATTGCATAATATGTCATCTCTTGTTAGAGTAAAAGATTCATCTAGACCATCAATTTTAAAAATGCTTGACATTGGTGCGGCTGGACTAGTAATACCACATGTTCAATCAATTGAAGAAATTAATAGTATTGTTGAATATGGCAAGTACTTCCCCGTTGGTAACAGAGGTGTAGCATTTTCAAGAGGTGCAGGATTTGGCTACGCAGAACACGCACAAGCTGATATAAACGATTACTTTGATTATTGTAACAGAGAAACATTAATCATTCCGCAGTGTGAAACTTTAGGCTGCTTAGAAAATATTGAAGAAATTGCAAAAGTTGAAGGCATTGACGGCATCTTTGTTGGGCCATATGACTTATCAGTTGCAATGGGTATTCCAACACAATTTGACAAGCCTCAATTTAAAGCTGCTCTTGAAAGAATTTTAAAGGCAGTTAAATCAGCAGGCAAATTTGTAATTATCTACTGTGCAACTCCAGAGCTTGCTAATTTTAGGTTTGAACAAGGTTTCGATAGTGCAACAATCGGTCAGGACGTGAACATGTATGTTGATGCAGTAAACGAAATGGTATCCAAGGTTAACAAATAACCTTAACAAACTCTAAATCTACTATTTACTCTAAACTTAGGAGGTATAAATGCGTAGCGATATTATGAAAATGGGCGTAACAAGAATTCCTCATCGTTCTCTTTTAAAAGCATTGGGTTTAACAGATGAGGAAATTAAACGACCCATTATAGGTGTAGTAAATTCTCAAAACGAAATTATACCGGGCCATAAACATTTAGATGAAATTGCTACTGCTGTTAAAGCTGGCATAAGAATGGCAGGCGGAACACCTGTAGAGTTTCCAGCAATAGGCGTTTGTGATGGATTAGCAATGAATCACGAAGGCATGTTCTATTCTTTGCCAAGCCGTGAACATATTGCGGAGTCTATTGAAATTATGGCAACCGCGCATCCCTTTGATGGCCTTGTGTTTATTCCAAACTGCGATAAAATTGTACCCGGAATGCTCCTTGCAGCAATGAGATTAAATATTCCTTCAATATTTATAAGCGGCGGACCAATGCTTCCGGGAAAAGCTGGCGGAAAGAAAATTGCACTTACAAATGCATTTGAAGCTCCAGGTGCAGTTGAATCGGGGAAAATTACAAACGAAGAGGCTAAGGAAATAGAGGAAAACGCATGCCCAGGATGTGGCTCTTGCGCAGGAATGTTTACCGCTAATTCTATGAACTGTATGTGCGAACTTCTGGGCATCGCCCTTCCTGGAAACGGAACAATTCCAGCTGTGTATGCAGAAAGGATAAGACTTGCAAAAAAATCAGGCATGAAAATAATGTACTTGCTTGAAAACAATATAAGGCCAAGAGATATAATAACAGAAGAATCAATTGAAAATGCCCTAAAAGCTGATATGGCATTAGGATGCTCAACAAATACCATATTGCACCTGCCGGCAATAGCCCATGAAGGTGGAATCTCTATAGACTTAAACCGCATAAACGAATTAAGTGAGACAACACCTCATATTGTTAAGCTAAACCCTGCTGGAAATCATTTCTTAGTTGATTTGTATGAAGCTGGAGGATTACAGGCTGTTTATAAGCGTCTGGAGCAAATGGGATTACTAAACACATCTGCGCTTACTGTAACGGGAAAATCTGTGAAGGAAAATATTGAAAATGTTGTAATTGCAGATGAAGACGTAATTAGGACAAGAGAAAATGCCTATTCCAGCACAGGAGGCTTAGCCGTTTTATGGGGTAACATTTGTCCTGAAGGTGCTGTTGTAAAAAGAGGTGCTGTATTGCCGGAAATGATGTTACATAAAGGCCCTGCAAAATGTTTTAATAGCGAAGAGGATTGCATAACCGGTTTAAGGTCTGGAAAGGTTAACGCCGGAGATATAGTTGTTGTAAGATACGAAGGCCCAAAAGGTGGTCCAGGTATGCGTGAAATGTTATCTCCAACTGCAACCCTTGCAGGCATGGGTCTAGATAAATGCTGTGCCTTAATAACAGACGGAAGATTTTCTGGAGTTTCAAAAGGTGCTTCTATTGGTCACATTTCCCCTGAAGCGGCTGCCGGTGGATTGATTGCTTACATATTAGATGGTGATATAATTGAAATAGACATACCAAACCATAAACTTGTATTAGATGTTAGCGACAATGAAATAGAAAAAAGGAGAAAGACCATTAAACCGCAACCTACGAAAGAAGTAACAGGATTTTTAAAGAGATATAGAGCATTAGTTACTTCTGCTAGTAAGGGTGCAATACTAGATGATAGTATTTTGGATAAACTTTAAGAACAATTAAAATGTAACAGACTCTTGTTCAGATATTGGGGTATGATTAGGAGGGTTTTTAAAGCTTGGGTTTATTTGCAAAGTAATTCCTAAGCAAGAAATATTACAAAGTTCGTCAATTTCTAAACTGATGTAAGCATAATGCAACATTAAATGGATAGTAAAAAAAAAGAAGCATGTCACTAATCACTTGCAATTCGTGGTTAGCGACATGTTTTTATATGATACAGATTTATTTTAACATTCAAACAGAAGTATTTTATCTATACTCGTAAGTATTACGGAAACTGACTCAGAAAGCGGAAGTCATGCTGCTCCTTCATTTCATCGTATAAGGCTGTTTTATTCAAATTCCAAGAAGCTTCCGTTTCTTTGCGTCAAACTCCTGCAGGGAAATGATTCCTTCCTCCATGAGTACCTTGTATCTTTTAATTTCTTCTATTGCGTCGGCAGGGAATGCCATAGTTGTATGTACCGATTGTTGCGCACAACCACCGACGTACTGCTCCTGTGCATCAGGAAAAGCCACTGTCTTGAATGCCGCCTCCAATTTTTCAAGTTCCTCTATACCACGCTTGTATGAGCGGATGTAGTCGTTCACATCAGGTCGGTCATTGGAAAATCTAGGACCATCCATATCGCATTTAAATACCGTCCAGTATGGATGGTCAAAGTGCAATTCTACATTGAACGCCTTAAAGGGTTCTGGCACATTAAAAAACTGAACTGGTGTTGAATTATTTACCTTGCCATCATCCATCTTATCGAGAGTACGAGCCATCTGCCTGTTTGCAACGAACTGTGCTATTTGCGGTGCCAAAGCCGTGGCACGCTCTGGCACAGTGCTTGCATAACGGCGTATGCCAGCAGTCGAGCCTTCAAACAAAGGAGAGTTCTCCTCTTTTATAATAAATGATTTCAACTGCTTGCCTTCAAACACAGTTTTGTCTGGGTTTTTGCTCATGCAGAACAGTTTATTCTGGTAATCAAAGATAATTTTAGTATCCCAAAAACCAAAATCAATCCGCTCAGTTGTCACAAACTGTTCTTTAAGCCGCTGGTTTTGGTGGCAAAACGCTAAATATTCCCTAAATTCCTGCATTGTCAAATGATTTCTCTTATCTTCTTCCATATCAATCTTGTTATTACAGTTATCACAAATATATTCACCCTCAATTTTCGATGGCAGAAGCCATGAAATCTTGCCACCACAAATGGGGCAAGGTGGTTTTTTAGAAAATAAGTCCATATTCATTTTCTCCATATATAATTAACCATTACCTTGTTCCTCCGCCTGCAAGATTGCATCCGAACCAGCCTCACCTTCCAAAACCGTGTAAAGACACTCATCATACTCATTCATCATATCATGCTGGCTCCCCATCATCCGCAAGCTGATTGTTTCCTTTGTCTTGCCCATTAAGCCAATCTCCTGAGTTTCAACAGGTAACAGACAGCCTAGTTGAATCAGTCGAAGCATTCCTGTGGCAAGGATAGCACCTTCATCACACTCATTAAACAGTATCCCTAACGCATAAGTAGCGCTCAAGTTGCCTTCATTTGGAATATTCCTAAAATATCCGAACTTCTCTGCAAATTTTTGCCGTTTTTTCTCTGCTCTTTTCTTTTTAATCTTACTAATCAAGATAATCAGAACGATAGGCAGCCCGATGAAGAGCAGTGCTGCAACAATTACATCAAATGCGGATGCTTCTTCTACAGTTGAATCGGTATTATCGTAATCGCTACCCCATAAGGCTTTTTCTCGCACTTCTCCAAAGCTTCCCTCATACTGACGTGATGGTGAAAGAATTCCCTTTCCCAAGGCAAACAGTACCGTTAAATGATTTTCTGTGGAGATAGGTGTAGTTGTGTAGGCAATAACACCTCCGTTTTGGAATTCTACCTGCCCTGTAAAACCGAAACCCCATATATCGGCAATTTCATCTGTTATAGGTGTGCCGTCCGCAAGGCGAATTTCAACCTTCACATCTGTAGGAGTGGTATGTATACCACATTTTCTTGCCTTTTTTTCAAAACTCCAGTCAATGTTCCAATTTGACACAGTATCATAGCTACCGTTTTGGTCAGAAACTGTAAGTCCACTGATAGTTAGGTAATCCGGCGCATTAATAGGAATATAGCTTTCTGTTCCTTCCTCGAAGCTTCCTTTCCAATTCTGTGTGATGTACATGGAGCCATCCTCGTAAATAGCAGCCTGAATATCCATTGTATTCACCTAGTTTGCGGCATAAGTTGGAAGAGCAATGGCAAACAGCAGAATAAAGCAAAAAGCAAGTCCGCTCACTTTTTTGTGCATAAGACACCTCATTTCATGCTTGGCATATTTGCCTTGGCAGCCTGCTCCTCCAAATAGTCTCTTTGACGAAAGCCAAGCATACTGGTAATCATTGAAACTGGGAACATTCGGATTTCACGATTAAGCTTAGTTACACTGTTGTTGTAGATTAGACGGCTAGTACGCACCATGTTTTCAAAGGTTTGCACTGCGTCCATGGTTTTAATATATGTTTGGTTTGCCGCTAGTTCTGGATGTTGCTCTGTTACCATGGCAATTCTGCCCAAGGCTTCGGAAATAACCCCTTCTTGTTGAAGCACATCATTTGGTGTGGATTTTGCTGTAATCACACTTCTTCTTGATTTAATTGTTTCAATCAGGGTTTCACTTTCGTGTTTTGCATAATCCTTTGTTAAATCTAAAAGAGCTGTTAAGGCATCAAAACGGCTTGACAACTGCACCCCAATTTGGCTCATAGCATTGCTGATATTCTCATCAAGCGCCACAAGTTTTCGCTGTGCGGATATCATCCATATAACAATTACCACAACAATTACAATAATTATGATTAAAGTCGGTAGCATAATAAAGTCTCCTTTTTCTATATTTTATAAATGGCAGACAGACCACTCTTTTGTCCGTCTGCCATTTTGCAGCTTGTATGTATGGTTGCAAATTAATTCTATGCCTTTGGATGATACATAATGGTATTATCCCAATGAGATACTCGGAAGAATTTCGGCTAAACTTGCCTCTAGTGATGTATTTTCACTGGTGTTATAAGTGAAAGCAATATGCTGTTCACAATTCACACCATCTATTGAAAAGAACATAATAATTTGACAAATGGTATTGTTTTGACCAGTTGAATCGCTGTCGCCAGTGAACAAAAAGCATACTGAATCTACACCTGCAATGTTAGCAGGGTTATCAAAGGCAAGTACTTTAATGTTGGAATAAACATCTGACAAAGCTTCAACCATATATTCTTCGTTAATATCGTCTACATCTGTATCCGTTTCCGTTGTTGGTGTTATGACAATGCTGGAGTTTGGACCCTCAGCAACCGCGTAACCGTCCTTGTCATAAAATTCTCCAAAATCGCTTGGAACAAGAAGACTAGTGTAGTTTCCTTCCTTTCTAACAAGTTCAATTTCTGAAGAGGCAAGCGCTGTTGTGTCAGCATCAGGTTTTGCTGAACCTCCATCTCCTCCGCATGCAGAAAGGCTGATTGTCATAGCAAGAGCAGCTATAAGTACAAATAATTTTTTCATAATAATTCCTCCTTGATATGTGGTATCGTGCAGAAAGCATTTTCTTAACCTAAATCTATCAGAATTTCTATCAAATAATCCATTTTCTGCATGAAACATTGCTTTTTTGACACGAGTCATTGTTTTACATGTATACTTCATTCACGATAACGTCCAACAGCATAAAGGGCACAGAATCGTCAGTTGACTGTGATAAAAATTTTTCCCTCGTGATTACTTTTAGTATATGCACTGGTGTACAATGTCTTAATGTCTGCATCCTTTTCAACTATTGCAACTATCTTCGTTCCAGGAGTGGTAAATTTGTAACCTTGTGTCAACAAAACCCCATCAGAGGTAACGAACTTGTAATCAGATGTAATATCGGTTACTTTACCTCCGTTGTTCTCATCAAGGTACATCACCTTAAATCCTGTAGCATCAAAGCCTTCTCCAACTTTGTAGGTGGTTTTTGTTGGATAAGATTGTATATTCACCCCATGAAGGTACTTTGTAGGCACAGTAGGCACATTAGAATTTGGACCATTCACCATATGGAATGTGAAATTGGTGTTAAATGGATAATCATGGTCACTAGCCGCATCTCTCCATTTATTCTCCTCATACCAAGTGATGATGTGTGTACCGTCCTTACTGCTACGCCCTGAGGCGTTCAAGCGTTGGTCATAAAATCCGGGAACCATTATATTTACGTTACTGCCTGCCGCATAGCCGCCTTGAATATTCGAATTAATCCACCACAGAAATTCTTTATCCTGCGTAATCAGTCGGCTGCCATTTTGCGGAAGTCCATCTATAGCAAGATATTTTCCATTCTCCGTCTGAATTGTAAACAATTTCATACTGAAAGTATCATCCACCAAAAGCGTTGCGTTTCTTTTGTTGAATTTCGGTACAGACTTTTTATATGTAACTTTGAATTTCTGCATTTTTGTGTTAGAAAGTTCACCCTTGCCGTCAGCATCTATGACTAGGTATGGTTGGTTCGGATATTTGCCCAGACCAACGTTAATAACAAACGTGCCGCCTGAAGCCATTAAGCTGCCTCCATGTGTAGCTTCTACCTGCATGTCATACGTTTCCCAAAACCAGCAACTGTATTTTTCACACATAATTCTTGCCTGTTCCTTGGTAATTTTGGCACTAGCACTGGTATCACCACCAATTAAAAATTTTTTAATGCCAGACTCGTTCAGTATTCCAAGGTTGCCATCATAATAATATTTATCCATATAAACAGATAGTTTGATGATGAACTCGGAAAACTCACCGTATGTTAAATTTCCAGCCGCATTAAATTTGCCTCCGCTGGGAATCACACCCATACTGGCAAGAAAATTCGCAGCCGCACCAACATTTTTACCATCAATAAAATCATTAAATTTTATATCAGTGAAATGTTCTTTTTTATAAAATGGCATATCGTCTTGATATGGTGCTTCACCATTATTAAAAGCCAAAAATATCATTACGGCCATATCTCCACGGTTTATTGCCTTTGTCCAGTCGTTTTTCGCGTTTGGCCACTCATTCTTCGTTCCAATATAACCATTGTAGTACTTTAACTGTTCTTTCGCCCAAGGTGAACACACGATGTCTGGCTCGCTGACTTTTGACGCTTTGTCATGAAAAATATAGCATTCACGGCCGGCATACTTCACTTTTATCCACATTCCATCAGTTGCCGTCGCTTCCAAAACCGTACCCCAAGGAATTTCACCATGAATATCTCCACCTGGTGACAGACGATAAGGTGCATTCCAGTTGCTCCACATATTAGGGGCGGTCAGTTCCTTAGCATCCTTGGGATTACGATAATCCACCTTGTACAGCGACAGTGCTGGCAATGCCTTCATTTTGTCTGTTTTGGCAGTATCAGAATCCGCCGTTACTTTAATTGTATATTCCGCCATTTTTTTACCTTCATATCTTAATTCAACCACCTTTGTACCAGCGGTTGTGAATGGGCGGCCTTGAGTCAGCTCAACAGTTTTTGAAGTATAAAAGTTCATTTTGCTATTAACATTAGTTTCTTTACCATTGGCATTTTTCACCACTTTAAGTCCCGTGGTGTCAAATCCTTCGCCAACCTTGTAGACAATTTTTGTAGGATATGACAATATGCTAACCTCTTGTGTGGCAGCCATTGCCAAAACCGGCAGAATGGTCATCAGCATACACATAATAAGCAGTATGCCAATAAGTCGTTTTTTCATATTATTATCCTCCTTTGCATATTTTACTTCTCAACTTAAATCTATCATAAATTCCCATTTTAAACTTATAGATGCATGAAACACTGTTTTTTCGACATGAATCATAGTTTCCGGAATTCAATTTTTATGGTAAAATTATCATATAAAAATGGAATAAAAAGAAATGAGGAACGCTTATGCTACAGATTGCAGTCTGTGATGATAATATTGACGAGCTGTCAAATATGGTGCAGCTAATAAACCTATACAGAGCATCAAAAAATTTCAGCTGCGAATATGCCGTCTTTTCAAACGGATTTGAACTGGTTTCGACCTTAGAAAAAGGAAAACGCTTTGATATATACTGTTTGGATATTATTATGCCAGGTTTTACAGGTATTGAAGTTGGAAGGGAAATTCGCAATTTTGATAAAGTTGCGCCAATTTTATTCTTCACATCCTCGCCTGAATTTGCCTTTGAAAGCTATTCAGTGAAAGCCATTAACTACATATTGAAACCAATCTCAAAAGAAAATCTGTTCATCACATTTGACGAACTGTTTGAGCAGATAAAAGCTAAAAAAGATGATGATGCATTCATCGTAAAAAGTAATGATGGAATTCAAAAAATACTGATTTCCAACTTAACTTTTGCCGAGGTCATAGGCAGAAATGTGTTGTATCACCTGCGTTCCGGTAAGGTAATCGAATGTACAGAGCCTTTTTCCCCTGTATGCGGTAATCTTCTAAAATATGGGTGTTTTATCAAACCTCACCGTTCCTATATTGTTAATATGCAATATGTGGATACCATTGAAAATCATCGAATAACCTTACAAACCCTTTCTTCTATCCCTGTTGCACAGGGCAGAGGAAAGGAGATGAAAATCCAGTATCTGAATTATCAAATGGATGATGAATAAGCAAATGAATGGGGGTACATTGAAATGATAGTAACTGTGATAGGACTCCTACGATTTGGATTTTCTCTGCTCTTTGGCATAGCTGTATCGGTTCTCTTTGCAGGAATATCACCTACGCGAAAAAACAGATTTATTATTGGATTTATCTGTGTAATTTTTATTTTTGTTCAAACCACCTGCTGGTGGATTTTGGGATTGAATTGGACATCCAAGCTGTATCCACTGATAATACACTTGCCTCTAATATTTATATTTTCACTATACTATAAACGTCCGTGGATAATATCCACTGTCAGCGTTCTTTCTGGCTATCTTTGCTGTCAAGCACCACGCTGGGTCGGTTTCCTTGCGGGAACGGCCTTTGCCAACAGCCTTGCTGACCACATTTTTTATATTGCCGCCGTGATTCTTGCTTATTATTTCCTGAAAAGATATGTTGCTGGATCCGTAAGACAGCTGATGGAGAAATCCCGTAAATCCTGCATATTTTTAGGCGGAGTACCGCTTTTTTACTATTTGTTCGATTACGTTACAACAATCTACACCGATATTCTTTACCGAGGCACTAAATGGGCAGTGCAGTTCATGCCTTCAGCAATATCTGTATTCTATTTTGTATTTATTATTCTTTACTATGCTGAAACTCAAAAACAAGTAATCATCCAAAGAGAGCGTGATATGCTATATATGCAGTTTAGGCATGCACAAACAGAATTTGCTTCTCTTCAACAGCTTCAGCAAAATGCCAAGATCTATCGGCACGATATGCGACACCATTTTGCTCTTTTACAAGGGCTGGCATCCAAGGGAAAAATAGAAGAGATTAAAGAGTATCTGCGCACTGCCCAGTCTGACATTGACGCAATCACTCCTGTACGTTTTTGTGAAAATGAAACTGTCAATCTAATTTTGTCCGCCTTTGCATCCAAAGCAAAACAGTTAGAAATCCTACTGATGGTAGAAGCAAAGCTGTCTAGTGTACTTACCTTTAGCGATACCGAGCTTTGTTCGCTTTTGTCAAACGCTTTGGAAAATGCCATTCAAGCATCGGAAAATATAACTGACAGAAGTAAACGCATCATCCGTCTTCGTGTATATTCCAAGAATAACAAGTTGTGTATTGATATCCGCAACAGCTATCAGACGGAGCCCATTTTCCATCAGGGTCTACCTATATCAAAGGAACCAGGGCATGGCTTTGGCACAAAAAGCATGGCTCATATCGTGGAAAAACATGGTGGTGTCTACCAGTTTTCCGTTAATGATGGTTGTTTTATATTTCAGGCAACTGCATAGTCTCTTAACTAACCTCATTTACCAATATTTATATAAACCCACATAAGGCGTTGGAGTGTATACCAAAATTGACTACCAGCTATTCGTGCTTTTCTATCATATAGAAGTAATATGCCAATTTTGTTGGTTAACACTTGCACTCCTGCCTTTTAGACCCTAACAAAATGTTTAGAAAATGCTAAGCCTCTTCCTTATCAAATAACGGCAAAGGGGCTTAGCATTTGGCATTTTTATATAATCATTTGCTTTATCAACAGCATAACAAACTTGGCTATGCCTCTATTTTTCGTAGCCATAAAGCTTAAAAGCTAACAAAAAAGGTCTCGCTTCATTTAAAACTGGTCAACATTAAATTCATTTTGTAATGAAAAGATTTTTATTATTCAAAATAATGCATATTGGCCTTAATGCAAATATTATACTTCTTAATTTTTTTATAAAGTGCACTTTTATGTATTCCTAATTCAAAAGAAGAAAGTTCACAATTCCCACCATTTTTTTTTAAGGTATCAATAATTATTTCTCTTTCATACTCACCAACCAAATCGGGTAATTTTTTATTAACAGAAATACACTCTTCCACTTTATGCCTTGAAACCATCTTTGACGGCAAGTCACAAAGGTCAATAAAAAATCCATCACAAATTGCATACGCTGCTTTAATAACATTATCCAATTCACGAATATTTCCAGGCCAGCTATACCCTGTAAAACACCTTTTCACATCTTTTGACAAGGCAATGGTCTTATTATATTCTTGATTTAATTGTTTTAAAAAATAGTTTGCGAACTCCATAATATCAGATTTTCGCGTTCTTAGTGGCTGCATATCAATGTTAATAACATTCAGCCTATAGTATAAATCTTCACGAAATTCACCAATTTCAATCATTTCATTCAAATTTTTTCTTGTAGCAGAAATAACTCTTACGTTAACTGGTATTGGCCCAAGCCCACCCACAGGTTCAATTTCTTTCTCTTGAAGAACTCTTAAAATTTTTGCCTGCATATTTAATGGCATATCTCCTATTTCATCAAGAAATATGGTTCCGCCATTGGCCATTAAGAACTTTCCTTTTTTCCCGCCTTTTTTTGCTCCCGTAAAAGCCCCTTCAGCATATCCAAAAAGTTCCGATTCTAATAAATCAGCTGGGATTGCAGCACAGTTTATGCTTACCATAGGTTTATTGGAACGAAGACTGGCATTATGAATTGCTTGTGCAAAAACCTCTTTACCAGTTCCAGTTTCGCCTGTAAGTAAAATTGAAAAATCAGTTTTTGCTGCTTTTATAGCTGCCTTTTTCTTTTCAACAAATTCTAGACTATTACCAATAATATTACGAAAACAATATTTTTTCTGTGAAGTGTTTTGCTGATAAGCTTCTTTGTAAAATTCCAGGTCAGCATACTCATTCATTAGCCTTTTAGCACAATCCAAGGTTTGCAGACGAAATTTTACTTGGGCAACACCAGCAACTATTTCATTTTCATTATATACACATGATCTACTTACCAAAAGAAAGCTGTCATCTTGTTCTCTTGTCTCACCACTTTCAAATTTATGCATGGCAAGTTCTTCACAATAGCCTTTTTGAACAATATCCAACATTTTGGTATTAGATATATTTTTTTTAATATTGTACCCAACAACTTCTTCTCTCTTTTTCCCCAAAAAATTGCAATATTGTTCATTGATATCTGTAACAACGCCATCCCTATCTACAACTATAAAACCATCATCTGTCATTCTTAAAATTTCATCAAAAATATATTTATATCTCGCAAAATCCATGTCAGACATGATTACCCTCCTAATTTAGTCAGTTATTTTATGGTTTAAATATATCATATAAGAAAAAAGGCATATCTACAAGCATTTTTCCACTTCTTTCAATTCAATCATAAAAATTAACCACAAAATTTTAGGGCCGATTTATTATAAAAATCGACCCTAAAATTACATTATTAGAAATTAAATTCCATCTTTTTATCAATTGCTTCAATCATAGCAGGTATCACATCATATAAATCTCCGACAATGCCATAGTTGCATACTTTAAAAATTGGGGCATCGGGATCTTTATTGATGGCAATAATATATTTTGATTCACTCATTCCTGCCAGATGCTGAATTGCACCTGAAATACCGCAGGCTATATATACATCTGGTCTTACAGTAGTTCCAGTCTGCCCAACTTGATGAACATGGTCAATCCACCCAGAATCCACTGCTGCTCTTGAAGAACCTACTTCTGCTCCAAGCTTATCTGCCAACTTCTTTATGGTTTCAAATCCTCCCGCCTCTTTTAAACCGCGCCCACCGGATACAATTATTTTTGCATCAATTAAATTAACGGCCTTTTTATCTGCTGAAATCTTATCGACCAGTTTAACTCTTATATCTTCTTCCTTAATGTTTGGTTCAAACACTTCTACTTCTCCTGCTTCTTCGTTAGTGTAAGGCGCTTTCTCCATTACACCAGGGCGAACTGTAGACATCTGAGGGCGGTTTTTAGGACAAATAATGGTAGCCATTAAATTCCCTCCAAAAGCAGGACGAGTTTGCAATATTTTCCCATCCTCCGGATCAATGTCCAATGATGTACAGTCCGCAACCAAACCCGTGCCAATTTGTGCCGCAACCCTAGGCCCTATATCTCTTCCAATAGATGTTGCCCCAACAAGAACTATTTCTGGCTTTCTTTCAAGAATTAGCTGAGAAGTTGCAATTGAATAGCCGTCTGTTGAAAAATCCTTCAATAAAGGGTGTTTTATGTAAATTATTTTATCTACACCATAGTGAAGTAATTTTTTCACTTCATCCTCTATATCATATCCAGCAACTACCGCAACTACCTTCTTTTTAATTTTATCTGCTAATTTTTTTCCTTCTCCAATTAGTTCCACAGTTACAGGATGAATTTTTCCCTCTCTTTGTTCACCAATAACCCAAACATCATTATAATCTGATAAATTAGCATTTTGATTTACCTTTGCTCGCTTCA
This sequence comes from Lachnospiraceae bacterium, assembly GCA_034933685.1. GTDB lineage: Bacteria > Bacillota > Clostridia > Lachnospirales > Anaerotignaceae > UBA8514. The sequence goes on along the minus strand of JAYFNB010000033.1, from coordinate 21,869 downwards.
TTATATCTACCCTCCTAATTATATAAGTTTCAAATCGCAAAGCTTTTCTACAAGAATTGCCGCTTTTTCTTTGTTATCAAAACCTTCGATTATTTCGCTGTTCTTTGAACGAACTGGAACAAAGGACTTATATACATTTGTGGGTGAACCTTTTAATCCAATCTGAGTTTCGTCTACGTCTAAATCCTCCAACGTATATACTTTAACAACATCTTCACCATCGTATATTTGGAAGATACCTTTAGCAGAAGGATATCTTGGCTTATTTAACTCCTTAATTGCAGTTAAAAGTACGGGCAGTTTTACTTCTAATACATAATCTCCTGTTTCCGTAAAGCGATTTACAATGAGCTTTTCGCCGTCTACTTTTATGTTCTTGCAATATGTAATTTGGGGAAGATTAAGAAATTCAGCAATTTCCGGGCCAACCTGTGCTGTATCTCCATCGATTGCCTGTCTGCCACAGAATACTAAATCGTATGTTCCAATTTTTTCAATTGCTGCGGCTAAAATGGTTGCAGTGGCCCATGTATCTGAACCGCCAAAAGCACGGTCGGTAACTAGAACCGCCTCATCCGCACCCATAGCCAGCGCTTCTTTTAATGCTTCTTTTGCTTGATGTGGTCCCATGCTGATAACAGTAACTTTCCCACCGTGCTCATCCTTCAAAGCCAGAGCTTCTTCTATGGCGTTTCTGTCATCTGGATTTATAATACTTGGAACTCCGTCCCTTATTAAAGTTCCTGTTTCTTGATTAATTTTAACTTCATTTGTATTTGGTACTTGCTTAACGCAAACTACAATATTCATTTTTCTCCTCCTATCCAATTACAGCCCTGGAAATAACAACCTTATGAATTTCCGATGTACCTTCGTATATTTCAGTTATTTTCGCATCTCGATACATTCTTTCCAACGGATAATCTTTCATATAGCCATATCCTCCATGAATTTGCAGTGCAAGGTTCGTAACAAATCTTGCATTTTCAGAGGCATTTAATTTTGCCATTGCAGCTTCTTTGGTATGTGGAAGACCTGCTTTTTTCAACCAAGCGGCTCTAAACATCATCCATTTGGCACATTCAGTTTTTGTTGCCATATCTGCAATATACCACTGTATCCCCTGAAGCTGTCCAATTGGTTTTCCAAATTGAACCCTTTCATGCACATATTTAATCGTTTCTTCTAATGCACCTTCTGCAATACCTAACGCTTGTGCTGCAACACCAATTCTTGCTCCGTCTAAAGCCGACATGGCAATTTTAAACCCTTTTCCCTCTGCTCCCAAAAGATTTTCTTTAGGAACTCTGCAGTTATCAAAAATAAGCTCTGCCGTCTGAGAACCATGAATTCCCATTTTCTCCTCTATTTTCCCAATGGAAAAACCTGGTGTACCTTTTTCAACTATAATGCATGACATTCCTTTTAATCCTTTTGAAGGTTGCGTAAGGGCAAAAATCGCCAAATATTCTGCTTGACCACCGCCAGAAATAAAGCATTTTGTTCCATTAAGCACATATTCACCTGTTTCCTCATCCAAAATTGCTGTTGTTTTTGCACTGGCCGCATCACTTCCGGCGTTGGGCTCTGTAAGAGCGAATGCACCTAAACAGCCTCCACTGGTAACTTTAGGCAGATATTTTTCTTTTTGCTTTTCATTTCCAAAATTTTTAACTACTTCAGCAAAAATAGTATGTATCGATAGTGTTGCCGCAGTAGAAGCACATTTTTTAGCAATTTCTGTTACTACAATGGCTTTGTCTATATCACTTCCACCACTGCCACCGTACTCAACAGGTGTTCCTATTCCTGTGAATCCAATCTTCACCATCTTTTTAAAACTTTCTATCGGAAAGTATCCCATTTGGTCTACTTCCGCCGCAATAGGTGCAATTTCTGTTTCTGCAAATTCCTTTGCCACTTTCTGCAGCATGTTTTGTGCATCGGAAAATTTAAAATCCATATTTTTATCCTCCTAAAATTTTTTGTTATTCATTCACTACAATAACGCCTTCTTGAATAAATTCTTCAATTTCATTCTCCGAATACCCAATCTCTTTCATGATTTCCTTTGAATGCTCACCAATAAGAGGAGAGGTTCGGCTTAAATTAACTTCTATATTTCCAAATTTAATTGGTGTCATAGCATAAAGTGTTTTAGACCCATCTCTGTTAATATCTTCAACAACATAGTTGTTTTCCAAAGCCTGGGCATCTGTAATTATTTCGGAATAATGTTGTATTTTCTCATGAGCAATATCTTCCAAGGTGAGTAATTGCACCATTTCCTCCTGTGTATGTTTAATAAACTCTTTATCAATTTCTTCAATTAACGCAGGTGCATTTTTTTTGCCAGCAGCTCCACTGCTAAAGCGTTCATCATCTATTAGATCTTCTCTTCCCAAAACCTTACAAAGTGAATTAAAATATCGATCATACTCCAAAATACTTAAAAATATCCACTTGCCATCTTTGCATTTATAGGAATTTATAACAGGCGAAATTGCATTTTTTCTTGTTTTTGGATATTCATCTCCATACTGTGTAGACGCAATTAATGAACTTGCATTCCAAATGGCCTGCCCAAAAAGAGAAACCATTACCTTTTCTCCTTTTCCTGTTTTAGCCTGATTATATAATGCTGCACATATACCTCCAGCTAAACTGCAAGAAGTGGTGGCATCTCCGAACCCAATAGGTGGATTAATAGGAGAAGTTTCCTTTTCTGCAATATCAATCATAGTTCCACTTCTTGCCCAGAAAGCAACAGTGTCGAAACCTGGATTATCTTTAGCCGGACCATAATCTCCAAATCCATTAATTTGAGCCCAAATAAGGTGTGGATGCCTTTCTTTTAAAGATTCATAATCAAGTCCTAATCTTTTTAACGCTCCTGTTCTGTAGCTTGAAACAAATACATTGGCTTCAGAAAGAAGCTTATTCATAATTTCAACGCCTTGTTCTGATTTCAAATTAACAGATAGTCCTCTCTTATTGGCATTATAGGTTGTATAAAATGGATTTACAGTGTCTTCAACCGGCATCATCATTGTTGCTCCTGTTTTTCTGCCTGGGTCACCAAAACTTGGTTCTACTTTAATTACATCAGCACCCCAGTCCGCTAGAATCTTTGCCGTCCCCGGTCCTGCAACAAAATAAGTTAAATCAATTACTTTTACTCCTTCTAAAGGTTTGTGTAACATAAAATTCTCCTCCTATATTTTGTCATTTTCTGTTTTTCATTTATGGCCACATTGGAAACAGGGTAAATAAGATAACACAGACAACTGTTCCAACTAATGGCGTTACCACAGTGAGCCAGAAAATAGGCTTATATGCATCTTTGTGTGTTTCATTGCATAGACCATTTGTAACAGTTACAATGTAACCGTTATGTGGAAGTGAGTCCAATGCTGCCGAAGAAATTGACATTGTTCTTGAAATGGCTTCAGCTGCAACACCTTTAGCAATATAGATAGGTCCCAATAATGGTGCAGCAATTCCCAGAGCCCCAGAAGCCGATCCACAAACACCGGCAATGACAGTTGTTCCAACGGCAACGCCCAAAAGCTCTGGGCCAGGAATATTTACCATGGCATCAATTACAACTTTAAAAGCAATTGCATTCTTTACTACAGAGCCAAAAGCAACCACAGCACAGGTATTGCTAATGGATACGATTGCTGTTTTACATCCTTCACCAACATTAAACAATAATTTTTTGTTATCTTGGTATTTATTCAAAAGCAACCATACCAATACTGCACCTATAAATACGCCTGTTTCTAGCTGAACAAGGGGTTTGCCATCTTTTAATGGTGCATTAATTAAAATAATTGTGGTAATCAGTGGAATAAATGCGATTATAGGATTTGGTAAATTTAAATCTTCATGAAAAACATCAACATCTTTTGCAACAAAATGTTCACCATTTAATTTTGCATTTTTTACAAAGCGGAATAATAAAACAGATCCCATTAAAAACATAACACCACAAGAAAGAAAACCTACAGTTGTACCTGCCATATATGTTACACCTAATGCTGTTGAAGGTATGGCATTATGTATTTGAGGTGCACCAGGGGCTACCATCGCAAACGTAGAGCATCCAAAGGTAAGTGCCGCCGGGATGAATCTTCTTGGTAAATCAGCTTCTCTAAAAACTTCAAGTGCAATTGGAAATACTGCAAATGAGCAAACAAAAACGCTCACTCCACCATATGCAAGAATGGCACAAGACAATGGAATGGATATAAGCGCCTTTTCCTTTCCCAATGCTTTAACAATAAGCTTAGCAATGGCTTTCGCTCCGTTTGTTACCTCCATCATTTTCCCCATCAGAACGCCAGTTAAAAATATCAAATAATTTGCTTGAAAGAAACCAACAAAGCCACCAACAAAATTTGTTTTCATGGCATCATACATTGGAATTCCACCTGTTATTGCTACAATAGCAGAACTGATAAATGCAATAACAAAAATATTTACTCCACGCATAATGAGATACATTAACAATCCTAACCCTGCAATAATACCAAACAAACTAACTACTTCACTCATTGCCATATACTTTCCTCCTTAATAAAACTGCTAAGATTTTTGGCTATCATAATTTATCTGTTTCTAAATTTGGGCGTTCTCTTTTCTAAAAAAGCGCTCATCCCTTCTTGCTTATCTTCAGTTGCAAAAGTTAGACCTGCTGCATCTTTTTCAAGCTCTAGCGCATTTTTAAGATCAAGATCCACGCCTTTGTTGATGACCATTTTGGCATATTTTATTGCCATAGGTGCATTATCAATAATCATTTCCATATAAGCTTTTGCCTCGTCAAGTAAATTTTCTTCAGATACAATTCGATTTATAAGTCCTATCGATAGTGCCTCATCAGGTTTTATATGCCGCGCAGTATAAATCAAATCTTTTGCTCTGCCTGCACCAACCAATCTTGTAAGTCTTTGCGTTCCTCCAAAACAAGGAATTACACCAAGCTTTACCTCTGGCTGTGCAAAGACAGCCTTTTCAGATGCAATCCTTAAATCGCAACACATTGCTAGCTCACAGCCACCTCCTAATGCATATCCATTTATTGCGGCAATCACAGGTTTTTTAATTGATTCAATTTTATTAAATACATCCTGAGCATATCCTGCATAATCTCTGCCTTCTTCGCTTTTATAGTTCTGAATTTGAACAATGTCTGCACCAGCTACAAAAGATTTTCCTGTACCCGTTATGATAATACCCTTTATTTCTTCACTTTCCTCAAACACCTCAAATACTTTTTCTAACTCATCTAAGGTCTTATTATTTAGTGCATTTAAAGCTTTGGGACGATTCATAATGAGGAATGCAATTCCATCATTATATTCAACTTTGATGTTCTCTAACATTTCCATTAATCTTACCAAACCCTTGTTCATAATTACCTCCTTTTACTAACTATATTATGTGCTCATACTTAAAACACAATTTCCTCTGGTGACTTTTCCGGATACCCTTTATAAGAGCAATTACCATGCCAAACTTTTGTTAGAAGCATATTTGTTAAAAAAATAATTTAAATTATATTCTAAATAGATTTTATTTATTATATAAGCGGTAGTTATGCTGAAAAACTAAATATAATTTCACATCAACTTAAAAAATCTGATATTGACATGCTGTTTTTGTAAAAAAATAATTAAAATTTTATCCAAATGGAGAATTTTGTTTCCATAAAGAGATTTTTTCATCATCTCTACTAAATCAAACAAAATACCAAAAATATTATTTTAACAAAGTCAATTGTTTTATGAATTTTCTTCATATGGAGATTTATTTTGCATACTCAAAATCATTTTACATTACAAGAAAGGACAGAAACTGTAAAAACAGAGTCTGCCCTTTCTAACTATCGAATATTTTGTTCTTTTGTTTAAACTAACTTGAAATGTTAATAGAGGTAAATAGCATACAACCCTTTCACCCATTCTGAAAAATTAACCAAAATGTTACTTCTTTACCTTTTATAAATGGTTTGGATTATTCAAATTTTCTGCTCGCACTAACTAAATCACTATTGTTTATAAACTTACAGAAAATTTATCTGAGTTTTCGTACACCTTATTCGTAATATCTTGACCTATCCCTGGTTCTTCAATAGGTTTATACCTTCCGTTTACAGGTTGAAAATCTACCGTCACAAGTTCCCGATATTCATCAAGGAGTGTTTTTTGGTGATGTTCATGAATAATAAAATTAGGTATCGATACTTCTGCATGCACCGCCACAGACTCGGCAATTCCCGTTCCAGCAACATGCGCTTGCACGCCTATATCATGTATAAACGCAGCATCACATATTTTTTTAAATTCTGTAACCCCTCCGCAGCTCCCAATATCGGGCTGAATCAAATCCAATGAACGTTCCTCCAAAAAAGGAAGATAGCCATATCTTGAGTAAATTCTTTCACCACCTGCAATAGGGATATTGATTTTTTCTTTGGCTTTCTTTGTAAGTCTTGCATTAAGGGGCGTATTAATTTCTTCATAATACATAATTCTATATTCTTCAATTGCCCTTGAAAATTCAATTGCCGCAGCCGTATCCGTATTCCCATGGTTTTCAACGATAATATCAACCTCATCTCCAACCTCATCTCTTATTGCTCTTATTCTGCCTGCAGCCATTTTTATAATAGAATAAGGCAGTGCTCCTCGTACATTTTCAATGTGTACACCATTCTCATCAACAGCAAGAACATCCACTTTAACGGCATCGTAACCCTCACTTACCGCTTTAAGTGCGGAAGCGGCATAATCTTCTTCCTTATATAACATTCTTCTTTGAGGTTCATTCCAGGAAAATTGTATCTGCGATGCATACACTCTTAAATCCTCACGAACTTTTCCGCCAAGAAGTTTATATAAAGGAACTCCAAGAGTTTTGGCTTTAATATCCCATAAAGCAATATCAATTCCACTTATTCCCGAAAATATAACTGTTCCTCCTCCTTGACCCCAGAAGGTCTTTGTAAAAAGATCATTCCAAATACGTTCAGTATCAAAAGGGTCTTTTCCTAGTATGTATTGTGCCAAATCCTTTATAATAGCCGCACCTGCATTTCCTGCTGCGCCATACGCCAACCCTACCTCACCTATACCATAAATTCCCTCATCTGTATCAATTCTTAATAAAATTGGTCTTTGGTTTGTACTTTTTCTTGAATGTACATGAAATACCTCTACCTTTGTTATTTTCATCTTAATCTCCTCCATTTCTTATATTACAAATAATTCTTTTTCTCTTATCCCTACATTTTCGTTTTTCATAACTCTGTTTAATATTTTTTCTTCAAAATATGCAAAGCTTGCATCCCTTTCTCTTGGACGAGCTAGCGTAATTTTTTCATCCATTGTTATCTGGCCTTCTTCAATAAGTATTACTCTATCGGCAAGATAAATCGCTTCGCTTACATCATGTGTTACCAAAATTACGGTAAATCCGTTTTCCTTCCAAAGAGTTTCTATAAGCATTTGCATTTCTATTCTTGTAAGAGCATCAAGCGCACCCAGAGGTTCATCCAGAAGCAAAACCTTAGGGTTCGATGAAAGTGCCCTTGCAAGAGAAACTCTTTGTTTTTGCCCTCCTGATAAAACATCTGGCCATTCATCGGCCTTTTCATCCAGTTTAACGGCTCTTAGTACATTTAAAGCCGACTCTCTGCTTTTGTTTTCGGACACAAGTGCAATATTTTTCCATACCTTTTTCCACGGTAAAAGTCTTGCTTCCTGAAAGAGAAATTTGACACCGTTATTTTTTTCTTCCACACTGTCAGAAAATATTTCTATGTTTCCAGAAGTAACATTATCAAGGTTTGAAATTAATCTGAGTAAAGTACTTTTTCCGCATCCGCTTTTGCCTACAATGGCTACAAATTCACCCTTATTTATTTCAAGGTTAATATTTTTTAAAACCTCATGGGTTCCAAAGCTTTTCCCCACATTTTTGATTTTTATTGGATATCCTTCGGCCATTATTTCACCCTTTCTGTACTGTAACGCCATTTCAATAACTTCCGCTCAATCTTTGTTGTAACAATATCAGATAATGAGCCCAAAATTGCGTACAAAATAAGTCCAAGCACAATTACATCCATAAGCATATACTCTCTCGCGTTCGTTACCATAAAGCCTATGCCTGATTTTGAGGCAATTTCCTCGGCAACAATTAGTATTACCCACATTCTGCCCAGTGACTGTTTAATGCCAATCATTATAGAAGGCAGTGCCCCGGGGAAAATAACATTAACGTATAAATCCTTATTCTTTATTCCATATACATTTGCCATTTCAATGAGGTTTGGATCAATATATCTTATTCCGTGATATGTATCCAAATAAATTGGAAAGAAGGTTCCAATTGCAATTAATATTGTTTTTGTTGCTTCTCCTATGCCAAACCAAACAAGTATCAGTGGCATCATAGCAAGATATGGTACGTTTCTAATCATCTGAATTGGGATATTTAGAATTTTGTCGGCCTTTCTGGAAATGCCGTTTAACACACCAAGTATGAATCCGATAACACCTCCCCACGCCAACCCTTTAAAGGCGCGAACAGTACTTATTGCAAGGTTTTGAGCTAATGTTCCGTTTTCAATCAGCCTCACAAAGCTTAACCATACCTGTAAAGGTGTAGGCAAAAGTCCCTTGTCCGCACCAGAGGTAAGGCCCCAACCAATCCATATAATAAAAACGACAAAAGGAATTATCCATGAAATAAACTTGCCTTGCCATATATTTAATTTTTTGTTCATTTTTTCACCTGCCCTGCAATTTAGTTTTATAATTTAAGTAAACATAAATATTGCAGGCTAAGGCTTAATAAGCCTTAGCCTTTTGCATCAATTAATCGTATTTCGGAAAATTTGATACCGCTTCTGAGAATGAAAAGTCAAAGAATTTTTTCGTGTCGATATGCTGTTGGAATATCCCTAAGCCTTCAAAAGTATCTGCAATATCCTGTTCATCTGCAACAACTACATCTGTTATTGGCTTACATGCATAAATTTTATCCGTATTCTGCTCTTCAAACTGTGTTAAATACTCCTCCACAGACTGATTTATTGTTGGAGCATAATACTCAGCCCATTCTTTTGAGTTTTCTCTTGCCCACTGATGAGCTTCATGCCATCTGTGAAGCCAGTCTTCAATTGCCGCATGATATGCTTCGTCATCTATTGCTTGAAGTGATGCATAGAAAAGATAGTTGCCCGAAAGAATATTTTGCGCACTTTCAATTGTTGCTGCGCCCTTTTCTTTTGGAACTCTAATTGAATTATCATAGCTTGCCCATGCGTCTATATCTCCGTTTACGATCGCTGTTGCTCCATCAGATGTAGAAAGTGGCAATGCCTCTATATCATTCCACGTAAGCCCTGCACTAGTAAGCATTTTTGATAAAAAATAATGTGCTGTTGTGTTTTTAACATACCCTACCTTCTTACCCTTAAGCTCTACAACTGATTTTATTTCCAAACCAGGTGCGGCAATCAATTCCTGCTGAAGCGTTGAGCCGTATCTTACAGCTATAACCTTAAAGTTTCCTCCGTTTGAAGCCAAAGAAGCACTAAGAGGTGGTATCTGGCTTCCAGCACCAAGGTCAATTTGGTTTGCAGCAAGTGCCTCCATTACTTTGTTTCCTCCTTGTAAAACCGAAAACTCGACTTTATAAGGTGTGTCATCAAGACCCGCCGCTTCAATTACCGCCTGACCATTTGTTCCTGACGCCGCCGCAATTCTTAATGTAACATTTGATACATCTATGGTTTTACCATCAAAAGTTGTAACTGTTTTTCCATCATTTTCTGCTGGTTTTTCTTCTGCCTGCGAATCTGCTGAAACCTGCTTGGCTGATTCAGAGGCTTTTGTATTACTTTCGGCACACCCAGAAAGAGCCATCACAAGTAACGCAGTTCCTAAAAATATTGATAAATACTTTTTAATTTTCATTCAAGTTTCCTCCCTTAGTTTGTCAATAATCTTTTATAATACGCATTTGCTTGGTAAATAGCACCAGCAGGGTTGTGGGCAAGAACCCTGTCTTTTGTAATTAGAGTTGTGGTAATTGCTTTTGAATATTTATAAAATAGGCTGTCATGACCTACACAAAGCCCAACTACAACATTCAAATCTGTTTTTTCCTTATTTAAAAGCTTCGCCTGAAGTATTGGGTTGCACAATGTATTACCCGTTGCACATGTATATTTTTCATCAACTCCTATATCTGTTTTATTGAAAGAACCAACCTTACACGCCGCACCATAAACCTCAAAACCTTTTTTTTTAAGAATTTTAGCAAAAATCCTGCTTTCCTCCATAAGTCCAACACAGGTGGCAACGCCTATTTTTTTCATTCCCATACGTTTTGCGAACTCCATTATTTCATCAACCCTTGTAAATTTTCCATAGAACTCTCCTTCAACTTCGGCAGAAACAACTGAAATCTTCTTATTAATTTTGTTTTCATAAAGCTTCTTTGTTTCCTGTATCTCTTCCTCAGTTAAAGCAGTTGTAAGGCAGAATTCCGGGTATACTGCATTTCTTTTTGAACAATTCAAAATACTGCAGTCCGTGCATGTAAATTTATTTTCCTTTTTCAATTATTTTTCCTCCTTAAAATTTGTATAAAAAAAGGAAGCCCCTCATTTTAAATTGAACGGCCTCCTATATTTTAGGTCAGCAGATTATCTTATTCTAATTCTTGCCTTTCTTTATCTATACAATTTATTAATCCTGAATAATAATACTAAGTATTCGTATTTATAGATTAAAAAAAGTAACAACAAATTTTGATTCAATACTACTCAAAAATTTTAGAACCGCCACTTCTTATATTTTTATACAATCATTACATTTCAATATTACGTTTTATCAATGACCGCAATAAACTTTCAGAAGCCTTCCTGCCATGTAGTTTCAATACATGCTAGCTTTAATTCTGCAAGTATCTTTTTGATTGAATAGCCCTCTATTCCTATGTGTTATATATGTTATATCCTAATAGTATATATTTGTCAATAGAAAACTTGAAAAAACTTTCTAATAACCCAATTTCAAACACGTTTCCCAACTGTAATCTTAACAATTAATGTTCCATTCAGGCTGAGTTCTGTTCATGAAATAAGTGATTTAATTACGTAGAATATAATCATGTAACCCTCATCTCAATAATGCAGAACTTGCGACCTATGTCGCACGCTTTCCTAAAAAATTTATACTAATCGTTAGAATTTTGGTTAACCGGAATAACCAAGGCTAAAAGGATGTTCTAACAGTTTATCATCATAAAATAGACTTGCCTTTACAATCTGCATATTGTCATATGTTTTAAAAAAATATTCACACGTATTTGTGTTTATGAAAGCTGTATATTTTGTATAGTCATATTCATTTCTTGAAGATATTACAGCTCCTTTTGGGATTGATACACTTTCCATAATATGAAAACAAGATACTATTGCTTCAGCAGCGTTTTTGGGTGTTGGTACATGGGTTTTCAAAAACGTAGTTCTTACAAAACGTTCCGGAGATGTGTAGCCTCCTGGAAGTAACATAGTTCCTCCAGCTTGGCCAAAAGGTTTTAACCTAATGTTTTCCCAAAAAACTTCTTCAGTCTGTTCAGGAGAAATTTCCATGTAGTTTCTCAAATTGGTCATATGCCATTGAAAATCAGGGCTATTTGCCATAACCCCTATAGTGTTGTCAAAAAAAATCAATCCATTTTTTGTTTGTTCAATAACAATGCTTTTTCCGCTTTTATCTGTAGCCATCCAATGCAGCGGAGCCACACTTTGTGTAACTGGATCTGGCATACCTATAATTGAGATGTCTTTTAATACCATTTTCAAGGCTTCTATTGATTCACATCTTCCTAAAATATAGTGAAGAAAATCAGTTGAGGCTATCTGCTTTGAAGTTGAAAAGGTGGATTGTGTATTATACTGAGAGTAACCTGCAAAATATAATGTAGCCGCAGCAAATCCTTCTTCATTTACACCGTCAAAAAAACCTAAAATGCCATCAAGCTTCTGTCCAATTCCGATAAAGCTATATTTATTACGAATCAAACCCATGTCCAAATGATTATCCCATATATAGCCTTTGGGTACTATATAAATCTTAGGTTGAATATCGTAAGAAAAATCCATGGTCCTTCCAAAAAATGTTTCTCCTTGTTCAGATTGTAATGTCATGGCTGTACACATGCTATATCCCCTTTTTTATCAGTATATGAGAGCACATGGTTTCAATATGTAAAATGAACTAAAAATTAAGATACCAATAAAATTTTCAACTACTATTAAATCAAACTAAATAGCTTTATATCTCGTTTTGAATAAAGATCCCCTTCTTATCTTGAATAAAAAACCAGTGGGCGTAGACAAAATCTACGCCCACTATATCTTTATGGTATCATTACAACCCTGCCTGTTGCTGTTTTAACAGCTTCAAACGCCTTTTCGAAATCTTTAAGTGCATAAGGGCCACTCTTGAGCGGCTTCAAATCAAAGCCTGCATTCAACATCTCCATACACTCGTCCCATGTTTGATACATAAGTCTGCCTGTAACACCATAAACAGTTGCTTCCTCATAAATAATATCGTTAGCTAAATCAAGAGGTGTTTCACCACTGGTTAAACCAACAAGCACCATTGTTCCGCTTTTTTTCACAAGCTGAAAGCCAGCCTTAATTGCACTCATGAACAGACCTAAAAACGTCATAACCCGATATATCAATATCAACAACTGGTATATCAATTCCATTTTCTATTAAATACTTTGCAGCATAGCCACGGGCAATTATAACATCACAATTGCCTATTTTTTATATTCGGTAATTCGTTCACGGCAATAACAGATACATCTTTACTTATTATTTCTCTATTCATGTGATGTTAAAACACTTTAGCTACAACTGGCTTTAGCTGCGGATATGGTGCTATAAAATGAATTCTTACCAAATTAATTCCTCTTCATAAATTAAATATTTCAATTGTTGCAATGATACAACATCACAACATTGCATGCAACACATTTATTGGTCTCCTTAACAAAATAAATTTATTAGACGAAAAACATGCCGACAATTTATAGTATATGTACCTTATTCTTTATTAATTTTTTACAAAATAGTATTCGCTTTATTTTTTGGCACAACTTTTGCTGTATTACTTTGCAACGGGTTAGTTAAATCTACTTTATATTCTGCATAATTTGAAGGGAGAAATTAAAATGTTATATCATCATCTATTTAAAAATAGTCCAAAAAAGGACGATGTACTTGTTGCTGTTGTAGGAGCAGGTCATTTTGGAACGGCTGTTGTAACACAACAAAAACACACTTCTCAACTTAAAGTCTGCGTTGTTGCTGACAAAAATTTGGAAAGTGCCAAAGAAGCTTACATAAAAGCTCAAATTGAGGAAAATTTAATTGTATATTCAAACGACCCCATTGAAGCAAACACATTTATAAATGAAGGGAAATTTGTTTACACAGATAATGCATTAATGGTGGCTGAAATTCCATGCATTAATGTAGTTGCTGAAGGAACTGGAGTTCCAGAAGTAAGTGCTGAAATATGTCTTAAATCAATAAAAAATGGAAAGAAAGTTGCAGCGATAAGCAAAGAAATGGACTCTGTTGTTGGGCCAATTTTAAAGAAAAAGGCAAAGGAAATGGGAACAATTTATTCTCCTGTTGATGGTGACCAACCCGCTTTATTAATGGCACTGGTTGAATGGGCAAAAGCAATTGGCCTTACTGTTATTTCCGCAGGCAAAGCAAGGGATGGTGAATTCATTTTAGATGAAAGCGCACAAACCGTTTCAATTAAGGCAGACGGAATAACTGTTCATGAAGACTGCGTTGCAAATATACCCAATGACTATATGAAGTACTTCCAAATGATACCTGAAGGGAAAGCTGATGAATACATTGCTAAGAGAAAGGAAATTCTTAATGTTCTTCCTGGAACAGGAGCTTTCGACCTTTGCGAACTAACAATGATGGCAAACGCAACTGGCCTAAAGCCTGTTTCCCCATACCTTACGGAAGGCTCACTTAGAATTACAGAACTTCCAATTGCTTATTGCGGGAAGAAAAACAGCGGTATATACGATGAAGAAGGTATGATAGACGTTCACACAAATTTACGCAGATATGACGAGAGCGGAATGGGCGGCGGCGTATTCATGGTTGTAAAATGTGATAACGCTTATTCCAATTACATTTTAACAACGAAAGGGCAAATACCTAACTATGACCTTTCAACAGCAGTAATTTACAGACCATACCACCTTTGCGGAGTAGAAACTTCAACGACATTGCTTTCAATGGAACTTCTTGGTCTTGATACTGGAACAGTAAGTTATGTGCCAAATTATGATTTAGTAAAAACTGCCCTTGTTGATATAAAATGCGGTGACATTTTGGGCAATGACCATGATTTAAGATTAAAAGCAAGTATAATTCCATCTACGGTTAAAGGAGCAAAAAACCCTATACCTGCCCATATGATTTCAGGTAATATTGCTACAAAAGATATTAAAGCTGGGGAAATCATAACTTATGAAATGGTCGCAGACCGTAGCGAAACTACATTATGGTCATTAAGGTTAGAGCAGGAAGAATTTTTCAAAAGATAGACGATATTGACGATTACCGGTAATCATTAAAAATTATATTTGAAATTACTTATGGCAGAGCCTAATTTTTATGTCTCTGCCATTTTTCTATTACGAAACCATTGTTGTGTATGAAAAGAAATTTATTGTAAAATCATGATCGTTCTGAGACTTTCAAATGTTGTAATTGCCCTTAAGGTATGCTAGTATTTTATATTCACCTTGATTGACACCATATTGAATATCATCGATAACCTATTAACATATTCCTCACATTAGACCTTTCACTATATAACCAAGACTGACGAAATAATTACACAGCATTGTCTGCTTTATCTTCAATAAATAAAATCTTGGCCTTTTGTTTTTGAGCCAAATCAGCAATTGTAATGTTATCAACCACACTGCTAATGGCTTCATCAAGTTTCTTCCATATATCTAATGTAACACATTGATTGCAACGGGGACACTGATTAGGGTCATCTTCCATGCAAGCAATAGGAACAAGGCTTCCCTCAATTAACCTTAAAATCATACCTATTGTATACTTTTCAGCGGGTTTTGAAAGCTTATAACCACCCTGCGACCCCCGTTTGCTTTTTACAAATCCACTACGGCTTAAGACATTAATAATCTGTTCCAAGTACTTATCTGAAATATTTTGTTTTTCAGATATACTTTTAATGGTAATAAATTCTCCTGTATTATCTAATGCCAATTCCAGCATCAACATTATAGCATAACGCCCTCTTGTGGATATTTTCATATAAATCACCATCCAATTTCGTCATTTACATTATTTGATAATATAAATTAAAAGTTGCGCCTACTACTCTTCACTTTCTTAACCTAAAGTTTCATTCATGCTTCCTGTTCTGTAACCTTTTATATCAACAGAAACATAGGTAAACCCGATTTGTTTAAATTTTGCATGAATTTTCTCACGCAACTGTTTATTCAACATTTTTTCAAACCCAGACTCGTCTATTTCAATTCTTGCCAAATTATCGTGATAACGAACCCTTACTTGATGAAATCCCAAATCCAGTAAAAATTGCTCTGCTTGATCAATCATACTGAGTCTGTCTGGGGTAATGCTTTCTCCATAAGGAAAACGAGAAGACAAACAAGCGAAAGACTGTTTGTTCCAAGTGTAAAGACCCATCTCTTTTGAAAGATGACGTATTTCTTCCTTAGAAAGATCCACATGTCTAAGAGGACTCTTAATTCCAAACTCTGCCACAGCCATAAGCCCTGGCCGATAATCACCGTTATCATCAACATTTGAACCTTCAGCAATGTTTTTAATTCCTTTTTGCTCCGCAATAATTTTAATTTTAGTAAAAAGTTCCGATTTACAAAGATAGCATCGGTTCAATGGATTTTTAGAAAAACCATCTATATCAAGTTCCTCAGAATCCACAATGATATGTTCAATTTTGTTCTCATCAGCAAATGCTCTTGCTTCTTCAAGCTCACGTTTGGGAAAACTAAGCGAGCGTGCCGTTACCGCAATGGCCTTCTTACCTAATACATCGTGCGCTGTTTTTAGTAAAAATGTTGAATCAACTCCGCCCGAAAAGGCTACAACAACGCTTTCTAAACTTTTCAGATATTGCTTGAGCTTTTCATACTTTTCATATACGCTATCCATAATTTCCTCCTTAAATTAAGTCACATATTTAATCTTATAATTCCTATATGATTACTATAATATATCTAATATCAGCTTATTGTCAAGTGGAACTTGATTAATCTTTTACGCCCTAATATTAATATTTCTTTTATTAAAATATAACGAATTATAAGCTACAAAAAAGAATCAAGACAAGTAGTCTTGATTCCTTTTTTCAACAATTGTTTCAAAGCAATTATTTAGTGTTTATTCTTAGCTCATATTTATCGATTGTGATTGAAATGTCCTGCGTTGGCAACCGCACCAATGGTACTAACCCAACGATTTGTATAGTTAAAGAAACCCGCAACAAAGGCTGCTTCTAATATTTCGTGGTCATTAAACCCTGCAGCACGTAAACCTTCTATTTGGGTAGCATCAATTTCGCTTGGATGGGAAGTAACAAACCAAGCATAATCGCAAAGTGCCTTCTGTTTCATTGTCAGTTTTGCAGAACGGTAGTTATAGGACAATTTATCAACCCACTGGGAATCTTTTGTATATCCTCTCAGAGCGTCTGAATGAGTGGTTATACAATAAGAACAGCAATTTATAGATGAAACCACAAGCCCAATCATTTCCTTGTCTACATTACTTAAATAGCAGGTTTCGGGATTGAAAAGAGAACCTTTAAAATCTAAAAAACCTACATACTGTGATGGATTTAAAGGAAGAACCTTAAAAAGGTTATTAATAAATCCCCAATTTTTTTCCATGTTTTCTACGCTTTCATTAAAAATCTGATATTGCTCATCTGTCATTTCCTCTCTCTTGGGCTTTTGCAAAAGAGATAACTGCTCGTCAAATTCTAAACTCATAATTTTTCTCCTCCCTTTTTCTTTCTTTGTACACTTTTATTTATCATACATCTTTATCCTACTATTTTCAATTATTTATTCTTCAATTGGTGAAATAGCAAAGCACCTTTCAGGTTAACCTAGTCTGGCTGCAATATTATTTTTAGGCACAAAATGAATTAGTTGCATTTATAGCCGTCATTTCTCCACTTGCTACTATGTAAACTATACCAGCTACCGTAATCACCTGAACCAATTCAAGATACTTTCTAATTATATCTATGGCTTCCTCAGGAGATATCACCGTTGATGCAACTCCAGAGCGTTCTCAAAATCATTTATTTGCCAGTCGCAAAATTTACATTCTATGTTACATCCTAGGCTAATAGGAATGTGAATTCTACCTGTTTCACCCTTCTTTCCTTTTACAAAGCATGGAAGCCTTAGTGTTAACTCGTTATATGAAATTCCAAACCTGCTCCTCTCTTTCTAGCTCCAATAAATCATCCCCTATAATTTTCTTTATTACCCCATCTATTAAATATGGGGCTTCAAATACGGTAAATCCTTTTTTACCCATGTAAAGACTTGCCCCATCGCCAATTTTTGCTGCAACAATTGCTGTGCAATCTTTTATAACTTCAATCACATCATCAAGTGTAGCATTGGAATGACTTTCATCATTGCAAAATGAATTAATATTTCTTGTTTCTAAATATCTGTAGTTATTTACATAAATTTCAAAAATATGAAAATTTTTTGTTCTTGCAAAATGTTCATTAACAATTTTTCCGTCTGTACTGACAATTGCTATTTTAACTTTCATAATTTTCCTCCCATAAAGTTTTCCATTGCCTTTTTTACCTGCCTACCAATTAGGAATGCAATAGATGCCTTTGCACTTTAGATGCCAACCTCCTTTTTAATTTGATTATAGACAAAGGCTGTTAAACTTTTAAATTTAAAAGTTTAACAGCCTTTAATTTTCAGTCAACCATCATATATTTAGATAGCCTATATAGCCTTGAATGCCTCTTCTAAATCAAAAATGATATCATCAATATGTTCTGTACCAATTGATAACCTGATTGTATTTGGATTTATCCCCTGGTCAGCAAGTTCACCTTGGGTTAACTGAGAATGTGTTGTTGATGCTGGGTGAATTACAAGGGATTTTACATCTGCAACATTTGCAAGCAACGAAAACACCTGTAAGTTATCAATAAACTTTTTAGCTTCTTCTTCGCCGCCCTTAATCTCAAATGTAAATATTGAGCCTGCACCCTTAGGAAAATACTTGCAATAAAGTTCATGTGTTGGTGCATCCTTTAGGGATGGGTGATTTACATTCTCCACCTGTGGATGTCTTGATAAATAGTCAACTACTTTAAGGGTATTTTCAACGTGTCTTTCAACTCTTAATGATAGTGTTTCAAGGCCTTGCAAGAAAAGAAATGCATGGAATGGTGATAATGCCGCACCTGTATCTCTAAGCAAAATTGCTCTTATCTTTGTTACAAATGCCGCTGGACCTACTGCCTTTGTAAAGCTTATTCCATGATAACTTGGATTTGGTTCTGTAAGAGAAGAAAACTTTCCAGACGCTTCCCAATCAAACTTACCGCTGTCTACAATTACACCACCAATTGCTGTTCCGTGTCCGCCGATAAACTTAGTTGCTGAATGAACTACAATGTCTGCGCCATATTCAATTGGTCTAATTAAGTATGGTGTACCAAATGTACTGTCGATAACCAGTGGAATTTTGTGGGAATGAGCAATTTTTGCAATTTCCTCAATATCCACTACATTTGAATTAGGGTTGCCAAGTGTCTCAATAAAAACTGCCTTTGTGTTTTCTTTAATTGCACTCTCAATTTCATCTAAATTGTTAGCATCAACGAATGTTGTTGTAATTCCATACTGAGGGAGTGTATGTGCCAATAAATTAAATGTACCGCCATAAATTGTTTTTGCGGAAACGATATGGTCTCCATTTTGCGCAAGATTTTGGAGGGTATAAGATATAGCCGCTGCACCTGACGCTACTGCCAATGCCGCAACACCACCCTCAAGAGCTGCTATTCTTTCTTCAAAAACACCCTGCGTTGGGTTTGTAAGTCTTCCGTAAATATTTCCTGCATCTCTAAGCCCAAATCTTGCTGCTGCATGCTCACTATTGTGGAACACATAAGAGGATGTTTGGTAAATAGGCACTGCCCTTGCATCTGTTGTTGGGTCTGCATTTTCCTGTCCTATGTGAAGCTGTTTTGTTTCAAATTTTAAAATTCTCTCGTTTAATTTACTCATAATTAATTACCTCTTTCTCTTGTCTAGTTTTTATAGTTGTTAGTTTAATTTTTTAATTTTACTTAATTCTTATTTTTTCATAACGTTCTATTTGAATGATTCTTCCATCTTGTACAACTAATGTAATTGAACCATACTTAATTTGTTTAAGAATTTTTTCTATTTGTTCTGTTGCAGTTTTAATTTCTGTTGATATATTTTTATCCATTCAGGGACTCCTTTAAAAATAATATAAAAAGGGCATAAAAAAACTGCTTCCAATTAAATGTAGTCATTTAATGAAACAGTGAATATGCCGCATAGTCAATCATTATTTCTCATAGTTGCTTTTACTTAGCAATATGGTGTGTGATATGTATAAAAATACCCTAAACAAAATTTATTTTAAAAAGCATAACATTGTTCAGATTCACACATGATACTATAACACATTCGATCCGTTTCCATCATTTCATTACACATTCGGCTCATCACCATCATACATGAACACATGATCTGCATTTTACAATTGTTTGCTTTTTTCATACTCCTTACACCTCCTAATTTTTTATATTCAAATTAACTAACTCCTAGTTTGTTAATATGAATTATATGTTTTGTTGTAGATACTACACCTAAAATTTTAATATGTCAACATCTTTTTAAAATTTTATTAATTTTTTCATCATCGAATATTTCTTATTATTTCTGCTACTGCAATTGCAATTTTATTATGTCCAAATTCATCAATGTGTTCCTCGTCAATTGAACTTGGACTAGCTATTGTTGAAGCATCCAAAAACAAACTGCCGATTTCAAGCGCAATCAACCTGTATTCATGGCTCAGCCCCTTGGACACTTCCACTGATTTTTCATTAAACTCAAAATCATATTTCCATATAGCATCACCAAGATGTATTGGAGATATAATTAAAACTTGGGACGAAGGTGTTATACTTCTAACTTCGTCAATAACTTGAGACAGTCCAAAAGCAATCTCTTTGCTAGTAGCATTGTAAGCGAATTTGCAATCGTTTGTTCCTAACATTACTACAACATAATCTAATGGAATATGGGATTGTAAACATGGTACAATATAATCTATTGCTTTTTTAAATGGACGGTTTATATCCTCATAAACCGTTGTTCGTCCAGGACAGCCTTCTTCAATCACATGAAATTCATTGCCAAGCAAGCCTTGCAGCTTACCTGGATAACGCACACTAAAATCATATCTTCCTGTTCCATCTGGCTTTAATCCATATGTATTCGAATCACCAAAGCAAAGTATGTTTTTCATTGTAAGCACCTCGTTCCTTTATTTTAATTAAGATTGGGATTTAGTTACTTACAATTGCACATTCGCCCGTTCCTAAAGTTGAGCCTTAACACTATAAAGATAGTGGAACACATTTGAATGTACCTCCTTTCAAAATACTAATAATGCATATGTATTTAGTAGTTATTATACTTTGCCTTCGTTGTGTTGTCAATAACAAAATAAAAAATAAAAGACTGACTTTTACGCCAATCTTTTTAACTAGACTTCTCAAACATAAATACATTTATCAAAACACTTATTTAATTTGTGCAATATTCTTAATTACCTCACCAACCAGTATTAATCCAGCGACAGAAGGAACAAACGAAATGCTGCCTGGAACTTGTCTTCTGGTTGTACATTTCCTTTTTGTTTCAGGTGGACAAATACAATTTTGTTTGCAACTGTTTTTCATATCTTCTAAAGGTGTTTTTACCTTTTCTTTAGAATAGACAACCTTTAACTTTGGAATTCCTCGCTTGCGCAGTTCATAGCGCCTCACCTTTGCCAATGGACAAACAGATGTTTTATAAATATCATCTACTTCAAACTTGGTTGGGTCTAACTTGTTCCCTGCACCCATGCAGCTAATAATTGGCACATTTGCTTCTTTCGCACATTACACAAACGTTAGTTTTACAGAAACTGTGTCAATGGCATCTACAATATATGAAAATTTTGAAAAATCAAATTGATCTAAATGCTCTGTGCTAAAAAAACATTTATGTATTTCTACTTCTAATTTTGGGTTAATATCCAAAAGGCGTTCTTTCATTACATCAACCTTAAATTTCCCAACGGTCGAGTGTGTTGCAATAAGCTGACGGTTTACATTGGTAAGGCAAACTTTATCGTCATCAATTAAATCCATTGCACCAATGCCGGTTCTTGCAATTGCTTGCGCGGTGTAAGAGCCAACTCCACCAATTCCAAAGATAGCTACCCTAGAAGTTTCAAGTCTTTTCATTGCATCGTTACTTTGAACCGCTCCCTGTCAAGTAGACATAGGAAATAATAAAATTCTTTGATGACGTCAATCATTCATTATGGTTGACGTCACTTTTATGCTATCTGATTCATAAGATGGTGCCTGTACTCAATTGGTGTCATACAGGCAAGA
>JAYFNB010000032.1:0-22112 GCA_034933685.1 Lachnospiraceae bacterium | reverse complement strand
GGGAGTTTTTCTTGACAACCCAAAAAACAGTTTTATAATACAAATATGGGCAAGAACCACAAAAAATGGCCTTGCCCATAAAGAATGATCAAATTTTTATATCAGTTTTTTGAGTTTACACGGACTTTGAAACGGTCTCATCTTTGATAAAAAAAGAATCAGAGATTATTGATGTGACCCCTAAAAGTTAGACTTTAATGCGAAGTGGAAAATCCACTTTGCATTTTTCTTATGCTGCTAAGAGACTGAATCCGTATTCAACAGGGCTCATCCATCCTAGTTTTTCTTTAATTCTTTGCTTATTTTAATACTCTATGTATTTATCTATTGCTTCTTTAAGCTCATCATAACTCTAACGAACTTCTCCATAATACATTTCTTGTTTCATTATCCCAAAGAAATTTTCCATGACTGAATTATCATGACAATTCCCTTTTCTAGACATACTTTGAAAGATTAGATGTTCCTGCAATGTATGAACATATGCCTTCATCTGGTAACCCCAACCTTGATCTGAATGAAACGTTTTACGATATGAACAATCAGATGTGATTTCTATTGCAGTGTTTAGAGCCTCAATTATACTTTTGATACTCCATAACTTATAATCACTCTATTACATAAATCCATAAAAGGGTCTAAATACAATTTTTTAATACCCATGCGCCCTTTTGTATCTACATCATAACACTTAAATTCTGTGGTGTATGTGGTAATCTTCTGATGTGGTATTTAAGTATCAAAACGTCTTCGTAATCTGTTTGGAACAACTTTTCCAAATTTTCCTTTATAGGAACTATACTTACCACTTTTTCTAGTAAATCTTTTTTGCCAGTACATATAAGTTGCTTTTGGAAAGCCAACAACCTCGAAAATATCTTTTAATTTAAAGTCTCCTCGGAGGCTGTGGATGATTCTCGCTGTTTTTTCAGAAGAGCTTCCTACTCTAAACGCAGCCTCCTCAGTTCTTTTAAATAGGCATTCTCTATTCTTAGTTTTAAAAGTTCATCTTCAAGTTGTTTTACGTGTTCAACAGTTGCATCCACCTTCATCATTTAAGTATGCATCACCCGCCTTTTTCTTGAATTCATAGCTATATTTTGCCATAAAAAGACCGACCTCCAATCGTTAGGTTTTTAGGTCTAACTTTTGGCGATCGGTTCAAATTTCATCTCTTATTCTTTTTTTAAATATAATATTCGTTTAAGTATCTATCTCCAGCCTTATCAAGTATATCCTGCAAGGTTATGCCATCAAGGTAGTCTATAATTACCTTGTTCAGCCCTTTCCAAACATCCAGTGTCATGCAATACTCGCTTCGTTCACACTGGTTTGGATTATGGTCAAGGCAAACAACTGGTGAAATACTTCCCTCAGTAATTCGAAGTATATCTCCCACTGTATACTTATCTGGGGTTTTTGCAAGCATATACCCGCCTTGAAAACCACGGTTTGTTTGTAGAATATCTGATTTATTTAGAAGCGGAACTATCTGCTCTAAATATTTTTTAGAGATTCCTTGACGCTCTGCGATTTCTTTCAGCGCAATGTAACCA
Organism: Lachnospiraceae bacterium; assembly: GCA_034933685.1. Classification (GTDB taxonomy): domain Bacteria; phylum Bacillota; class Clostridia; order Lachnospirales; family Anaerotignaceae; genus UBA8514. The sequence continues at coordinate 20,556 of JAYFNB010000032.1, read as the reverse complement.
TCATTCTTATGCTCTGCCAAATCCAAAAGCATACGCAAAGCATATCTACCTTTAGTTGAAATTTTCATAAAAACACCTCTTTAACCTATTATACCATAGGTTTCATATGCATTCAAGGAAATTCATTTAGAATTCCTCTAATTTTAACTCCTTAGCCTATTCTTTATTATAGTCATCCAGAAAATTATATACTTCATCATCCTTATGATAGCCTATAACCGTTCTTAAATTTATATTATGAATGCTCTTAAAAATATTTTTCTCAATCACGTCACTACTTGCTCTAAACTGCTTAATTAATTCTTTCATTTCATCACGTTTTGAACCTCTGCCACCACCGCAGCTTACGCAATTTTCCGTGAATCTACAAGCACATTGAATAAAATGCAATTGATTATAATCTCTCCACCCTTTAATGTCCCCTTCCTTTACCATATAAAGAGGTCTGATTAATTCCATGCCTTCAAAATTTTTACTATGAAGCTTTGGCATCATAGTTTCAATCTTCCCACCATAAAGCATCCCCATTAAAACGGTTTCTATTACATCATCAAAATGATGTCCTAATGCAATTTTATTGCATCCAAGCTCTTTTGCCTGAGAATATAAATATCCTCTCCTCATTCGTGCGCACAAATAGCAAGGATTTTTATCAATATCTGCAACAATATTAAAAATATCACTTTCAAAGGTTGTTAATGGAATGCCAAGTATCTTTGCGTTATCTTGAATGATTTTCCAGTTTTCTTCATTGTATCCAGGGTTCATTACAAGAAATTTTAGTTCAAATTGTACTTTCCCATGCTTATGTAACTCCTGCATAAGCTTTGCAAGTAACATAGAATCTTTTCCACCTGAAATGCAGACGGCTATTTTATCACCCTCTTGAACAAATTCATAGTCATTTATAGCTTTTGTGAACTTTCGCCAAATTGTCTTCCTAAATTTTTTAATTATACTTCTTTCAATTTCAAAGGTTCTTAAAGCAATTGCTTCTTCTTCCTGCAAAATTCTGCTAAGCTGAAGCCGTAAAAGTGAACGATATCCACCAATAATATTTGCAGTATCAAAGCCTAATTCTTCCAGCCTTTCTACAACGTCTACACTTTTGTCGCCTGTATAGCATAAAATAAACACAGGTTTTTCCTTTGGTATAGTTGCAATACAATTTTCAAAATTTGCAATGGGCATATTAATTGAATTACGAAACGTACCCATTTTAAAATCTTTTTCCTGTCTAACATCAATAATAGTTACTTCATCAGTATTTAATTTTTCCAGTTCTTCTATTGTAATAGCCTTCATGCTCTTCCTCCATATTTCTCGTGATTTGAGCATATCATTTATGGGCATCTTCTGTCAAATTTTTTAGACACCATCATTCCAACGCCTTGTAGTATCTGCACCAATACAACTAACACAACAATTGTAACAATCATTATTTTCGTATCATAACGATAGTAACCATATCTAATGGCTATATCTCCAAGTCCACCGCCACCAACAACACCTGCCATTGCAGAATACCCAAGAATTGTTCCAATTGCAATAGTTACGCCAACAAACAACGATGTTCTGGCTTCTGTAATAAGTACTTTCAATATAATTTTACCTGTACTTGCTCCCATGCTTAAAGCGGCTTCAGTAACCCCCTTGTCCACTTCTTTTAAAGAGGATTCTACCATACGGGCAATAAATGGAGTTGCCGCAATAACAAGAGGAACAATGGTTGCACTTGAACCGTAACTTTTCCCTACAATCACTTTGGTAAGCGGAATTACCAATATCAGCAGAATTAGGAATGGAATACTTCTAACTAAGTTGGCAAATAAGTCCAGTGTCTTATATAAAGCCTTATCGGGTTTTATCCCTTTTTCGTCAGATATTGCTAGTAGAATGCCCATAGGCAGACCCAGTATGTATCCAAAAACTGTAGCCATTAACGTCATATATAATGTGTCTCTTGTTCCTTCTAATAACATGGTTACAACTGTTCTATCCAACATAATTTCTCAACTCCTCTACCCTTTACTAGTTGTTAGTTTCATTGCCAACTCTATTGTCTATACCATTTAAAATAAGTTTTTTAGTTGCGTCAGTTTTCGGTTCATTAAAAACCTCTGACACCGTACCAACCTCTTTCACTATTCCTCCATCAATTACCGCAACACGATGGCAAATTTCTCGAACAACATTCATTTCGTGTGTAATTAGAATAACTGTTATGCCATATGCTTTATTAATGTTCTGAATAAGCGTTAAAATTGATTTTGTCGTTTGTGGATCTAAAGCACTTGTTGCTTCATCACAAAGAAGAATTTCTGGATTATTAGCAAGTACCCTTGCTATGGCAACCCTTTGCTTTTGCCCTCCAGAAAGCTGAACTGGGTAAGCTTTTGCCTTTTCCTCCAAACCTACAGTTTCCAGCAGTTTTAATGCACGCTCTCTGGCTTCTTTCTTTTTTACACCTGAAATTTCCATAGGAAAACATACATTATCTAAAACATTTCTCTGCATTAGCAAATTGAAATTTTGAAATATCATACCAATATTTTGTCTTTGTGCCCTTAGTTTTTTTTCTGATAAATCAGCTAGGTTATTTCCTTTTACAATCACTTTACCAGATGTCGGTTTTTCCAAAAAGTTCAAGCAACGAACCAATGTACTTTTGCCTGCACCAGAAAGACCTATAATTCCAAAAATCTCTCCTTTTTCTATATCCAAATTTACATCTTTAAGGGCATCTACTTGTTGGTCTTTCATTCCAAATTTTTTGTATAAATTTTTAACTTGGATAATAGGTTCCATAAACATACCTCCACTGCTTTTTTCTTTATAAACGTATATCCGTAGGTAAAACCTACGGATATACGCATTGTTAGCCTACATTAAGCAGTTAATACTAAATACTTATTTTTGTTCAAAAGGAATAACGGCTCCGTCATATGTATCATTAATATATTTCTGTATTTCCTGTGAAGCAAGAACCTTTACCAGTGCCTTAACACCTTCGTTATTTTCGTTGCCCTCTTTTACTACAATAATGTTTACATAAGTCTTTGCCGCTTTAGAAGCAGAAGTTTCATAAGCCACTGCATCTTTTGCAACAGAGAAGCCTGCTGTCAATGCATAATTTCCATTTAAAACAATGAACGCAACTTCATCTTTAACACGGGATACCTGTGCTGCCTCTAATTCCTGAATTTTAACATCATAAGGGTTATTAACAATATCCTTTACTGTAGCTTCAAGGCCAACGCCTTTTTTCAAAGTAATAATGCCGTTGTCTTGAAGTAATAACAATGCTCTGGCTTCGTTTGTTGTATCGTTAGGCACTGCAATTACATCGCCTTTTGCAAGTGATTTTAAATCAGTTTTTGTTCCGGGATAAATTCCAAATGGTTCATAATGTATATTTCCAACATTCACAAGGTGTGTTCCCTGCTCTTTATTAAAGTCATTAAGGTATGGGGTGTGCTGGAAATAGTTTGCATCAAAATCTCCACTTTCAACAACAAGGTTTGGCTGTACATAATCATCAAAAATTGTTACATCCAATTTCCAGCCATCTTTTGCTAAGATAGGTGCTGCCTTCTCTAAAATTTCTGCATGTGGTGTTGCCGAAGCTGCTACAGTAATCGTTCCTTTTTCTTCCGAAGTGCTGATACCTTCTACCACGCCGCCTTCAACTACCAAACTGTCAATATCAATTGCCGTGCCATATACTGGTGCAAGTGTTTCGTTATAGTTGGTATGGAAGAACTGCTCATCTGCCAATGCAACAATTTCATCATTTATCCAATTCAAAAGAGTTGTATTTCCTTTAGAAACAGCTGGGGCAATTGTATCAAGGTCGCCTAAAGATTCGATTCCTACAGAAAAACCTTCGTTTTGAAGTGCCCATGCAAGTACCTCTGTATTATCAGTAGATAACGCATCTCCACGCCCATCTATTAATGCATTGTAAGCCTCTGTGTACTGGTCAAATTTCAAAAGATTTACTTCCGGGTAATTTTCTGTAAAGAAAGTTTCTGCAGTAGTTCCTTTTGCCACAATCAATGTTTTTCCGTTTAATTCTTCTGGGGCTGTAATAAGCGCATTATCTGGCGAAACAACACCTAATGCCACTTTCATGTAAGGCAATGCAAAATCTACTTTTTCAGCACGTTCATCTGTTACTGTAAAATTTGCAAGAACTAAATCCACCTTGCCTGTTTCGAGATATTCAACACGGCTGGCTGGCTCTGTAGATACATATTCAATATCTACGCCTAAATCCTTACCAATTCTTTCAGCAAAATATACGTCATAGCCTTGATAATCACCCTTTTCATCTACATAGCCAAAAGGATTTTTATCACTGAAAACACCTATGATAATTTTTCCGCTTTTCTTAATATCATCTAATGTTCTGTAAACCGCTTTGCTTTGTGTTGATTCTTCGGTTGTGGCTGCTGTTGTGCTGGTTTTTGATGCACATCCTGCCAATGCAGAAACCGCAAGCACTAATGTAAGTAATAATAATTTAATTTTTTTCATAAAATCTACCTTCCTTCTTAAGCATTAAATGAGAATATGTTCAAAAATTGTTTTGCTCTATCTGTTTTTGGTTCAACAAAGAATTCCTCTGGTGTACCTGTTTCCAAAATTTCACCGCTATCCATAAAAATAATACGATCTGCAACTGCTCTAGCAAATTGCATTTCATGGGTTACGATTACCATAGTACGCCCGCTTTTGGCAAGTTCCAGCATTACATCCAGTACTTCTCTTACCATTTCTGGGTCAAGTGCCGCAGTAACTTCATCAAAAAGTAGCACTTCTGGCTTCATCATTAATGCCCGAACAATTGCAACCCTTTGTTTCTGTCCTCCAGAAAGCTGTCTTTGATAAGCATTCTTTTTTCCCAAAAGACCAACTCTCTCCAATAATTTTTCAGCCTCTATTTCTGCCTCCTTTCTATCTCTTTTTTGCACCTTCATTGGACCAATAAGTATATTATCTATCACCGTCATATGTGGAAATAAATCGTAACTTTGAAATACCATGCCAATTCTTTGGCGAACATCACTCCAATTGGTTTTATTTTCAGTAATCACTTTTCCATCCAACAATATTTCACCGTTGTGTATAGGCTCTAAACCGTTAATGCATCGTAAAAATGTGCTTTTGCCACAACCTGATGAACCTACAATAACTACTACTTCGCCTCTGTGAATATCCAAAGAAACGTCCTTTAAAACAGGGTTATTCCCAAATTTTTTATGTAGGTTACGAATTTCTAACACTTTTTCTGCTTCCACTTTTTCACCTCAGTTCTTCCATTTAAGTTCTAATTTCTTTGACAGCATAGATATTGGCCAGCATATTAAAAAATATAGGAAAAAAATTGTTCCATAAATCCATAACGCCGATGTTGGCACAGTATATCGATTGGCTTCAATAATCTGCTGTCCTACTTTCAGCACCTCTACCACACCAATTAATACAATTAACGATGTTGTTTTAATCATTCTTGTTGCAAGATTAATTGCCAAGGGAAGTAACCGCCTTAAGGTTTGGGGAATAATAATAAACAGGTACACTTGCCAACCAACCAATCCTAATACCATACCGCTTTCGTATTGATGTTTTGGTATGGAAATCAATGCACCTCTTACAAGGTCACCCATTTCCGCTGTTCCCCAAAGGGTAAATACAATAACTGCTGAAACCTGCCCTGAAAGATTGATACCATATGCTTTTGTTAAGCCGAAATAAACTAAAAACAAAAGTACTAACTGTGGCATGATTCGTATAAATTCCAGATATACTTTGGTAATACCCCTAGTAATGGGATTTTTTAACGTCATTAACATTCCTAGCAAAGTTCCAAATACAATGGATAACACAACCGACATCAGCGATATTTTTACTGTTATCAATAAGCCCTCCAAAAGCCTTTGAAAGTTGTTACCCATAAACAGAACTTTAATTCCCATATCCTGCATATCGTAACCTCCTTTCCAAAAAAGCTCCTAAAATGGAGATTGGCAGTAAAATTATTAAATATGCTATCACAAGCATAAGCAGTGATTCGCTGGTCTTGTAATACAACCCAATTAAATCTTTTGCCACATACATTAAGTCCGCCAAAGCCACTGCACTAAATACCGATGTTTCTTTTATTAGAAATATAATATTTGCAAATATACCTGGTACCGAAATTGAAACTGCTTGTGGAAAAATTACATATCTCATTACCTGTCCGTGTGTTAACCCAATACTTAAACCCGATTCCAACTGACTTTTTTCTATTGCTTCTAGTCCGCTTCGGAATGTTTCTGCCATATAGCTTCCGCCAAGGAAACATAAACCTATGATGGCACATCCCTCTGAACTAATTTTGATACCTAATTTGGGTAACCCAAAATACAGAAAAAATAACTGTACAAGTAACGGTGTGTTTCGAGATAGCTCGATATAAACTGATGTAATCCGTCTTAAAATCGGAATTTTATAATAAAGTATCAACGAACAACTAAGCCCTATGATGATTGAGAAAAAAATCCCTATAGCTCCCAAACGTAATGTCAGTTTTGATGCCTCAATGTATAAGGGATAATATTTCTCTATAAAATCAACGTTCAATCCATCACTTCCTTTCATTTTGGTAATAAAAAAAACAGGGGCATTTTTAGCTCCTGCTCAAAACTCCATTTATATTTTATCAAATATGTATCAAGTACATTTTGGTAAAATACGCAAAGAAGGAATACTCTTAAGATTTGAGTCAGGAAACATTTTCAAAAAATTAACGCAACACATAATAGGCATACACATGCCTTCACACATACACATATACATATTGTTAATCTCTGATACAAGTCTTTTGTACATAATCCCATCTCCTTTTAATATAGTATTCCTATATGAACTGTATGTATTGTAGCATTTATTGCCCATCATGTCAATATGTTTTATAATTTATTTTCAATTTTTTATTAAGTATTTTTACACCTTTAATAGCTTTAAAACAACTGTGTTAAATTAAAAATCTTTTCTTTAAGACAAAAAAGAGCTGCAACATGACTAACAAATCATTTACAACTCTTACTATTATTCTAATTTATCTTATACATTAAGGCACTAAAATATTAGCTTATCCTAATTGGCACTTGTTAATTCCCTATCTGCACTTAAAGTCTCTCCACTTCCCTCGGCAACAATTTTTCCCTGGGTTAATACATAGCCTCTATCACAAATGGATAATGCTTTCTTCGCATTTTGTTCAACAAGTAGTATAGATGTTCCTCTGTCCCTTATTTTTATGAGAATGTCAAAAATTTGATTTGCAATAATAGGTGCTAATCCTAAAGATGGTTCATCCAGCATTAAAAGATTGGGTCTTGACATAAGCCTACGGGCAACTGCCAGCATTTGCTGCTCACTGCCTGACAAAAAACCTCCATACTGTTTTTTACGTTCAAACAACCTAGGAAATAAGTCATAACAAAACTCTAAATCTTCCTTTACCTCCTTTTGGTTATTTCTCTGGCAACTTCCTGTCGTCAAATTTTCTTCTACCGTCAGCTTTGAAAAAATCCGTCTGCCCTCTGGAACCAAAACAATCCCCATTTCAACCACATCATAAGGCTTGGTCGGTAGCGCAGTTTCACCATAGGTTATGGTTCCAGCAGATGGTTTCATCATTGAAGAGATACATTTCAGAAGAGTTGACTTTCCAGCTCCGTTTGCACCAAGAACAGCAACTAACTCCCTTTCCTTTAGTGTTAGCATCTAAATAGTACAAAGCAAAATGAGGTATTCCCTTGAAATATTGTATAATAAACAAAAGGAGGAACTCATTATGCCAATAAAATCCACACAGGACCAATTCCATTGGCAGTTACCCTGTTGTCAACCTTAAACTCTGATAACCCTTCACCTACTTCAGTAATCCAGCCACTAAACTCATGCCCTAATGTTAAAGGGGCTGTTTTTCCTGTCGGTCTATGAGAGTTTTAACTGGGATGAAATTTGGTCCCGTATATTCATGCCTGTCGGTTCCACAAATTCCTGCGTAAGCAACTTTTATTACCACTTGACCATAGTAACTTTTTCTTCTATTCTTACGTCCTTATGTCCATGCCAAACTGCTGCTTTCATTTTCCCTCCCACAATCTATTCTTTACACACACTATTTTAGATAATATATACTTTGCATATCTATTCACTAGGATATTGCCATGTATCTTGATTCTTGTCAATAGTTTTGTTATATGTATTTGCCAAATTGAAGTGTCCGCAATAGTCTGTTAAAATTTTTGTAAATAAAGAATTATAAAGATAGCTTCTATGGTAAAATAGAAAATAAGAAGTGATTATTTTTATGACACGAAGAAATTCAGATTTTTTCATGCGAAAGGCAAAAATTATAGAAGCTCTTGATCCATAAGTTCAGACTGTTTTCATAAGAAAACAGCTTTTCCATTGAATATCCTCTAACGGACCACGCTCACCTAGCTTTTAATAATCCTCTGTAAGTCTACGTAAGTAAAAGTTAATACCCATAATCACGCAAAGCAATTAGCAAAATAGTGAGAGTGGTCATTCTCTGCTGCCCATTAATCATCAACTATTCTTCCTCTGGCAACTGAACATCGAAACCTCCACTAAGAATAAATTTTTGCAGAAGGTTATGCACTTTTATATTTACTCTGAAATCAGGAATTTTCTTGCCTTCTAATTTTTCAAAATACTCCTGTGACTTTTGTTTATCCACAGTATTTTTCAAATCATCAAAACGTCCAAATTCATTTATGCTAAATTCCGATATACCAGAACCCATCATATTTCTAAGTTTGGCTTCATCCAATCCAAAAACATTTGAAACATTTTTAATTTGAGCATTCTTTGCTTTAAATTGATATTCTGTTATATAATCTTTAAAGGTTCTACCACTTTCCATTGTTGCGTTTCCACTTTGAATATCATGTAGAAAAATATTTGCATACTTTTGCTCTTCCTGTGTTAGCGATGCAAATGATTTATGCAGGTCATCCAATATCTGTTGCATTTTGTCCTCGTCAACCCCATCATTGCCCAGCATTTTAAAATACTTTTCAAATCGAGAGTTCATATAATCTGCGTCAATAACACCAGTATCTATCTCTGTTAAGTAGCCGTCAATTTCAAAAGGAACTTCTCCCATTCCTCCTTCACCGCTGCTGGTGAACAATTCTTTGTAACGAAGTGCTAAAATTAGATAGGTGTTTTTATCAAATTTCATTTCTATTGCCGTCTTTTGTTTTTCATCACTAAATTCATATTTTAATTTGCTCCACTTAAACCCTTGAATTTTAGCCGCTTCTAAGTGAGCATTTAGCTCTTTAAAAAGCTTTGTAAATCTGCCGCATTCTGAAGAGTCTTCTGGTAACTTTTCAAAGTTTGGAATACTTGCATGGCTGAACAACTCAAATATGTCTTCGTAAACAGAATTCATCTTATTTAAGTTGTAATCCAGCCGTTGAACAAATAATACTATAGGCTTGTCACCAGAATAAAGCTTTACTGCTTTATTGATATTTTGCTCCATTGTGTGAGGCAATCTGTAATAACGAATGGTACCGAAAGGTTTTTCTGGCCCAAACAAACGGTTTGTTCTGGAGAATGCCTGAATGATATTTTCATATTGAAGCACCTTGTCCATGTATAAGGTATTAATCCACTTGGAATCAAAGCCTGTAAGCATTTGGTCAACCACAATTAACAGGTCGATTTGATTTTCTGGCGTTCTTTCTAACCTTGTGTATGGTTCTTTGTGTGCAAGCCTTGACGCAATGTCCTTTTTAAACTTCCAATGGCTTGCCATATTAAAATCCTGTTTGTAACGGTTGTTATAGTCCTCAATAATTTCTACCAGCCCGTCCTCTTTGAATTTCACACCGCCATTATTATCAATATTAGGGTCAAACAGTGCTGTTATTTTCAATTCTGGTTTTGCTTTTTTTATTAATCTATAATATTCAATGGCTTCTGGTATACTGCTTGTTGCAAAAATGCCATGGAATTTTCCGTTATGACTTAGCCTTACCCAGTTTTCTAAAATATTTTTCACTACCTCTTGCCGATGTTCAATTCTTTCATATTGAGACCTTGGCAAATAGTCTTCAATGCCTTTTACATACTTGCCGTCTTCCCCTAAATATCCCGCCATTTTCACCTTTGAAGTGTCCATAAATTTATAGTATATTTCGTTCTTTTGTGGGTCGCTGATGGCTTGTTCCTCGGTTTTTGCTTTTGCCTTCATTAAAGCAACTTCTCTTCTTATGTCATTATCCTTGTAGGTTAATACTTTGTATGGGTCAAAACCAAGCACATTTTTGTCCCTAATTCCATCGGCAATACTATAACGGTGCAATTCGTTGCCAAATACCGTTGCTGTGGTATTCATTTTCTTTTGGTTTTCGTCCTGAATAGGTGTTCCTGTAAAGCCAAAAAACATAGCCATGGGGAAAGTATCTTTTATTGTTATCAGCATTTCACCAAAGGTAGACCTATGGCATTCATCCACAATAAAAACCATTCTTTTTGAATTCATTAACTGAATATCCTTTGCATTAAGACCGCCTTCATCGTCTTTGATGTTACTCATTTTTTGAATTGACGTAACAATTAAAGTGTCTGCTGGGTTAATGCTTTTTAGTTTTGTAACTAACACAGCTGTGTTTTCCGTTGCCTGTACCGCTTCATTTTCATCTGCAAAACCTCGGTACTCCTCTAGGGATTGTGTACCAAGTTCAATTCTATCCATTAAAAATACTACTTTATCTGCGTCTTTAGAATTTGCAATTAGCTGTGCAGACTTAAAACTGGTCATTGTCTTTCCCGAACCTGTGGTATGCCAAATAAAGCCACCCAGTAAGTTTTTAGTTCTCCAATCAGCTTTTGAAACACGGTCTGATATGGCATTGGCTGCAAAATACTGATAGCTTCGCATTACTTTAAGAATCCCGTCAGAATCATCAGCAACAGTGTAGAAACCAATCAGCTGATGTGCCATTGGAATGGAAAGCAAGTAAGAGGCAATATCTTTCCAATTATTTAAAGGTTCGTTATTAAAATCTGCCCAATGGAAGTAAAAATCTTTATTAAACTTTCCATCTGGCCCTGGGTTTGCAAAGTAAACCGTTTCCTCTGGCTCCATAGCAACAAAAATTTGAACCAGCGAAAATAGTCCAGTAAAAACTCCTTCTTGGGAATATTTTTCTATTTGATTGCATGCCTGACTAACGGATACCCCGCTTTTTTTCAATTCTATATGTATAACAGGCATACCGTTAATTAAAAGCATTAAATCGCCACGGCGGTCATTTAATATTTTGGACTTACTTTTGAATTTTGGCTGTTGTACAATTTGATAACGGCTCTGCCCTGCGGCAATCTCTCGTCGGTCATATATTTTTAGGCTGATTTCCTTGCCAAAATGTAAAATGTCGGCAGGATTATCTCTGGTAATTGAAACGGTCTTACCGTTAATAAAGCCATTTAATTTGAGTGACGTTCTTAAACTTGTTATTTGCTCTAAAATCTGCTGCATTTCTCCGTCTGTTAAAGGTGAATCATTCAGTCGGTCAATGCCACGATTATTTTCAAAAAGAATGCTTGCCCAGTTTTTAAGTAAATCCTCTTCCGTTGGATTTTTTAAAACCTTCCTTTCCCAGCCCTTTTGGGAAAGCACTTCTATGAAAGCCGCTTCAAAGTCCGCTTCTTTTGTAAATGCCATAGTCTTCTAAACTCCTTTACTTGTAAACTTTGAAAAAAGCTATACAAACATTTTTTCAAGACAGGAATTCTTGATGTTTTTTAGTTTTTCTAACTTGCGGTGATGGAGGGTGATGAGGTTGTCGAGGCTATCCAAATATCCTGATAATCTTATTTGTTCTTCAATTTTGGGAATAGGAATATCAAATCCACCTAAGCTTTTGGCTGATAAATTTGGCTGTGCTGCTCCCTCATCACAAACTGTTCGTTGGCGAAATTCTATATCTGAATTTAATATATGAAATAAATACTTACCATCAATATTTTTAGGACGTAGTGCTACAAGTGAAGATGCAACTGTTCCCTCGTTAAAATTGTCTATAAATGCGTTCTTTCCAAGTGTTCCACGCAAACAATAAACAATATCTCCAAGCTGTAATTTTGCTCCTCCAAGTTGACTATACTTTTCTCTTGTTATTTTGTTAGCATTACTTAAATTAACTCTTCCATTTTTTAAATCACCGGCATTGATAAATGGTATTCCGTCAGAAACCATATCCTTTTCGCTAGGATAATTTATTCCTCTATCACCATTATACATTTCACAATATTCGCCCAACTTACGCTTTTCCCAAGGAGCAGTAAATCCCTTGAAACGAATTTCTGGAACATCTGCACCGTTTTTAGGAAACATTTTTTCCAGCATAGATTTTTTTACTTTTACAAGCTTGTCATACTTACGCTGATGAAGGGTGACAAGGTTGTCAATGTTGCTAAAATAGTCTCCAATTTTGATTTGTTCATCTTCATTTGGAAACATAAAATACATATTTTGAAACATGCTATTTGTAATTTGATTAATTGTCGCCCCAAGATTTTTTTCAACCTCTTTATCAAAAACTGGTGTACTCAGTAATGTATTTATGAAAGACGAGTTTGATGATCTCATCCCCGTCATAAACGCTCCTATAACCGTATTGTCCATTTTAACCTTGATTTGACCGTGTTTTCCTATTAGTGAACGCGAACCATTTCTTACAACGACAATAATATCTCCCACTTGGACGTTGTCCACATTAACAGCATCTGATTTTACATACACATTGTCAGCATTAATAATCTCTCCATTTTTTACATTACTTGAACGAAGTACAAGCGTACCACCTTCTTTAATCACATCATTAGGAGAATATGTTAATCCACTAAATAATTCTACTTCGTAAGTTAACTTACGCTGTTCCCAATGGTCAGCAAACCCCTTAAACCTTATCTCTGGTTTTCTATCTTTCTCTGCCATATTACTCACCCTTTAGCAGTGCCCGAAACTCACTAAGCCCTTTCATATCGTACTCGTCGCCCTCAAGCTCGTCTATAAAGCAGGCTAAAACGCTTTCCGTTTCCCGTATCTGTTCTTCAACTTCATAATAGGTGGTGGCATATTTTTCTGCAAGGGCTTCCACCTTCACTGCCAACTGATTTATAACCACCTGTGGCAGTTCATATAAGGCTGTAACAAGAGGCTTAATCCATTTCAATTCAAGCAACTCCAACACCTGTTCATCAGAAAGCTTTTCAATGGTTTCTTTTGTTAGCATATGCAGTTCTTCTGTTTCAATTTTAATTTGTACCTTTAATTCCTTTTCCTCGGTAATCAGCTCGCCAACTTTAATAATTTTACTTTCGTAGCAATCTTCTTCAAGGGTACTGTTTTTCTTCATTTCACTTTTAATTCGCTTTACTTCTTTAAACACCACTGTTGTAACAAAGCCGTCCTTTGCTTCGTTAAACACCTCGGTTTCTTTATCTTCCTCAGAAAAAGAGTCCAAAACCTCTTCATATTCCGCTGTTATTTCTAAAAGACGGTTTTCTTTCTCCTTTAGCTGTTGGTACTCCTCCCACAAGTACGTCTTTTGCACCAATTCAAAAGGCATAATATGTCCAACCCAACCTTCTTGCACTTCCTGTTCCTTGCCATTTTTCTTCTTAATTACCATGTTGGGGTCAACCTTTTTAGTTGCCTCAAAGCCCTCTGTTTGTATAATTTCCAAATCTACAGCTATTTTGTTCCACTCATCATCCAACAACTGGTATGCTTCATATTTATCTATCAACAAAATGTTTCCCAAACGACCAAATATATCCTCGCTAAGCACATTTTCTTCCTTAGAGATATTTACAGACGCCATATTGGTTAATAGTTTCCTTCTAAGCACTTGGTCAAAATCCTTAAAAGCGGATATCACCCCATCTATAAATCCTTTCACATCCCTGTGTTCCCTAATGGCATTCTTAACATCCTTTACTTTTAATTCAACATAATTGCTTGAATTTTTTGCAAACAAACTCTCTCTTAACTCTGGGAACGCTTGCCAAAATTCACCCAGCTCATCAAGTTCTTTTTCCGGAATGCCGCCAAACATAGAAGCATAAATGTCCCAGCTTTCCGCATTTTCTGAGGAATCCACATATCTTGGAATGTTCAAATTATATTCATTATTTCTAATTTCTTTTCTGCTTACCTTCTTTGAATATTTTGCGGTAGTTTGTCTGCTAATAACAGTATCAGTAACTCTTTTTATATCTGAAGCCCTAAGTTTATTGTTTTTGCCAACCTTAATAAAGCCTTTAGAGGCATCTACAATTAAAACATCTGTATTTTCACGCTTTTGTCTTAAAACCATAATAATAGTAGGAATACCTGTGCCAAAGAAAATATTTGCAGGAAGTCCAATAATGGCGTCAATATGGTTGCCTTCAATTAAATTCTTACGAATTTGCCCCTCTTCACCGCCACGGAACAAAACACCATGGGGTAAAACTATTGCCATAATTCCATCCGGCTTAATGTGAAATAAATCGTGCAGTAAAAAAGCATAGTCCGCCTTTGTTTTTGGAGCAAGACCAAACCTTGCATAACGTGGGTCCGTATCTTTATTGCTGGAATCCCAATTTTGTGAGTATGGTGGATTGGATACAACCGCATCCACATATAGCGGATTGTATGAATTAACTGGGTCGTTTTCATCAAAAAATGGCCAATCATACTCCAGTGTATCTCCATTACGGGTAACAATATTATCCGCCAAAATGCCACGCATTACCAAATTCATACGTGTTAGGTTATAGGTATTTTGCTTTAATTCCTGTGCATAATATTTGATGTTATTTTCATCATCCATATGTTTTGCCACGCTGCGGCCAATGTTAATCAGCAATGAGCCCGAACCGCTTGTTGGGTCATAAATCTGGATTTCTTTTTTGTTTTTTAAATGGTTTGCAACAATTTCAGACATCAAAACAGAAACCTCGTGAGGTGTATAGAATTCTCCTGCTTTTTTACCTGCATTTGCCGCAAACATGCTGATTAAATACTCATAAATAAAGCCAAGCACATCATAATCTTGCTTGCCATCCATGGGTATATCCTTTATTAAATGAATTAAATCACTAATTGCCTTTGTTTGGGATGCGGCACTGTCACCAAGTTTGCTTAAACCAGTCTGCAATGTATTAAAAATGCCTTCATATACTTTTTTATGTATAGGGCTAATTAGCCTATTAAAAGCAGATAGTGCATCTCTTACATCCGAAACATTAAAATCTTTTCCCTCGTTAATCCAAGTGGAAAATAAATCTTTATAGGCTATAAAATAGCCGATATTTCTTCTAAAATGTTCCATTGTTTCTGTGTCCTCTTCCGAAAGTGCTTTTATATCTTCCTCGGAACAGCCTTCTTTTTTTGCAAATTTCAATTCATAGTCAGATAAATATTTATAAAAAATAAAGCCCAAAATATAATCCTTGTATTCATTTGCTTCAATTTTTGAACGCATTTGATTGGCAGATTCCCATATTTTTGCTGCAAGTTGCTGTTTATTCATAAATGTATGCCTCTCTCTTCCTTCTTGGTATTGTTATGACGCTATTATAACCATAACTATATAAAGCATTTAAGCGATTATTGCGAAAAGGTAAATAACGTCAAAAAATGTCAAAGCCCACAATAAATTACAAAGTAATCTTAGTTTAATTGGTTTTGTTCTCTTTTGCTCACTTGAATAACAATTATTCATAGTATGCTATAAAATTCTATACCTTTTTTATGTTAACCTTATATGTTTTTATCTAAAGAAGACAACCTTATTTTAATAATAGAATGCCCAGTATGCTTGGATATTTACTGGTTTTTTAAAAAATTAAGTTTTCCTAATATTCCTAAAATACAAGCAGAAAAAGTGGTTACAGAAACAAGACATCCCAGTTTTTTAGAAAAATAGATGTATGTAATAGCTGAAATAAACACCTCTAAACAAACTATTAATCTTGCCATCCTTCTGGATTTTAACATTCTAGTTTCTGAAACGGGATGGTTTTGATGAACCACTGGCGCAATTTTAAATACAGTCATTAAGCTGATTGCTGAAATCACTGCAATTATTATTGGGTAGTTAATAGCCAATGGAGCAGTATAGATACATATATAACAAAGAATGGTTGATAAAAATATGCATTTAAAATGAGATGAAGCATGCGTCCCACCAAGATTAATACGCAACGGTGTAAAGACTAACATCCAAACAATCACTTCAAAAACTTTATGTAGTATTAATGAAGTTAAAATTAAAACAAAATCAGAAATAAGTTCATTTAGTATAAACTCCGCTCCATAAACATAAACGTCATGGTCATCTGAGTCTGCCCCATTCGTAACAAGCCAGTCGGCCCAGGTATTTGCTATTTTTATAATCATAATAATTCTCCTTATAAAATTATACTTAAGAAAGCGGTTCTCACTTCCTCAAGATATGTACTGCTAATTGGTAATTCCTCTCCATTAGATAGAAAAAGGTTATTTTTGTTAATTTTATCAACATAATTAATATTTACTAAAACGGAACGATGGCATTGAACAAAATAATACGGTAAGTGGCACTTCATATCTTTTATTTTTGCTTTATGAGAGTATGATATGGTAGTCGTATTAATATCGATGTAGTGATTTGAACTGGAAAAATAAAGAATGTGTTGATACGGAATTTTAATTGTCTTGTTATTATTAAAGAAAATATAATTATTTTCTGTCGTTAACTGATAAACCATATCCATACACTTTTTAATATCCAATTCATTTATTGGTTTTAACAGATAATGAAGAGCTTGCACATCATATCCCTGAAAAACGTAATCCCTATAGTTAGTTAGGAATATTATAGAACCTTTATAATCTTTTTTTCGCATTGACTGTGCAAGAGATAGTCCATCCATTGTATCTTTTATTTGAATATCTAAGAAGGCAACATTATAAACATTGAAATCATTTTCCAACAATAAATTGGTATCTTCAAAATAATCTATTGTAACTGTGCAATGAAATTGTTTTGACCAACTTTCCAATATTTCTTTAAGTTGTTGTACATAAATAAATTCATCTTCAACGATAGCAATATTAATTGTCAACCTATCTCCTCCTCGTCTTGCAATGGAATCATTACGGTAGCTGAAAAAGAGTTTTTAAGAGGGGAAAAATTGCAGAAACCACCATGCTCCTCAATGAATTGATATATTTTTTTACAACCATTGCCATGACCAGATTGGGCTTTGGTAGTTGTAAGCACACCGTTCTCATAAAGATATTCACCATTGGTACTATTTACTATTTTAATATAAAACATTTTTTTATGCTTTTTTATAGTAATGTTAATATAAGGAGGTTCCAATAAATTTGGTTTGTTGCAAGATTCAATTGCGTTATCTAGTAGATTACCTAATAAAATGCATAAATCGGTACACGAAATAGAAATATTCTCTGGAAAAAATATAGAATGTTTAATTGCAATACCGTATGACCTTGCAATAAGAATTTTGCTTGAGAGAATGGCATCTAAAATCGAATTACCTGTTGTAACCATACTAGTTAAGTCCATAAAATCGGTGTTTAACTGTGCCATGTAATCATGTAGTTCGAAATATTTTTTATTTTCTAATAGAACTTGCATAGCTTGTAAATGGTGATGATAATCATGCTTCCATTCTCGTAAAGTATTCATAGAGGATTCAATATTTTCAAAGTGATTTTGCATTAACTTTGCTTCCTGTAAATTCATTGAAAGATCTGTATTTTTTTGATAAAAAACACCTAAGACTTCAAATATAATAACATATCCCAATAAAACCAATAAGTAAATAGCCCCTATAAAACTAAGCACATTGGACTGTTCACTTTTATAACCACTATTAAACATTGAAATAGAAAGTGTAATTAATTTATCTGATGCAATAATTCCCAATGATAATAACATAAATAAAACAATTATAAACAATGGAGGTAGCATTATTTTATTTTTTGCCTTGATTTGTATTAATGCTAAATAAAAAATAGAACATACCACTAAGTAAATCAATGTCATTTGAATTCTAATTGGTGATGAAATCAATAATGAATTTAAATCATAGGTTGTAAACAGTGATGTTGCTGAAAAAACAATTGTATTTGCAATGATTCCAATAATAGCTGCGGCACATCCCCAAAGAAAACGTGAACTAAAATTAGATTCAAAACATACTGTTGAAAAAATAATAGCAGCCACCAGAAGAATAAAAATTGCAATGTTCGTATTGCTGATAGTAATATTTATTATAGTAGTAAAAATTACAAGTAAAGGAAAACCAATGTAAATCCTTAATGCCTTACTTTTTTTATATCCCAATGTTTTTATCAACAGATAACAAAACATGCCTTCTTCTACAAAATTTACAAACATTTCCCATACTATCCATAACATTGACATTTTTTCCTCCTAAAATATGATTAAAATAAACTAAATATATAATAACATGATAAAAAAATAGAAACAATTGGTAAATAACACATTTCACGACCTAAAAAGGCCATTTCACGACCTACCCCTAGAATTTACCAAATTTTCTTGTTAATATATAAGTAGAGTAATTATAAAACATTAAAGGAGGGATTAATGTCAAACTTAGCAAGTGCGTTGTAAAATTGTGAGTGGTCTAGTTTAAAAAAGGAGCGAAATATTATGAGAAAATTAAAAGAAATTTTAAAAAGTCAAAGCGTAAAAACGTCTATTAAGATGCTGGGTACTACAGCGGCTATGTCAGCATTTTTGTTATGCCAAGGAAAGCTATATGAACCTAAAATGCCTGAAAAATTAAGAAATGATATTAAGTAAGTTTTTTGACATATACATAGGAAATAACTAAAAAATCTGAACGTGCAAAATCGATTAAAATAATGAATGAAAACTTGCAATTTAGGATTTTTTAAACTTAATAAATCCTAAATTGCAGTAACTAATTGAGTATTAATACATATAGATGTCCAACTTCTCTTTAAAGATTTTCCTAGCGTCTTATCTTCAAGAATCTTTTTTAGAAGTTTACTACAGTATTAAATATAATAAACTACAGTTTTCCTGATTAACCATTATTGCATTCATTGGTAGATGCGTCCAAAGACCAATACTTAAGTTAGCTATTTTTATTTACGGAGGGTGAAAACTTGCTATGTAAAAAAAACGATTTATGTGCTCTTGCTTTATTGGTACTGCATATTATTGTTTCATTAATTAATGTAGAGGTTTTAATTTGGGGAGATAAGCCCTACTGTTTTAACTATATTGCATCAACTGTTTACATATTAGCATGGATGCTTTTTATAATAAAAAACCTGTACCCTAAGAGGTACTGTAAAGCACATATTTTATTTGGCTTTGTGTTTTGGGGTTTAATACTTTTTATGTGTATTTGCAGGCGATTTGACATATCTGGTGCAATAGAGGGATTGTTGGTGACTATTGCTTTTATAATTGCCAGTGTTTTCTCTCCATTAAATAACAATATGCTTATTGTTATTTCAATTATAATGCTTTTAATCATTCTAGTTATTTTTACAAAAAGCAAGATGAAAGAAAAACGTCTATAAACTATTAAGTTAGTCAAGAAACTGCGGGAATGTCAATATAAATCCGCTATCATTGAGCGCTATCATCGAAGAGACTGCTCTATTGGGGAACTCTTATTGAAATTTATATTGCTGGCATTTGGGTTCGCCGGGTAGAAGATATCACTAAAGCCCTTTGGGTAACCAAAGTATCTCCTGAAACAGTCAGCAACCTCAATAAGAAAGCTTATGAACATATCGAAACCTGAAGAAGCCATGATCTGGCAAATTCTTATCCTTATATTTATGTAGACGGTTTTATTTAAAGCGCAGTTGGGGTGGCGAAATTCAAAATATCTCTATCTTGATTGCTATTGGTGTAAATGGTGATGAATATATTGAAATCATAAGTGCAGCTGAAGGTATGAAGCAAGATTGTGAAAGTTGGAAAACCTTCTTTGTTTGGCTCAAAGAACGTGGCCTAAAGGAGTGCGTCTTTTTATTAGTGATAAAAGCCTTGGAATGCTGGAGTCTATTCCAGAGGTGTTTCCAAAAGCAAAGTGCCAAAGTTGCATGGTACATTTTTAGCGTAATATCTTCTCATTTGAGTATTATTCTGTTTGTAACACCCTTTTCTCACACGTTTATCTTTGTAATCTAACATGGACATACTCTTCTTCATTTGTTACCTTGGTATTAACACAATATACTTCCTTTATATTTTCTGATGTTATCACATCATTAGTTGTGCCATATGAAAATATCATTGAATTTTTAAGCATTAAAATTCTGTTAGAAAACATCCCTGCTAAATTCAAATCATGTATAGACATTAAAACGCCAAGATTCTTTTCCTTCGCAAGGCTTGTAATAATTTCAAGCGTAAAAAGCTGGTTTTTCATGTCAAG
>JAYFNB010000031.1:0-1841 GCA_034933685.1 Lachnospiraceae bacterium | reverse complement strand
CCTGCACCAAAGGTTTAACGTCTAAAGCCGAGGCTTCCAACCATTTCATGCCGCCAATAAGTATGAGAGCTTCATATTCTACCGGAACAGATTGCAAATCATAATCAGGCAATACTGTAAAACCACCCGCGGAACTTATAGGTTCTTTAGTCAAGGAAACAGTCCTTACTTCATAATCCCCTTTTCCCAACGCCAGAATGCATGTAGAAAGATATGCTGCTTCCCAGTCCGCATACTAATCTAATATAACAAACAAAACCTCTTTTTTCATTTCGTCATTGCTCCTTAAAAATATTATTTTATGCATTATAATTATGCTATTTTAACTACTTGTTTTATAGAAACCGCACAATTCCAGCCACCTCTTGGTTAATTTCGGCAACACTTTTTTGTTTTGTTTCATAAAATCTTCTATTTCTTTTTTAGTTAAATAATGTATATTTGGTTTGCTATTTCTATCATAGTCCTCACATACGGTAAATAAAAATATTTGAGCATTTTTGTCATCTTGCAACGCATCCTCGTAATCATCGGCCGCCAAAGGTACTGAACCACTCTTTACTTGTGGGAAGGCCAATTCACCATTCTTGTTTATCATAGTACATTCATATTTTTTTGTTGTGTTCTTTAAACTTTGAGTGAAAATATAATATCCTTTTTCAATTTGGAGATACAACAATACAATTTCTTCGATATCCTTATCAGATAGAGCATCCCAAATATTCCGCCCTTCATTATTTATATCATAATCATTTGAACCTTTGGATTGATTCCATATATATTTAGATATTTCCTCAACATTTTTAACATTTTGAACAGCAGCTGCTGGCCTGAAACTACTGATAACATGACCCGGAATTTCATCTTCCCTTCCAACCCTTAACCATTCTACATTGACGTAATTTGAAACATCAAAATCGTAATGTTTTCCTTCAGGCTTGCTGTTCACCCATAATCCTGTAACCTTACACAAAAAATAAATTCCATCAACGCGTGTCCAAATTAAATCATTTACCTGCATGCTACACATAGCATTTACGGCTTTTAACCCAGCTGTAGCTCTATAAGTATATTGTTCTTTAGCCTCTTTATTGATAGCATCCTTTGAATCAACACGTGTAGTTATTTTACTCCACCCAACACCTATAATTCCTTCTGTCATACAAAATTGAATTAAATCATCTTTTGTATACCCCTTACTTTTACTAAAGTCAGGTTTATTATGAATTCTCCATACGTTCAAAATATATCATCTCCCAAGCTACTTCAATCAATGTCCTATATTTTAAGGCACTGCAGACTGTACCTTATTGTCATAAAAACATCCTACTAATTGTTACTAAGCACAACTCACGTTGAATATCTGCCCTTCAGTTTAAGAACTAGACTTTGCTGTACAATTTTGAATCGTCAAAAAATTACAACCCTCTACTTATGTAGGCGGCAAAAATTACATATTCAATTTAGGTAAATTATGAAACCAAACAGCGTCATAGACAGTATCGCAATTATCTAAAAACCATTGAGACCAGCTAGAGGGAGTGTTGTCTATTTGCCTGTTATTTTTTTCGTATACTAGAAACTTAACTATTGTAGCTTTAACAGAAGGGATTATTTTTTCCATATCACTTTCATAAATTTCATGGAAATCCCACCATTTTGAGACTGCAGGATGTGCTGAAAACCCACAACGTAACTGGTGTAAATGGTAAAATAGACTGCACAGATTTCCGCCAATAACTACACATATATCTGCCAAGAACTACACTGTTTTTCGCCACAAAGTGCACAGATTTAAGACGGAAAATGCGCACTTCTCTTTTCAACTGGTAAAATTAATC
>JAYFNB010000030.1:0-26032 GCA_034933685.1 Lachnospiraceae bacterium | reverse complement strand
TGCTTCTGCTGCTGGAGCTTCTTCTTTCTTTTCTTCTGCTGCTGGAGCTGCTGCAGGTGCTTCTGCTTTTTTTGCACAACCTGCAAATGCTGCTGTACACATTACTGCTGCCATTGTAATTGCTAAAACTTTCTTCTTCATAAAAAACCTCCTAAAATAAAATTTTACCCTATGAAGCTAGCCATAAATTCAGTTAATTACCCTCATAACAACTGATTTCTGACATAAAATAAAACTGTTTAACGTTTATATAGTGCAAATTATTTTTTCATACCCAAAATATAGTTTACCCTACATATGTACTTAAACAGCTTCTAAATTGCGAAGTAGCATATGAAAAAACACTGCCTAATACTGCAATACAGCACTGCATCTTCATTTCGCAATTTCTATAGCTATTCTACACTAAACACGTTTTATTTGCAAGATAAATATATACAGAAATTCATTATTAAATTAATTGTTTGTTCAAATATTACACACTACATTCGTCAAATTTTACAAAAAATAAGTATTTTTTTGTCGTTTTTATTTTTTTTTTGTTGAATACTCCCAAAAATCACTTATAAATAAATGACACGTATTTTCCATTTGCTGCCTGTAGTGCTTAGAGTGTTCATCATATACACCTACTACTGTCATTCCTGCATTAACGGCACTTTGTGCCGCACTTGGCAAATCCTCAAAAACAATGCAGTCTTTTGGCTCGACCCCAAGCTGTTTTGCAGCAATTAAATATATATCTGGTTCCAACTTGTTTGTGCCAATCTCGTCAGAATAAACGAAGGTATCAAACAGATGAAAAACATGATTTTTTTTAAGGGCTGCCTCACACATTTTTCTAAGACATGAAGTAGCTATTCCCAACTTAATGCCATCTTCTTTAAGCTTAATCAAAAGTTCATATGCACCTGGTTTCAGTTTTACATCTCCCGCATATTCCTTGTATGCCATTTGATGCAATTCTTCACTCAGTTCAGAGTAACTCATACCAAGGTCGTATCTTTGTAATATATACTCAATACATTGGCTGTAATTAAGTTTACTTATGTGTTCTAAATACTCTTGGTCTGGAGCATAACCATACCTTGCCAAAATTTCTCTATCTACCTTATCCCAAATCCAAATTGAATCAATAAGCGTTCCATCCAAATCAAAAATTACACCTTTCATTTTTACCCCCCTGTGCACGTATTATCCAAATTTATCATACTATAGCCGCAAAATACAACTTTCTTTTACAATTGCCATCAGTTTACTTGTAAAAATTGTTTTTTCTGATACAATAATTAGTATTACACACGGGCAAAATGAAGAAAATAAATTTCATTTAAGTGTCGGAGGCAATCATGTGCAAAAAGGGCATTGAACTAACTAACCCAACATTTTCAACTAAATATTTTACTCACGGCTTTGGCGAAGCTCTTTCAACCTTTACCCAAACTGAGCAACGAAGATTGTTGGCCCTTTCACCTACTTTTTTTAAAAAATGGTGTTTTTCGGCTTTTTTTGAAGACACCGTACTTTCTCCAGTTAACATATTAAATAGCTATTTTGATAAAAGAAAAAATGAGGTTGCTTATTTTTCCTATAAAGTAAATCCTTTGGGCAGAGGGAATAACAAGTACACCTATCAGATTTCTATTGATTCTGTTGACCGCCATTCCTTCATTAAAAATTTGTTTGCACTTACAGAATATTGTTTTCCTGTAGCAACATTTGAAGAAGGCGGTGTGTTTCCATTAATAATACCTAAGGCTTTATCTGAAAAGCTTACATCAACAGACGGATTCTATTTTGAATATTTATTACTTATGGCACAACGCTTTAATTTACTTACAGCAATGCCATCAATTAACACATGTAAATTTCAGAAAAATGAAGAACAATGTAACGTCTTTTTTACTCAAACTAACACACAAATACTTACATTATTAACTGATGAGGTTTTTGAAATATTTAATCAAAAGTTTGCAGATATGCTTCAGATACCATACCAGGTTGTGAATTCATCTATTATGAGGTCTTTCTTAAAAGATTCAATTACAACTGATGATATTTATGATAAAGTCTACAGCGCTCTTGGCTTCGATTTTGATAAGATGCTTAAAATGGCAGAAATTCCTGTGCTTTCAAATGAAAATGAAATGCTTATGTCTTCGGCATATTTTATGGGAACAGTATTAGATAAATGGTTTTTTTCACCCTTAGGTGATTACCTTAAGCTTATAACACCGCTTTACTCTGTTCCATATGATTTTATGAATGAGTTAGACTATGTGCGACCCATTTTGCTTACAGGCTGTGATGTATCTGCTGATGTTTTTTCGCCTTGCAACTATTTTTCACTTACGCCAATTGGCGAAGAAATTTTAGGCTGGGAAAATTCTAATCCAAGATTTCAAAATATATCTCAGGATTTTTCTCAGCATAAAATTCAGCTTTTCCTAAGTTCCATTTTTGACACTAACGGGATAAATATAACAGACTGCATTGTTCAAAATAATATCCGTGAGATATATACAATTAAGGTGAAATATGCGGACGCACCGCAGCTTTGGAAAACAATTCAAGTACCTCTAGATTATCCGATTTCCAAGCTTTACAACCTTATTGCAACATATTTTGGCTTTAATAAAAGTGATAACTATATATTTAGTATAATAAGTAATAACAAAGCTACACAATCATTCTCTCAAATTGACAAAACATCCCGTTTTCGACTTAATGAACTTTTGCACAACAATAATCTTCTGCTTTCAGACGGATTTAATAACTTCCCAGATTTGGAGCTATCTCTTGTAAGCGTTAGCAGTGGTAAAGATATTTGTAACTACCCTAGGCTGTTAAGGCAAAGCAGGGCAATAACATTGGAAGAACTAAACGACAATATATAAAGAAGAAGGAATAAAAATGGAGAAATTAGTACATCAGCACGGTGGCGACCTTGACGCAATTGAACGCAAATATAAAATACCAAAGTCACAAATCATTGACTTTAGCGGAAACATAAACCCATTGGGCTTTCCACGAAGCGTAAAAAACATTCTTGCCCATAATTTAGATATAATTTCCACCTATCCGGATAAAAATTATACTGCATTACGTGAAAGCATTGCTGGCTACACTGGCGCTATGGCAGAACATATAACTGTTGGCAATGGTTCAACTGAACTTATTTCAGCCTTTATTAAATCTGTTAATGCAAAAAAATCAATTATTTTGGGTCCTGCATACTCAGAATATGAACATGAGCTTTCAGTTACAGGAAGTGATTTTAAATATTTCCCTTTGGAAGAAGAAAACAATTTTATTGCTGATGTTGATAAGTTGCTTGATGCACTTACAGAAGATATTGACCTTTTTGTTGTCTGCAATCCTAATAACCCTACAGGCACAGCAATTGCTACTGAACAAATGGAAGTAATCCTTCATCACTGCAAAAAAAATAATACCTCTGTTATGGTGGACGAAACATATATAGAATTTAGCGACAACCTTGATGAAATTTGTTCAATACCCCTTACAAATAAATTTGATAACATATTTGTAATTCGTGGTGTGTCTAAGTTTTTTGCCGCACCGGGCATTCGTCTTGGCTATGGCATCACTTCAAGTGACGCATTTCATGCTCTTTTAAAAAAATATCAAGACCCATGGAGTGTAAATATCCTTGCCTCATTTGCAGGTGAACATTTATTTACTGACAAACAATTCATGCTTACTACACAAAAATTAATCTCTTGCGAACGAAAAAAAGCACTTGCAGAATTTAAAACTTGGAAGAATATTAAAGCCTATGATTCTTCAGCAAACTTTATACTTCTTAAGCTTTTAACAAACAAAATAACTTCTGCAGAAATTTTTGAAAAACTTATTGTAAAAAAAGTTCTCATACGTGATGCTTCATCATTTGCTTTTTTAGATAACACCTATTTACGCTTCTGCATACTTGCACCTGAACAAAATGCATTTCTTATACAGCAGCTTAAAAAATTAGTTGAGGACTAAAAAAAGGACTATAGCAAATGCTATAGTCCTTTTAAGTTTTTTAATATTCTATAAATTTATACAACACCCTGAGCCATCATAGCTTCAGCAACCTTTAAGAAGCCAGCAATGTTAGCACCAGCAACAAAATTATTTTCGAATCCATATTCTTTAGCTGCTTCACTCATTTCAGCATAAATGTTTTCCATTATGCCTTTAAGTTTAGCATCAACTTCATCAAATGTCCAGCTAAGGCGCATGCTGTTTTGGCTCATTTCAAGGGCTGATGTTGCAACACCGCCTGCGTTAGCCGCTTTTGCAGGTGCAAAAAGAACCTTTGCATCAAGGAAAGCATCAATAGCTTCAAGTGTTGAAGGCATGTTGGCACCCTCACCAACTGCATAGCATCCATTAGCAATAAGTGTTTTTGCATCGTCAAGGCTAAGTTCGTTCTGTGTGGCGCAAGGAAGTGCAACGTCACACTTAACTGACCAAACGCCCTTTCCTTCTGTATATTTGGCATCTGCATGGTAGTTAAGGTAATCCTTAATACGTCCACGCTTAACTTCTTTAATTTCTTGAACTGCAGCAATGTCAATACCCTTAGCATCGTAAATCCAGCCTGTAGAGTCACTCATAGTAACAACCTTAGCACCGCTTTGCTGTGCTTTTTCAGCTGCATAAATAGCTACATTGCCTGAACCTGAAATAACCACAGTCTGTCCATTTAGTGACTTACCTGCAGCACCAAGCATAGCATTTACAAGGTAAACAAGGCCATATCCCGTTGCCTGTGTACGTGCCAAAGAACCGCCGTAAGTAAGACCCTTGCCTGTAAGTACGCCTTCGTACAAACCTGTAATTCTTTTGTACTGACCGTAAAGATAACCAATTTCGCGTCCGCCTACGCCAATATCACCAGCAGGTACGTCTGTATCTTTACCAATGTATTTGCAAAGCTCTGTCATAAAACTTTGGCAAAAAGCCATAATTTCTCTGTCGCTTTTGCCCTTAGGGTCAAAGTCAGAGCCACCCTTACCGCCGCCAATTGGAAGTCCTGTAAGTGAGTTTTTGAAAATCTGTTCAAAACCTAAAAATTTGATAATACCAAGATTTACAGATGGGTGTAATCTTAAGCCACCTTTGTAAGGTCCAATTGCGCTGTTAAACTGCACACGGAAACCTCTGTTTACTTGCACTTTGCCATTGTCGTCTACCCATGGCACACGGAACATAAGCTGACGTTCAGGTTCTACAATTCTTTCAAGAAGACTTGCTTTCTCAAATTCTGGGTTTCTTTCAATCACAGGTTTAAGAGAGTTAAGTACCTCTGTTGCCGCCTGAATAAATTCAGGCTGAGCTGGATTTTTTGCAATAAGTTCTTCTAATACGTTGTCAACATAAGACATTTTGTCTATACCCCCTTGTATAATTCTTGTATGACTTAAGAATTATACCCATAATTTATTAGATATACAATACTCTTTTCTAATGTTTGTGTAACTTTTTTTTACATGAGATACTTTAATGTCAGATTATTATATATTTTATTGCTTTAAAGTAATAATTTAGTGATTTTTACCTTAAAATGTATTATAATATTCCTACAATCAGTTAAGGAGATATGAAATGATTCCTAATAACATTCCCTATAATTCACTTAGTAACTGCCTTAAAACAAAGTTTGGTACAAAAATTGCAAAACTTAGTCTTGATGGTGGCTTCACATGCCCAAATCGTGACGGTACTTTAAGCAATGTTGGATGCATTTTTTGCAGTGAAAGTGGCAGCGGTGATTTTGCTGGCGGCCATAACCTATCAATATCACAGCAAATTGAGCAGCAGAAACATCGTATTAGTAAGAAATGGCCTGATGCAAAATATATTGCATACTTTCAGTCCTTTACCAATACCTATGCTCCTGTAGATATTTTACGTTCAAAATACACTGAGGCAATTGAACAAAGTGAAATTGTAGGCCTTGCCATTGCCACTCGCCCAGACTGTCTTGAGGAAGACGTAATTGAATTGTTAAAGGAATTAAACAAAAAAACTTACGTGTGGGTTGAGCTAGGATTACAAACCTGCAATGAAAAAACCGCAAAATATATAAATAGAGGCTATGAAAACTCTGTGTTTGAAGACGCTGTAACCCGCCTTAATTCAGCTGGCATAGACGTTGTTGTACATCTCATTTTTGGGCTTCCAAATGAAACTCATGAAAACATGCTAAATTCAGTTAAATATACATGTGCCTTTAACATACAAGGAATAAAGCTTCAACTTCTTCATGTTTTGCAAAACACACCATTGGCCACACTTTACCAAAATCAACCATTTCATATTTTAACAAAGGATGAGTATCTAACCCTTGTATGCACAGCCTTAGAATATATTCCAAAAGAAATAGTAATACATCGCCTTACAGGTGATGGTGCAAAAATAAATCTTATTGCGCCAATATGGAGCGGAAACAAAAAAGACGTATTAAATTCACTTACAAAGCTTATTTCAGAAAAAAAAATACGCCAAGGATGCAAAATAGTTTGAGCAATGGCGAAAAATAGAGTATAATGTATAGGTTAACTACATAAGTACGCATTTGGAGGTGCCAGCAATGTCTGAAGAAAATAAACTAGCTGAAAATAAGCTTATTATACTATATCTCTTAAGAAAAATGGATGTTTCTCTCTCTAACACAGAGATTTGCCAGTTTGCCCTTGAGCGTAATATAATGGATTACTTTGCTGTACAGCAATATCTTTCCGAGCTAACAGATTCTGATTTTCTTGAAGCCTATACTGAAAACGGAACAACAAGATACGCCATTACAAAAGAAGGCTCAAATGCCCTAACCTTCTTTCAAAACAGAATAACAGAATGGCTTAAAAATGCCGCCAATGAGTATATTAAAAATAATCTTACACGTATAAGAAGTGAATACGAAACATCTGCAAATTACTTTCCTGAAATAAACGGAGAATTTTTAGTTAAATGTGATGTGTGTGGTATAGACGGAAGCCAAATAATGGAAGTTGATGTTACCGTTGCCACAAAAAATCAGGCACAGCGCATATGCTCTAACTGGAAAAAGAATGTAAATAGCATTGTGGCAGAAATTTTTAATGTACTTGTTAAAGAAGAATAGAATATATACCAAAAGGCTGCAGCAACCGCTGTAGCCTTAAATTTATAACAATATATTTTTAGTTCATCACATACTATTACTGCTTGGCATAACTATCCAAAGCACAACATAAATCATAACCACGGGCCATCTAAAAAGCAATGCCAAAAGTACCACAACAATTCTAACTATCGCAGGCTCAAAATCAAATCTTTCTGCAATACCTCCGCAAACCCCTGTTAATTTTTTGTTTTCAGATAAACATAATCTTTTTGACATTTAAATTCTCCTTACAAAATCTTTCATAGAAATTTACCTTTATAAATTGATATACGTCAAATTAATCTGTTTGTCTGCTTGTATCTAAATTTAATACATTCTCTATTATTTCCCAAAGCTCTGGCACTCCTTGTTTTGTAACACCAGAAAAACCTACAAGCTTGTCCTCTGGCGCAAGATTAAGTCCCTTTTTTACAACCGAAAGGTGCTTTTGAACTTGGCTTCTGTTTAGCTTATCAACCTTAGTTGCCGCAACAATAATATCGTAACCATAATGTTTAAGCCAGTTGTACATAATAATATCGTTTTTTCCTGGTTCATGGCGTATATCCACAAGCATAACAATAGCTGCAAGCTGTTCTCTTTTTTCAAGATATTCCTCAATCATTCTTCCCCATTTATCTATTTCTGTTTTAGGAGCTTTTGCATATCCATACCCTGGTACGTCTACAATATACATAAGTCCTTCAACATCATAAAAATTAATTGTTCTAGTTTTGCCAGGTGCAGAACTTGTTCTTGCCAACGCTTTTCTGCCAATCATAGCGTTTATAAGGGAAGATTTACCAACATTGGATTTGCCAACAAACGCCACCTCTGGTTTTCCATCTTCAGGATATTGTTCCAGCTTGACGCCAACCGCTGCTAAATTTACGTTAATTACCTCCATATATTTTCTCCTTCTGCAATAGCATTGTTAAATACCTCGTCCATTTCCTTGGCAAACACAAACTCCATTCCTTCTTTTATGCTGTCTGGAATTTCGCCTAAATCTCTTTTGTTATCAAATGGAACAATGACTTTTTTAATGCCTGCCTGCCTTGCCGCAAGTATTTTTTCTTTAAGCCCGCCAATGGCCAGTATTCGCCCTCTTATTGTAATTTCTCCTGTCATAGCAACATCATTTCTTACTGCAGCACCCGTAAGGGCAGATACCATTGCAGTAGCCATGGTAATCCCTGCTGATGGCCCGTCCTTAGGTACAGCACCTTCTGGTATATGGATATGAATATCCGTATCCTTATAAAAGTCGCTATGTACGTTGATTTTATCAGCTTCAGAGCGAATGTATGTTATAGCCGCCTTTGCGGACTCTTTCATTACGTCGCCCATATTTCCCGTAACTTCAAACTTTCCTGTTCCCTTCATGGTGTTTACTTCCACCTGTAAGGTTTCACCACCTGCAGCTGTCCATGCAAGGCCACGAACAACACCTGCCTGCGGCTTATCATTTGCCGCCAAATGCCTTACAAGTACATTGCCAAGGTATTTTCCAATATTTTTTGTGGTTATCTTTATACTCTTCTTTTCGCCGCTTACTATTTCCTTTACTGCTTTTCGGCAAATCTTTGCAATAGTCCTTTCCAGTCCTCTTACCCCAGCCTCTCTTGTATAACCTTCTACAATGTAGGCAAATACCTCTTTATCTATTTTAAGTTGACTTTTCTTAAGTCCATTTGCTTTAAGCTGTTTAGGATAAAGATGCTTCATGGCAATATTAACCTTTTCATCAAGGGTATAGCTTGAAAGAGTAATAACTTCCATCCTGTCCTTTAAAGGCCCCGGAATTTTGCTAATATCATTTGCAGTACAAATAAATAATACTTTTGATAAATCATATGGCATGTCTAAATAATGGTCACGGAAAGTATTATTTTGCTCACTGTCCAGCACCTCTAGAAGTGCCGCTGAAGGGTCACCATTCATAGATATTGAAAGCTTATCCACCTCGTCCAAAAGTACAAGTGGATTAATTGTTTTTGCCTGTTTAACGGCATTTATAATTCGTCCGCTCATTGCCCCAAGGTATGTGCGTCTGTGACCTCTTATTTCAGATTCGTCCTTAACACCGCCAAGGCTCATTCTAACATATTCTCTTCCTGTTGCCTTTGCAATAGATTTTGCAATTGATGTTTTTCCTACTCCTGGAGGGCCAACAAGGCAAATAATAGTTGCGCTATTTTCTTTAGTATTTTCTCTTACAGCAAGAAATTCTAATATACGCTCTTTAACCTTCTCCAACCCATAATGGTCAGCTTCAAGTATTTTTTGAGATATGTTAATATCAAAAATTTCTTCCGATTTTTCTACCCAAGGAAGTTCCAGTATGTGTTCCACATAACTTCTTATTATATTTGCTTCTGGCGAGGTTATCGACATTTTAGAAAGCCTGTCAGCTTCTTTAATAACAACTTTTTTAGCGTAGTCTGGCAATTTCTTTTCATCAGCCATACGCTTGTACCCTTGCGTAAGTTCCTGAATACCATCTTTATCACCAAGCTCTTCTTGTATTACCTTCATTTGTTCCCTAAGATAATACTCACGCTGGCTTTCCTCTACACGGCTTTTTACCTTTTCTTCAAGTTCTGCTTTAAGCTTAAGTATCTTAACCTCTTGGTCAAGAATTTTTATTACTTCACCAAGTCTTTCAATAGGGTCTAGGCACTCAAGCAGTATTTGCTTACGTTCGGCACTAATTACCATACCTGCGGCAATAACATCTGCCAACTGCCCAGGTATCTTTGCAGAAACAACATTTACCATAGTTTCATTTTGCGGTGTTTTGCTGTTAAATTTTAAATATTGGTCGAAACTATCTGCCGCAAGACGCATAAGTGCCTGCATTGGAATATTGTTGGTGTAGTCATTGTCATCCAATTCCTCTGCCTCAGAAACCTCGCCGTAAATGCACCCATCATAGTTCAAAATATTTTCTAGGCGCCCACGGGACATTCCCTCAACAATAACGTGAGTTATATTACCCGGCAGTTTAAGCACCTGTTTAATTTTTGCAACTGTACCTATCTCATACAAATCCTTTTTATTGGGGTCATTTACGCCCGCATCTTTTTGCATAACAAGGTAAACAATGTCATCCTTTTTGCCTGCGGCTTCAAGTGCATCTAAAGAACTCTGTCTGCCCACAGGAAAACTTATTATCATATTAGGAAAAACTGTAATTCCTCTTAAAGGAAGAATTGGAAATTTTAATTTACTCATTTATATCACCTCAAAAAACTTACTGAATATTAATCTATGTATTATACACTATTTTGTAGATTCTAACAAGTACGATGTATGCAAAAAGGCCTTGTCCAAACCATTAGACATTTTAAACTGCCTAGTCAGCAACAAAGCCTTTATACATATTAATTTATTTCTACGCGGTAAGAATAACTTCTGAAGCCTCGCCAAAACAAATGGCTAGTACCTCATCTAGGTTGCTTACACATAGTATTTCTATATTCATACTACTGAAATTTGTTTGGTAATTCTCCTTTGGAATAATAACCCTCTTTGCCCCTGCCTCAATAGCACCCTCAATTTTCATAGGCACACCACCAACAGGAAGCACACGTCCACATATAGATACTTCGCCCGTCATTGCAATATCTGGCGGCATAATTATTTGCTTAACCGCAGAGTAGAGTGCACTGAAAATTGCAACTCCTGCTGATGGCCCATCCACAGGAACACCTCCTGAAAAATTAATATGCACATCGTAATCTCTTATGTCCACATTAAATTCTCTGCAAAAAACCGTTATTACATTGGCAACAGATGAACTTGCAGTGCTTTTACGTTTCATGGTGTGCTGCCCGTTTTTAATTTCCTCTTCTTCAACAATACCTGTAACTTTAAGCACTCCACATCCTTTTTCAACTCTTTGAGCCCATGCCTCAATTGGCAAAACAGTTCCACCGTTGCCACAAACACCTAAGCCATTTACAGCTCCAACCTCACCTTCTTTTGCTACTTTCACCTCTATGCGTGGAGTATACCTTCCACTTTGAACAACCCATTCTACATCCTCAACCCTTATATCTTTACGGTTTTGCATACATGCTACTGATGCTGCCGTCTGCATTATATTAACCGCGTCACGTCCGTTTGCAGCAAAGCATGTAACCTTTTGCGCTGCCTCTTCCTCGCAGTCCATTTCAGTACTTTTTGCCGCCTCTTGAGCAATTTCCTTTATGTGACATTTCTTAAGACCATCAAAATATATTTCCGTGCAGCGACTTCTTAATGCAAGTGGAAGTTCCTCTGGAAGCCTAGTTGTAGCACCTACCAGCCTAAAATCCGCTGGTAAGCCATTTTGAAACGCATCATGTATATGCTTTGGTATATTCTTGTTTTCACTGCTGTAGTATGAACTTGATAGGAACACGCGCCTGTCTTCAAGCACTTTTAGCAGTTTGTTCATCTGAATAGGGTGAAGCTCTCCTATTTCATCTATAAACAAAACTCCCCCATGTGCCTTTGTAACAGCGCCTTCCTTTGGCTGTGGAACACCTGCCGTTCCATATGCCCCTGCTCCTTGATATATAGGGTCATGCACCGAACCCATTAGAGGGTCTGCAATACTTCTCTCATCAAAACGCAGTGTAGTTGCATCCATCTCAATAAATGGGGCTTCTTTGCTAAACGGAGAACCGTATGTTTTTTTTGCCTCTTCCAACATAAGCCTTGCCGCCGCAGTTTTGCCAATACCCGGTGGGCCGTAAATAATTATGTGCTGTGGATTTTTGCCACAAAACGCTGCACGTAACGCTTTTATTCCATCTTCCTGCCCAATAATTTGCTCAAGCTTTTGTGGTCTTGTTTTTTCCGATAGAGGCGTAGTGAGGCTTATTTCACGCATTTTTTTCATTCTTTCAATTTCTTTTGAAGACTCA
The DNA here is from genome assembly GCA_034933685.1 of Lachnospiraceae bacterium. Classification (GTDB taxonomy): domain Bacteria; phylum Bacillota; class Clostridia; order Lachnospirales; family Anaerotignaceae; genus UBA8514. Next base: position 13,957 of record JAYFNB010000030.1, on the reverse strand, counting down.
AGCGAGCCTACAACTTTGGTACTCTTCTGACTTTTTATTGCACCATAAAAATATGCTCCAGCAATTACAGTAAAAACCAACTGACTAATAATCATTGCCGCCGCTAAAAGTTCCACATCTATCACTTCCCTTCTGCCCTATTATGGGCACAGAGGAAAATTTTTATGTGCATTTAAACTATAAAAAAATTATTTAATGCATTGTTATCTACGCAAGTTTTAAGCATACAACAATTGTCGTCTGCCACTTTTTTAATGTACATCTGCAACTGTATGTCTTTTATGCCCATACCTTCTATAATGTTACAAACTGCACATTCTATAATTTGCCTTAATCCTTTTTCTTCAAGCCCATTTAATATGCAATATAATTCTCTCAAATCTGTTTCAGATATTTTTACACTTAAAAAATCACGTTTTAATATACTTCTGCCAATTAAGTTTTGCAAAACCATTTGAAAAATATTTACCAGCATTTCAACATATATATTCCCCATACTTCGTAACAGCTCATTAATTTCCTCAGTTTTAAATCTTCGGCAAAATCTATTTTCCATTCTTAGTTTTTCCACATACTCCAAATAAAAATCAATTCCTTTTAGGTCACTTATGCTAACCGCTAACGGATAGTCAATAATCCCACCTATTATATGTGCACCAAACTCCATATCGTAATTTCTAAAAAACAGTGGCAAGGCCATTTCAATAACTTGTTGATAAGCAATGTTTTCATAATTCATTCGTTCTTTTCTCAGAAAAATGAATAGTTTTCTGCCAATTGCATAGCGTTGTTTAACTATTTCCTTTCCTCTTAAAAATAGTTCCTCTATTGATAAATTTTCGCTTATGGCATTTTCCATTCCATATTCGTTATAATATGTGTTAATACAAAAGTTAACCGACTCCATAAGGGTTTGGGCAGTTTCCACCATAACCGAACTGCTTTCACCGCTTGTATATTTAAAAATTCGTTTGTCCAACAAAATCATCAACTGGTTAAGGCTGTCTTCATTCATTTTGGCCCTCCCTAACGCTTCTTGCAATTTCTTCTAAAACAGTTTCCTGTAAATATTCAAGGCTTCCCTGGCACTCTGTGTCAAATTTCTCTTTCATAATTGCAATCAGCTCATCGTCACTTATTTCCTCAAGCATTTCACCTTTGAAATAGTAGAAAACCTCCTGCAAGCCAAATAACATTTCCTCATAATTATCTTGGTAAATAAACGGAGAATCGCAAAATGCAAAAATCAGCTTAGGCATAATCCAACCACTAAGTTCAATTCTGCCTGTTGCCTTAAGTGTTTCTAACCTATGTTCAGCAAGTGCTTTTACCTCATCTTCAGTTAGACTAAGTCCAAATCCTGATGAAAACTTGTTGCACTCCAAAACCTTGTTAATTGCAACCAAATTAAACTGTGCTAATATCTGCGGCATAAACTCATTTTCCATTTTATCCCCTCCTAGGTTTGCCTATTATACTTCCACATTAACAAAACTACAAGACTTGATTTTTATTCCAATTTATGGTAATATATAGGTAATTAAAAACTTGAAAAAAACACCGCTAACGAATATTTTCATTCGTTAACGGTGTTTTTTATATAAGAAAACGCTGATTAAATAAATAATCAGCGTTTTCAATAAAATTAAACTTCTCTTTTCACTTCGCTAAGCACAACATCGTCATTTTCAGCCTTTTTAGGCTCTGTAACAATGTCAATGTTACGGTATCTTGCCATACCCGTACCAGCAGGTATAAGCTTACCAATAATAACATTTTCCTTAAGACCAATAAGTGGGTCAATCTTTCCTTTAATTGCTGCTTCTGTAAGAACCCTTGTGGTTTCCTGGAAGGAAGCGGCTGAAAGGAATGAGTCTGTTGCAAGGGAAGCCTTAGTAATACCAAGAAGAACTCTTGTGCCCTTCGCAGGTTCAAGACCCTTTTCTTCCATTTCAGCATTTGTATTTTCAAATATAAGCCAATCTACAAGACTGCCAGGAAGGAATCCTGTATCACCGTTTTCTTCAATTTTAACTCTTTTAAGCATCTGTCTAACGATAACCTCAATATGCTTATCATTAATCTCAACGCCTTGAAGACGGTAAACACGTTGAACTTCTTGTATCATATAATCCTGAACACCTCTTAAGCCTTTAATCTTAAGAATATCATGTGGATTAACACTACCTTCAGTAATTTCGTCACCAGCCTGAATAAAGTCACCATCAAATACTTTAACTCTTGAACCGTAAGGTATAAGGTAATCTTTAGCTTCGCCTGTTTCGTGGCTTGTAATTGTAACTTCTCTCTTCTTCTTTGTTTCGCTTAACTTAACAGTACCTGCAAACTCAGAAATGATAGCAAGACCCTTAGGTTTTCTTGCCTCAAAAAGTTCCTCAACACGAGGAAGACCCTGTGTGATGTCATCGCCGGCAATACCACCTGTATGGAAAGTACGCATTGTAAGCTGTGTACCAGGCTCACCAATAGACTGAGCCGCAATAATACCAACTGACTCACCGATTCTTACTGAACGACCACTAGCCATATTTGCACCATAGCACTTAGAGCAGATACCAATTGTTGATCGACAAGTAAGAACAGTACGTATAAGCACTTCTTTAATTCCTGCTTTTTCAACCTTTTCCGCCTGGTCAGCAGAAATCTTTGAATCTTTTTCAACAATAACTTTTCCAGTTTCAGGGTGTACAATTTCAAGAACACTCCAACGTCCTCTAATTCTATCCTGAAGGCTCTCAATAACTTCGTTGCCATCAAGGAATGCGGAAACCCAAAGACCTGGTGCTTCTTTTCCTTCTTCTGTACAATCCCATTCACGTATAATAATATCCTGTGATACGTCTACAAGACGACGTGTAAGGTAACCTGAATCGGCTGTTCTAAGCGCTGTATCTGTAAGACCTTTTCTAGCACCGTGAGAAGAAATAAAGTACTCAAGAACCGAAAGTCCTTCACGGAAGTTAGCTTTAATAGGCAACTCGATGATACCACCTGAGGTATTTGCCATAAGTCCACGCATACCTGCAAGCTGTTTAATCTGGCTTGTTGAACCACGGGCACCAGAGTTAGCCATCATGAAGATGTTGTTGTACTTACCAAGTCCAGCAAGAAGGTCAACGGTAATTTTGTCATTGGCAATATTCCATGCCTCAATTACCTTGTTGTGACGCTCTTCATCGGTCATAAGTCCACGCTTAAATTTCTTAGTAATTACGTCAATTGCCGCTTCCGCTTCTGCAAGATGAGCAGGCTTTGAAAGAGGAATTTCCATATCTGATACAGAAACTGTTAACGCACCCTTTGTAGAGTATTTGAAACCAAGAGATTTAATCTTGTCAAGCACAGCTGCTGTTTCAGTTGAACCACATACATTTATACAACGGTAAATAATTTTACCAATTTGTTTTTTGTCAACAAGGAAGTCAATTTCATACCTGAATTTGTCTTCTTCATTTGTTCTATCAATATATCCTAAGTTCTGTGGAATAGCTTCATTAAAGATGATACAACCTACAGTTGTAGGTACAATTCTGCTTTCCTTAACTCCATTAAATTCCATAACTCTTCTTACTTTTATTCTTGCATGAAGTGTAATTTCATGGTTATCGTAAGCAAGAATCGCTTCAAGTTCATCCTTAAATACTTTTCCCTCGCCCTTTTCGCCATCCTTAACAAGGGTTAAGTAGTACATACCCAAAATCATATCCTGTGAAGGAACAGTTACAGGCGCACCATCAGATGGTTTTAAAAGGTTGTTAGGCGAAAGCAGAAGGAAACGACACTCTGCCTGTGCTTCAACACTAAGCGGAACGTGAACAGCCATCTGGTCACCATCGAAATCGGCATTGTATGCAGTACAAACCAATGGATGAAGTTTAATAGCACGACCCTCTACAAGCTTTGGCTCAAATGCCTGAATACCAAGTCTATGAAGTGTCGGTGCACGGTTAAGCATAACAGGATGCTCTGCAATAATCTGCTCAAGTACGTCCCACACCTCAGTTTGAAGTCTTTCAACCATGCGTTTAGCAGACTTAATGTTGTGTGCAAGTCCGTCTTCAACAAGCTTTTTCATAACAAAAGGTTTAAAAAGCTCAATTGCCATTTCTTTTGGAATACCGCACTGGAAAATCTTAAGGTCTGGTCCTACTACAATAACCGAACGGCCAGAGTAGTCAACACGTTTACCAAGAAGATTCTGACGGAAACGACCCTGCTTGCCTTTAAGCATATCCGAAAGAGATTTTAATGCTCTGTTACCAGGACCTGTTACTGGACGGCCACGACGTCCATTGTCAATAAGTGCATCCACAGCCTCTTGAAGCATTCTCTTTTCATTTCTAACGATAATGTCAGGTGCACCTAAATCAAGCAATCTTTTAAGACGGTTGTTACGGTTAATAACACGTCTGTAAAGGTCATTTAAGTCACTTGTTGCAAAACGTCCGCCGTCAAGCTGAACCATAGGTCTTATATCCGGTGGAATTACAGGAATTGCATCAAGAATCATCCACTCTGGCTTGTTGTTTGAGGCTTTAAAGCTTTCAAGAACCTCAAGCCTTTTTATAATACGGATACGTTTCTGACCCGTAGAGTCAACAAATTCCTTTTTAAGCTTTTCGCTTTCACCGTCAAGGTCAATATCCATTAAAAGCTGCTTAACAGCCTCTGCACCCATACCAACCTTAAATTTGTTGCCATATTTATCGTAAGCATCTCTGTATTCTTTTTCTGTAAGAAGCTGTTTGTATTGAAGCCCAGTTTCTCCAGCATCAAGCACAATGTAAGACGCAAAATATAAAACCTTCTCCAGCGCTCTTGGGCTCATAGAAAGAATAAGACCCATTCTTGAAGGAATACCTTTAAAGTACCAGATGTGTGAAACAGGGCAAGCAAGTTCAATATGCCCCATTCTCTCACGTCTAACCTTGCTTTTTGTAACCTCAACGCCACATCGGTCACAGATTACGCCTTTATATCTAATTCTCTTGTATTTACCGCAATGGCATTCCCAGTCTTTTTGAGGTCCAAAAATTCTTTCGCAGAAAAGACCATCTCTTTCAGGCTTTAGGGTTCTGTAATTTATAGTTTCAGGTTTTTTAACCTCACCTCTTGACCATTCACGGATTTTCTCAGGAGATGCCAAGCCAATTTTAATTGAGTCAAAAACTATTCCTTGTTCTTGAGTTGCCATACTTTAACCTCTCCCTTCTTATTCCTCGTCATCGTCAAAATCTTCGTCATCTAATAAGTCTTCACCCAAAACCTCGTCAAGCACATCATCATCGTCAGCGGCTACTGTATCTTCATCGCTGAAAAGGAAATCAAGTTCGTCAACAATAGGTGAATCATCTGATACTGCAAAAGAATTAGGTCTCTTTGGCTTTAATCCATCGCCATCTTTTTCAAACCCATCAATATTTACATTAAGGTCATCAACATCATCAATAGACTCTTTAATTTCAACCTCTGTCTGGTCTTCTCTTAACACACGAATATCAAGGCAAAGTGACTGTAACTCTTTAAGAAGAACCTTAAATGACTCTGGCACACCCGGCTCTGGAATGTTTTCACCCTTAACAATAGATTCGTAAGTTTTAACACGCCCAACAATATCGTCAGATTTAACTGTAAGAATTTCCTGCAAAGTATAAGCCGCACCATATGCCTCAAGAGCCCAAACTTCCATCTCTCCAAAACGCTGACCGCCGAATTGCGCTTTACCGCCCAATGGCTGCTGTGTTACAAGTGAGTAAGGGCCTGTAGAACGTGCATGAATCTTATCATCTACAAGGTGATGGAGTTTAAGATAATGCATGAAACCAACTGTTACACGGTTATCAAAGCTTTCACCTGTACGTCCGTCACGAAGTTCAACTTTACCGTCACGGCTAAGCTTAACACCTTTCCACAACTCTCTATGGTTTCTATTTTCATATAATTCATCATAAATATCACCTGTGAGGAGTGGTTCCCACTTTTTGGAAAATTCATCCCAATCTGTGTTAACATAATCGTTGGACATTTCAAGTGTATCCATGATGTCGATCTCGTCTGCACCATCAAATACAGGTGTAGCTACTTTCCATCCAAGAACGTTAGCAGCAAGGCTAAGGTGAGTTTCAAGTACCTGACCTATATTCATACGTGAAGGAATACCCAATGGGTTAAGAACGATGTCTAACTGTCTGCCGTTTGGTAAGAAAGGCATATCTTCAACAGGAAGAACACGGGAAACAACACCCTTGTTACCATGTCTACCAGCCATCTTGTCACCAACAGAGATTTTTCTCTTCTGGGCAATGTAAACACGTACAAGCTGATTAACACCAGGGCCAATATCATCGCCATTCTCTCTTGTATAAATCTTAACGTCTACAATAATACCCGTAGCACCGTGAGGAACACGAAGTGATGTATCTCTAACCTCTCTTGCTTTTTCGCCAAAGATTGCACGAAGAAGTCTTTCCTCTGCTGTAAGCTCTGTTTCACCCTTTGGCGTTACCTTTCCAACAAGTATATCGTTTGGTCTAACCTCAGCACCAATACGAATAATGCCTCTTTCATCAAGGTCTCGAAGCGCATCGTCGCCTACGTTAGGTATATCTCTTGTAATCTCTTCTGGTCCAAGCTTTGTATCTCTTGCTTCTGCTTCATATTCATCAATATGCACAGAGGTATACACGTCCTCTTGCACAAGCTTTTCACTTAAAAGAACAGCATCCTCGTAGTTATAACCTTCCCATGTCATAAATCCAATAAGTGGATTTTTACCAAGGGCAAGCTCTCCATGGCATGTTGAAGCACCGTCTGCAATAATCTGGTCAGCTTCAACGCTCTGTCCAATTTCAACAATAGGGCGCTGGTTAAGGCATGTGCTCTGGTTACTTCTTTGGTACTTAATAAGCTTGTAAACATCTCTGCTCTTTTCTGTTTTTACAACAATCTGGTCAGCAGAAACTCTTTCCACAATGCCAGCATTTTTTGCAATTACGCAAATACCAGAGTCTTTGGCTGTTTTGTACTCCATACCTGTACCAACAATAGGGCTGTCAGTAACAAGAAGTGGAACTGCCTGACGCTGCATGTTGGAACCCATGAGGGCACGGTTAGCATCGTCATTTTCAAGGAAAGGAATTAAAGCAGTAGCAACTGAAACCATCTGTTTAGGGCTAACGTCCATAAGGTGAATTTCTTTTCTGTCAACTTCTATAATTTCTTCACGGTAACGGCCAGAAACCTTTTTGTGAACAAAATAGCCTTCTTCTGTAAGAGGCTCATTAGCCTGCGCAACCATGTAGTTTTCCTCTTCGTCAGCAGTTACATAAATATAGTCATCTGTAACTCGCGGCTGGTCACCGCTTTTATCAAGTGTCCTATATGGTGCTTCAATAAAACCATACTCATTAATGCGTGCAAAAGTAGCAAGTGAGTTTATAAGACCAATGTTAGGGCCTTCAGGTGTTTCAATAGGACACATTCTTCCGTAATGAGAATGGTGAACGTCACGAACCTCAAAGCCTGCTCTTTCTCTTGAAAGACCGCCAGGGCCTAACGCTGAAAGACGACGCTTATGTGTAAGCTCTGAAAGAGGGTTATTCTGGTCCATAAACTGTGAAAGCTGTGAACTTCCGAAAAATTCTTTAATAGCCGCTGTAACAGGTCTTACATTGATAAGTGCCTGTGGTGTAACTATATCTAAGTCCTGAATTGTCATTCTTTCACGAACAACTCTCTCCATTCTTGAAAGGCCAATTCTGAACTGATTTTGTAAAAGTTCGCCTACAGAACGTATTCTACGGTTTCCTAAATGGTCAATGTCATCAACATTGCCAAAACCATAATCTAACTGCATAACATAGTTAATGGAAGCCATAATATCCTGTATAGTGATGTGTTTAGGAAGAAGCAATGCGTGCTTTTCCTTTATAGCCGCCTTAATTTCTTCAGCTGTGTTGTATTCATCAAGAATAGCCTTAAGGGCAGGATAATAAACTCTCTCTTTAATATTAACATCTGCGGCAGTAAGGTCATATTCTGCAATAAAAGGGTCTATTGAAACAGTTTGGTTTGTAAGAATTTTTGTTGTTCTTTCTTCTTCCTCTGTTTCTATAACAACATAGCCAATACCTGTGTCCTGAATTTCATCACACATTAGCATGTCCAGTTCTTGTCCCTTTTCAGCAATAACCTCGCCTGTCATAGGGTCTATAACATTTTCTGCAAGCACTGCCCCTTTAATGCGATTTCTAAGGGCAAGTTTTTTATTAAATTTATAACGGCCAACCTTGGCTAAATCATATCTTTTAGGGTCGAAAAACATTCCGCGAAGGAGTGTCTCAGAGCTTTCCACTGTAGGAGGCTCACCTGGACGAAGCTTCTTGTAGATTTCCACAAGACCTTCCTCGTAAGATTTGCTTGGGTCTTTTTCAATTGTTGCAACAATTTTTGGTTCGTCACCAAACATCTGTAAAATTTCATTGTCTGTACCAAAGCCAAGCGCCCTAATAAGAACAGTTACAGGCACTTTTCTGGTACGGTCTACACGAACATAAAAAACATCATTGGAGTCTGTTTCATATTCAAGCCATGCACCTCTGTTAGGAATAACTGTTGCAGAAAGAAGCTTCTTTCCAACCTTATCAAAATCAGAAGCGTAGTAAATACCAGGAGAACGTACAAGCTGACTTACGATAACACGCTCTGCACCATTTATAACAAATGTTCCTGTGTCAGTCATAAGTGGGAAATCACCCATAAATAATTCCTGCTCTTTAATTTCATCTAATTCTTTATTGTTAAGCCTTGCTTTGATTTTAAGAGGTGCTGCATATGTTGCATCCCTCTCCTTACATTCCTCAATGGAATATTTTGGATTATCATCCAAAGAAAAATCTGTAAACTCAAGCACAAGGTTTCCGCTAAAGTCAGTAATAGGTGAAATATCCTCGAAGGCTTCTTTTAGACCTTCCTCTAAAAACCATTTGTAGCTGTCCTTCTGAACCTCAATCAGATTAGGCATTTCAAGCACTTCATTGATTCTTGAGTAGCTCTTTCTTGCTCTGTCTCCATGCTTGACAGAGTGGATTCTGTTTTTCTCCATGGCTCGTCACTCCTTGAATTATTTGTAAAGCATCTACACAAAAAGTTAGAATTCCCTTAAACACGTTAAGACCTTTGCCCGTACTACCTTTGATCAGCAGCAGTGCAAAAGTCATAAAAATGCAAGAAATTCTAATTTTTCACTTCATATTTCAGTAATGATTCACATTCATTTCATATTATATCCAAAAAATTTCAGTAATAATCACTACATTTACTTTTTCACACTAAGATTGTAGTTGTAATCCGACAAAACCTATGCTATAATACCAATTAAGTAATGGGATAACTGTAAGTATGTCTTAGGTGACTTCTCACTATCATAGCAAAAATAACCTTTTTTGTCAAGTTCTTTTTTTATGCATAAAAAACTGTGCCTGTTCACGGTTTTATTTTTTTGCAAATTTATCTTGCCTTATATAAAACATCTTAAGTTTGTGCCTTGTCTTGTTTTCTAATATCTTATAATGTATACTTATATAAATACTAAATCTTAAGGAGGCTTATTTATAATGGTAAATAATGAACTATTGAAAAAACTGTATGACACTGCTTTTACTAACGAAGAAAACTATGGTGGCTGTGCACAATGTACCCTTGGTTCAGTTAAAACTAATCTTGGTGGTGTAAGCGATAATCTTTTTCAGGCATCCACTGCCCTTGCAGGTGGCGTAGCTGCTTCAGGCAATACTTGTGGTGCATGTACAGGAGGAATTTTGGCACTAGGTACGTTTTTAGGCCGTGACTATGAAAATTTTGGCACTGAAAGCGGTTTAGAAAATAAAAGTAAAGCAACTGAAATGGGCAGAAAATTGCTTTCTAAATTCGAAGAAGCATATGGCTCTTTCAAATGTTCAGATATACACGAAAAACTTTACGGTAAAGTGTATAGAATGTACATACCAGAAGAAAAAGAAGCATTTTTAGCCGCTGGAGGACATGGCGCAAATGGCTGTACAATGGTATGTGGTAAAGCGGCACAGTGGGTTGCAGAAATTTTAGATGAAGAAGGCTTGCTTAAATAAAACGAATTTATCATTACAAAATATATAACAAAAGGCGTAATTTCTTTAATTATCAGAAATCACGCCTTTTTCGTTTTCATTAAAATTTTATTCGTATCTTAACGCAGTTATTGGGTCTGCTTTTGCCGCTTTGCTTGCTGGATATAATCCAAAGAATATACCTACAATAGCAGCAAATCCAACTGCAATTAATATTACCCTAACTTTAACAACTACACCAATACCAACAATTGCACCTCCAATAGCAACAGCTCCTAAACCTAGAGCAGTTCCTATAATACCTCCGGCTGCAGATATAATTGCTGATTCCACCAAAAATTGCAACAAAATGTCCTCAGTACGTGCCCCTAAAGCCTTTCGTATGCCAATTTCTCGTGTTCTTTCTGTAACCGAAACCAACATAATGTTCATAATTCCAATACCGCCAACCACTAAAGAAATTGCCGCAATGGCACCTAGAATCAATGATAAAATTTTCATCATTCCATCAATGGAGGCCATCTCTTCTTGTGCAGTACCAAATTCTACATTTTGAACTTCAACATTTTTAATTTTAGAAATATATTTTTTGAATTTGCTTTTAAACTCATTCATGTCCACTTCCTCTTTAGTGCAAAAATAAACTGACCAAAAACTTTGGTCTGGCGTCGAAATAATAGTTTCAGGTACATAGGTTGTTGCCCTTTGATTTCCTCCGCCATTCATAAGCTTCATTAGTGCTGAGTCTGTATTTTGATAAATACCCGTGACCGTAAGTTCCTTAACTTCCTCACCAACCTGCGCACGCAAGGTTTTACCCACTGCATTTTCAGTTCCAAAAAGTTTTTTTGCCGTTTTGTCCTCAATTATTATATATTGCCTTTTTTTAATAATATCTTGATTAGAGAATATTCTGCCATACACAATTTTTAACTTTTGGTACACCTCTGGATTCTCCGAAAGCCCCGTAAGATATGCATCCATTACTGTTCTGTTATTCTTAATTTTAGCCGTTTCACCAGTCCTTGGCCCGATGTATGTAATGTCCTCACCAAACACATCTTTTATCTTATCAATATCCTCATAGCTATACATCTCGTTATCACTGTAATAATCATTAGGTGATATAATATACGAATATGCAAGGTTTGTACCAACATTTTTATATTCATCTGCTATAACACTTCTCATTGTATCACCAAGAGATACAATCGAGATAACTGAACTTATGCCAATTATCATACCAAGCATGGTAAGAAAAGACCTCATTTTGTTAATACGTATGGCGGAAAGTGCCAGCTTAATATTTTCAAAAATAAGCATTATTTTACCACCTTCCTGTCTTCAATTACACATCCATCTTTAAATGTTATAACTCTTTTCGTAAATTCAGCTATATCATCTTCATGGGTAACTACAATCACCGTAACCCCTTCATTATTGAGCTCAGTAAATAGATTCATAATTTCAACTGAGGATTTTGAATCAAGATTTCCCGTAGGTTCATCCGCCAAAAGTATTGCCGGCTTGTTTGCTAACGCCCTTGCAATGGCAATTCTCTGCTTCTGTCCGCCAGAAATTTCATTTGGCATATGCTCAAGCCTATCGCCTAAATCTACCTTTTCCAGTAGTTCCTTTGCTCTCTGGTGCCTTTCTTTTGAACTGATTTTCCCATAAATCATTGGAAGTTCAACATTTTTAATGGCAGATGTTCTTGGAATAAGATTAAAAGATTGGAACACAAAGCCTATTTTTTTGTTTCTTACGTAAGAAAGCTGTCGTTCACTTTGGTCAGCAATATTTATTCCATCCAACTCATAAATTCCAGATGAAGGCTTATCAAGACATCCTAGAATATTCATCAACGTAGATTTGCCTGACCCTGATTTACCCATTATTGCTACATACTCCCCCTCTTCAATGCTAATGTTTATGTCTTTTAATGCATGAACCTGAATCTCACCAGTGTCATAAATTTTGTTTAATTCAGATATTTTAATTATTTCATTCATTAGCTATCACGCCCGTTCCTTCTGTCGTGGTATCATCCGGATTAGCCACCATCACGCTCATTCCTTCTGTCATGGTTTCGTCCGGATTAAGAACTATTTTATCACCTTCGTTAAGGCCATCACTAATTACCTGTATCTCAAGGGCATCCTCAATTCCAGGCTCAACTGTAACTTTTTCAAGTAAATTTTCCGAATTAACCCTAAACACACAATATGTACCATCGTTGTTATCCTTAATTGCTTCTAAAGGTAAAACTTTGGCATTGTCTGCCTTGGCAACCTGTATTTTAGCATTGGCATTTATACCCGCAATAAGCTTGTCGTACCCACTTTTAACATCAACCTGTATAGGAATAACACGCTCTGTACTTTGGCTCTTCGCCTCACCCGTTGGAGAAATTCTAGACACAACACCTTCTGCCTCTTCGCCTTTTAATATATCTGCATTTATTTTAACAAGTTGCCCGATTGCAACTTTATCAATATCGTACTCGCTTACATTTACTATCATTTTAAGGTTATCAATGTTTTCAATTACAAACAAGGGCTTGCTGGTATTATTGTCTACCTCATCTGCGAAACGTCCAACCTTGGAGTTTACCCTTGTTACCGTCCCGTCAATAGTGCTTTTAATCTTACAGTCTTCTAGATCTTTCTTTTTTCTTTCTAAATCCTTTTTTGCAATTTCAATCTTCTTCGTTCTTGCAGCCTTCGAAGCAGATAATTCAGAACTATTTATATCAAGCAAGTCTGTATCCTTTGCAACTACCTTTCCGTTTTCAACGTTAAACTTATCTACATCTTTCTGTGCCTCATTTACTTTCATCTTAGCTTTGTCTAAATCATCGTTGCTAGCGGCACCTGCTTTATTTAGAACAGTAATATTTTCAAAATCTTTTTTTGCGTCCTCAAGTTTTTCTATAGCTAATTCATAGTTTCGTTGTTCTTCTTCAAGGTTATTCTGCAATTTGGCTTTTGCCAATTCCAAAGATATATCTTTATCCGCATCTGTTTCAGCGGTCTCTATTTTCATAAGTTCTAACTCATCGTTAAGTTTTGCAATTTCATCTTCCAATGTAGAAGAATCTAGAACCGCTAAAACCTGCCCTTTTTTAACCAAATCTCCCTCTTTCACATCTATTGACAGTATCTTGTAATGCATTCTACTTACAACTTCAATACTTTCTGTTCCTTCCAATGGTGCCTTTAAAGAAAGAAGTTCTTCAATTTCTTTTACCTCAACTGCCTTTGTACTTACCATTACTCCTGCATTTGCTGACGCTTTTTTTGTCTTAAAATGAACCCCAACCCCAACTGCTATACCCACTGCAATTACGCCAATAACTATCTTCTTTTTTGTAACCTTCATTTTCCCACCTCATAAAATTAATAATAAATAATAAGCTTTGCTTACCTTCATTATACATGTAAATTCTTAAAAAAAACTGACTACCTTCTTACCTAATTTTTAACATTTTATTCCATTACGCTTTATATAACACAAAAATTCCCTAAACTTGTATCATTGTATAAAGTTACAATCATGACCACCCGTCCAACGGGTGGTTTGCTCTGACCCTATAAGGGTCTGTTACCGGCCAGCGCCTAAAGACGCTGGCTTTCACTTTGTTCAAGCCCTATAGCCCTTGACTCGTTGCCACCCTTAAAAGGGTGTTTTTAATACCAGCTACCCCTTAAAGGGGTCTTTATACTCTTTGACACTCAGTTTATCCATTGCTATATCATGGCTTTCCTGTTCCTGAATGTATTTTTTTATTGTTGCTTCGTTTAAACCTACTGTCGATACATAATATCCTT
>JAYFNB010000029.1:0-10925 GCA_034933685.1 Lachnospiraceae bacterium | reverse complement strand
AGATATCCACTAACCATTTCACGTAAAGCCTGTCTTTCAGGGGATTCGTTTCTTCGTCTTTTCGCCATAAAATAAACCTCCAAACTGAGTAATTTTATCTTACATCAGTTTAGAGGTTTACACAAACTTTGGGATACTCCCCGCCATATACGTGTATTGTGTTAATAGACCACACCATCCTCTTTTTTATTAAACGAACTGGTCATTTTCATTTTATCCATACACCAAAATACTTCTTTTTTTCCAGCAATTCACTTTTTTGTTAGTATTTGAATGACCTCAAATTATACAGTGTTTTTATAGTTTCAACTACAATAGTAGCACAAATCCGCCCAAAAGTATAAATCCAGTCTCAGTATATTTTGGATACAGAAAGTAAACAAAATCAAAAAGTATTTGCATAATATACATATTAATATTCTTTTATTTCTTTTAAAAAAATATTATAATTTCCCATTAACCTAGATACTTTCTATAATAACAATAAATATTGTTTGTCTTTTGCTCATAATTTTCTAATGGCCATAAATATACGCTATGCTCTTCTACAACCCTTGTAGGCGTAACATAATATCCATTATAATGTGTATAAACCCAATCTTTATATGATACAGCTGTAGAATAAGGAGAAGTATCCATAAAATCATAATATATAGTAGCGAATGCCCCCGCAGCAATACAACCAATAAGATGAAGAGGTGAAGTCATAATAAAAGCCAAACTTACATTTCTAAATAAATTTGCAAAACCTACGCTTGCACCGAAATCAATTCTATCCAACACGTATTAATCATCTTGTTTTCCACAGGGGCATCTATATGTATAGGTAGTGACATAATCTACATGCGTGTGCAGAGGAGTGTCAAATTTAATTGTGAAGGACATAATATCAAGCTGAAAAATGAAGGTTATTCCAACAGGTAGTTGGCAAAAGTTTACCCCATAGGTAGTTTTAGTTTTTAAATTTACTTTTAAGACAATAGAAATAATATTCTATCTATTTTCGTCTTAAAAGCAAAAAATGATATCATAATATAGATTATAAATACATCTTTATTTTTCTTTCTTGAATTATCAAGTTCGTATATTCAATAAATTTTTTAGTGGCAGGAGAGGAATTTCTTATGGAAGTTGATCCCATGCCAAGTTTTCGACAGGAGTATGGCAAAATAGGTAATGCTTTAACTGCACTAGTGTTACCTAGAGTAATCAATTCAGGAAGAATAGTAAAGCCAAGTCCTCTGGCAACCAGTTTAATAATAGCCATGTCACTTTTTGAAGATAATTTTACATTAAGGTTAAGACCATGTTTTTCTACTATTTTCTCAATATCATAATCATATCCTCTTTCTGTTGCAGGCATAATGAAAGGGTGGTTTTCAAATTCCTTAATATCAAAAAAATTGTTGTTACGGTTTTCATAATCCTTAGGCACAATTGCCAAAAGAGGGTCATCAAACCAAACTGTATACTCGAATTCATCATTATCTTGAAGACTTGTGAAACCAATATCTATAGTTCTATCCATAATCCATTCTTGTATTTCCGTTACAGAACCTTCCATTAGTTCTATTTTAATACCAGGATAATCTCTGCTAAAAGCCATTAAAATGCTTGGCAAAATGTTCATAGAAATGCTGGTGAAAGAACCTATAGTTATTTTACCTTGCTCTAAACCTTGGATACTTGTAATTGTTTCGTGTAACTTTTCCATATTAGTAACAATTTCTTTTGCAATAGGCAATAGAGCGGAACCTTCTTCTGTTAAAGTTACGCCTTTTTTCGAACGTAAAAATAATTTAAAACCCATATCATCTTCAACTCTGTTTAAAGTATGGCTTAATCCACTTTGTGTATAGCCCAAATTATTTGCGGCTTTTGTAATATTACTGAATTTTGCAATTTCTACTAATATTTTTAAAAAAGTTGAATCCATAGTTTATCCTCCTATAGGAATAAATATGTTGATTTGACATGGTTAGCATTAAAAATTGACGTTTTACTGTTAGATAATTTTAATTATAATAGGTTTTATAAAGAACTTCAAGGTAAATTTAAAGCCATATTTAGAAAGAAGGAGTTATTGTGGAACACAGTAAAGCAAGATTTAATGAGCAATTTTTTCCAAACTATACAGTTGGCACTAATGCTTTCGAGAGAGTGCCGGAAATATGTGGAACATATGGTAAAAAAGCAATTGCTATTGGCGGCAAGCGTGCATTGGCAGCGGCAAAACCTATCGTTGAAGAAGCATTGAAGAATAGTGAAATAGAAATTATTCAATATGCTTGGTATGGTGGAGAGGCCTCCTTTGAAAATGCGGAAACCATTATGAATTTAGACAAATTTAAAGAGGCTGAGATGATTTTTGCTTTTGGAGGAGGGAAAGCGTTAGATACTTGTAAGTATGTAGCCTGTTTAACCCAAAAACCAATTTTTACTTTTCCCACAATAGCCGGAACATGCGCTGCTGCATCTTCCGAGGCTATTATGTATTATCCTAGTGGCGTAATGAGAGAAACTTATGGAACAGGGAAACCAGCATTACATATATTTATTAATACGCAAGTGATTGCAAATGCACCAAAAACTTATTTATGGACGGGTATTGGGGATACCATGAGTAAACATTTTGAAACATCTTTGGCTTCGAGAGGTAAAGAATTAAAACACGGAGAAGCTTTGGGCGTAGAGATGGCAAAGATGTGTTATAAACCTCTTATCAAATATGGGCATAAGGCACTTGAAGATTGTGAAAAGCATGTGGCAAGTTTTGAACTTGAGCAAATTTGTTTATGCGTAATTGTTACGACAGGTCTGGTTTCTGGGCTTATTAACGTTACATTAAATTCAAGTATTGCCCATTCATTGTTTTATGGAATGACTGTTCTACCACAAATTGAAAAAAATCATTTGCATGGAGAAGTTGTTTCTTATGGCGTTCTGTTGTTATTAATTTATGATAATCAAATGGAGCAACTTACAGAACTATATCCATTTTATAAATCTATAGGGTTACCAACGAAGCTAGAGGATATTGAGGTAAAGTATAGCGAGTTAGATAAAGTTATGGATAAGTGCCTTGATGTTGAGGATATTCATAACACACCATATATTGTAACAAAGGAAAAGCTTTTAGAAGCTATTAGTTTTTTAGAAGAGTATAATTAAAATTGTGATAAGAAGCAGAGGCAAATTTTAAATTTGTTTTCTGCTTTTTTATTAATTGTGGCTTTAGCCAGGATGAGTTCACAAAGAGTGCTAAGTCAAAAAACCACACGCTATGCGGGTGCGCATCAATTGTTATACAAAAAAATCACCTTTCCATTAGAATAGAAGTGTTCAAGCTACTATATCAACGAAATGAAAGGTGATTTTAATGGCAGCTGGCCGGTAACAGACCCTTATAGGGTCAGAGCAAACCACCCGTTGAACGGGTGGCAATGATTTGGTTCTCAGTTATACCGATATAAATACTACGTTATGAATTATAGTGGCAAAAAGAATTGAAATAATTTTTATTCGATTGTATTCATTTTTATTATTAAAATTCAACAAAAGATGGCTTGGATTGGTACTGCAAATTAAGATGTGCTTATTTATTATTAACAATTTATGAGTAATTGGCATGATAATGATTTAAAAGTGTCGTTTTACTAATTGATAAAAATAATTATAATTAAATTAAGTTCAATACGTATGGAGCTGCACTTTTAAATATTTTATTGTTATTTAGTATTTAAATTCGAAGGGGGATATTATTTTGAGCAAATTGGTGCCAAAAGCCATTACATTTGATATTTTTGGAACGGTAATTGACTGGGAGGGTGAAATTCAAAACTTCTTCAAAAACTTAATGGCAAAATACAACATAACAGGTGTGGACTCTAAAACAGTACAGCAAAGATGGGAAGAGATACAATTTGAATATATTCAAGAATATAAACCATATCGCAAAGTGCTTTATGATACACTTGTGCTTACTTGTGAAGAGTTTGGGTTTAAGTTTTCAGAAGAAGATTGTATTGAATTTTCAAATTCTATGTCATATTGGAAATCATTTCCAGATTCTGTAGAAGCAATTAAAGAAATAAGAAAATTTACAAAATTTGTTGCTCTTACAAATACAGACAATGATATTATTAGTGCTTGCTTAAAAAATGCGGGCATCGAAGTTGATGACATTGTTACAGCAGAAATGGCAGGTTGCTATAAGCCGCATACAGCTGGGTTTGATCTTTCAAGAGAAAGACTTGGTCTAAGTGTAGATGAAATGATGCATGCTGGTTTTGGGTTCAAGTATGATGTTGTACCTGGGAATAAACTGGGTTATCGAACCATTTGGGTTAACAGACAAGGCATTATCAGACCAGTTGATGATAAAGAAGACATCCTTTGTGGGGATTTGAAAACTTTGGCATTGATACTTAAGGGCATGGCCATGACAGATGCAGAAAACGAAGCATAACTTTCAAGACTCAGGTGTTTCGCTATAGAGTTGACACCACGTTGATACCAATCAATTATATTTACTCGAAAATTTGTAAAACACTTGTTATTTACAAAGTACAATTATCCTTAATGTATGATTATGAAATGATATTTTTTAAGGAAGGGGAAGTTTGTTATGAGTATAAATTGGCTATTATTAAGTGCAGTTGTTGTATATATAGGTGTTGTAGTATTGGTAGGTGCTTTAGCCAGTAAAAGAAACCCTGCAAAAGATACAAAAGATATGCTTCTTGCAGGAGGTCAATTAGGACCAATAGTATTGGGTGGAACAATGGCTGCTACATGGGTTGGTGGAGGTACTATTACAGGTGGTAGTTTAGCAGTTGGTGCCGACTACGGAGTTTTTCCAGCGTTAGGCTATACTTTCTTTTCATGTCTTGCGCCTTTACTTTTATTTGTGGTTGCAAAAAGAGTTAATAGGCGTGGAGCAATGACGGTAGGAAGTGTTTTTGAAGATAGATATGGCAGTTTTGCAAAATACTTTAGTGCGGTGGTAATTGTTCTTGCTTATGTAGGAACGGCTTCTTACCAGTTTAAGGCATTTGGTAATGCAATCTATGTTTGTACAGGTATGAACATAGATTTAGCGATGGTAGTTGGCGTAATTATTATTACATCTATTGCATTAATGGGTGGCATGCGAAGTGTTGCGGTTACAGACTGTATTAGTGCTGTATTTGTAGTGTTTGCAATGGCTATTGCTCTTTCTACTGCAACTGGTTCAATGGGTGGTTTTGAAGGAGTTGCTGCAAGAGCCGCTGAGGGTACAACTTCATTTCCTATAGGCAATATGCCAGCATTAGCGTGGATAGCACTTACATTTGGCGGAACAATGAATATTATTGGTGACCAGAACTTCATTCAGAGACTTTCATCAGGTAAAAATGATAAAACTCTAAAAAAAGCACTATTCATTTTCGTTATCATAATTTTAGCGGTTATGATTTGTTCATCAACATTAGGCTGGGTACTTAGAGTTCAATACCCAGACTTACAGGCTAGTTTGCTTTTCTTTACTTATGCAGCAGAGGTTTCACCAGTAGTTGGTATGTTGATGGTAGCGTGTGGTGCAGCACTTATTCTTACAACAGCAAATTCATATTTACTCTCTGCTACAACAAGTGGTGTTATGGACTTATGGTTGGTTTTTGTTGATAAAAATGCAACAGAAAAAAGAAAAATTTGGTATATTCGTGCATGTCTTATAATTTTTGCTTTAGTTGCATTTGTAATGTGTCGTTTCTTTCCAGATGTTCTTGCAATTCAAACCTATGTATACGCTCTTTATTCATCTGCTATTACGCCAGCACTTTTTGCTGCTTTGCTGTGGAAGGGAGTTACAAAGGAAGGAGCAACTGCATCCATAGTATCTGGTACAGTAATAACACTTGTTAATGAGTTTGCGGGAAAACCAATTAATGGTATTGCAAGTGCAATATTTGCCATTCCGGTATCTGTTATTTTGCTTTATTTTGTTTCTAAACTTACATATAAAGGACCAACTGATAAAGATAAAGCTTTTTTTTCGGAGCAATATAATGGTGTAGAGCAGAAATAAAGGCTTAAGAAATAAAGGAACATACACCAAATTAATATCTAATGAATTAAATTGCCCTTTTCTGATGACATGAATTCATTGAAAAGGGCAAGTTTAAAAATTTAAAATTATTAAAGTATAGATGAAGGGGAGGTTTACCATGAGACTAATGCATACAAAGCTACCAGATTTTAAACAAAAAATAATTGATGCAGGTAAAAAAATTAGAAAAGAAACAGAAGTGGAACTTCGTGGTCTTGAAAATATGGAAAGTGCGAAGTTAGCATCATTGAGAGTTGGACGTATTGAGGAAGAAATTATAGAAATTACAGGAGACCCAAATGTTGCAAAAGTGGAAATAACTGTATTACCCCAAATTCCGGAAACAATTCACACTGTGGTGATTAAAGGAATACAAAAAGACGGAACAAGCAAAAAAACAATTCTGGAAAGCATGTTTATTACGACTCCTGCACCTGAATGTTATTATCATGATTCTGAAGAAGTTGATGATAGAAGAGTATCTTATGATTAATCATGTTTATAGAAAACAAATATTTGAGGAGGATAACAATGAAAAGGTTGAAATATAAATTAGTACCTAAGGGAGCTGCTGAAGGCAGAATTCCCATAAATTTAATATTTGTGGATAAAAAGGATGTTTTTGCAGCCGGGTTATCATATCGTGAAGCATGTGAAGTTATTGCCAAGAACTTTAAAGAATCGGCAGCAATTGACATTATTGATATGGATTCAATTACTGTAACCAGTGATGGTATTGTAGTTGACTTTGCGATTGTTGCGTTTGCTTCAATAGATTATGGAATGATAAACCGTGATTTCGGATTTTTGCAAGTTTCTGAAAGGCCATATTCAATAAAATTGCTTGAAGAAGAGCCACACATGAAACAATGGGATTCAATTAGTGCTTACTGCGGTAAACAATTATACAGAGGGCCTAATTTTGAGGATAGGTGGCCGAGAGTCCCGCACAATGAAACCCAAACCATTACTGGAAGAATTGCAAACAACAATACGGGCTCTGAAGTTATGGACGTTGTTGACATGACAGAAGTTTTAATTCCTGCGTATGGTGCTCTTGAAATAATGAAGGATGGGGAAGTTCTTATTGGGCTTTCAGGTCCTGAAGTTTCTGTTGGCATTGGTATGGTTGTGTTCGAAACATATGGACGTATATTCGACCGCGCATATGGTGCTGGAAAAACTGCACATAACTCGGGAGAATATGCAAAGACAGTAAAAAGTGACTATCCAGCCATTGCTGGGCGTAAATCCACACTGGCTGAATATACAATTCGTGCACTTGAAATAGGACTTTTGCCAGGCAAAGATTTAGGGTGTTCGCCGGCAGTATTGTCCATAGCCAAAGCCCTGGGAACGCCAATTGCTTTCGATAATATAGAAGAAAGAGCGTGGGTGGAATTAGCAAGTGTAGGAATTACACGCAGTTGGCTTGAAGAACCGTCAGAAAAGCTTTCACGTGAAGAAGTGATTGCCAGGGCAGATGAAATTGTACCAGGTATATCTGATGGGAAGATATTTAAAGTAAAAGATATTGTTAAGATTTGTTATATTGAACTATAAAAATGAGCCTCCTTATTTTATACAATAAGGAGGCATAATTTAAAATTTACAGGGGCTGATTATATGAATCATGAATTTATAATTGCACATGCAGATAAGCTGGTTATGAAAATTTTAGGGTTAAAAGTAAAGGGGCTAAATACAAAACAGCTTGAAGAAATACTGATAGACAAACTTCACACATTTGTGAGGGTTATAGGTGTAACCGGCGAGAATATTGAAATGGACATTTATGATGTTGAGCCTGAGCAAATTAGAAAAGATGAAGATGGTATCATAAAAAGTATAGTATTAGCAGATGGAATAACTTTGACAGACTTAACAAAAATGGAGTGCAGTGAAAGAATTGTTGAGGTTGATTTTAATGGGATTCCAAAAGAGCCAAGGTCTAACTGTGCAATGGAGAGGTGGATTAAATTCTGATGAAATCATTTTATATTTTACCAACCGGAGATGAAATAAAAAAAGGGATTGTATTAGATTTGGATGCACCAGAAATTATGAAGCAGATAATTTGTGAATACCCTGAAGCAGAAGTAAGCAGGCTATGTCCAATTGTAGATGAAGAAAACACTATTTTAAATAAAATCGATGAAATAGTTCAAAGAAGCCCTGATTTAATTGTTTTAATTGGAGGAAGTGGAGGAGGTCATCGTTTCAGTAAATCTTTAGGAAAAGATTTTACTCATTCAGCACTAGAAAAGTACCTAGATGAACATGCTTCTCATGAGATTTATGGAAAAAATGGTCATATGTGGACAAAGTTGCTATGTGGAAAAATAGAGAACACTGTCATTATAAATGTGCCGGGACCATATGTTGAAGCAAGTGCAGCATTTAGGGCTTTTTTAGAAGCTTTTAAAGAAAATAAATCTTTGGATGAAATTAGCCTTAGTATGGCAGAGGCGGTATTGGCATTATTCCCATCTGGAGCGGCAAAGGCAATATAATTATTACTAAAATCATGAATAGAGGTTTTACAATGTCAGGTATTACTAATCTTGTCAATCATATAAATTTACCTAAATTTGTAAGGGCACATCAAAAATTTGATGACACAGAACTAAGTCAGTCACAGATTCTAGAAATATTATTTAATGGGTTTGAGAAAGACAGTATAAGAGGAAAGATAAAAAAGGGTCAAAGGATTTGCATTACTTGTGGTAGCCGTGGGGTATCGAACATGACGTTTGTAACAAAAGTTATTGTAGAGCATATCAAGGCATTAGGTGCATATCCAGTTTTAGTACCTGCAATGGGAAGTCACGGTGGTGCAACAGCGCAAGGGCAAATTGAAATATTAAAAAGTTTAGGTATTACTGAAGATAGTATGGGCTGTAGTATTTTATCTTCAATGGAAACTGTTAAAGTAGGTCATGTAGAGACTATCGAAGATATGGAAAGTTTTGATGTTTGTATTGACAAAAATGCTTATGAATGTGATGGAATTATTGTTCTTAACCGTATTAAAGCCCATACAAGTTTCCAAGGGGATTATGAAAGTGGTTTAATGAAAATGCTTACCATTGGATTAGGAAAACAATATGGTGCCTATATGTGTCACTCTAAAGGAGATGATAATATGGCACAGCGCATTGGGTTAAATGGCAGGGAGGTTATAAAAAATACAAATATTATTATGGGAATTGCCTTGCTAGAAAATGCCTTTGATAAAACATGTGATATAAAAGTATTAACCGATAAAGAGATTATTGAGGAAGAACCTAAGTTACTAATTAAAGCAAAAAACTGTATGGGAAGGATATGGTTTGATAATTGCGACGTTCTTATTGTGGGAACATTAGGCAAAAATTTTACTGGCGCAGGAATGGACCCTAATATTGTGGGAAGAAGTGTGAATTCAAAGCTTAAAATGGGAATTAATGCACAGAGAATAGGTATTTTTGACTTAAGTGCTGAATCTCATGGCAATGCAACTGGTATGGGGCGTGCGGACTTGGCAACAAAAAAATTTTTTGATAAAGTAAGTTTCGATGATACATATCCTAACTTTATAACTAGTTATGACCCTACGGCATTTAGGATACCGATTATTGTGGATAGTCAAGAAGAGGTTATGAAAACTTGCGTTGCAAGTGCATTAAATATTGATTACGACAACCCAAGAATTATAATTATTAAGAACTCATTAGAAATAGAGAATATTCTAATATCTGAGGTAATGATGAAAGAAGCAAGGTTAAATTGCAATATAGAGTTGTTGAACGATGAACCCTTTCAGCTAGAGTTCAATAAAGAGGGAAAATTATTAACAAGCATTTAAATTCAAATTGGTTTATCGGGGCCAGAGGTTCGGACGTATCTTGGACAGGTTAGGCAGCTAATCCAAGGCTTCGCCGGTACTCCAATGGACTCATATTTCCACGTGATATTTTAATGCTTGTTTCATTGTACCGTGTAAGGTACTCATTAAGGATTACTATAAACTGCTATATTGTTACCTCTTGCAAGTTGTGGTTGTAGAATATCTCATTTTTCAAGCGTCCGAAGAATCCTCGCAGGCTGAATTATCTGGAGAACAGCCTTTCTTTGACATGGACCGCTGGAGACCGGCATTATCCATTCGGTATATCCAACCTGGCCATCGATAGTAGCAACCTCGGTCTGTATGTATCAATGGATGTTCCTTATTGCTCAAAGTACCAATCGCATCATCCAACATGCTGTTGAACAGGCGTGCATCAGGTGTTTTGCTGATTTTCCATGCAGGGAGCATCCTGTCAAAACAATAAACTATGGGTGACAGGTATACCTTTCCCGCAGGAATAGCAAACTCAGTTATGTCAGTAAGCCATTAAAGATTTGGTGCATTAGTGTGGAAATCTCGCTCAATAGCATTGGGAACTGCGGGTGTAATCTCACCCTTATATGAGCTGTACCTATTCTTGCGTTTATCTTTAACTCTTAATTCACACACAGACATGATTTTCCGTACTATTTTTTCTGAAACGCGGATGCCTTCTTTGCCTAATAATGCATGGACTCTTCGATACCCGTATCTCTCTGAGGATTCTTCGTTACTCCTTCTGGAGTCCCTCTAGAGCCTAATGGAAAGGCAACATATTTTTGGACAATAATTTAAAGGAGAGATTGCCTATACTCAAGGAATGGGAGTATCCCAAAGTTTGTGTAAACCTCTAAACTGATGTAAGATAAAATTACTCAGTTTGGAGGTTTATTTTATGGCGAAAAGACGAAGAAACGAATCCCCTGAAAGACAGGCTTTACGTGAAATGGTTAGTGGATATCT
>JAYFNB010000028.1:0-1541 GCA_034933685.1 Lachnospiraceae bacterium | reverse complement strand
AGATATCCACTAACCATTTCACGTAAAGCCTGTCTTTCAGGGGATTCGTTTCTTCGTCTTTTCGCCATAAAATAAACCTCCAAACTGAGTAATTTTATCTTACATCAGTTTAGAGGTTTACACAAACTTTGGGATACTCCCTCAAAGATTTGCTTTAACAAATATATGCGTTTTTAATAACATATCATTTAAGATTTATTCTGAAAACATAGGTGTAGATAAATATCTCTCACCAGTATCAGGTAACAGTGCAACAATAATTTTGCCTTTGTTTTCAGGCCTTTTTGCAAGTTCGGTTGAAGCAAATACGGCTGCACCCGAGGAAATTCCCACAAGAATACCTTCTTTTTGCGCTATAGTTTTGCCTGTTGCAAAGGCATCATCATTTTCAACAGCGATAATTTCATCATATATTGAGGTGTTAAGAGTTTCTGGAACAAAGCCTGCACCAATACCTTGAATTTTATGAGGACCTGGTGTGCCTTTGGAAAGTACAGGTGAGCTGGCAGGCTCAACAGCAACAATTTTTACATTTGGATTTTTGGATTTCAAATATTCACCAACTCCGCTAATTGTGCCACCTGTACCTATACCTGCAACAAAAATATCAACTTTTCCGTCTGTGTCATCCCAAATTTCTGGACCAGTGGTTTCTCTATGAATTTTTGGATTTGCGTCATTAGTAAACTGGCTTGGTATAAAACTGTTTTCTGTTTCAATGGCAAGTTCCTGTGCCTTGGCGATTGCACCTTTCATGCCTTGCGCACCTTCGGTAAGAACAAGCTCTGCACCGTATGCTTTTAAAAGATTTCTTCTTTCAATGCTCATTGTTTCTGGCATTGTTAAAATTATGCGATATCCGCTTGCTGCTGCAACAGAGGCAAGACCAATGCCTGTATTTCCGCTTGTAGGTTCAATAATAACAGTTCCCTTTTTTAACAATCCTTTAGCTTCAGCATCATCAATCATTGCTTTTGCAATTCTATCTTTTACACTTCCAGCTGGATTAAAATATTCAAGTTTTCCTAAAATTGTTGCAGATAAATTAAAATCCTTTTCGTAGTTTGAAAGTTCAACTAATGGTGTGTTGCCAATTAAATCAGTAATTTTATAAGTTTTCATAATAAATACACTCCTCACATTAATATGGACATCTTAGTAACAGTTACTCTAAATTTATTTTAAGTTTAAAAATTGGTACAACATCGACAGGTGCTGTAACCACATTTTCTTTTTGTTAAAGTAAACATAATTATTCCCCTTTTTTTATAAAAACATTACATAGAATACCTACTTGTTTTATATGCTTTATTCTACTTCTATTAATATTATTTGTCAATAGGTTTTTCAAAATATTTTAAGTTTTTAATGACATAAAAATAGAAGCCCTCGTTGACAAAGTGATATGCTCCCCTTATGGTAGACAGTTAAAATAATAAAACTGTTTGCTTTAAGGAGGAGCATTTTTATGCCACAAAAAGGAAAGACATATGAACAAAAACTATCTGCGGTCAAGGATTATCTGGAAGGCAAAAAGAGCA
>JAYFNB010000027.1:0-14592 GCA_034933685.1 Lachnospiraceae bacterium | reverse complement strand
GGGAGTTTTTCTTGACAACCCAAAAAACAGTTTTATAATACAAATATGGGCAAGAACCACAAAAAATGGCCTTGCCCATAAAGAATGATCAAATTTTTATATCAGTTTTTTGAGTTTACACGGACTTTGAAACGGTCTCATATAAACAGCGGTTCGGTTCTTTTTCTGGTTTGCTTGGAACCATTTTTATCGGTTTTGCCATTTATTTTTTTCTTAAATCAGTACCAAATATGAATATAACGCCTTCCTATAACCAAGTTATTTCAACTATAGATACAGCTTCTAGCCAGATTCAATGGTTCTTAATGAATTTCACGGAAGCCAATTTCTATGCGGGAGCTATATCCTCTACATTTCTTTTAATCGGTGGGACTGTTGCTTGGCAGTTAAGTGTGCGCAAGTCAAAATATGCAGGGTTTGAAATATGTTATGGTAATGCAAATATATGGCCGTGGATATTTGCATCGCAAGTTCTCTCACTTTTATTTACAGAGTATATTTTTGGATATTTATATTTGTTTGAAACAGGAATGACTTGGGTTCCTACATTTGTTGTTTTGGTGAGCGTTCCTGCTTCGATGCTTCTTTTATATGGCCCAAGCATTAAAAATTTGATTACAGTTTCTTTTATTGGTGGAGCTATCTGCACACCTGTTGCGAGTTGGATATCATCTGTAACTAGGTCTTGGAATATACCGGGAGCTGTAAATAATGTTTTGGCTATGGCACTTGTCGGTATTGTAGCTGGATGTATATGCTATGTGATTCCATGGATGGAGAAAGTACCAGTGAAGTCCGTAAATAACACGAATGCGCCGAAAGAAAATTATTATAGTGCTTCTTGGCTTGTGCGAAGAACAATTGCTGATTTAACAGAACCTTTGTTTTATGGCAACGATATTGTAGCAGTTTTTTTATTGGTAGGTGTGTGTATTGAATGGATATTTAACCCCGAATTAGCCACGGGTGGCGCAATGATGTTGCCTGCCATCATTTTATCACAATTCATTAGTGGAGGATTAGGGGTTTATCTATATACAAATAAATATGTTGAGTTAGGTTGGTATGCAACTTATGTGCCTGTTGTTTGCACAGCACCGGCGTGCATTTTAATGTTTGGTGCAACAATGCCTATTATTATTATTTCCAGTGTGTTGGGCGCATTGATTGGAGCACCATTGGCTGAATTTGCAAATCGGAATAAGCCAGAATATATTCATGGAACAGTAGGAAACGTTATTTCTATGGCCCTTAGTACAGTAATCGTAGCTGCTGTAATTGAATGTATACCATGGATTTAAAGTTATTGCTCACATAAAGTGGAGGGTTGAATTCTTTACAGATTTTCAACCTATCCATTTTTAATATATTAGAGGTTTTTGAATATTGGTGGTATAATGTGTTTGTTCTATATTTATTAGTGTTTTTATTTTTGTGTTTGTGGGAAAAAGTGCTTTGATATAATAGAAGATTTAAAGGGGTAGTGTCTGTGGGAAACAACGAGGAGCTGAATGTAGAATTACTGAAAATTGAAATTGAAGGTCTGAAAGAACAGATTGAAAAGCTGAAAGAGAGCAGTGCGAAAGAAATCAGGCAAGCGTATTCGGATGTTGAAGAATATTTCTATGTGGTTTCCCATGAACTTAAAGAGCCTATTAGAGAAGTTGATTTATATACAAAATTTATTGAAGAAGATAGTGGAGAGCTATTGCTGCCTGAATCTGTAGAAGATTTAAAGTCAATTCATCAAACTTGTAGCAAAATGATTGAGATGATAGAAAACTTTGTTGAATACTCCAAAGCTAGTCAAAAAATACTAGATCGAAACGTAATACAATTGAAACCTTTGCTTACAAAATGCTTCGATGGTCTGGCAAGGTCAAATCCAAGTAGAAATTTAGAACTTGAAGTGTTGGAATTGCCAGATATTATTGGTGACGAATTTTTGATTCGGCAAATGATTGTAAATATACTTTCAAATAGTGTTAAATTTACAAAAAATACATTTAATGCAAAAATCAAGGTGTATACCTATGAAGAGAATGACTCTGTGAGTTTTTGTTTTGAAGATAATGGAGCGGGGTTTGAAATGAAATATGCCTCAGGCATATTTGAAATGTTTGAGAGAATTCATGATGAAAGTGATTTTGGTGGGTACGGTATAGGCCTTGCAACGGTAAAGAAAATTGTGGACCGTTTTGAAGGTACAATCGAAATCTTTGGAAAAATAAATAAAGGCTGCGTTGTTACGATTAAATTTCCTAAAAGCATGGTCAAGCTTGCAGATGTAACAGGGAAAAATGGCGAGAATAAAAAAGATAAAATTGTTATTGGAACCATAGGTGCTTCATCGGGAGATTACGCTTCAATTGCACCTTGTAGACAATTGGCTTATGAATTGGCTGTAGAAGAGATAAATTCTAATGGAGGTATTGGAGGAAAACAGGTTGAACTTTTATTTAGAGATTTCAATTCGGATACCTCTTTATGTTCAGAGATGGCATGGGAATTAATGGAAGTACATCAAGCAGATGTAATTATGGGTGGACAAATTTCGTCAGCAAGAGAAGAAATTAGGAAAGTAGCTGACAAAACGAAGACCCTTTACTTTTTTGAAGCTTTGTATGAAGGTGGGCTTGCGGATCATTATACTTTTTGTATATCAGCAGCACCAGAACAAAATCTTTATCCTATGTTAAACTATTTGTATCAGAACAATGTTAAAAAATTCTATATCATAACATCAGATTATAATTACGGCATACTTTCAGCCGAAAGCGCAAAGTATTATATTGAAAAACTTGGTGGAGAAGTTATTGCTATAGAGTATTTTTATGCCTCAAAATCAAATTTTGACGTAACAATTGATAATATAAAAGATGTGAACCCCGATGCTATTCTTTCGTTTTGTGTTAGTAAAAACCAAAATAATTTTTATAAGCAGTGGTATGAAAAAGGGATAAGGAGTATTCCTATTGTTTCTACTATAGGAATTGGCTTATCCTATTTACATAAAATATTTGAGCCACCAGTTATGAATAATGTTTATTTTATGAGTTCTTACATAGAAGAATTGCAAACTGAAGCGGCGAAAGCGTTTACAAATAAGCTAAGAAATAAATTTGGAATTGACAAGGTGCGTTACATTGAATTTGACGCTGAAACAGCTTATACATCTGTTTATCTTTATAAAAAGGCGGTGGAAATTGCGGGTAGCACCGATACTGAGGCTGTAATCAAGGCATTGGAATCTGGATTAGTGAGTTTTAAAGGTCCCGGAGGCAATGTGACTGTTCGTGGCGAAGAACACCATGTGATTAGGGATATGAATCTGCTTAGGGTAGGGCAAAATCACAAAATTGAGGTAATCCAAGAGTTTCCTCAAATGTATTCCGACTTTGTTGAAAAGCTAATTCGAGAAGAGTTTGGAGTAAAAGGAGGATTGAGAACCTGCGGATTAAATGCCCCTAATATGCAGTATAACCTTATGTTTCATAAAATTTTGCAAGAGCCTAATCGTTTTTTACCTTAATCGTTAAAATGGTAAAAATGACAGACGGCGATTGATTTGAGGAAAATCGTTCTTTAGTTCAGAAGCTGACTTTTAATATCTTAGAAAAGAAACTATGAAAAAGGGGTATAGAATTTACAGAAGTTCAAATGAAGAATTTAGGAATTATTTCTTCTAATTATATTTATACAAATATTGAAAAATGAGTAAGGTACTCATATAGCAATCTGTTTATGCAGTTCATAAAATATATTGAATTTACTTGAGTAAGAATACTGATAATCCAAAATACAGAAGTGAAATTTGGATTCCAGTAAAAAAGCTAAAATATAGTATGCAAATATGATGATTTGGGCACTCCATTTAGGGGTGCCTCTATTTTTTTGAAATTTCTTGGTATGTCTTGCAAAGAAAACTGCCATGATAATTCAGTAATGGAAAACTTCCTCTGAATTATGAAAGAAGAAATGTATTATGGTGAGTTTAGTATAGTTACAGCAACTGAAAGAGACAATTGAAAATAAATAAAGTATTATAACGAGGAACGAATTAAAGAGAGGATAGGATGGATGGGCCGAGTAGAATATATGCTCAGCCGCTTAGCTGCATAAAATAATTGCGTAGCAGTTAAGCTACTACGCAATAAAATCTGACTTTTGGGATCACATCGAAATTTTTCTACGGAGGGAGTGTTTTGCTGTTTATTAATCTAATTATGCACCCAAAAAAGAAGAAAGGGTTTCACAAGCGTTTCTAAGTTTTGGGGCGAATATTAATAGCTCATCAGTGGATGTTTCTTGTGGAGTTGCACTTATACTTATAGTGGCAACTATTTTTCGTGTGTAATCTCTTACTGGCATGGCTATACATACTTTGTCTTCGGAAAATTCACAGTTGTCAAATGCATAATCATTACATTTTACATCGTTTAGTTCATCAAGAAAATCTATATAATTAAGAATAGTATTAGATGTATATTTTTTTATTGGAACATTTTTAAAATACATTCGTATTTCATCAATACTAAAGTTTAACATGAAAAGCTTTCCGCTGGCAGTGGCATATAAAGGGTTATGCTGCCCTAAAAATGCTTGTGACGGTATACTGTTATTTGGATCTATTTTGTACATAATTATTGTGCTGCAGTCGCTAATTATGTTGAGAGTTGCCGTTTTGCCTGTAAAGGATGAAAGCTCTTCTAGAATTGAAATATAATTACTTGAATTTAGTGTATGATACTTTGGTACACTTTTCCCGACTTTGTAAGCACTCCAGCTAAGCCGATAATTGATTATTGTGTTACCATGTTTTTCAACAAATCCATAAGATAAGAGTGTATCCAAAATTCTATGGATACTGCTTTTACTCATTTTAAGATTTTTACTTAGTGTGGCTATGGTTACACCAGCGCTTTCAGGGTACTGAGCAATGTAATTTAGTATATCTAAAGCATTACTTAGTGTATGAAGGGGATATTTAGGCGAATAGTTAGAATTTTCCATGGTAACCTCCAAAAATAAATATTATTATACAAGGCATTCCTATTAACAGAATGTATATTTAATTATACACAAAAATTTTATATAGTAAATATTTAAAATGGTTATTTAATAGATAAAAATGTTAAGTAAGGGCTTATTACATAATATAATTTGTATATTAACTATTAAATGGATTAGTTTAAAAAAATTTGTTATTGCATTCTGTATAAAAGAATGATTTTTAATTATATTATGAAAAAATAGAATGAGATTCTGTAATGCGAAGAGATAATAAATTAATCCAATTATTAACATTAAAAATTCAAAAAATTAGCACAATTAATTTAATAAAAAACTGCTAAAATAAAAATTAATTAGTATGCCTTAAATAAAACAAGGCAAATTTAAGTGTTTATTAGATAAAGTGTAAAATCATATTAAATGTATGAGTTCTGCACAGAGGAACGGTATTTGTGATGAATTTCAGTATTTTATAATTATTTTGGAACCCAATTAGATTTATGTTTCTGTTTTGTTGATTTTTATATCTCTGTGAAGTTATCATATATATACACATAGCAAAGTGCTGTTTTAAAAAGTCATATCTACAATATGGCTAGTGAACATTTGTAAATTACATATTAAACAGTCTATGGTATGAATAGGTGTATGTAGTATTAATAAGGTTGTTATTTCGCTAAAAACTTATAAAAGGAGAGATGAACGTGAATGAGCTTAATTTTTCAGTTGAAGAGTACATGCAAAGAGTTAATAGAACGAAAAAAAGCATGGAAGAAAAGGGTATTGAGGTTCTTATTGTAACTGATCCTGCCAATATGAATTATCTTACAGGCTTTGATGGATGGTCATTTTATGTGCACCAAGGGGTTATTATTATATTGGATGAAGAGCTACCTATTTGGTTTGGCCGCGGGCAAGATGGCAACGCTGCAAGACTTACTACATACCTTCCAAATAATAACATTTATGCATACACAGATGATTATGTGCAATCAACATTAAAGCATCCGTATGAATATGTGGCAGATATTTTAAAAGAAAGAGGCCACGACAAAAAGACAGTTGCGACAGAAACGGATGCATACTATTTCTCCGCAAGATGTCAGGAGAGGCTTGAGGCAAGTCTTCCTAATGCAAAATTCAAAGATGGGCACAATCTTGTAAATTGGGTTAAAATTGTAAAAAGTTCAAGTGAAATAGAATTTATGAAGAAAGCGGCAGTTATTGCTCAAAATGCAATGCAAGTTGCTTATGATAAAATTGATATTGGGGTTCGACAGTGTGATGCAGCTGCCGCAGTATATTATGCGCAGATAAGTGGTACAAAAGAGTATGGTGGAGAGTATTCCTCAATTGTTCCACTTATGCCAGCAGGAATTCGTACATCAACACCACATTTAAGTTGGACGGATGATGTGTATAAAGATGGGGATACAGTTATTCTAGAACTAAGCGGAAACTACCGCCACTACCATTGTCCTCTTGCTAGAACTATGATAATTGGAAATGCACCACAGAAAGTTCGTGATCTTGGTGTAACTGTATCAGAGGGTCTTACAGCAGCGTTGGAAGGAATTAAGCCAGGTATGCTTTGTGAAGATGTTGAACGAATTTGGGCTAAAACAATTGCTAAAAGTGGATTTATAAAAGATTCACGCATTGGATACTCAATGGGTCTTAATTTTCCACCAGATTGGGGTGAACACACAGCAAGCCTCCGCCCTGGTGATAAAACTATTCTTGTTCCAGGCATGACATTTCATATGATACCAGGTATTTGGCTTGATGATTGTGGTGTAGATACAAGCGAGCCATTTGTTGTTACAGAAACTGGAGCAGAGCCATTTTGTAATTTTAGAAGAGAACTTTTAGTGAAATAAGAAGTTGGAATTTTGCAAACTAGGTGTTTTACCTTTGTAAACACCTAGTATGTGGTTTTTCCCCAACTCGCATAATAAAAAATTAAAATATGAAAAGGAGCGTTACGGTGGAAAAATTTGATAATATAATATCAAAAATTGAAGAAATTCTTCTAAGCTTTTCCATTTTAGCTATGGCTGCAGTGCTTATAGCTGGGGTGATTGCTAGGGCAGTATTTAATTCAAGTTTAACTTTTACCGAGGAATTAGGGCAGGCATTAAATATAGCTGTTACATTTTTAGGTATAGGTTATTGTGCTAGAGAAGCACGGCATATAAGTATGTCCGTTGTATTTGATCTTGTAAACTATAAAGTTAAAAAGTTTTTAATATTTATCATTACTTTGCTAACAGGAATTATAATGCTTTATCTAACTTATTTAAGTCTCTATTACACAGTAGGTGTTTTTAACTTAGGAAGGGTAACGGCAGCTTTAAGAATACCTATGTGGATCATATATATACCAGTTCCGTTAGGATTTTTTCTGGGTGGGATTGAGTATATTAGAGCTTTTATAAAAAATATTCAAAATAGAGGGGATATATATATTTCTAGCAGGCTAAAGCTTGGTGAAAATATAGATGACATGGGAATTGAGGCAGAGGAGGTTACTGACAAATGATAGCATTATTACTAACAGTTATGGTGTTTTTTCTTTTATTTAACTTTCCAATGGTTATACCTATGGTAGCAGCCCCACTGGCGGTTATGATTGGTTATATGCCAAATATGGATCTTTCTATGTCGATTCAACAGCTTATTGCTGGTATTTCGGCACAGGTTCTTCTTGCAGTGCCTATGTTCATTCTTGCTGCAGATATTATGTGTGCTGGAAATACCACTAAGCGGCTTTTAGATTTAGTTGAAACCTTTGTTGGACATATTCATGGTGGCATGGCAATTACAACCGCCATTACTTGCACTATGTTTGGTGCCATTTCAGGTTCAACACAAGCAACTGTAGTTGCTATAGGTAAGCCAATGCGCCAAAGATTACTTAAGCTGGGTTATTCAGATAGTTCAAGTTCTGGCCTTATAATTAATTCTGCAATAATTGCACTTTTGATACCACCAAGTATTTCAATGATTATGTATGCGGTTGTTACAGGGTCATCAGTAGGTGATTTGTTTATAGCTGGAATTGGACCTGGAATACTGATACTAATTTTCTTTTCAATTTATAGCTATTTATTTGCGAAAATAACAAAAATGCCTTGCCTTAAAAAGGCTACTTGGTCACAAAGGGGTAGTGCATTTAAAAGAGCGGTAGCTCCATTAGGATTCCCTGTGATTATTTTTGCTGGTATTTACAGTGGTTTCTTTAGTCCAACAGAAGCGGCGGCAGTGGCGGTGTTATATGCTCTTGTATTGGAAATGTGCGTTTTTAAAACTGTTAAACTCAAAGATTTACATAAAATTGCATTAAGTACAGGGGTCGTTACGTGTGCTGTGTTTATTCTTGTTTCGGGTGGACAGCTTTTTTCATGGGTAATCTCTTATGCAAAAATACCACAAATGCTTACTACAGCCATTTTGGGTACAGATCCAACTGCACTTAAAATACTTATTACAGTTACAATATTTTTCTTCATAGGTTGTATGTTTGTTGATAGTTTGGTGGTTATTATTATTCTTTCGCCAATTTTTTATCCTCTGGCAATAAGAGCAGGTATTAATCCTATACACCTTGGAATTATCATAACATTGCAGGCTGCTATTGGTTCTGTTTCCCCGCCATTTGGCTGCAATATCTTTACAGGATGCGCTATATTTAATAGACCTTATCTAGATATTGTTAAGGGAATACCGCCATATCTTATTATGCTTATTTTAATTACAATTGTTGTTATTACATGTCCACAGCTTTCTCTGTTTTTATTGTAAGGAGTGGTTAAGATGTTTGACATAAAAAAGGAAGTAACAGACCTAGAAAATGAATTGATAGCACTAAGACGAGATTTTCATGAAAGACCGGAATTAGGATACCAAGAAAATCTTACGTCTAAAAAAATTTGTGGTTACCTAATGGCACTTGGACTGGAGGTAACAACCGTTGCAAAAACTGGTGTAAGTGCAGTGCTTAGAGGAGGTGCGGGTGAGGGCAAAACAATAATGCTTCGAGCAGATATGGATGCGCTGCCAATTGAGGAGAAAACAGGGTTGCCATTTGCCAGCAAAAATGAGGGCGTTATGCATGCGTGTGGGCACGATGGACACATGGCAATACAGCTTATTGCAGCTAAAATACTTTCTTCGCACAAAGAAGAGTTTAAAGGAAACGTAAAATTTGTATTTCAACCAAATGAGGAAGAAGCTGGTGCCCTTGATATGATTAACGAAGGTGTACTAGAAAATCCTCATGTTGATGGTGCATTTGCACTGCATTTATGGAGCCCGATAAAAAGTGGCAACATTGGTTTATCAGATGGGCCAATACTTGGTACAACTGAAGAGTTTGAAATGGAAATAATAGGAAAGGCTGGACATACATCAACTCCGCACACCGCTAAGGACGCATTGCTTGGTGCCTGTTGTGTTGTGCAAGCAATACAAGCGCTTAGTACACGAGAATATGACCCGTTATTACCTATAGCAGTTATGTTTGGGCACATAAATGGAGGAACAGCAAGGAATATTATAACAGATAATGTTAAGCTTGGTGGAACAATACGCTTTCTGTTTCCAAACGAGCAAATTAACAAACCAAAGGTGCTTGAGGCCTTTGAGAGAATAGTGAAGGGTATATGCATGGCCCACCAACTAGACTATAAAATTAAATTTATTCCTAGCAATCCATCTCTTTTAAATGATTCCAAAATGGTTGAAATTGTAAGGAATGCATCAGCAGAAGTTTACGGAACAAGAGTTAATGTAGAAGATTTTAAATCTCTTGCTGGTGAAGACTTTGCAGAGTTTAGCCATAAAGTTCCAGCTGTGATGACGTGGATTGGAATTGCTGATGAGAATAAAAAAAGCGACTTTCCGCATCACCACGCGTGTTTTGACATTGATGAAAGTATGATGAAGTATGGAGTTGAACTACAGGTAAGAAGTGTTTTAGCTTACTTGAAGGAATAAGACTTAAATAGTCAGGACAAAAAATAATATTATAAGAAAATAGGGGGAAGAGGTTTATGAAAAAGCAAGTATTATCTACAATTTTGGTTGGTATTATGGCTGTTGGTTTGTTTAGTGGTTGTGCTGGTAATAGAGGCTCATCGTCAACGCCTGCAGCAGCTTCAACTTCAGAAGGTGGAGCAACGGAAATGGCTGATTATTCATGGAGAATGGCACATGAGGAATATGAAGGCGATATGCAGGATGTTTATGCCAAAGAATTTGCCCAACTACTCAGTGAAAAATCTAATGGACATATAAAGCTTGATATCTACCCTGTTGGACAGATAGGAGACGCATTACAGCAGTGTGAAATTCTTCAAAATGGAGGGCTTGAGTTTGCAGTTATTAGCCCAGGCAACACAGGCACTGTTGTTCCAGAAAATCAGTTATTTTCACTTCATTTCCTTTTTCCAGAGGATATGACCAAAACGCAAGAGGTTCTTAAAACAAGTGAAGCATTAAATACCATGCTTGTTAATAAGTATATTGATAAGAAAATACAACCATTAAGTTTTTGGACAGAGGGTGCAATGCAGTGGACAAGTAATAAACCACTCCACACACCAGAAGACTTTAAGGGGTTGAAGTTTAGAACAATGCAGTCCCCAATGATTGTTGCAGCATATGAAGCGTATGGTGCAAATCCAACACCAATGAGCTATC
Source organism: Lachnospiraceae bacterium (assembly GCA_034933685.1). Lineage (GTDB taxonomy): Bacteria > Bacillota > Clostridia > Lachnospirales > Anaerotignaceae > UBA8514. Next base: position 3,876 of record JAYFNB010000027.1, on the reverse strand, counting down.
TTGAGGTTTATTCAGGCCTACAACTTAACATGATTGAGGGTCAGGAAAATCCAATTAGTGCTATTCATACTTCAAAGTTTTATGAGGTACAGAAATATTTGACAGAATCCAATTCAAATCTTTATATTACCGCAACCTGCGTTAATCCAGACTTTTTTGCAGGTCTTCCTGAAGAAGTTCAAAATGTTATATTAGAGAGCATTGATGAGATGAGTGGGCGTTCTTTTGAAATACAGGAAGAACTCAATGGTGGTGCGCTTGATCTTATCAAATCATCAAGTGATATAACCGTTGAACAGCTAACAGAGGAAGAAAGGCAAGCTTTTAAGGAAAAAGCAATGAGTGCTTATGACGTATATAAGAACATGGTTGGTGCTGATGGTGCTGCCATTCTTGATAAATTAATTGAGGAAGTAGCAGCAATAGAATCCAAATAACTATGTTATTCATAGACACCAATCTTATTGCAATGATTAACATTGCAACAAAATTTTAGTAGTAGTTTTGTTTTAGCATAAGAAGGTAAACTATCTCTTTTGCAGTAGAAAATTTTATTGCAAAGGAGGTATACCTTCAATAAAAAACATTATAATAAACAAAGTTGATATGGAGGACAATTATGCGAGTAAAAGATATCACTTCTAGAGATATTTGGAAGGCGAAACAGAGGATAACACCATACATAACAAGAACACCTCTCGTATATTCTCCGGAACTTAGCGAGCAAACAGGTGCAAATATATATCTTAAGTTAGAAAACTTACAGGCTTTAGGAGCTTTCAAAGTTAGAGGAGCAGCAAATAAAATATTGAGCCTTACACCCCAACAGCGAGAAAAAGGCGTCTCAACTTTTTCTACAGGAAATCACGGTATGGCAGTGGCGCATATAGCAAACAAACTTGGCATTAAGGCTACAGTTTGTATGTCGAAAAGTGTACCATCAGTTAAGGTTAAGGCTATAGGAAGATGGAATCCTATTATTTTGCAAAATTGGGATTCTCAGGATGCGGCAGGTGTTTATTGCTTTGATATGGAAAAAGAAGAAGGTGTTTGTGTTATACCACCTTTTGATGACAAAGAAATTATTTGTGGACAGGGAACAATGAGCCTTGAAATAATTGAGGACCTTCCTGAAATTGATACTGCCATAGTTCCGTTAAGTGGTGGTGGTCTTATTTCTGGTGTAACACTAGGGTTTAAGTTAACCGTTCCAGGGGTTAAAGTAATAGGTGTTTCTCAGCAAAATGCAGCTGTTATGGTAGAAAGTCTTAAAGTTGGGCATCCAGTTGAAATGCCGGAAGAACCTACTTTAGCAGATAGTCTGCTTGGTGGAATTGGTCTTGACAATAAGTATACATTTGATATTACAAGAGACTATGTTGATGAAACAGTGCAGGTAAGTGAAGAAGAAATATCCAAAGGAATTTTCTACATTATGGAAAATCATCGCGTAATTGCAGAAGGAGCAAGTGCAACTGGTGTGGCATATGCATTAAGAAGTGGAACAATTAAGCCGGGCAGCAATGTTGTAATTATTGTTACGGGCAATGGAATAAGTATGGAAGCTGTCAAAGAAGTATTAAATGAAAACAGTTAATTATTGGAGGGAATATGGAAAAAAAGGTCATATTTACTGAAAAAGCCACAAAGCCAACAGCACCCTACTCACAGGCTATACGGGTAGGAAATACGGTGTATCTTGCAGGTGTTTGCGGTGACGAACCTGAAACTGAAATTATTATGGGCGATGGTGACATTAAAATAGAAACAAAATACGCTATGGAAAATCTTAAAAATACAATTGAAGCTGCTGGTGGCACCATGGCAGATATAGTTAAAGTTAGTGTTTATATTAAAGACATAAAAAAAATGACAGAGTTTAATGAAGTGTATAAAAATTACTTTACAGAATATCTTCCTGCCAGAATTGCTATGCAGGTGGTTGATTTTGCAGGCGGTGCAAGCCTTGAAATTGATGCAATTGCGGAGCTTTAATAATTTGGGGAGGTGCTTAAAAAGCACCTCCCTTTTATGGAAAACATTGGTTGAAGTATATAAGTATATGGCAGATAAATAATAGACAAAGGGTCAATTTTCTAGAAATCTTACTTGACTAAAAAAAGGTTGAAATATAAACTGAAGCTATGAAGAAAGGCATGGTGGATAAAATGTTTGATATTAAAAGGGAAGTTACGGCCTTTGAAAGCGAGCTTATAGCATTGCGCAGAGATTTTCACGAAAATCCTGAACTAGGATTTAAAGAGTTTCGAACATCAAAGATAATATATGATTATCTTAAAAAAATTGATATAGAAGTTAAAAATATTGCCAAAACAGGTGTGGTTGGTACATTAAAAGGTACTGTTGGCGAGGGGAAAACAATACTGTTGCGTGCAAATATGGATGCACTACCAGTGGATGAAAAAACAGGCTTGGAATTTAGCAGTATATATGAAGGTATCATGCATGCATCTGGGCATGATGGGCATATGGCAATTTTGTTGGTAGTTGCTAAAATAATGGCAAGACACCGTAATGAGTTTAAAGGATATATCAAGTTTGTATTTCAGCCCAACGAAGAGGAGGCAGGAGCGCTTGATATGATTAACGAGGGAGTGCTTGAAAATCCAAAAGTGGATGCGGCCTTTGCCGTTCATCTATGGAGTCCAATTAAAAGCGGCAGAATAGGGCTTAGTAGTGGACCAGTACTTGGTACCACAGAAGAATTTGAAATTACTGTATTTGGTAAGGCAGGAAATACATCCTCTCCGCATAATGGTAGAGATGCAATTTTAGGAGCTGCTAAAATAATTGATTCTTTACAAGTTCTTTCTACAAGAGAATATGATCCGCTTTGCCCTACTGCAATTATGGTTGGTCAAATAAGAGGAGGAACTGCAAGGAACATTATATCAGATCAAGTTAAGCTTGGTGGTACAATTAGGTTTCTGTTCCCTGATGAAAAAAATTCTAAGGAAAGAATATTAGCTGCTTTTAAACGGGTCGTAAGAGGAATATGTGAGGTTATGGCTTTAGAATATGACATATTATTTATACCAAGTAATCCTTCTTTAATAAATGATGCTAGTTTAGTTTCTGTTGTAAAAAAATCTGCGGAGGCAGTTTATGAAACCAACGAAAATGTAGATGAATTTAAAAGTCTTGTTGGTGAGGATTTTGCGGTAATAAGCCAAAGGATACCATCTGTTATGACTTTTTTGGGCATAGGTAACCCTGATGAAGGCAGTATTTATCCACATCATCATCCCCAATTTACTATTGACGAAAATATAATGAAATATGGTGCTGAATTACATATAAGAACAGCACTTAAATTTCTTAATGGTTGACATAGGTTTCAAGTTCATATTTAATTACAAAAAAATCTAGTAGATTGATACTTGCGGAGTGTATGAATATAGACATTAAAGAATCACTGGATGAGTTTTTAACTAAGTTGGAGGAATAATGCTTATAACTTAGCAGGTATTATATCTATGTTTTGATAAACAATCTGTTAGCATGGCTATAATTTGGGGAATACAGGATATAAAAATCAAATTGGATACAGAATAGTCGTGAACTTCAGATAAGAAGGAAAATCAAATTACTAGGATTGGAATGCAACATTTTGTCGGACAGTTTTTATAAGGCTTGCAATCTAAATTGTACAGGTGTCATATAGTTCAATGATTCATGAATCCTGAGACGTGATTGAAGGGTAGGGGCGTGACGTGGGAGTATCCCAAAGTTTGTGTAAACCTCTAAACTGATGTAAGATAAAATTACTCAGTTTGGAGGTTTATTTTATGGCGAAAAGACGAAGAAACGAATCCCCTGAAAGACAGGCTTTACGCGAAATGGTTAGTGGATATC
>JAYFNB010000026.1:0-54291 GCA_034933685.1 Lachnospiraceae bacterium | reverse complement strand
CAGGACTGGGGACAGATTCATTCTCAATTGGAAATATTCTTTGAAGAACGATTATCCTAAAAATCGAAATATTCCAGGTGTTTAGGACTGCCAGAGGGGAGTTTTTCTTGACAACCCAAAAAACAGTTTTATAATACAAATATGGGCAAGAACCACAAAAAATGGCCTTGCCCATAAAGAATGATCAAATTTTTATATCAGTTTTTTGAGTTTACACGGACTTTGAAACGGTCTCTATCTGGATAATCGTCAAGCATGAAAAATCATTCTCGTATTATATAGTAGTAGTGTTTATTGTCACTCTCCAAGGACTGTATGCTATACTTTTGGAGACACTGTGGGTTGGTTCAATCCTCCTATCACTTGATGGTTCCTGAAAGGCTCCAACTACAGTCTCTTTGTACATTTGTTAATCATTTAGATACCGCATGACGGTTTATTTTGAACGAGGTTACAATCACAAGGAGTACCCGTGGTCCAAACAGTGTCAAATACATTTCGAAGGAGTATTGCTATGATATACGCAGGAATTGATGTTGCCAAAGATAAAGAGGATTGCTTTATCACTAACTCAGAAGGTGAAGTGCTTTTTAAAGCATTTACCATTTCAAACAACCGAGATGGTTTTAATGAACTTTATTAAAAAATCAAATCCGTTACAGATGATTTAACCAAAGTAAAAGTAGGCCTTGAAGCCACAGGACACTACAGTTATAACATCTTGGGATATCTTCTTGATAAAGGTATGACCACCTTTGTTATCAATCCGTTACATACCAATCTTTACAGAAAAAGTCTAAGCCTTAGAAAGACGAAAACGGATAAAGTTGATGCCCATACGATTGCTAAAATGCTTATGTCTGATGTGAACTTAAAGTCCTAATCAGACACATCTTATCACGATGAAGAATTGAAGTCACTAACTCACTATCGGATTGATAAAGTAAAAGAACGGGCAAAACTTAAACAATCCATTTCTCGTCTGGTAACAATCCTATTTCCCAAATTAGAGAAATTGGTTTCTTCCCTTAATATGGCATCTATTTATGCACTTTTTTTTGAGCTTTCAAGTACAGCTGACATTTCATCCGTTCATTTAACCCGGCTGACAAATCTTTTAACAACATTTTCCAAAGGACGTTATGGCAGAGATACCGCTATACTTTTCAGAGAAGCTGCAAGAAGCTCTATTAGTTCGCATATGCCAGCCAAATCTCTGGAACTAAGACATACTATCCGCCTGATTCGGGAATTAGATAACGAAATTTCTGAAGTTGAATCAGAAATTATATTAATTATGGATGAAATCAATTCGCCAATTCTTAGCATTCCAGGTATCAACTGCAGTATGGGCGCCATGATCATCGCTGAAATAGGTGGTTTCAGTAGATTTGATTCTCCCGATAAGATGCTTGCATATGCCGGGTTATCGCCTTCTACATACCAATCAGGTCAATTGGAATCCTCGTATTCTCACATGGAAAAACGTGGCTACAGATATCTCCGATATGCTTTGTTCAATGCTACGAAATTTGTATGCCACTGGGATCCAACTTTTGCTTCTTGTTTTAGAAAAACGCCCTTAGCGTAAGCATTATAACGTTGCTATTTCACTTGCTGTAAAAAACTCGTAAGAGTAATTTATCAGCTAGAAAAATCAGGACGTCCTATATCAAAGTATCTTAGCTTTCGCAATATAAATAGCTCCTTTTTTGGCACCTACAAAGATACTCTATTCGTCATGCAGTTTTCAATGTTCGAATTTACTGGAAATGTTATAGAATGTGTAAAATTATATTAGATTCATATCTTATAGAAAACGTTCCCATTAATATTCTGTGAATTTTTTAAAAAACAAGGATTCAATGGGTCATTAAAGCAATAATAAATTAGTTAATACTACTAAAAGTGAGTTTTATGAATAAAAAAGCATTGACCAATGATATATACAGTGATAATATCAAAATAAGCAAAGGGATGGTATAGTATTTATTGAGAACGTTCCCAAAAAGCTGAGTTGTGGAGGTATTTGAGTGGTAACAATAAAAGAACTGGCTGCAAAATCTGGGTTTTCAAAATCTACGGTATCAAGGGTAATAAATAATGACCATAATGTAAACGAACAAACAAGAAAAAAGGTTTTAGCGGTTATTGAGGAAATGGACTATAAGCCTAATATTATTGCACGCAGCATGATAACGGGTTCCTTACCTATAATTTTAATAATAGTAGGTGATATTCAAAACCATTATTTTGCAAGGACAGTTGTAGGGATTGAAAAAGAACTTACTGAAAAAAATTATATGGCGGTTGTTTACAACAGTATGTATGACGTTGATAAAGAAAAAAAATTTATAAGAATGGCAAAGGAATGTCAATTTTGCGGTATTATACCGATGACAGCAGTAAAAAGTGATGAGCTTGAGGAATGCTTGGATGAAGTTAATTGTCCTATTGTGCTTATAAATAGAGATTTGAGAAAAAAACCTTTGGATGCTGTGTTTGGTAATGATTTTGAGGCAAGCTATATTGCAACAACAGAACTTATTAAAAACGGACACACCTGTATTGCTTATATTTCAGGACCTTCAAAAATTTCATCAGTAAGTGTCGATAGAGAAAATGGTTACCGTGCAGCACTAAAAGACCATGACATAAGGGTTGATGAAAGTTTAATTTATGAAGGAAAGCTTGATATGAAATCGGGGTATGAAATTGGGAAGAAAATTTTTAAAAACACCAAAATAACAGCCGTATCATCTAATAACTTCTTAATGGCGTTGGGAGTTCACCGTTGTGGTAAAGCACTTGGCAAGCCTGTTCTTACAGAGTTTGATATTGCTTGTGGTGAAACAGTTCCAGAACTTTATGAAGAATCTGGATTTATATATGCGGGGTCCGATTTAGAGGCAATAGGTGCCAAAGCGGCTCAGTTTTTAATGAAGAGAATAAATAAATCAAAGGAACCAAGGCAGAAAATAATTTTTTCAGCCACAAAAATATATAATCCGAAACAAATAAAATAATGAAAGGAGTTGTATGCAGGGTGCACAAGGTAGAAAGTATAAAACAGCGTATGAAAAGAGGGGAGGTTGTTATAGGAACATTTTTAAAATTTAACTCTGCGGCATTAGTTGAAATGCTGGCATATACGGGTTTCGATTTTATAATAATTGACGGTGAGCATTCAAATTTTACTTCCCCTGAAATGGAAAACATTATTAGAACTGCCAACGGAGCTGGAAATGATGTTGTGATTCGTATTCCAAGTTCTTGCGAGGAGCATGTTTTACATGCGGCAGATATGGGGGCACAAGGAGTTCAAATTCCAAGTATTACAGCTGTTGAAGAGGCAAAATCCGCTGTAGAGGAAATGAGATATTATCCAAATGGAAAAAGAGGTTTTGCGCTTACGCAGAGGGCGGCAAAGTATACTTTTATGGGAAAGGAAGAGTATTTTAAGCATTCGGAAGATAATGTTCTTTCGATTGTACATGTTGAAAATCTTGAAATGGTGGCAAAAGTTGAAGAACTTTGCAAGATACCACAGATAGATGTACTCTTTATAGGCCCTGGGGATTTAAGTCAGGCAATAGGACATCCAGGTGAGTTGAACCATCCTGAAGTAGTTGCACTTGTTGAAGATATTACAAAAACAGCACTTGCAAATGGGAAAATGGTTGGAGTTTTCTGTGGCAGTAAAGCCGATATTAAAAAATATTCGAAGATTGGAATTCAGTATATTGCTTTTGGCTCGGATTTGTCAATGATAGCATCGAAGTTTAAGGAAGTTGCTCAGGATTTAATTGCTTTAAAAGCATAAATTTTTTTTCAACAAATTGGGAACGTTCCCAGCGGGAATAATATATAGAGACTATATTATCAAGGAGGATAAGTAATGAAAAAGTTATTAAGTGTATTTATGGCAGTAACAGTTGCATGTTCTTTTGCAGCATGCGGAGCACAATCAACACAGCCATCATCACAACCAGCAGCACAGGCACCAGCGGCAGAAACACCAGCAGCTAATGAAAGCACAGGAAAAACAGTAATTAAAATGGCAACAGGCGGGCAGGATACGCTTCCAAGTTATGCAGCGACATTGGATGTAATTAAAGACATTGAAACCGCAGATTCCACCATTGACATTGAATATTATGGTGCAAGACAGCTTGGTGATGATGCAGAAATTTTGCAGCAGGTTATGGCTGGAACAATTCAAATGGGCGGTACAGCGTACAGTGCATTCAGTACATACACACCGTTACTTGAGGCACTTACAATTCCTTTCTTATTAAATGATTATGATAAAGAAAGAGCTGCAATGAATGCAGCTGAAACACAGGCTATATTCGATAAAGTTGAAGAAGACCTTGGAGTTAAGGTTCTTGTATCATATGATTCAGGTATGAGACACTTTGCAAACAACATTAAACCTATTACAAGCATAGCAGATTTAAAAGGTCTTAAAATGCGTGTTGTTCCATCAGACCTTTTAATTAACAGCTTTAAAGCAATGGGCGCAAATCCAACTTCTATGGCTTACGGCGAAATCTATACAGGCTTACAGAACAAGGTTATTGATGGTGAGGATATTAATATAACTTCTATTTATTCAGAAAAGCACTACGAAGTTCTTAAATATTTTACAGAAATAGGGGTTTATCCATTTGCAACTATTATATTTGCAAATGCAGATTGGTTTAATTCTCTTGACGAAGCAACACAGAAAGAAATTACAGATGGATTTAAGAATGGTTATAACTATGTTTTTGATAAATATCTTGTTGATGCTGAAAAAGCAGGTTATGAAGCAATGGAAAAAGCAGGCGTAGAAGTAACAAAGATTGAAGATGTTACACCATTTAAAGATGCTGTAAAAGATGTAACTGAAGAATACAGACAAAAAGACCAGTTAATATCAGATTTTATTGACATGGCAAATAATTTGAAATAGCTATTTTCTTAATTTTAGTCCCTCTATAATAGACTTCTGCCTTCGAAAACAGGAGGCAGAAATCTATCCAAAATTTAAAATAAAACAACTATTATGTTAGGTAAGGTGGAAAAAGTGGCTAAATTTGTAGATTTATACTCAAAGATAATGGATATGCTCTTTAAAGCAATTAGGGCTGTTTTAGCGGTAGCTTTGGTAATTATGGTAGTAGTTACTTCTATAGAAGTAGTAAGACGTTACATTTTCGGACTTTCTTTTGTATGGGCTGAAGAACTTGTAAAATTTTTATTGGTTAGTGTAACATTTTTAGGCGGTGCAGCTGCTTATAAAGCTGGTGGTATGGCATATTTGGATTTACTCACAAGTCATCTTAGTGAAAGCATTAATAAAATAATAGGGATAGTAAATAACGTTATTATAATTCTTGTTTGTGCATATTTAAGCATGCAAGGCTTTGCTTATACTTTTTCTCCTATGGTTTCCAGAATGAAAAGCACAGGACTTAAGCTTAATATGAGCTTTGTATATATTTCTATACCAATAGGGTTTTCATTTATTATACTTTTTGCAATTGAGCAGATCTTAAAGGCAGTATCTGAAAAGAAACAACAGAAAGAGGAGGTTGGGGCATAATGGTTTTAGTTGCGATAGTATTCATAATTGCTCTTTTCATAGGGCTGCCTATGGCATTTGTCCTTGGTCTTGGAGGGCTTGCACATCTTGTGGCAATAAATTCTCCAGAGTATATGTCCATAATAACACAACGACTTTTTGTTGGTGTAAATTCCTACTCTCTCATGTGTATACCGTTCTTTATTCTTGCTGGTGATCTTATGAATAAAGGTGGAATTACAAACAGACTTCTTGACTTTGCACGTGAAGCTATTGGCTGGATAAATGGTGGTATGGCATATTGCTGTGTAATTCTTGCCATGGTGCTTTCAGCAATCCTTGGTTCTGCCAATGCTGTAACAGCAATTTTATGTGCAATACTTATAAGTGAAATGGCAAAGGACGGTTATGATGAAGATTTCACAGGCTCGCTTATAGCGGCATCAGGCGTTTTAGGTCCAATTATACCGCCAAGCATAACATTTATTATATATGGGGTGCTTACAGGAGTATCTGTTCAGAAAATGTTTATTGCAGGAATTGTTCCTGGAATTATGTTAGGTCTTGGCTACATGGGTGTTATTTTTTACTACACCAAAAAAAGAGGTTACAAAAAATCTAAACCTAAATTCGATCCAAAAAGTTTTGCAAAGGCGTTTGTAAAAGCTATTCCAGCTCTTGTAGTTCCACTTGTTATAGTAGGTGGGATTATGGGAGGCGTATTTACTCCTACGGAATCTGGGGCTGTTGCCGTTGTTGCTGCAATTATAGCATCTTTAATATATGGAACTTTTGATATAAAAGCACTTCCGAATATTCTTTTAAATACGGGAACAACTACAGCCGGTATTATGCTGATTGTCGCTTTCGGAAATATTATGGGCTGGACAATGGCCATTGATAATATACCATCAAGAATCACAAATGGAATTTTGTCAATTACAACAAATGCGAACTTAGTTATGCTTCTTATTATCGTTGCACTTGTAGGTATCGGCTGCGTAATGGAAGGCTTTTCAGCACAGTATATATTTACACCGGTATTTGTTCCATTGGCAATGGCAGTGGGGATAGACCCAGTACATTTTGGAATTATTTTATGCATCATGCTCACAATTGGTTTAATTACGCCACCTGTTGGAATGTTGCTGTTTGTAACAAGTAATATTTCGGGAATTCCGCTGGCACGGTTAAGTAAATCTATTGCTCCTTTTGCGCTAGTGGCATTTCTGGTAACTCTTATTTTGGCTTTTGTACCAGGCCTAGTAATGTTTTTACCAAATTTGATGGGATTATAGTAATAAATTGGAGGTAATAAAAATGACAGTATCAAAAGATATTTTAAAAGGATTTATTGATATTCACGTTCATGCAGGCCCTTCGGTAGCACCAAGAAAGGTTGACGCAGCGGGTATGCTTAAGCTTGCAGAGGAAGCGGGTTACACAGCATTTCTTGTAAAAGACCACTATTTTCCTACAATGATGGGTACGAGAATGGTTACAGAACACATGGGAAAAAGTTGCCTTGTTTTTGGCGGTATTGCGCTTAACAATTCTGTTGGTATGTTTAACCTTAATGCTTTAGATGCTGCATATAATTTGGGAGCAAAGACTGTATATTTCCCTACTGTTTCTGCATTAAACCACATTATAGGTCATTCGGGCGGACATTTTGTTGGCTCTGGTAACATGGGCGTTGAAGACAAAGGTGTTGTATATGTTGATGAAAATGGAGTGCTTGACCCTGATGCTGTAAAAGTACTTGAATATATTGCAGTGCACCCTGACCTTATTTTGTGTACAGGCCATGGTACTGCAAGGGAAGTTGATGTTGTTATTACTAAAGCGGTTGAACTTGGAGTTAAAAAAATAGTTGTAAATCACCCACACTTTCTTGTAAATGCAACCTATGATCAAATGAAAAAATGGTCAGAAATGGGAGCATACATAGAACTTAATGCAGCTGTGTTTAGTTCTATTGCTGTTTCAGGAAAATGCGGTGATGGGGTAATAGGGAAAATTTTAGAGTATGTTCCTGTTGAAAAAATTGTTCTGGATTCAGATTTGGGACAAATGGTAAATGTATCACCTGTTGAGGGAATGTACCAATTTATTTGCAAGCTTGTTAATGAGTTCGGTGTAACAGAAGAGCAGATTGACCTTATGGGAAAGACAACCCCAGCAATGCTTTTGGGGCTTGAATAAATTATTATATTTACAGGAGGAAAGAAATATGAGCGCAAATTTTATTAACTGGGATGAGATGGACTGGGAACCAATTAGAGAAAAAATGAGAAAAAAGGTTGTTAATCCTGAAGGATGTACAATTCAGATTGCTGAAATCGAAAAGGGACATACCCCTGGACCACATAAGCATATGCATGAGCAAGTAGCAATTATACTTGCAGGTGAGTGTGACTTCTTTATTGATGGAAAGGCATATCACATGATTCCAGGTTCTGTACTTGTAATCCCACCAAATTCTGAACACTACATAATAGCAACTAGCGATGAAACAGTAGTAAACCTTGATGTATTTACACCAGTAAGACCGGAATATGTACAGTCGCCAATTGTTAGACAAATTTTAAAAAGACCATAATTTAAGTGCATTAATAAATTTTGCAGAACCTATCCTCCTTTGCCTTAGCTTATAGGGAGATAGATTCTTTTAAGAATAAGCATTACAAGGAGAGAAAAAAATGAAAAATAAAATTATATCGGCTAATGAAGCTGTGAAGCCGATTTTCGATGGTGCAGTAATTATGGTTGGAGGTTTTGCATCAAGAGGAACGCCAGAGGTTTTAATTGATGCGCTTGTTGAGCAAGGAACTAAAGATTTAACAGTAATTAGCTGTGATGCAGGACTGCCTGGTGTAGGTGTTGGAAAGCTTTTAAGAAATGGGCAGGTGAAAAAATTGATTGCAACCCATGTTGGCTTAAATCCAGAAGTGGCTTACAGAACACCTGAAACACCTAACATATATAATGTTGAATATGTACTTATTCCTCAGGGAACTTTTGTAGAATGCATTCGTGCAGAAGGTTGCGGCCTTGGAGGGGTACTTACACAAGTAGGTGTAGGAACTGTAGTTGAGGAAGGTAAGCAGAAAATAAATGTAGGTGGTAAGGATTACCTTCTTGAAGAACCTATTTCTGCTGATTTTGCCTTGATAAGGGCTTCAGTTGCAGATAAAAAAGGAAATATTATATATAACCAAACTACAAGAAATTTTAATACCGTAATGGCAATGGCGGCAAAGCATGTTATTGCGGGAGCGGAAAAGATAGTAGAAACAGGCGAACTTGACCCTAATTATGTTATGACACCTTGTATTCTTATTGATGCTATTGTAGGAGGTGAAAAATCATGTCTGATGTAAAAAGTATCATTGCAAAAAGAGTGGCAAGAGAAATTAAGGATGGTGATGTTGTAAATCTCGGGATAGGTCTGCCTACAATGGTAGCGGATTTTATACCTTCTGATATGGATGTTACTTTGCAGTCGGAAAATGGTTTTGTAGGTCTTGGTCCTGCAAGCGAGAAAGGAAAAGAATCTGCTGATTTAGTTAATGCTGGTGGAAAGCATGTTACCGTACTTCCCGGGGCATGTTTCTTTGACAGCGCCATGTCTTTTGGAATAATAAGAGGTAACCATGTGGATGTTACAGTTCTTGGGGCAATTCAAGTTGATGCAAAAGGTAATCTTGCAAACTGGTGTATACCTGGAAAAATGATTCCAGGCATGGGTGGAGCTATGGATTTAGTTGTGGGTGCAAAAAAGGTTATTATTGCTATGCAGCATACAAGTAATGGAAGCCATAAAATATTGGAAAAATGTACATTCCCACTGACAGCAGTTGGTGTTGTAAATAAGATTATTACAGAAATGGGTGTAATAGAGGTTTCGGATAAGGGTTTTGTTCTTGCAGAAATCAATCCGGAATACAGCATTGAACAGATTAAGGTAGCAACAGGAGCTGAGCTTATTATAAAGGCAGAGCTTAAAAATATGATTAGTGGAGAATTTATATAAGGAGGGTGAAAGATATGGCTTTAAGAAATGTTGTTATAGTAGAGGTTGCTAGAACTGCAACGGGAAAAATGGGAGGTGCTTTAAGTAATATTCCAGCACCTGTGCACGGCGCAGAGTGTATAAAGGCACTTGTTAAGAAAACAGGCATAGATACAAGCCTTATTGATGAGGTTATTATGGGAACACATTTTCAGGCAGGAACAAAAGCCAATCCAGCCAGACAGTGTGCAATTTATGCAGGACTTCCAGAAACAATACCAGCATTTACACCAAACAAAAACTGCGCTACTGCTATGAAGGCGATGCAGCTTGCGGCACAGTCAATACAAGTCGGTGACAATGATATTGTTATTGCTGGTGGTTGTGAAACTATGAGTGCTATTCCATATATTCTTCCAAAAGCCAGATTTGGCTATAGAATGGGTTCTGGAACAATTGAGGACAGTATGCTTCATGATGGACTTGTTGACCCCTTTATGAATTATCACATGGGAATTACTGCTGAAAATGTGGCGGAGATGTGTGGAATTACAAGGGAAATGCAGGATAAATTCTCAGTTGAAAGCCATAGAAAAGCTGAAAAGGCGTGGGCAGAAGGGAAATATGATGAAGATATAGTTCCTATTGCAATAAAAACAAAAAAAGGCGATGTTATTTTTAACCATGATGAAACATATGTAAAGGATGCAGAATATGAAAATTTTGCAAAACTTAAACCAATATTTAAACCAGATGGCGGAACAGTTACAGTAGGCAATGCCTCACCTATAAACGATGGTTCTGCTGCTGTACTTATGATGAGTGAGGAAAAGGCACTGGAACTTGGCTTTAAGCCTTTGGCAAAGTATATTGCAGCAACATCAACGGCATTAAGTCCATCCATTATGGGTTATGCACCAGTAAGTGCCATAGAAAAGCTTGAAAAGAAAACAGGAATAAGCCGTTATGATGTAGGTCTTTATGAATTAAATGAAGCCTTTGCAGCACAGGCGGTTGCTTGCGTGCAGGATTTAAAGCTGGATCCTTCAATTGTAAATGTAAACGGCGGTGCTGTTGCTTTAGGACATGCAGTTGGATGTACAGGTTGCAGAATAAGTATTACCCTTATAAAAGAAATGATTCGCCGTGATGTTAAATATGGTATTGCATCCCTTTGTATAGGTGGTGGTCAGGGAATGGCAATGATGTTTGAGCTTTATAAGTAAAGGAGAATTTGTATGAAGATTTACGTGAACACCTTTGTTTTTAAGGATGAGTATAATGTTCCCATGAAGCAAGAGGTGCTTTTTCCAATGCTAGCGGCTGAAGGGTTTAATGAGGTAGAATTACGCAGAGAATATATTAAAGATATAGAAAAAGAATTGCCTTTAATTGAAAAATCTGCAAAACAAAATGAAATAAGTCTTTTGTATGCTGTTGTTGATACATATTATAAGGAAGGAATTCTTGACAAAAAATCTGTTAATCAATATATTCATGAGGCAAAGGTTATGGGTGCTAAAACATTAAAACTAATGCCAGGAGATTTTACCAGTCTTTCCAAAGAGGACTCGGTGTATTTTAATAAGTTGGAAGATAATGGCATTCAATTGCTGTTGGAAAATGGGCAGAAAAGTACACCTGAAACGATGAAAGCTTTCGTTGAGCAATGTGAAAAACATGGCATAGATATGAAAATAACCTTTGATTTGGGCAATTGGGTTTGGTCAAATCAAGATATACCAATGGTTGCTGAAATACTTAAACCATGGGTTTATGCGGTTCATCTCAAAGATGGTGCAAATGTTGACGGAAGCCTTAAGGTAGTGCCCATAGGCGAAGGTGTTACAGATTGGAAAAAGGTAGTAGATATTTTATCACCAGCAAGATTTGCACTTGAGTATGGTTGCGGAGCTAATGCAATTGAAAACATGAAAAAAGAATTGAGTAAACTTTAAATAATCTAGAGCGAATTTTAAAGCTACAGATGGCTATGCTGATGGAGGACTGGTTTTACTCAGTAATGGACAAATATACATAATTGAAAGCTGGGCATTACTATGTCCAGCCTGTAAATGGTGTTATTCACATGGATTTTTCATTTAGAAAAAGCTGATCTACATCAGTGTTCAAGTGTAGCAACTTAGCAGCCTATTGTCATATTTGTAAGCAATCGAACTGCAATGTAAATATAATAACACAAAAGTGAGGAGAATTTAAACTGCTCCAACCTTTGATAAAAATGGACGAAATAACATTCTGGTACATTTTATAAACAGATGGTGAATAGAGTTCGATTCTGCTCATCTCCATTTAAAAAGACTATATCAACTAGATATAGTCTTTTTTGTATGCAAACGTACTAAATGTTGATATCATTTAAGCGAGACAACACATGTTTTGGAATTTGGTACATTTTTAAATTTCTATGATATATAAGTAGTCAGTTGGTATATTTTTTAAACGATATTTTTCGACTTTAATACTGTTTACATGTCAATGAATACCCACAGAATTAATCCTTATTTCAAAACATATACAGTAAGCTTTATTTATACTTTTTTGCAAAATATCAAGTCTACTGCTCATATCTTTACACCATATAAACCTTATAGTAAAAAGAGAGAATGGAGATAATGGGAGTTTTGAATTTGTGAAGACTATGTTTTAAGGAATATAATGCTTGGAAAGAACAGTTGAGTTTTCAGGCAATACTATTACTTTTTCGAAACTAAGGTTAAGTATGATATGATTTTTTTAGTTTTCAAATTGACATTTGACAAAAACCAATATAGATAGTATTATAATAATTAGCATATGCCCATTAAAATAAATAGCAAAGTGAGGTAGAAGTATGAAAATTGCAATATCATCGGTAGATAAGAATAAAGAAAGTCTTTTGGACAGAAGATTTGGAAGATGTGACTATTTTTTAATTTTTGACACAGAAACAGAAGATTTTAAAGCTATTAGTAACAATGGTGTAGCTTCAGGCGGCGGAGCAGGAATCGCAGCCGCAAGTCAGATAATTGATGAGCAAGTATCTGCTATTATTACTGGTAATCTTGGACCAAATGCGTTTGAACTTTTAGAAAAAGCTGGAATTAAGGCTTACAGCTGTGAAGAATTGCCAGTATTAAAGGCTGTTGAGTTGTTTAAAGAAAATAAGCTTTCAGAAATTAATATGGCAGGAAAAGCTCATCATGGTATGAACTAGTAAAAAGAGGAGAATGACATGAATATAGCAATACTTAGTGGAAAGGGCGGAACTGGAAAAACAACGGTTTCTACTAATCTTGCAATAACATTAGGTGTTAGTTATGTTGATTGTGATGTAGAAGAGCCTAATGGATTTATTTTTCTAAATCCAACTATCCAAAATAGTGAAGATGTTTTTGTGGAGTATCCTATAATTAATAAGGAAAAGTGTGTATTATGTGGGGCATGTTCAAAAGCTTGTCAATTTAATGCCATTGCTAAAGCTGGTAAAGAGATTGTTATTTTCAAAAAACTGTGCCACGACTGCGGAGCATGTAAACTGGTTTGTAAAGCAGAAGCATTATCCTATACGAAAAGACCAATAGGAAAGTTGGAAAATGGAGTAGGTAAGGGGATAGTCTGTTCTAGGGGAATTTTAAATGTTGGGGAACCTATGGCAGTGCCTGTAATAAGAAAACTTCTTGGCGGTTTAACGCAAGAAAATCATTTAATTGATTGTCCTCCTGGTACATCATGCAATGTTGTAAATTCCTTAAAATATGCAGATGCGGCAATTCTTGTTACAGAACCATCTGAATTTGGCTTGCACGACCTGAAAATGGCTGTGGCTTTAGTAAAGCTTTATAAAATACCATTTGGAATTATAATAAACAAGGATGATGGAAAAGAAAATATGATAAAACATTATTGTAAAGAAAGTGGAATACCATTATATGGAACTATTCCTTACAGTATGGAAGCTGCAGCATTATATTCAAAAGGAATTATGCTGTGCGAGGATGATCTTTATAAAAGAGTATTTGTAAACATTGCAGAGAAGATAAAGGAGGTATCTCCGTGGTAATATCTGTGCTTAGCGGAAAAGGCGGAACGGGGAAAACAACCGTTGTGGGAGCTTTATCGGAACTTGCAAAAAAAGTAGTTAAAGTTGACTGTGATGTGGATGCGCCAAATCTTTATCTTTTTTATAAAGGAGAGGATATCGAAGAAAAGGAATTCTATGGAGGCAAAAAAGCTGAAATAGATAATAGCCTTTGCATTCACTGCGGACAATGTGAAGAAGTCTGTAAATTTGGTGCAATCTTAGAAGAAAAAGTGGATAAATTTACCTGTGAAGGTTGTGGTGCTTGTATAATAGTATGTCCAAACAATGCCATTTTTCTCGTTGAAGAAAAGACAGCGGATATATTCCTAACAAAAACGGATAAAGGAATTATTTCTAGAGCCATGATGGGCATTGGAAGCGATGGTTCGGGTAAATTGGTGACACAGCTAAGAAAAAATGTGAAGCCTTTTGAAGAACGTAATGGCATTACAATAATAGACGGTTCACCAGGTATTGGGTGTGCAGTAATTGCATCCATTACAGATACTGATGTTGCACTCATTGTAACTGAACCAACAAAATCTGGTCTTGATGATTTAAAAAGAATTTTAGAACTTGCAGAAAATTTTGAAACACAGGTTATGGTTTGTATAAATAAGTATGATATCAATTTGGAAATGTCTTCTGAAATTGAAGATTATGCAAAGAGCAAAAACCTTTTTGTTGTAGGCAAAATACCATTTGATAAGAAAGTGATGGAAGCCGTTAACACATTAAAGCCAATTACAGAATTTAAAGACAGTGCAGCAAGAAATGCTATTGAAGCAATGTGGCATACAATGAATATCATCATGATTGAAAAAGGTTTATTAAAATATAATTAAATTAAAAAAATGGAGGAATTAAGATGAGAGTAGCAGTAGCAAGTGATGGAGTTATGGTAAGTGGACATTTTGGACATTGTGAAGGTTTTACTTTGTATGATGTTGACAATTCAGAATTTAAAAACAAGGTTTTTATTGCAAATCCAGGACATAAACCTGGGTACTTGCCAGTATTTTTAAAGGAACAAAATGCAGATGTAATAATCGCAGGAGGCATGGGCGAAACTGCTCAGGAATTGTTTGCTTCAAAAGGAATTGAGGTTGTCGTGGGTGCTCAAGGGAAAACAGAAGATGTGATAAAACAGTTTATTAGTGGAGATTTAAAATCAACAGGAAGTGTGTGCAGGGAACATGCCCACGAAGGTCACTGTAACGATTGATAAATAATCATTTTTAGAAAGGGAAAACCATGGACTTAAGGATAACCACGTTAATTGAAAATAATCCAGATGACAAAAATGAGCTATGCTTTGAGCATGGATTATCGCTACTTATTGAGGCGGATGGTAAACGAATTCTTTTTGATACTGGACAAAGTGGGGATTTCATTAAAAATGCTTTTGCGCTTAATCAGAATTTAGAAAACTTAGATTTTGTAATAATTAGCCATGGACATTACGACCATAGTGGCGGTTTTGAGAAACTTGTTGAAAAGGTTAAAAAAGTTCCACAACTAGTTGTAGGAGAAGAATTTTTCAGACCGAAATATAAAACACTTTCTGAAAATGAATACAAATTTAATGGTGTTTCTTTTAGCGAAGACTATATAAGTGAAAAGGGTATTTTGTTAAATAAGGTAAAAGAGGATGTTGCATATTTAACAGAGAACATCATAGTTTTTCATCATTTCAAACAAAGTAATGATTTTGAAAAAAGGAATAGTAAATTCTTCTATAAAGAAAACAAAAATTACTTTCCAGATGAATTTGATGATGAAATATGCCTTGGAATTGCAACAGAAAAAGGACTGTTTGTAATTGCAGGGTGTTCTCATGTAGGTATTGTAAACATATTAAACACTATAGCTGAAAGAGTAACCACTCCAATTTATGCGGTAATAGGTGGAACTCATTTGGTTGAAGCTAGTGCAGAAAGAATAGAAAAAACTATAGCGTCATTGAAAAATATGAAAATTCAGTTAGTTGCAGTTTCCCACTGCACAGGACAAGAAGGAATTCGTAGTATAAGCTGCGAGTTTAAAGAAAAATTCCTATATAACAATACAGGTAAAATAATTGAAATTCAAAATTAAATAATTTAGAAGTAGATTGCTCTTTAATCAAGGTAGAGCAATCTATTTTTTTGATTATTATTGACATATGCACATAATAAATATATAATGGTTATTGCAAATGGTTTGCATTTGCAATAACCATTAATAAAACAATCTTATAAAGAAAAGCAGAAAGGAGAAAATATGAAAGCGAAAAAAGCAATAAGAAATGTAGTTGGAGGTATTCTTGTACTAAGTACTATATGTTTATTGGGTTGCAGCAATAATGCACAAAGTGGGGCTACAGAAGAAAAGTCTGCCGTTGCGGCATCTGAAGTAACAGAAGAAAAGCCTATTATAGCGGTATCTATTGTACCAGAACAGACTTTTGCACAAGCAGTTTGCGGAGATTTAGCGGAGGTAGTTACTTTAATTCCACCTGGAAGCAGCCCAGAAAATTATGAGCCAACACCTGAAGAAATGGAGAAATTCAGCAAAGCAGCTTTATATTTTTCAATTGGTGTTCCAACAGAAAAAGCAAATATATTGCCTAATGTTGGTGATGTGAAAGTGGTTTCTCTACAGGATGAAGTTGCAAGTGTATATGATGACAGAACTTTTGAATCTGGAGAAAGAGACCCACATATTTGGCTTTCACCTAAAAGAGCAAAGGTAATGGTTGAAGTAATTGCCCGTGAAATGTCGGCAATAGATGAGCAAAACAAAGATACATATGAAAAAAATGCAGAGGCATATATTGCACAGCTTGATGAAGTTGATGGAAAAATAAAGGATGCCCTAGAGGGTGTTCAGAGTAAAAAGTTTATTGTATATCATCCTGCATTTGGTTATATTGCTGATGATTACGGTTTAGAAATGTATGCACTTGAAGAAGAAGGGAAAGAAGCCACACCTCAACATTTGCAGGAAATGATTGACCTTGCAAAGAATGAAAATATTAAGGTGATTTTCTATCAGGAAGAAATAGACAGCAGTCAGTCAGAAGCTTTTGCAGAAGAACTTGGTGGTAAGACAATTCAGCTTTCACCATTATCATCAGATTATATTATTAATTTAGAAAATATGGCAAAAACAATGGCTGAGGCAATGAAATAATGGAAAAAGTAATTAGTATTAAAAATCTAACTGTATATTATGGAGATACACAAGCCATAACAAATGTTTCCTTTGATGTTAAAGAAAGAGAATTCTTGGGGATAATTGGTCCAAATGGTGGTGGTAAGTCTACCCTTTTAAAGGCCATACTTGGTCTAATTCCTATTACAACGGGAAGCATTCATATTTATGGACAGGAACAAGGGAAAAATAGAACTGCGTTGGGATATGTTCCTCAGTTCGCTACAATGGACAGACGATTTCCAATATCTGTAGGTGAAGTTGCCTTAACAGGGCGACTAAAATCAGGATTATCTCCTTTTATGAAGTTTTCAAGAACGGATAGAGACATTGCATATCAGCAGTTGGAACGAGTTGGTATTGAAAGTTTAGCTAAAAGGCAAATTTCAGAATTATCCGGAGGAGAGTTCCAGCGGTTGCTAATTGCCAGAGCACTTGCAGTTAATCCTAGGATTTTGCTATTAGATGAACCAACAGCTAGTGTTGATGCAAGCTCCAGAGAGCAGATTTATAATCTGCTTGAGGAGCTGAACAAGGAGATTACAATAGTTCTTGTTACCCATGACCTTTTGGCAGTGTCTTCAAAGGTTGGAAAATTAGCTTGTTTAAATGGGAATTTGGTTTACCATGGAGAACCAGAATTAAACAAAAATATTGTTAATCAGTTATATGGCTGTCCGGTGGATTTAATTGCACATGGAGTACCCCATAGAGTATTAAAAGTACATGAGGAGGAAAATGTAAATTGATTAGTGCGTTATTTCAATATCAATTTTTAAAAAACGCCTTCTTGGCAAGTGTTTTAGCCAGTATAGTATGTGGAATTATTGGAGTAATTGTGGTAGAAAAGAAGCTTGTCATGATGAGCGGTGGCATTGCTCATACTGCCTATGGTGGAGTTGGTTTAGGATATTTATTAGGATTTGAACCAATTATTGGTGCGTTTCTGTTTTCCATAAGTGCTGCAATAGGGGTAGGATATATTAAAAGAAAAGGCTCAGTGCAGTCGGATATTATTATTGGTTTATTCTGGTCGTTGGGAATGGCACTAGGCATTGTATTCATTGCGATAATGCCAGGGTATCCGCCTGATTTAAACTCTTACTTATTTGGAAATATCTTGTCAGTTACTAAACTAGATTTACGTTTAATGTTAATCCTTACATTTTTGGTGGTTCTAATAATTGTTGCACTGTTTAACAATTGGAAAGCATATCTTTTTGATGAGGAGTTTGCTTCAATAATTGGAATAAAGACAGTATCTTTGGAATATTTATTGCTAATTTTGATAGCAATGACTGTTGTAGTTTTGATTAGAGTGGCTGGTATTATAATGGTAATTGCATTGCTTACAGCACCTGCGGCAGTTGCATCAATGCTTACATCTAAGTTGAAAGACAGGATGATTTATTCTATTATTTTGGGAGCTTTCTTTTGCATTACCGGTCTATGGCTTTCTTATAGCATAAATATTTCCTCTGGTGCGTGTATCGTAATACTTTCGGTAATGTTTTATTTTCTACTATATGCAATTAATTCAATTGGCATTAGAGTTAAAAGAAAAAGTATCGGGAAAAAACAAAGAATAGAGAATTAATAAAGTATATATGGGAGAAGGTATTTCGTTAACGTTGAAATTCCATTCTCCCTATTTTTGATTTTTAATGGTTGATATTTCCATTTAATAGTATTATTATTGTTATGGGCATATGCTGATTATAAAAATGAATGGAGAATGAAAATGACAAAGATAGATATAATATCAGGTTTTTTAGGAGCGGGCAAAACAACATTAATAAAAAAATTACTAGAGGAAGCTTTTGATTTAGAAAAGGTTGTACTTATAGAAAATGAATTCGGAGAAATTGGCATAGATGGGGCAATATTAAAGGATTATGGCATAGAAATAAAGGAAATGAATTCAGGCTGCATTTGCTGTACAATAGCAGGAGATTTTAGTTCAGCCCTAAAGGAAATTTTGGAGCTTTATAATCCAGATAGAATTATTATTGAACCCTCTGGTGTTGGAAAACTTTCTGATGTTATAAATGGATGTAAAAAGTTTTTAAAGGAAGGGTCAGTAGAATTAAATATGTGTATTACTGTAGTAGATGCTATGAAGTATAAAGTATATATAAAAAATTTTGCAGAATTTTATGCAAACCAGCTTACAAATGCAAAAACCATTATTTTAAGCAGAAGTCAGAATACAAAAGAGGAAGTAATAGAAAATATATTAAAAGATGTTAAGAAGTATAATGTGGATGCACATGTGGTAACCACTCCATGGGAGGAAGTAGATGGAAGAAAGATAAGAGAACTGGCAGAAGGTGAAAGCAATAAAGAAAATATTAAATTTTTAATGGAGGAACATCACCATAGTCATGAACACCATCATCATGCTGATGAGGTGTTTAATGTTTGGGGAAGGGAAACAGCAAAAACCTTTGGACGAACTAAAGTTGATGAAATATTAAATCAGCTTGACCTTATGGAAGGAAATATTTTAAGAGCCAAAGGTATAATAAAGCTAGAAAATAACAAGTGGATTCAGTTTGATTATGTTCCAGAGGAAGTAATAATAAGAGAGGCAACACCAGAATGTTCAGGTAGGCTATGTGTAATAGGAGAACATATTAATGATAAACTGCTTTGTGAATTGTTTGAACTGTAAGAGGTGTATATGGAGATTTATATAGACATTATTACAGGGTTTTTGGAAAGTGGAAAAACTACATTTATTAAAGAGTTAATTAGCAGTAGATTTTTAGAAGAATATGAAAACATAATGCTAATTATTTGTGAAGAAGGATTTACAGAATACGATGATAATCAATTGGAAAAATTGAATATAAAAAAATTAGTTCTTGAGGACGAAAAAGAATTAAACGACAATTTGTTTGCAGAAATATCTAAACAATATAATCCTGACTATGTTATAGTTGAATATAACGGAACTTGGGATATTTCTAAAATTTTGGGATTAAAGTTACCACCTGAATTTATGTTTTGCAACGTTATTTCAGTTAGCGAAGCAAAAACTTTTAGAAGCAACTTAAGTAATATGACGTCTGTTATACAGCCTCATATTTTAAACAGCGATACGGTAGTATTTAATAGATTCGAAGAAATTAATACCGAAATGAAAAAAAAGTTAGTTCAAGATGTTAAAAATATTAACCCAAGAACAAAAGTAACGTTTTTAAACGAAGTAGAATCAGATAAAGTGTTAAAAGGGGAATTTATAGAATTTGGAAGCAAAGGAAATCTGATTTATGTTTTTAGAATGAACCTTAAAATAATTCTTTTTTCTATGATAGTTTTTTCTTTAGGTGTGGCTTTAACATTCCCTAGTGTACATAGCTATATTCAATCTATTGTTACGGTATTTTTAAGTATTCTAATGCAAGCGGTGCCGTTCATATTATTAGGTGCTTTTATTTCAGCAGGTATACAAATATTTACCTCAACAGGGTGGATTATGAAGCAAATTTCAAAAGGAAGCTGGAGCTCTTTTCTAATTGCTTCAATTGCAGGGTTTTTCCTTCCTATATGCGATTGCGGAATGGTTCCTATTATATCTGGACTGTTGAAAAAAGATACTCCACTGCCTCAAACAATTACTTTTTGGCTTACATCATCAGCAGTAAGCCCTATTGTTATTTTATCAATGCTTTACGCTTTTCCACAACAGCCGTATATGGCTTTAATAAGGGTAGGAGCTGGAATTGCAGTAGGAATTATTGCAGGGATTATTTTAAAAGCAATGCATTTTGAAACAAAAGATGTTACTAAGGGAAACCGTAGGGTACAAAATATAGGTAAAGATATTTTAGAATTGAAATATGAAGGAACTAAGGGTAAATTTGAAGCAGTTTTTGCAGGTGCCATGATAGAATTTTTTAGAGTTTGTGAGTATGTTATTATTGGTGCGTTAATATCAGCATTTTTACAAACAATTATGCCTCAAACAATGAAAGCTTTTATTAATAATAACATTATTATACAGTTTATGGTGATGGTGGTAGCAGCAATGTTTATGTCTACTTGCTCCACATCTAACGCTTTTATAGGCAGAAGTTTTTCTAGCAACTTTGCATTAGTTCCAATTTTGTCCTTTATTGTTATGGGACCAATGCTTGATTTAAAAAATATGGTTATGCTATCGGAAATTTTGAAGAAAAGATTCTTAGTGTTTCTATCTTTCATGGTAATAATAGAAAGTGCCATTGTTTTTGGTACACTAGCATTTTTTATGTAAGGAGGTTAATATGGGCAGAAAAAAGAATACAGAAGCAATTATTCAATTTATAATTTTAATTTGCATTGCATTTTTACTACTATTTGCTATGCTTAGTGGAAATGTTAGTTATTATATTCATCCAAGGTTTTATATTGGAATATGGTTTTCAATTATCATTTTATTTTTGTTTGCACTAAGTTTAATTTCAAAAATTAAAAAACCAAGGCACAATGTCAATGTTAGGCCTTATGTGATTTTTGCAATTCCATTGATGGCTGCAATGTTATTTCCTGTCACAGGAGTTAGCGGTACTAATATGACTATGTCAGGAAGTAACACCTTATCATCAGCTAATGAAAACAGCAATTATAAAGGAGATACGTCAGTAAATTATAGTTATACTAATGATACTGATAATACAGGAGATACTTCAGGTACTTTACAAGATGATACGCAAACTTCAACAGAGCAGGGAAATGATGTTACTGAAGATGTGTCTGAAAAATACACGAAGTATGAGACGGATGGGGTTATGATTATTACCGATGATATTTTTGCAGCTTGGTATTGTGACGTATATGATTATGTTGACAATTTTGAAGGCAAAAAGTGTCAATATTTAGCCCAAGTATATTCTATGGATGATTTTAAAGACAACCAGTTTTTAGCAGGAAGAAACTTTATGGTATGTTGTGCGGCAGACTTGGTTGGCTATGGAATTTTATGTGAAAGCGATATACGAAGTGAGCTGAAAGACCAGGAATGGATTACCGTTACAGGTACAATTGGAAAGTATGAATATAATGGATATACTGTACCTATACTAACAGATGTGACAATAACTAAAGCAGAAGCACCTGCTGATGAATACATATATTATTATTAGGGAATGGAAAAAATTAATATCTTTATACAACTGAATTATGGTATTATATGTAAGTAAAAATGAACTTATGGCAAAGAAGAGGAGATAAAAATGGCAAGACCAACAAAGTGGAGAAAAATTGAGCATATACCAGCAATACCATATTTCGTACCATCGGAAACAGAAATAGCCGAGTTACCTGAAAATATCTTGAAATTAGAGGAACTTGAGGCAATTCGCCTTAAAGACTTAGAGGGGCTTGAACAGGGCGAATGTGCAAAGAAAATGGAAGTATCAAGGCCGACTTTCCAACGCATACTTTTGTCTGCTAGAGAAAAAGTAGCAGATAGTTTGATAAATGGTAAGATGATTCATATAGAAGGTGGAAATTTCACACGAAATATCTGCCCAATAAGATGTTTGGATTGCGGAAAAGAGTGGAAGGAAAGTTACGAAAATTTAGAAATTATAAAAAATGGACAGTATGTTTGTCCTGACTGTGGGTCTGTGAAAGTGTTATGTGAAGATAGCTGTAAGGGCAAGTTTTGTAGAAAAAATTGTTGGCGTCATAAGGAAATGGATTTCTAACATATTCTAAGTAAAAAAAGAGGTTGCTATAGTGGGAAAGTTCTTGAAGGATTCACACATTCAGAAACTTCGTGGCTGTCAACCAGAGGAGAACTTTCGCCGACCAGCATCAGACCGAACTATTGAGAAAGAATTGATTGGAACTTACTTTATAGTGCTGTTAAAGAAAAGTACAATATGATTAATACAAATGATATTAAAGGTTATACGCAAACTATGTTTGAGCAGATGTGAAATGTACTGACAACATGTCTATTAATACAGGAATAAGTTATTTGATTTATTGGCTTTCCTGTTCTTATGTAGAGGAAAGCCAAAGCTTGTTTTGTCAACAGGTTCATTTCTTAATCTCATCTTCTATTCTACATGAGGTTTTTTGTTTGCGCAATACTGGTGGTCACCAGTAATGTGTAGGCGGCAACCTTTGCGAATAGTATCATTTGTGGCTATTTTAGTTATTTCACCTGAAATTTCTAAAAGCAGTTCACGGTTTACATCATAGTGGGTATAGTATCCACGTTTTTCACCTGTTACAACTCCTGCTTTCCGCAAAACTTTAAGATGTTGTGAAACAGCAGCTTCCGATATTTCCAGCTGACGAGAAAGAGCACCTACGCAAAAATCGTTTTGTATTAAAAGATTTATAATTTTTAGACGTTTTTCGTCCGAAATTGCTTTAATAACAATTAAAAAATCATCCATATTGTGTTTCCACCTTAAAATTTTATTTTATTTATAACCTGAGAATAATAAACAATTGGTAATTTGAAGAGTTTTTATTAACATAATAAGGATACATCTTCATAAATAGTATGTCAAGGTGACGTTTAGTATGGAAAATTTTCTTTTTAAACGAATATAAAATTAAACAATAAATAACTTAACTAATTAAGCTTGACATTTATTAAATTTGTTGTTATACTAACTTTAATTTTTGGTGCGATCGACCAGAAAATTTTTTAGGCGAGTGTTAGCTTTTGCTAACTTTGTTCAAAGCGAGAGGAGAGAATATGGAAAAATCAGTTTTTGAAGAATTGTTCATAATGGAAAAGATGGATTACGGTGAAACAGAAAAAATATGGGATGTAAGAGCACAAGAATTTAATATTAACCAAAAAAACGATAAAACACGTTTTCCGGATAAAGTAACCGCGTTATTAAATGAAAAAAATATTTTAAGTGGAGCAGACGTTCTTGATGTGGGAGGCGGTAGTGGCAGATATGCGATCCCCTTTGCAGCTTATGCCCATAGCGTTACATTAACAGATCTTTCATACAATATGCTTCAAAATGCAGAGGCGAATGCAAAAGAAGCAAGGCTTAATAACTTGAACTTTGTAAAAATGGAATGGACCAATGCAGAAATTAAAGCACTTGAGTGGGAGAAAAAATTTGACCTTGTATTTGCTTCAATGTGTCCGGCAGTTCGCAGCTTAAGAGGGTTAGAGAATATGTCCTTAGCATCAAAAGGCTATTGTTTAATCAACCAGTTTGTATATGATAATGATTCTGTGTGCGAATACTTAGATACTGAACTTAAAATTAAAAAAGGAACAAGTCCACATAACGACAGAAAGGCAGTTCAGGGATTTTTCAATGTTTTATGGATGGATGGTTACGAACCGGAAATGGGGTACTTAAAATTTAATGAAGAGACTGAAATAGATATTAATGAGGCAATATCCAACTATTCAATTAAGTATGATCAAATACTTAAAGAAAAGAATAATGATATAGCTGAATTACTTTCGAAGCTAGTAAAAGATGGGAAAATAAAAGTTGCAACAAAAAAGACAGTTGCTACGATTCTTTGGCACGTCTAAAATATGCATATTAGGAGTGATAAAATGAAATTTAGTAATAAGATTGCAAAAAAAGTAATGGTGGCGGGCTTATTAGCTATTGTATTAGCAGTAAGTGGTTGCACATCAAAAAATGATGTTGCAGCAGAAAGCCTAGATAGTAAATCTCAGCCAGCAGAAGAGATTAAAGATGAGATTAAAAAACCCGTATTGCACCTTGAAGGCGAAGATGTAGGTTTGCCGAATCCATTTAAACATTCAAAACGAGGTCCTGGCATAGGCAGAATGCAGCTTTTATATGATTCACTGTTAGAGAAAGATGAAAATGGAAACATACCTTGGCTTGCAGAAAGCTGGAAAACAAGTGAGGACGGAACTATTTATACGTTTTCAATGCAGAAAAGTGCTTTATGGCATGACGGAACACCCCTAACTGCAAATGACGTGGAATTTACATTATCATACTACAAAGAGCATCCACCTGTTGATAATGGATTGTTGTCAAACGGAGAATATATAGTAACATCAACAAAGGTTATTGATGATTATACAATTGAAGTTACAACTAATCATTTTGATAATACATACCTTACCAAAATTGGCGGAGTTAGAATTTTGCCTAAACATATATGGGAAAATGTAAGTGACCCTGCTGAGTATACAGCTGAAGGTGCAACTATTGGCAGTGGGCCATATATGTTGGAAGCTTATGATGCGGCACATGGAACTTATAGGTATGTTGCATTTGAAAAATACTGGGGATTAACACCGGCAGCCTCTGCTATAGAATGGATTCCAGTAAGTGAAAGTGTACTTGCTTTTGAAAATAATGAAATTGACTTAATTAACGCAACAGCTGATGTACTTCCAAGATATGAAAGTGATTCCACCTATACTATAAAATCAGCACCATCATATCATAGTTATAGGCTTATGATGAACATGGAGGCTGTCGCTTCTCTGCAGGATAAAAATCTTAGAAAAGCAATTGCCTATGGGATAAACCGTGAAGAATTGGTTGATAAGATTGCTCGTGGAGAGGCTACTATAAGTAGTATGGGTTATGTACCTACTTACAGTAAGTGGTATAACCCTAATGTAGAGAAGTATGAGTATAACGAGAGCAAGGCACTTGAACTTTTGGGAGGCAAAAACTACAGCTTTAAGCTTTTAACGGATAACACAGCTCAGGGAACAAAAACAGCAGAATTAATTAAACTGTCTTTGGAAAAAGTGGGTATTAATGTAACAGTGGAAAGTGTTGAAGCAAAAACCAGGGATAATGCGGTTAATACAGGGGAGTATGAGCTTCTTCTTATAAATTCCGGAGGAATGGGAGGCGACCCCGATTATTTAAGTGCAGTATATGGAAAAACTGCTAAAACCATTATAGGCTATTCAAATAATGAAGTATATGAACTTATTGCAAAGCAGTCTGTAGAACAGAGCGAAGATGCTAGAGAAGAAATGATTTTTGATTTGCAGGAAAAAATTGCAGATGATGTGCCAATGATTATGCTTTTTGGAGCAACGGATAATTTTGTATACAGAAGCGAAACTTATGATGGGTGGATGTTCCGATATGACCATAGCAAATGTGACCATAATAAGCTTTCATATTTAATAAGAAAATGAAAATTAAAAAAAGTTATTTATTAGTTATACCGGCAATTATCTGCATTAATTTCTTTTTACCAAGACTGATGCCAGGTGACCCGTTCCTCTACCTTTCGGTGGAGGACGGGAATGTTGCAACCGTTTTCTCTCCGCAACAAATTGCGCAATATAAAATGTATTATGGTTTAGATAAGCCTATTATTATACAATTTATAACCTACTTGGTAAAATTATTAAAAGGCGATTTTGGTGTTAGTATTTACTATAACACTAGCGTTAGGGAAATGATTATGACACGAATTCCATGGACAATAGCTGTAGTTGTTGTGTCATTATTGATAAGTGGATTTATAGGAACTGTGTTGGGAACCTTTTCGGCTTGGCACAGAGATAATGTTTTTGATAGAATTACATATTCTATTATGCTTTTTATTTCAGAAATTCCTTCGTTTATGGTGGGTATTTTTCTTTTGTTTGTATTTGCGGCAGGGTTAAAATGGTTTCCGCTGTCTGGTGGTAGTACAGCATTTGCTGAATATGGCACAATATGGAACCAGATTGGGGATATATTAATACACATTACACTGCCTGTGCTAACCCTAGTAATCACTCGCGTTGGAAGCTTTTATTTGCTGGCACGCAACAGTATGATTACAGTTTTTACCAAGGATTATATAAGAACTGCAAAAGGGAAGGGACTAAAAAAGCATAGCATTTTATTTAGACACGCCCTTAGAAATTCATTTCCCCCAATTATTATGCAGATATTTATGAGCCTTGGGGTTATGCTTGGGCAGGCTGTTTTGGTTGAAAGCGTTTTTGCATATCCTGGAATAGGAAGCCTTATGAGGGAAGCAGTTTTTAATCGTGATTATGCATTAATGCAAGGGATTTTTTTAATTATGTCAATGAATATATTGATTATGAACTTTTTAGCAGATTTTATTTTTGGAAAATTGGACCCGAGGGCTGTGTAGTATATGTTTAATAAAATGAATAAAAAAATATTGTGTTTGTTGACTTCTTTACGAAACATATGTAAGGATTTCTTCAACAAACTATTCTTTTTGTGGCGTTCACTATCTGGATATGGAAAATTTGGTCTTATTGTAATATTCTTTATGCTTATTATTGCGTTAACTTCAAAAATTTTTATAGGCGATGGATATAGAATACCTAGCGGGCTATCTTTGGAAGCACCTAGTATAGATCATATTTTTGGTACAGATGATTTGGGAATAGACATTGCATCCCAAATATGTTATGGAGCAGCAATAAGTTTAGTGGTTGGAATTTCGGCAGCTATTTTAGCAGGTATAGGCGGCAGTATTCTTGGGATTTTTGCAGGCTACCACGGCAAATGGGTTGACAAAGTAATTATGGGGCTTTGTGACATATCTATGTCAATTCCCCAGCTTCCATTAATGATAGTTTTAGGGGCATTCATTGGGGCGGGTATAAAAAATATTATTCTTGTAATAGCATTTATGTCCTGGGTAGGCCCGGCAAGGATTGCACGTTCAAAAGTGTT
The DNA here is from genome assembly GCA_034933685.1 of Lachnospiraceae bacterium. GTDB lineage: Bacteria > Bacillota > Clostridia > Lachnospirales > Anaerotignaceae > UBA8514. The sequence continues at coordinate 26,782 of JAYFNB010000026.1, read as the reverse complement.
ATCGGCAAGGAATGAAACCTATATTGTTGCGGCACAAAGTTATGGTGCAGGGTTTTGGCATTTATTAATTAAGCATTTTCTTCCGGATACACTTCCGGTAATTATGGTAAGCGTAATAAGAATTGTAAGCCATGCAATTGTTGCTGAAGCAGGGCTTTCTTTTCTTGGATTAGGTGACCCAACTTCAAAAAGTTGGGGAGTTATACTTAATCGCTCAATTAACTTTAGTGGAATTTTCTTTACTGAGTATTGGAAATGGTGGGTTACATTTCCGCTAATGGCACTGATTCTTTTGGTTGCGGCTGTAGCTTTTTTGGGAAGGGACATGGAAAGAATAGTTAATACAAAACACTGAACAAATAAGGAGAAAAATATGTCTGTTCTGGAAATTAAAAATTTATATGTCCATTATCAGCAGGAAAATACTATAGATGCTGTACATAATGTTAGTTTTTCGGTGGAAAAGGGAGAGAGCATAGGCATAATAGGTGAGAGCGGAAGTGGAAAGTCAACACTTGCACTTTCCATAATGGGGCTATTAAATAACAATGTTGAAATTAAAGGCAGTATACATTATAAAGGACAAGATATTCTTAAACTTACGGAAAAAGAACTTCAGTCCATAAGATGGAGAAAAATTGCAATTGTTTTTCAAAATAGTTTAGATGTTTTAAACCCTGTAATAACCGTAGGCTACCAACTTGTTGAAGCTATTATAAGGCATACTACCTTAAATAAAAAATATGCTACAGTAAAAGCAAAAACCCTTCTTTCTATGGTGGGTCTTGAGGATTCATGGTTTGATGCTTTTGCACACCAACTTTCTGGTGGGATGAGGCAAAGGGTATTAATTGCAATGGCTTTATCTTGCGATCCTGAAATTTTAATAGCGGATGAGCCAACTATGGCACTGGACTCAGTTACTAAAGAAGAGATAGTAGAGTTAATTAAGAACCTTCAAAAAGAGAAGCAATTTTCTCTAATTGTTATTTCTCATGAGCTGCCTGTAATTGCTTCTTTGGCTGATAGAGCAATGGTGATGTATTTGGGGAATGTTATGGAAACTGGTAAAACAAAGGAAATTTTGACAAACCCCATGCATCCTTACACAAGAGGATTAATTTACTCATCCCCTGTACTTAATCCAATTAGAGATATGTGGGGCATAAGTGGAGAGGTCTACATTGAAAAAGAAAATCAATGCCCTTTTTACAGCAGGTGCAATCAGCGAATTGATGACTGCCTTAAAAATAATCCTCAATTGCAAAATGTTTCCCAAAGCCGTAAGGTATCTTGCATAAGAGGAGGAATTGTAACAATTCTAAAAGCAGACAAAATAAATAAAAGATATAGCATAAAAAACTGTGAAATAAATGCCTGTTCCCATTGCGATGTACATATAAGGTCAGGAGAAGTTGTAGCACTAATAGGGGAAACGGGGTCAGGTAAAACTTCACTTGCACAGATACTTGGAGGCATTATTACTGCAGATGAGGGACAAGTAATGTTTGAAGGTAGAAAAGTCGATGGCAATAGTGAAACAAAGAAGAAAAATGGAATACAAATAGTGTTTCAAGACCCTTTATCAGCAACAAATGAACATTTTACAATCGGGAAAATTGTTCAAGAACCTCTTGATATTATAAAAAGCGGTACAAAAGAAGAAAGGGTTGAAGAGGTTAAATCGGCACTTTCTAAAGTACAACTCCCTTATGACGATAATTTTTTAAACCGAAAGGGGCATACTTTAAGCGGAGGTCAACGGCAAAGAGTTGCTATTGCAAGGGCGCTTGTAATGAATCCCAAACTAATGATTGCAGATGAAATAAGCTCCATGCTTGACCCTTCAAATGCCGCCAATATGCTTCGTTTATTAAAAGGGCTTCAAAATACGCAAGGCTTTTCCATGTTGTATATAACTCATGATATAGCTATTGCTGAAAAAATCTCGGATAAGGTGTACGTTATGAAAAACGGGAGAATTATTGAAAAGGGCATTGCAAGTGAGGTTTTTAGCAACCCAAAAGAAAGTTATACCAAAATGCTATTAAAGGGAATGAAGGGAATAGTTTTTAAGTGATTTTGCCAACATTACGCTTGACAAATGCTGTTAATCACAGTATAGTGTTATTAATAGCATAGTGTCTTTAACATTATGGTAATTTTGATTTTAGGAGCTGATGTAATGGCAGCATTAAATTATGGAAGGCATTTACCTGCATTTGTATTATTGTTTTTAGCAAAAGGATCAACATATGGTTCTGCTATAATGAACCAGATGAAAGAAAGTATGCCATACTATTTTGCTGATAGTCCTGCAATATACCGTACCCTTAGTGAACTTGAAAATGCAGGAGCCGTTATTTGTACTTGGGATACTTCTTCTTCAGGTGCAGCAAAAAAGTGTTACACAATTACAGAAATAGGATTTCAGAAATTAGATGAATTTAAAAACGACGCAGAAAAAAGAAAGAAAAACCTTGAATTTTTTTTATCCGAATTAGAAACTTTAGGAAATAGGAGGATGGAACAATGACCTCTATCATATTATACCTAATTGCATTTATTGCTTTATTTTTTTCTTATTTGAAGGATAAAGAAAAGAGTGTTAAAAGTGTAAAGATAGCGTGGAACTCCTTTAAAAAGTTGTTACCTAATGTAATTTTAGTTATGCTGTTTGTTGGCATCACGCTTTCAATTTTTGATGAAAATATGATTTCTAGTATAATTGGTGCAGAATCAGGAATTTTTGGTGTAACCATTGCTTTAATACTGGGAACTATTACATTAATTCCAAGTTTTGTTGCATTTCCTCTAGGAGGAGCCTTACTTAATGCAGGTGCAGGATATCCACAAATTGCCGCATTGGTTTCAACAGTAATGGCTGTTGGAATTATAACTTTGCCGATGGAAATAAAGTATTTTAACAAAGGAATTGCAGTAAAGCGTAATATATTAGCATTTTGCATATGCCTTGCTTTTACAGTAGTGATAGGGGTGGTTATGTAATTATGAAGATTATTAAAGAGTATAAGTGGAGCATAGTTTTAATATTTCTTGTTTTTGGTCTATATTTGTATAATAACTCAATTGGAATTGACGCAGTTAAAATAACAGTATCCAATTTAAAAGACATGCTCTCACTTGTTCCGCCAATTTTTATAATTATGGGGTTAATGGATGTATGGATTCCAAAGGAAACTCTTACTAAATATATGGGCAAGGAAGCTGGGGTGAAAGGACTTCTTATTGCCTTCATTCTTGGAACAGCTGCTGCAGGACCGTTGTATGTCGCATTTCCAATTGGTGTTATGCTTTTAAAAAAAGGGGCAAGACTATCTAATGTAATATTTTTTTTAGGGGTGTGGTCAACAACAAAACTTCCGGTATTGCTGTTTGAAATAGCATCCATAGGGCTTGATTTTACCTTGATTCACATTTTTGTCAGTCTTCCGCTATATCTGTTTGCAGCATATTTTATTGAGAAAAGCGAACACAAAAGTAAAATAAGCAGCATATATGAATGTGATATGGATTAGCAACGGCTTCAGATGAATAACATAGTCAATAAACAGTAATATTCTACTGTTTATTGACAAATTAAGGAATTTGATTTATAATTAAGAAATCATGCATATGGAATGCATATTTGTCTGAAGACCGTTGTCAAGTTAAAAATTTCAAATTTTGTAATAATATCATGAAGATATTTTAGTTGCTAAGAAGGCTCAATTTGTGTCTTCTTTTTTTATTTTGTAAAGAAATGGGTGATTTTTATTAATATTGAAGATATTAAGGCAAAATGGAGTTTTAAGGTAAGCAACAAAAATGCAAGTGTAGATATGTGGAACTCTATGGCAGAGAGTTTTGGTTCACACACGCTTCCTACATTTGAAGATAATAATTTTTTAAAGCTTATTGAGAAAAATAAGATGATTGATAACAATTCAATTGTTCTTGACGTGGGCTGTGGCGCAGGAAGTTATGCCCTTACCCTTGCAGCACACTGTAAAAAAGTAATTGGCATTGACCTTTCGCCACGAATGATTGAAATTGCAAAAGAACGCGCTCTTAAAGAAAATATAACAAATGTTGAATTTTTTTGTGCAGATTGGCATGAAATGGATTTATCAAAGAAAGGGTATGAAGAAAATTTTGACCTTGTTTTTGCACACATGACCCCTGCGGTGCAAAGCTGGGACACTTTTTTAAAGCTTTCTCAAGCTAGCCGTGGATGGTGTGCATTATCAAAACCAACGCGACGTGTTGACCCCGTATCCGATGAGGTTAAAAAACTTGTGGGAATATCAGAAAAGAGAGAAAGCAGCGACGAGGATATTGTTTATGCATTTGAATTGCTGTGGAGTAAAGGAATATGTCCTATGCTTGAATATGAAAAGCAAAAATGGAATATGAAAAAAAATTTTGAAGAAGCATATGGCCTTTATGTTAATAGATTAAAGACATATCGGAAATTATCTTTGGAAGAAGAAGAAAAAGTGGTGGCATATCTTAAAAGCATCGCTAAAGATGGATTCATTTGTGAGGATGTTGATACAACCATCACGACAATGGTTTGGCATATTTAAAAATAGGAGGCTAAAAAATGAACAAAGAATTGTGGGATAAGGCAGTTGAATTTCACGGACATGAGTGTCCGGGGCTTGCAATCGGATTTAAGGCATGTGAAGCAGCCGCTCAAAAAATGGGAATCGGTATTTCCGATGATGAAGAAATTGTTTGCGTTACAGAAAATGATGCCTGTGGCGTTGATGCGGTGCAGTCAATATTTAGCTGCACTATTGGAAAAGGAAATTTAATTTACCGAGGTACAGGGAAGCAGGCTTTTTCCTTCTTTAACCGAGAAAACGGAGAAAAGCTGCGTGTTTGCTTAAAGTCAGGTAAAAACAAGGAAATGAATAGACAACAATGGATGGAACATCTTTTAAATGCCTCTGCGGATGAAATTTTTAGTTTTTCGGAGCCAAATTTTCAATTGCCTGAAAGAGCTAGACTTTTTGAAACCCTTGTTTGTGAAATTTGCGGAGAAGGCGCACCAGAGCACAAAATGCATATACAAGATGGGAAAACGGTTTGTGAAGATTGCTTCAAAGAATATAAAAGAGGATGGTAAAGACCAACTATCAAAAGTCAATAGGTAAATGAAAAAACATTTATGAATATCTAATGATTTTTTATGCATCACAAAAAGACCTGCAAAAGCAAGTTCTTGAAAGATATGTAGTAGAGACTTATTACTCTAGTGGTGCTTGCACCTCATAAGGAACATTGTTCTTTAGAACAGCGTAAATCGTATAGCATAGCTTTCGAGCAACTGCACCGATTGCAACATTATGATGTTTACCTTCCATACGTTTCTTTTGGTAGTAAGCTTTAAATACTGGATCAGTATTAGAAGCAACAAAAGCAGCTCTAAAAAGTGCTTTTCGCAAGTATGGTGAACCACGTTTGCTCATGTGGTTATTGATACATTCATATTCACCAGATTGGGAAACAGAGGCATCAATGCCTGCATAGGCAACAAGCTTTGCACCGCTAGTAAAACGGTTGATATCACCAACTTCACCAAGTATAGTGGCACCGATAACATCCCCTATTCCTGGAATTGTAGTAATAGGAGTTTTAATTTTTTCAAGAAGTTCAGACATCTGAGATTCAACATCAGATACCTGTTTTTCTATAAAGTTGATTTGCTCAATTAGAAGTTTTAATTGAAAAGAAAAGCTGTCAACACAGAATGTAATGCCAAAGGAAGTTTTTGCTAAGAAAGATACATCCTTAAACTTTTTAGCGGCATATCCTTTAAGCGTAAATTGAGATAAGAGTTCTTCTAATTGTTCAGAAGTAACATCTTCATAGTCACTAGGTGAGTTTAATTGCAGTAATAATTCTTTGGATGTTTTACCAAAAACATCAGAAAATGCTGAATGGTATTCAGGAAAGATTTGATCCAATACGCAAATGGTTTTTCTTTTGAGGTCACCAATAGAACTGACAAGATAGTTTCTAAAGCGTGATAAGTTACGCAGAGACATAGTATCTTCGTCAGCAAGGGAAGTTTCAAGAAAATCACCATATCGGATGAAATCGGCAATAAGGACAGAATCAATGATATCTGTTTTTCGTTTGCGAATCTCGGTTCCCTTACGCCAACCATCCGTTTGAATTGGATTGATTACATGCACTACAAAGTGGCGCTCAATTAGAAATGAATAAAGTGACAGCCAGTAATGACCAGTGGCTTCCATTCCAATTTCAAGTTCAGCAGCATATGGAGTTATCTTTTCTAAAAGAGTAGCTGCTCCATCAGAAGTGTTGGAGAATGAATGAGCTTTGAAAATAACCTTTGCTTTTTCATCCATAAGGGAAGCAACATGCGTATTCTTGCCAATATCAATACCTAAATAAAACATAAACTTTCACCTGCAATCAAAGTATTTTAGATAGGTTCCACTGACTGATAAACGTTACTGCCTTATTACATATTCGAGGTACCCGGCTGGGTCGACATCCAACTTATTCGTAAACTTGTTTACCAGACAGAGGCATCACTCTTTCAAGTACGAGGTCATAGCCTCAAGGAGCGTTCGATGTCACTCTATCTAATAGAACAATTATACAAGATAACCTTGTATAAATATACAGTTAACAAAGGATTATAGGTTACCTTTATCAACCTAAATATATTATATAAGGATCTTGTTATTTAGCCAGATATCGTCAGTTGCATTCATTAAAAGGCTTTCTGCACTAACTTTTATTTCGTTTCCATATGGCTGTATCATATGGTGCCATGTAAAGCCCAGTTGTTTACCGTCAGCTTCAAATTCTGTTTTGATATACCATGAATCTATTTGAGCTTGTGGTACTGCTTTAAGATCTTCCAGAACATTAACGAAAATTGGGAAGCCATAATTAGTCATTAAATTTTTCTCATAAGTTTACCTCATTTCTATTATATACTTGACATTATATAGTATGTTAGCTACCATAACGAAAGATAGACACTGTGTCGAATCTCTTTACGATAGTATAAACTGTAATGGTATACTGAACTTGTAACACTCCTGCCTAATCGATTACAATAGCTATTAGAAAAGAGGAGTGTATCATGCAGACAAATACAGAAGAAACCAAGGAAAAAGTTGTAAAACTACATATCGAAGACGGGCGCACAATTTCCAGCCTTGCTGCCGAATATGGAGTCTGTCACGCTACCGTTTCAAACTGGAATCGTGCTTACCGTGAAGAATGCCAAACAAATGATGCCGCAAAATCAGAGTATGAATCAATGCAGGAGAATCGGAAACTACGTCAGGAACTTGCAGAAGCAAAGAAAGAAAACGACTTTCTAAAAAAAGCGGCGGCATTCTTTGCGAAAGAAATCGATTAGTGGCATATCGATTCATTGAAAAGCATAACAAGAATTTCGGAACACGTTGGTTGTTAAGACGAATGGGGATATTTCCAAACGCATACTACAATTACTTGAAACAAAACAAAGCAGCTTATCGTGCGAAAAGAAGCGAGATCTGCCGTGAAATTAAGGATATCTATCATGAATTTGGTGGGATTCTTGGACATAGGAGCATGCGTGTCTTCCTTGCAAGAAAGCAGATATTTTTGAGCAAAACTACAGTTCACAAATATATGAACAAAGAACTTCATCTACAGTGTGTCTGCCACCGTAAACGCCCTGGGTACAAAAAAGGACATGCTCATAAAATCTTTCCAAACCTCTTAAAGCGAAACTTTGTAGTAGACAAAGCAAATCAGGTCTGGTGTACAGACTTTACATATGTTTTTCTTACCAACGGTTTCATGCGCTACAACTGCACCATCATTGATTTGTATGATCGCAGTGTGGTTGCAAGTGAAACCGGCAAATGTATTACGAGCGATTTAGCAATCATCACTCTTGAAAAAGCCATCCATTCACAGAAGAAGGAACCTGAGAATCTGATACTACATTCCGATCAGGGAAGCCAGTTTACTTCCATTCAATTCATCCGTTATTGTCACAAACACGGCATCACGCAGAGTATGAGCACTGCAGGGTGCCTTTACGACAATGCTCCGATGGAACGTTATTACAATACTTTTAAGGCGGAGTTGGTAAATTGATTCAACTTCCGAAATTATGATGAATTAACACATGCTGTTTCAGAATATGCATATGTTTGGTACAACCAGGTTCGCCCACACTCATACAACGGTTATCGAACGCCATATGAAGCAAGGTATGGTTTGGCCTAATTAGACAGTGGTGTTACAAAATTGCTTGACCATTACATTATCTTGTGCGGAATTAATATGCACATATAATATAGAATATTTAAAAATGTGTAGTAATCCTGAACGTGATTGGATATTTTATGATGATAGTAAGAGCCATACTAGAAAATGGTGTGACAATAAATGTGCAAGTCTAATGAAGGTGAGAAAGCACAGAGCAAATAAGTCAGAGATGCAATAGATAAAATGCGATTAAATGGTTAATTCAAGAATATTCACTAGCCGCCAAGGAACCACCAGTTCCTCACGACATCATTATTGTCCTCTCGAGCCACGTTGAAGCGATAATAATGATGACGTGTTGTGGTGATAAGGCTAAAAAAGGGGTTTGAACCACAAGATGTTGTGCTTTTGAAGCAGTTTTGGAGCGAAAAAATAGGCAAAAATGTCATCTATTTGAGGGCGAAAAATAAGCAAAAATATAGATGACATAGCAAATTTGAGAGGAATTTCATAGTAAAAAGGCTAAGTGAAAGATCAATGAATGATCTTCAACTTAGCCTTTTTATATATTATATACTGATATTGTTTTACAAGGAGGTTTACTAGAACAACAAATAAATGATTGCTATTCCACCATTATCTAGTTTTTAAATTCGTTTGGAATACAAGAGCAAAAAATTATGGCAGTAGTTTTTAGCCCTAACAAATCTAATTATGCAAAATTGTTTTTCCTAGAATCAAGCTTCCCTTGATTTCGTTGATTGGTTTACACATGAAATTTCAAAAGAGCATAAGGGCGGTATCGATATCGCAAGGAAATGTTCTACCACGCAAAGAAGTGCGGTGTGGATTTTGCCGTTAAGAGAGACAAAACCGTGACACCATCAACCGCTGAATAGGCGGTTATTTTTATACCCAAGAACAACAATCACATTTTAGGAGGAAAAACACTATGGAATTTTCTAACGCAGCAGTAGATGTATTGTAGACACTCGTTATAGCGCTTAGAGCAAGTTTTGACTTCTGTGCGTTATCAACCATTTAAAGGGTGCGACAACCACAATTCCGGTGCAAATGGTCAGTGTTCTATAAAGAAGAACATCCGATTCTATAGAATAAAACAGGTAACGAATAGATATTTAATGTACGATTAGTCCTGTGTTACATCCATAATTACTTGGTGCAATGCCCGAATGCCTTCTTGAATCTGCATTGAATTTAAATGTCCGTACCCAATGAGGAGTGCATCCTTATGATCGTTTGGTGAGACGCAATATTGTGTCAGTGGGGATACCCGTATACCAGCGCTTTTACAATTAGAGACAAATTTGTCTCCAAACTCTAACCTGGGAAATTGCAGAGCAACATGCAAGCCAGAAGCATCTCCCCAAGGAAATACCGAATCACCGAAGGTCATTTTCACACACGCTAGCAGTACATTTCGCTTTTCTTCATACACATGGCGCATACGCTGAACATGTTTGTCCATTTTACGGCTCCGTAAAAACTCTGCCAGGGTTGCCTGCTCTAAAATTGGATTTTGAACGTCCATATAATTGCGGTAATGTTTCCATTTGGCCTGCAACGGCTTTGGTAGCACCGCAAAACCCAGACGGAGGGCCGGGAAAACTGTCTTGCTAAAAGTCCCAACATATATAACATGGGAAGAATTCATTGAGTAAATTGGCGTTATCGAGGAACCGCCGTAACGGAATTCGCTGTCGTAATCGTCTTCAATGATATAATAATCTTTTTCTATTGCCATACGTATCAATGCTGTGCGGCGGTTTGCAGGAAGAATTCCTCCCAGTGGGAACTGATGGGAAGGTGTGACATAGACTGCAGAAATATTCTTTCCGTGAAGAGATGTTATATCTGCTCCATTGCTGTCAACAGTCATCCAGTGTAGAGGAAATCCCTTATCGGATATGACCGTGCGGATTCCTGGATGTGAGGGATTTTCCAATGCAAAGACATGTCCCTCTTTATGGAGAATATCCACAAGCAAATGAAGTGCTTGCGTTGCCCCAGAAGTAATAAATATATCATCCGGACTGACTTCCATACTTCGGCTTCGCAAAAGCCAATGGGATATTTCTTTACAAAGTGGTTCATATCCTTTTGGTCCGCTGTATTCCAGTTGACAGACTGGTAAACTTCTGGCTGTATCGCTTATTATCTTATTCCACGTTTGCCACGGGAAAAGGGATAAATCGGGTTGACCTGTTTTGAAGTCCCACAAAATTGCTGTTGAGATTTTATCTATATTGTGTTTCGGTTCGCTTTGTTGTGCTGATTGGATTTGGAGCCCATCAGCCACACGCGACGGTGCACCCTGATGGCTGACGATAAAGCCTTCTGTCCAAAGCATATCATATGCTTCGCAAACGGTGTTGCGAGAAACGCCCAACCCCTTTGCCAGTTCTCTGGTAGACGGCAATGCTTCTCCCGCCAGAATTTGTCCCGTCAAAATACGTCCTTTCAGGGTATGAAAAATTTGACGTGCCAAACCAATCTCTTTGCTATTTTGTAATATAATTCCCCACATAAAGTTACCTCCTAACTGGCTCTGCAGAATTGGTGCTAAACTGGCTCTTACTGCATTCCAGTTGCAACGATATAATTATAACAAAATCCGGTAAAAATTCAAATTAAAAAGGAGGTATGTCATGAAACAGTTTCAAGGGAAGGTGTACTTGATGGGTGCTTTTTCATTAGCGGGCACTTCAGTCATTACAGGATATATTCTTACAGAAAAATTAAACAGTTTTACAGTAATGGCTTTAAGTTTGGGAATTGTGCTTATATGTTTTCTGCCATTCTACGGAGCTAAAACCCTCCAAACAATACGAAAACTGACAAAGAGTGATTGGCTCATGATCCTATGCCAATCTATTTTCGGAATCTTTCTGTTCCGCACGTTTTTACTTTTTGGTGTTGGCTTAACAAGTACCATGGAGGCGGGAATCCTGACAGGTACAACACCTGCTATCACGTCTGTACTTGCTTTTCTGTTTTTGAAAGAAAAACTTTCAAGAACAACTGTGCTGGGAGTCTGTTGTACTGTTACAGGAATTGTACTGTTGCAAGGCATCAATATTTTGTCAACGATGTTTTCCGCCCATCATATTTTAGGCAATACGCTAATTATTTGCGGTGCAGCAAGCGAATCAACCTTTAATATTATTTCAAGGAAGCACAAAGTCAGTGCGGGGGAGAACTTAGCGGTACAGATTCATCCTATGGTACAAACCCTGATGGTATCTGCCATTGCCCTCGTTTTATCCATCATTCCCGCACTTTATGAGCTTCTTTGGGTTTCAATACCAACACTTGGGTGGAGGGAATGGCTTGCTTTAATTTGGTACGGCATAGTTGTGACAGCATTGGCTTTCGTATTTTTTTATGAAGGAGTAAAGCACTGTGACGCTTACACAACCGCTGCTTTTTCAGGGATGATACCCTTAACTTCCATGCTGTTATCTCTGTTGCTTTTAAAAGAAAAGATAGGGTATGTACAATTGATTGGCGCAATTCTGATTATTTTCAGCATGCTGTTGATTGGCAAAAATGGCGGAAACCGTTTGAAATTAACAGCAACACATAATTAAACCAAATATAATTAGGGGGACACTATGTTTACAATTGACGATGAAATTAAAGATGCTTTACCCGGTACAAAAATAGGAATTTTAATTATGAAGAATACTTATTCTTGTTCCCTTGACGAGTTGGAAATACACAACAGTTTTTGTGAAATTCAACAGAAATACGGGAATCTGGATAGAAAAGAACTTAAGAGCCTATATCCAATCCAAGCTTATACGTCTTATTACAAGAAATTCGGATACAGCTATCACGTTCTTGCACAGCTGGAATCTGTGTTGAAAGGGGGAAAAACATTGCATTCAGAATCCGGTTTACTGCAAGCAATGTTTCTCTCTGAACTCGAAAGTATGCTACTGACCGCTGGACACGACCTGTCCCAATTGAAGATGCCTCTGCAGCTGAAATTGGCCACAGGAAATGAAATCTATCAGTCCATATCCGAGAAAGAGGTCACTGCCGTTGGAGGCGACCTCATGATATGCGACGGTACAAGTGTCATATCCAGTGTTTTACGAGGACCTGATTTTAAAAGCCGTATCACTGAATCCACTGTCGATGTATTATTTACAATTTATGCGCCACCCGGAATAGAAGCAGAGTATATAGAAACAAGCTTGCGAAGGTTAGAAGAAAGGATTAAAGCATTTTCACATTCTTCACAAACAAAAGTTATGCAAGTTTTCTGAAAAATAAATTTAGGCTAAGATGTAGGTCGATTAATGATCTGCAGACTAGCCTTTTTATATGTTATATATCATTAAACTGATATTATTTTATTATAAGGAAGTCCGTAAGAATAATAAAAAAATATTATTATTTCCCCGTTATCTAGCTTTGAAAGCACGCTTGAAATACAAGATAGAAAAATTAAAGGAGCATTGTTTATCCCAAACAAATCTAAGTATATCAACTTGTATTCTCTACAATCAGCACTAAGGCAATTAAAATTTTTTGATATGGTTGGCTGGCTTGTAAATGAAAAAGAATTCCAAAGAGGGAGTCATAGAATAAAGAAACTGTTTGACCTTTATAATAAAAGAGAGATAGATATGGCTATCTGTTATTCTAAGGAAGATTTATTAAAATATGAATTCAGTCTAGAAGATACGGGAAAATCTATTGAAAAGAGTGGCATTCCCATTTATTGTATTAAAGATTGTATTCTTATAAAAGATAATGAAATGATTTTTTTGTAATAAACTGTAAAATGCTTCTCCTTGCTTTCTATCAATTATTGTGATAGCATAGTGTTATAAGTGATAGAAACTGATGGAAGGAGTGGAGTTATGAAGTTATACGAAAGCGAAATGGTTGAATTAAAAGAAATCTATACCTCTGATTTAAAGAAAGAAGTTGTTGCTTTTGCAAATACTAATGGTGGGACAATCTATATTGGTGTACAGGATAGCGGTGAAATCATTGGCGTTGATAACACTGATTTTGTAATGCAACAAATCTCCAACTCCCTAAGAGATAGTATCAGACCTGATGTTTCTATGTTTGTTAACATTGAATTATTACAACAAGATAAGAAGTTTTTTATTAAAGTGACCGTTAGCCAAGGCACAAAAAAGCCTTATTACCTATCAGATAAAGGACTGAAATCAACGGGTGTATATGTTAGAAATGGAACAACATCTGCCCCAGCATCTGAAGATGCTATCCGTATGATGATAAAAATGGCAGACGGCGATTCATTTGAGGAAAATCGTTCTTTAGTTCAGGAACTGACTTTTAATAGATTAGAAGAGGAATTGCAAAAAAGGGGCTTAGAATTTACAGAAGTTCAAATGAAAAATTTAGGTATTCTTTCTTCTGATGATATTTATACAAATATGGGGTTACTTGTTTCAGATCAATGCAAACACTCTATCAAATTTGCAATATTTCAAGGTACAGATAAGTTAGTGTTTAAGGATAGAAAAGAACTTATCGGTTCCCTATTTGCTCAACTTACAGATGCATATAAAACCATTGACTTTTATAATGGTACAAAAGCGACCTTCCATGATTTGTTTCGTACAGATGAGAGAGATTATCCGGAAGATGCAGTTCGTGAAGCATTGCTGAATGCTATCGTGCATAGGGATTATTCATTTAGTGGCAGCACATTTATAAACCTCTACTCCGACCGCTTAGAGATAATCTCTTTGGGAGGGTTGGTATCGGGGTTATCATTGGAAGCAGCTATGCTGGGAGCATCACAACCCAGAAATGAAAAACTCGCATCTCTATTTTATAGAATGAAGCTAATTGAAGCATATGGAACAGGTATAAGTAAGATAATTAGCTGCTATAAGGGGTTGCAGGTACAGCCTAAGTTTGAAAATGTTGAAGGAGCATTCCGAGTGGTTCTTCCTAATATACATGCCAAAGTATTAAGTGCGGAAGAACAAAAGTACTTGCCGATACTTAGATTATTTGATAACCAAAAAGAAATTACTCGTTCAGATGTTGAAGGAGTTTTAGGAAGTGGTACGACTCACGCAATTAATACGCTCAAGGAAATGTTAGATAAGGATTTAATTCGTAAGGTTGGAAATGGCAGATTGACGAGATATGTGAAGAAGTAAAATAAATTTCACGTGCATACTCTATTTTATACAAACTAAAAGAAGTGTATCTATAATCCGAAATGTGCATTTCTAACTAATTTATGTTAAAACAAGGAGAAAATATGAACGGACAAAATAGATCCGATGTTAAAATTGGTGCAATAGTAAAAATTGTATTGAAAGCTGATCAAAGAACCGGAAAACTAACAGAGGGAACAGTAGGTAAAATACTGACCAACAGCAGCTATCACCCACATGGTATTAAAGTAATGTTAACAGATGGGCAAGTGGGAAGGGTTCAGGAAGTGAATTAATTAGGACTAATTAAAATTACTGATGGAAAATTGTATATTCCTATAATGCGTATATACGGAAAGGGTAAAGGAAATGGCAAAATATGAAAAGTGTGTACATGGAGATTTTGATAAAATTCTGGAGCAATTAGATGAAGATATTTTCAAAAGTGGGTTGAGCATAGAATTGGTTGATAAAAGCAATTACTATGATGAAAATGTTAAAATGGCCGTTAGGGTATATGATAAATATTTTATGAGAAATAGCAGTAGAGCAAGTTTAAGCGTTACCGTTATTGACAGTGGAAGGGAAGTTTTTATATCTGCCATTGGTGATGGTGGTGGAAAAGGCGCTATTTTTAATTTTAGCTTGGGAGCAGAAAGTGAACTAATCGAAGTGGTTGCAAACAGTGTCAGAAAAATGGGACTATAATATGAATAACTCAACCTACCCTTGAAGCGATAATAATGATGACATATTGTGGTGACAAGGCGAAAAATGAGATTTAAGCCACAAGATGTTGTGGTTTTGGAGCGATTTTAGGGCTGAAAAATGGGCAAAAAAGTGCCGCTTTTGAGCCTTAAAAAATGATGGAAATATAGATGACATAGGGTGTTTTTACAAAATAGAGTGAAATAAGAGGTTAAGTAGGGGTCACATCAAATGACACTTGGGCTTAACCTTTTTTAATATATATGGAAATATTATGCAGATGTATGTATAATAAAGTAAAAAAGTATAAGGAACGATAGATTCAGTTTTTGCACATTTTAAACCCATATTGTTGATATAAGTTTAACTTAAGCAGTCTGGATTTACAAACTGTTTTATGATTTATTGATAATAAAGATTCTAGTTTTAGCAATTATGGGAAGTTCGAGGTATATTCTGATTATGGCCATAACAAAAATAAAGAAGGATTGAAAATATTGAATATAGGGAGCAGGCGAACAGAAAGGAGTTGTTTTGAGCACGAAATAGCTGAGCTAAAATGTGTTTCGACTCACGTACAGATACCTGAAATGGGATATTGTTGATATGAAAGAGGTGCCACATGACCACAAAGCTGTTAAAAATAGATGAAGCTATTTTGGAAAGTAATAAAATCATTTGTCGCCAGATTAGCCGTCTGGGTGAATCAACAAGGGGCGAGGTTTCACAGGAAGTCTTAGAGTCGCTAAGGCATTTTGTGGAGCATATCCTCCTTAAGGTTTACGCCAACGGCCATGATATAGAGGATACGCAGGAGAATGTTAAGGCGGCGGTCAAACACGCAAAGAGTAACTACAATTTGAAACATTTGTCGCGGTTTCACTATTTTCTGCAGGTGTCTGTTTCTCATCGTGCCTTAAAAGAGCAGAATGCCGAACGGCTAATGCTGAAATATTATGAGTATCTGTTGCGGATAAGAAATTTCTTGCACGATAGTTATTCTATTGATGTGCTTACTAACCTCGAGCAGTTTCCATTGGAAACAGACGAAAATTTAACAGAGTATTATGGAAAAAATGCTGAGAAAGTAAGTGAATATAATACCCCAATACACGGTAAGTTTAGTTATGACCGTTTTTATGTGCAGAAAATCAAGCCATTTTTTGTTGACGGAAAAATATATTATGAGGTGGCTTTTGTCCCCGCAAATGACAATGCGAGCAAAACTGATCGTATTATTGGTTTTACCAATATAGAGGTAACGAACTTTTATGCCGTAAAGTTTGCCATTGCCAACAACAACGTAGAAATTTTTGGAAAACATATGCCCATCCGCATTATTGTGGACTGGGAAGTAAATATTCGACCTTGCGAATTAAAAAACTTCACGACAATTATTAAAAGAACACCAAGAGAGTATGGCAAAGCGGAACAACGTGAACTTAGCAGATATCTAACTGAAACTGGGCTTAGCCTATCAGAAATTATTATATTTTCTAATGCGGCGTTTGCGGCAGTTCGTGACCGCATTGTGCCTAAAACAGAAGCTATTCACTTCTTTGATTGCCTCGAAAATTGCAGGAATCTTATAAAACGGAAAGCAGCTGGTAGCAATATACTGCGATATTTGCTTCACCATATGACAAATAGAATTATAAAAAACCAGTATAAAGACCACTGGCGATGGAATTATCAAGAAGATTGCTATGAGCACATAGGTGGAAATTTTAAGCTTTCAAATCTTTATTTAGCTTATGAATGCATTCCATTCGATGAAAGCCGTTCTGTTCGGCTTTGAAAAGTCATGTTCCGAGCCTTTCAGATCTGTTTGAATGCCTTGATGCAAATGGCTGCGAACACGAGGTTTTAGCTTGGATTATACAAAACAATACTAAGCAACAAGGAATGCTTTTCACACCGCTTGAAAAAAATGAAGAAGGGAAATACAAACTCGGCAATTTTGACGATGTTGCTACTCTCGTAAAAATGTATATCGGGAAACTTTACCACTCGTCAAAGCAACAACTCCGTAAAATGATTATAAAATATGACCATATTTTTATTGAGAGCTACAAGGAAGATACGGTATCAATTATTAACACAATTAAAGAACTTTCCCAAAGTGGTATTGACAACTACCCTAATTTAGTAAACTACTGGATGCAGACTACCGGTGAAGTGAACTGCCCAGAGAAAAAGCAAGCCTTGCTCAACATGTTTACCCAATCAAAAGTGGCTCTTATTTATGGTTCAGCCGGAACAGGTAAATCATATTTGATAAACCACATTTCCCGTTTGTTTTCGGATAAATCCAGACTGTATTTGGCACAAACAAACCCCGCCGTTAATAATATAAGGCGAAAAGTTACTGTTTCAGCGGATAGCACTTTTATGACAATATCAAAATTCACAAACCAGTATTATAGAGGAAAGACTAAGTTTGACATTATAATAATTGATGAGTGTAGTACGGTAAACAATCATGATATGAGAGATGTTCTAAGCCGAGCAAATTATGAGTTGCGTGTATTAGTGGGCGACGCATACCAAATTGAAGCTATTGAGTTTGGTAACTGGTTTGATGTTGTACGTAGTTTTTTGCCGAAATCCTCTGTATGCGAGCTAACCAAGCCTTACAGAAGTGATAGTCCTGCTTTATTAAGATTTTGGAACGATGTCCGGAAAATGGATGATGATATTTTTGAACTCTTGCAAACATATAGCTACTCGGAAAATTTAGATGCGACTATTTTCACTCCCGCTGCTGAAAACGAGATAATCTTATGCCTTAACTACGGTGGTTTGTACGGAATAAACAACATAAATCATTTCCTGCAAGAAAGTAATAATGGTAGGGAAATATGGCGGGATGTTCAGCGCTATACGGTGGGTGACCCAATTCTGTTTAATGACTCGGCGGATAAGTTTTTTACACGAATTGATGACCAAGTTCCTATTATCCATAATAATATGAAAGGTCGTATTATAGATTTTGAAGTGTTAAACGAGGGAAAAGCAAACGAGAGTATTCAATTTGATATTGAGGTTGACAGACCGCTTATTGAAATGGATGCAAAAAATATGGACTTCGCGATTGTAAAGAACGTCGCCAACGGAAATTCTGTCATACGCTTTGTCGTAAACAAAAACAAAAGCACCGATGAAGACGATGATGCTGCTTCAAAGGCACTCGTACCGTTTCAAATTGCTTACGCCGTATCTATTCACAAGGCGCAGGGATTGGAGTACGACTCTGTCAAAGTTATCATTACCAATGAGATTGACGAATTAATAACTCACAGTATTTTTTACACCGCAATAACCCGTGCAAGAAAATTGCTGAAAATATACTGGACACAGTCCGTGGAAAAGAAAGTGCTTGAACGGATACAACCGAGGGACAATAAAAAAGATGTTGCACTGCTAAGGTTAGAAATTGGGCGTGAATGAGTATAACAGAAATTGCCTGAGTTTCGCAATATGCTTAAACACAGTGGAACCTGTCTGATGCATATACAGTAGTACCATAATGAGAAGCCAAGTTAGAAGGCTAATTGCACTAACTAAAGTTGTAATATTCAAAATCCCGGGAGGTATCGCCTTAACTATTTTGGTAAATCAGGAGGGGGATTATGGAGTTCATTTTTAAAACAATTGCGACTTTATTTATATTTATATTAATTACTAAAATATGGATGAAAGTCGCTGAGTTTATAGGTGAAGAATTTAAAATTAGTTTTTGTATTTTTAAATTATGGAAAAAGATAAAGGGATTTGCGTTTAAATAATTGGAACACTTAAAAAATTTTACTGTTTTGCCGGATTAAAATTGCTAGTTATCTTTCAGCAGAACCAACTTGAGGGGACAAAGTTGTACCATAATGGGAAACGGAGCTAAAGGAGAAAATATCATGGAATTAAACAAAATCATTCACTAACTAAAAGGCAAAAAAATTCGAGGTTGCTTGCAATCATGATTTGGAGAGGTATTAATATGAAAAAGATTAAATGGAAAATTTTTAATGTAGCTTTTTGGATAGAAGTTCTTTTATCTTATGTATTACATTTTAAAGTTTTAGATAATTTTGAGTATAAAATAGGTTTTCCGATTCCATTTATATCTATTTATAATACTAAGATTGGAATAAATCCATTTATATCAATGTCCCTAAATCCTTTGGGATTTTTTCTTAATGGATTTATTATCTATTTTATTATAATGTTTATTGTAAAATTATGTTACAAGACTAAACATAACACCGCGAAATAAGTATACATGGAAATTTTGCTTGCTTGATGAGTTTCGCAGTTTGTTTACAAAGTAGTAGTGGAATGACTAGGAGGAGTATTTATGTTAAAAAAGAAATTTGTTTTGTTGGCCACAATGGTTATTAGTAGCTTGACCTGCTCTACTGTTTTTGCATCAGAATTCAGTGACGTACCGGACAACCATTGGGCATATTCTGAAATTTACAATGCTGATAGTATTGGATTTATGAGTGGAATGGATGATCATACCTTTGGTTTGGGTCAAAATGTAACCCGTGCACAGTTTGTTTCAATGATTGTAAGAATGTTTGGATGGGAAAAAATATCAGGTACTAATTCATTTAATGATGTAGATAATTCAAAATGGTATTATGCAGATATTACAACTGCAGTTGAACATGGTGTTATAAAGGCTGACAAAACCAATTTTAGACCAACAGATAATATAACAAGAGAGGAAATGGCAGTTATGCTTATCCGTGCATTAGGATATGATTCTTTGGCGGAAGAGGCAGTCAAAGCAGATACACCATTTACTGATATTGTCTCCAATAAGGGGTATATCAATCTTGCCTACGATTTTGGTATTGTAAGTGGAAAATCAGCAACGGAGTTTGTGCCCGGGGGAACGGCATTAAGAGAAGAAGCAGCAGCGATGATGATTCGTTGCTACGATAAATATAATTCGAATATTGACTTTTTACATGGTTTCTACGCTTTTTCTTCGTATAGTCAGAAGGAGTTGGCAGCTAGTATGGACGCAGTTTCTTTTGGCTGGGGCAAAATGGAATACTCAGATGAGAAAGGAGTTGTGCTCAACACAACATCTTTTAATGAAAATGAATGGTGCGTGCCTTCGGGATATGAAGATATTATCTCCTATTTAAAAAATAACAATGTAAAAACAAATCTTAACGTTTTTTTGTCAGACTCTGAATCGTCAGCCGGCAGTGCAATACTCAACAGTGTACAAAATAGAAAGCAGGCTGTGAAAGCTATTATCGATGAACTTTCAGTAAGTTATAAACAGCTTGGATACAATCCATACAGCGGAGTTACAATTGATTTTGAAAATTTAAGAGGAACAGAATTGAAAAATAGTTTTGTACTTTTCTTAAAGGAATTGAAAGCAGAGCTTAATACATTAAATAAAACACTTTATGTAACAGTACAGCCAAATATGAAAAGTGGTGCATATTTTGATGGCTATGATTTTAAGGAAATAGGTGGGGTGGCAGATAAGATAATTTTAATGGCCTATGATTACCAAGCCAAGGAAATTCCACAGTCTGTAATGGAAAGTGGTTTCACAACAACCCCTGTAACACCATTTGATGAAGTGTATTATGCCTTAAAAACAATTACAGATTCTAAAACTGGAGTTCAGGATAAGAGCAAAATTGTGCTTGGAATGAGCATGTCAAATGTTGGATGGAACGTTGCTGATGGGAAAATTACAAATGCGAAAGGACTTACTTATTCTTACTCCGAATTGTTGAATCATATTGAGACAAATGGAAATGTGATGTATTCTGATAAATATAAAAATCCATATTTGACTTTTGAAAGTGATGCAGGAACAACAACTGTGTGGTATGAAGATTCAAGAAGTATTTATGATAAAATAAAGCTTGCTGAAATGTTTGGTATCAAAAGTGTGTCTATCTGGCGCTTGGGAACGATTCCTGAATATAGCAGTAGTTCTAACTTGAATATTTGGAGCTGTATAAATGATTTGAAATAAATGAAGAAAAGAGCAAACGCATGAAGATAAATGGGATAAGTGGCAAGAAAACAAGAACACAAGAACACAGAGTAACCAGTTTGAGAGATACACAGTAGTAGCATAACGGGAAGTTGCTTCTCAATGAAAAAAAGTGTATAAATAATTTAGTACTATAACCGAAAGGGGAGCATCGATGTACAAAGATGATAGCATTTATAAAATTTTACTTAATTATAATTTTGATTTGTCTAGAGGGGCATCCGATATTCGCACATTTTTAGAGAATCATTTTCATCATTATGTATCTGATATTAAAGTAGCAATAAAAAAGGACAATCTATTTCTTGGAGCTGAATTTGTTACAATGCTAGAGAAAAAGATTCCTTTGATTGAGGAATTTTGCAATAGAATTGTTGAAGTATCAAAAAAATATAGGCTTGGTCTAATAAAAGATTCTTATATAGAGGCATATGAGCTGTTTGATGACATGTATCAGTATTTTTTATCTGCATTTTCTTGGAAAGAAAGTAACGGATATTTTTATAGGTTGAGAGCTGGTGATTTTAGAATAACAGATACTAAAGAAAGCAAAATGAAAAAAACAGAATTGTTTCATATAAAAAGCACTAATAATAATTTGATTGTACTTATAGGTATAGCATACTAGGTTTTCCTTGTTTGTATTTATCAAGCGGTAAAGAACTGGCTTGGTTCGAATGTGGTATGCCAAGGCAATTTAGTTATTGTCAGATGATAATTAATGAAAAAGGTGAAAATGCTCTTCGACTAGTAGACTTTTCAAATAGGCCGATTAATCTTATTTCCAATATTAATATTTGGATAAATAATGCAGAAAAAGAAAAAGTACAAAAAATTTACCAGTATCTTTTAAATTACATTATAACCTATCCATTGGCTGTAGCATGTTCAATTAAGGTTAATGAGCGAAACAATAAATTTGTTGAAGAGTATGTTATTCCTCAGATTTTTATGCAATGGATACGTGAGTCAAATCATTTTGACGGTATAAAATATAAATCATCTTTGTATAGCAATTTAGTAAAAGGCATGGGAGCAATTAATATTGCATTGCCAGTAAAAGAGTTTCGTAAAGATGGTCTTGGCATAAATTTGACATCTAAGGTACTAGTTTCAGATATTGGCTATCTAGATGTAAATTAAGATTTTTGTAAATACAAAACATACCTAGATGACATTGAAAAGTTTAAAAATGATTTGTACGTTGATTATATCAATGCAAAATATCAAGGTTTATATGCTTGGGAATTAATTGAATTATGTGAAACGGTGATAAAAACATATGAGGCTCTGATGAATGGAAATTATAAAAATAGCGAACTAATTTTCAATCATATTGACTGTCTGTTTAATCATATTTCCCTTATATTTAGAAGTAAAAATGCAATAGCAGACGAGTGTTTAAGTAATGCATCAGAGTGCGAGAAAAGTGAAATTGATAAAGATAAAATTATTCGCCAAATAGATACTTTTTGTAAATTGATGAATAAAGTTGTACATAAGCATACAGTATTTAATTTTAACTTTGAAAGTTTAGAAAATTACGAAAAAATATGATCATTATTTTAGGGGGATGTTGTTATGAGTGAAATAAATAAGATTGATTTATTTAGAAAAACGGATACAACATTGGTGTATATCGCATCTAAAGAATTAGCAGAAAAAATTATGGGTGACAAATATAATTATCAGACTGAACTTTATATTCACGTTAAACGTGATAACGGATATATTATAGTTTATCAAGACAATGACACAAAAAAGGTAGTGCCACTAAAGATGAATGATCAAGAATATATTCTAAAATGCGCTGAATCAGACAGATAGAACAATTTTTCAAGGTTACAACAAATACACCTAATGGAAATTTCTATCTTGGCAATGTTTAATGAATTTCCGTTATTCGTATTTAGAACCTTTTTTAGAAAATTGAGAGTTTCCCATTATGAGTAGTGAATTATCCGAGCAAAGGCTCAAAAAAAGCAACAGAGTATTTACTCAGTTACCTTTGGTTGGATAATTCCATAGCGCGAAACCGCGATGGGATACATATGCTATGGGAAAAGTATTCTTTATTCCCTTCAAAAAAACATAGAATGAGCACACTTTTAAGCAGTATATGAGGGGTTTTCTTGTAAAACCATACCATTTTCTGTTAAAATAAGCGTAGCAAAGCTAGCCTGTCCCTGAAACAGGCTTTGAAGGCAATCGGTAAGTATTGCCTGGCTTATGCAATTATGACTACCGGCGGAGAAAGTCCGGTTCTGAGCAAACCGGAGTATCCGCAGTGTGGACACTGAGATGGTTTTCTGCCGAGGATTTTTTGGATAAGTTGTTCGGCAGAAAGCTTTTCTTTGGGGGCAAGACTAGTTCTGGTTTGAATTTTACATATTCTCAGTTTCTTTTGTTTGCCTCGGCTGGAGAGAAATCCATAGTGCCTTATCTTCATAAAACTTTGTGGTAAGATATGCATAAGAAAGCGTCTTATAAACTCGTCAACATTCAGTACCATCTCTTTCCAACGACTGTTGTCGCGATAATCCCGCCATTTAAAGGTAACAGTGCCGTTTTCTAATTTGAGAATGCGATTGTTGGAAATCGCTACTCTGTGCGTATAACGACCAAGATATTCAACAACACAAGGAGCATCTTTAAACGGTGGTTTACAATAAACAACCCATTCTTTTTGGTAGCACAGATCCAATAGGTTTTGTTCTATTTCGGGTATTTGGAGCTTTAGCAACGCCAGAAACTTCCCTCGAAATTTACGAGAAAGAACCCGTACAGGCAGAAAAAACTTTTTGCGGGAAGGTTGCCATTTACCTAAAGTGGTTAATCCACCAGAAGGGACAATACAGTGTATGTGTGGATGAAAGCAAAGATTCTGACCCCAAGTGTGAAGTATGGCTGTAAGTCCAATAGATGCACCTAAATATTTTTTATCACGGGATAGCTCTTGCAGTGTTTCTGCAACACACCGAAACATCAGATTGTAGCAAGTACGTTGGTTATTGTAGATTAGCCAGTTCAGTTCTTGTGGAACAGTAAACACAACATGAAAATAACCGATATTTAATAAATCTGCTTTCCGTGCATCAATCCAACGTTCCTTGGAAAGGGTTTGGCATTTCGGACAATGTCGGTTGCGACAGGAATTGTAGGATGGTTTTTCATAGTTACAAGATGGACATTTATCCATATGCCCGCCAAGTCGAGCAGTTCTACAATTCTGAATTGCATTCATAGCTTTGTGCTGAACAATAGACATTTTATATTTTCTGCGATAATTTTCTCCGTGCTGTAAGAAAATATCTTGCACCTCAGGCATTGGACTTTACCTTTGATTTGCGTCCACGCTTTTTGGGTAGCGTGTCTAATGGGCTTTGAACCAACTGATTGGTATTGCTTAAATGCAGATAAAATGATGTTGTTTGGATAAAGGTATGTCCTAGCAACTCTTTGATGCAACATACTTCTGCGCCGGATTCCAGTAGATGTGTAGCGAAGCAATGCCGTAATGTATGGACAGTAAATGTATTGGGAAGGTTGGCATTTTTACAGTGCCTATGGAATGCATCTTGAATTGCCCTTGTGGTCATGACATTGTTCTTTCTTCCTCTGGAATAAAATAGATATCCATCTGGATGGCTAGGACGATAGCGCTTCCAATACTCTCGTAGAAGCTCAAGATTTCGTTGAGAAAGGATTGTGTACCGTTCTTTTCCACCTTTTCCATGAGAGACGAAGATGCGCATCTGCTCACTGTCTATATCTTGCACACGTAGTCGAGCTACCTCTGATATGCGCAATCCTGCACCGTATACAGTTTCAAAGATTGCTTTGTCTCGAAGATTATCAATGGTGGAAAAAAACAGTACGATTTCACTTTTGCTCATAATGGATGGCAATGGCCGATATTGGCGACGTCTGGGAATGAGCTGATAATTGAGGTTTCGCCCTAACACGGCACCAAAAATAAAACGCAAGGCACTATTGTAAATGTTTACTGTCCCAGATGATTTACCTGAATCCAGTTGGTAGAGAAGAAACTCACGGATCTCATTTTCACCCATTGTCTCAATGGGACGATTGTCGAAGTATCTGAGAAATAAAGTTAGTTTCCCCAGGTATTCTTCAACGGTGTGTGGCGATAGCCCTCTTAGTTTGATTTCTTCATAAGCACGTACATAAACTTCTTCATTAGTCATAGAATCATCTCCTTTAAAGTAATGATTCCATTTTATCTGAAAAAAGAAAAAACTGCCGTGTTTCAGCAGTTTTAATGAGGTAATATACGGTTTGGAAAGGACCACCGCGCCAGCGGTTTAGTGCTATGTTTATGATATACAGTCTGATTACAAAGAGTCCAATGTTGTGCATGCGAAGCAAAAATACTAATTATTTTAATGGGTATATCTTTGTTTGCAAGGGGAGGAGAGGATGACTATGAAAAAGATAGCAATATTAGTTTTATTTGCATTTGTAATTTTTTCCATGTCCGCATGCAATGCCTCATCTAAGGCAGAGGCATTCAGCCAGGAAAAGTTCTTGGAGGATATTACGCCTAATGTGGTCTGCCTTAATTCCTGTGTGCAGGAGATGTTTGGTGCAGAGGTTGACTTTGATAAAGATAGCTATTTAGCTGCTTATGAAAGCGAGAGTGCCTATGCTGATGGTAAAGGTGATATTGCCCTGCTTTTTAAACCGGGAGAAGAGAGCAAATATGCGGATTATTTTATTGACCCTACATGTTCCGATTATTATCCCGTAAAAAACTTCAAAACAAATGCTGAGGTAAGGGACTATTTAAGAAAATATTTATCGGATGAAGTTATTGATAAATGGTTTTCAAACGACTTTTTGGAATATGAGGGCCAGCTTTATTTAAGAAGGGGTTCAAGGGGCTACGGTGCTATGACATGTGATTTGGAAAGTCTAAAGTATGTAGAAGAAAAAGATGGCAAACAATATGTTACTGTTGATTTTAAGCTCTTTGATGAGTTTGACCATACGGAAACATTGGATTTTTCAAAGGTTAATGATGTATGGATTATGACAGGTGAAGTAGCACCTCTCATTAATGAAACTATTGAAAACAGTGACAAGGAAGTGTCTGAAGAAACGGCTATACCCCAAAAGAAGGATGATTATTCGGGTTCGTATGTCGACAGGCAGGGGACGGCAGAAATATACAATAATTTGGATTTAACATATTTGGAAGATGAGTCATATCAAGCCACGATTGGTATCTTCCGTTTGGCACAATTAGATGGAGTTGCTAAGGTCGATGGAGAAACTCTTTCTTTTGAAGATGAAGTTTATAAGGTAAAAGGTATAATTATCGTACAAGACAATAAGGCGGTGTTAACCATTACAGAATCTGGTTTTGAATATATTAATCCAGGAGACGTTTTTGAGTTTCCTGAAAAACTATAGCAACATGGAATACGATGCTAATTTTTAATATCATGGGGGAAAGAACTCCTAATAACGAATTCTCGTGAGCAATGATATCAACGTATATGAATACGATATCATTGCTCTTTTTTCATATAAGAAAATCAATAGGCTTTGGTTTGGCAGGGGCTCCTGCTTGAAC
>JAYFNB010000025.1:0-119744 GCA_034933685.1 Lachnospiraceae bacterium | reverse complement strand
ATACTCATCCAATATTTTCCTTTCATTCCGCTACACTCCTCTACAAGTTTTTTTGAGTGTAGCATAGATTATTTTACTGCCGCCATAAAACTGCAAAATTTAACCGCTATTTTCTTACATTTTATCACCGTCATTGACAATAAAATGTCTTGACGAAGGTGTGAACATACCGGCAATAAAAACAGCGTTTATCTTGGCAAGCACTACTAACCCTAAAGAGTACATACAAAGACGCGGACGAGTGCTTAGATTATACAAAGGAAAAGAGCATGCCGAAATTTACGACTTTCTTGCTTTACCCAGATCGCTTGACGAGGTTGCTTCCTTGACAGATGAAGAATTACGACGGGAATTAAGCCTTGTGCGAAATGAACTTGCTCGTGCCATTGAATTCTCGCAAATTGCAATGAATATGGGTGAAGCTGAACAAGTTATAGATGAGATAAAAGCAGCTTATTCAATTAACGATTACAAATTGGAGTTTGAGGAGGATTACAGCTATGCCGAATAATGAAGGAGTCCAAGTGGTGAATGGTGTCCCTGTGGATACAAAAAAAGCAGAAAAGATACTGGCTTGGCTCATCCGAAAAGAAGCTGAAAATGTCAGGACAAAAGCCCGCTCTGATGTCAAGATGATAGCAGACATTCAAGATCGCATCAAGGAGGAGGAAAAGCAATGCTACTAAAATCGCTGAAGTTAAAAGATTTTCGACAGTTCAAGGGCGAACAATTTATAACCTTTGCTGATGACCCTGTGCAAAATGTCACAGTAATTATGGGCGATAACGGTACAGGAAAAACCACGCTTGCTCAGGCGTTTACTTGGTGTCTGTACGGGGATACCTCGTTCAAAGATAAAATATTGCTATGCAAATCGACTTCTTCTCAGATGCTACCGGGGCAAACAGAAAAGGTGCGCGCAGAACTTACATTAATACACAAGAACACAGAGTATACCATAATCAGTGAGCAGAATTATAAGAAGACAGATAAAATCGATAAACCTGTTGAAAGTGTGGGGCAGCGTTCATTTACTATCATGTATAAACAGAATGGACAACAAGAATATGTTAAACCTTCTCAACTTGATGGTCGGTTAAAGGAGATTTTGCCTGAAGAACTAGCAAGGTACTTCTTCTTTGATGGTGAGAATATTAAAGATATGGGTGATGACCTGAGCCAAGGCAAAGGTACCGAGTTTGCCAGAGCCGTTAAAAGCTTGCTTGGACTTGATGCCTTTACTGCAGCTATCGACCATTTGAAAAAAACAATCAACAGTTATAAGCCTGATTCCGGTGCCGACCTCAAAATTGAGCAATATAATCAACAAATCGAGGCGTTGGACAAAGAGATAGAGAAAATTGAGAAACGTCTTGAAGATATTGCAAAGGAAGAAATCCCCGTAACCGAGAAAATCGGCGAATTACAAACATTGATTGAGAAGAACAAGGCAAGCGAACAACTTGCCGCAAATAAGAAAAAGCTATTGGTGCGACGTGAGTCGTTAATGGCTTCAAAATCAAGGAACATTGGCGAACTACTTTCTACTTTCAAACAGGCTCCAGCCTATTTTGCAAAGAAAATGATGAAAGACAGTTTACAGTTGGTGCAAGATGCAGGGAAGCTTGATAAAGCTGTTCCTTTTGTCAGGGATGAAACCATTAAGTGCTTACTGGAACGCAAACGCTGTATTTGCGGGACAGAACTGAGTATCGGAAGTGATGCTTATACAGAGCTTAATAATCTATTTAATTATGTGCCACCAAAATCAATTGGTGATTCAATAAATGATTTTAGAAACAAGTGCCGTGACAGAGTTCGCAGTTGTGAAACTATGTTTGGATCTATCGAGGCAAAGTATGCCGATGTGTGCTCTTTTGATAGTGACTTTGCCGATGTTGAGCAAGAAATTATTGAAATTGATAATCAACTTCTTGGCTTAGATGATGTGGGTAAATTGCAAGCTGACTTAATGCGCTATAAAACGCAGCTTCGTAATCTGAATGACGAAAAGTTTGGGCTGAATGGCGACAAGCGTGTTAAGGAATCAGAGAAGCAGCGTAAGGAGGGAGAACTTTCTACTCTTGCTCTTAAAGATGATCATAATCGCCGCATTATGGTTTATAAGGCATATGCGCAGTATATGTATGATTCACTGCGGTTGAAATATGCTGAGGAAGAAGAAAAAGTCCGCAAAAAACTTGAAGAAACGGTAAATGAGATTTTCCATAATATTCTTGGAGAAGGGTTCTCATTAAAGCTGAACAGTAAATATGATGTTGAGGTTGTTCTGAACGAAATAGGCGGTTCCTCCGAAACATCTACGGCGCAGAATATTTCTATCATTTTTGCATTCATTGCTGGTGTCATTCAAATGGCAAGAGATAGCCAAAACGACGATGGTGGCTTATTAGTATCAGAGCCATACCCGCTTGTTATGGATGCGCCACTCTCTGCGTTCGACAAGACCCGCATTCAAACTGTCTGCGATGTTCTACCCAAAATTGCCGAGCAGGTTATTATCTTTATCAAAGATGCCGATGGTGAAATAGCCGAAGAACATCTCGGAGGTCGAATCGGTTCTCACTTATCGTTCAATGCAGTCAGTAAAGTCGAAACATACGTGTCATAAGGAGGAAGAGAAAGATGTTGTTTCAAGGACAATACCGATTTTTCGGTACTCATGCCGATAGAGTCAAAAGACTTACATCAGAATTTGATGTTAACAAGCACAAACTGTTTTCTACTGTTCACGAAGTGTTTCAGCTTGCGCCAATAGTGGGATTTTTGTACAAAAGAAAAGCAGGCTTAAACAAGGATATTCCGGGCGATATCAGCGTTTTTGATGCAGAAATGTCGAGACATAAAGATGTTTTTCAGTTTAACTACCATCTGATTATCTTACTTGACGAAGAACATGAACCAAACTTTGAAACCCGGGTCGATAAGGCATTTAGGTTTTACGGTACAGATAAAGCTGCTCCCGATGAGGAACTTTACGAGCAGTATGTTCGGGGTGGGGTTGATGTGCTATATGAAAAACTCATCGAATCTTCAACATCGCCTGACGATTACATAAAGAATCTGTATGAGTTCATGGAGGATTTTGAATCTCGGTATGGCCAGAATACTGATGAAATACTTGACTTATGCCGAATCGCAAGGGGTTAAGTGGAAATGGGTTCAGCAGGTAGTCATCAAGTCATTATAAACAAGCTATACAATTTATATAAACAAAATGGATATTTGCGTGAAGAAGAAGCCCTTGATCTTATGATTGCCGAAAACACTTCTCTTGTGGGGATAAACCGAATAACCGACAAGTTAATTGGAATGGGGGTCATTTTTGATGAAGGTTCCTCTAGTGATGACGATGATGAATATGACAGGGCACAAGTAAGTTATGATTCTATTTATGAAGAAATTCTAAGCATTTCGCCTGGGCAAGAGATA
The DNA here is from genome assembly GCA_034933685.1 of Lachnospiraceae bacterium. GTDB lineage: Bacteria > Bacillota > Clostridia > Lachnospirales > Anaerotignaceae > UBA8514. The sequence continues at coordinate 116,291 of JAYFNB010000025.1, read as the reverse complement.
TTTGTCAATTATTTGCGAGAAATTAGACCACCGCAACATCGTGAATGGCAACAACTTGTTATGCAAATGAGTAGCGGAAATGATTATGCCTACAATCGCCTTTTTGAAATGTACTTAAGAGTAGCTGCCCGAATAGCATTACGCTATGCGAAAGATGAGAATATTGAACTTGATGATGCCATTCAAGAGGGTGCTATGGGTTTAATGCGTGCTATAAAACAATTTGACCCAAGTCAGCATGGAAATCTTGGCTCATATTTACCGTTGTGGATTCAACAATACATCAGCAGAGCCATTGCGGATAAGGGACGCATAATCAGACTTCCTGTGCATATGTTTGAAACAGTTGAGAAGATACAAAAATCGAAAGAAAAATTAATCGATTTGCATGGTGCAGAGCCAAGCTTTGAACTGTTATCGATTGAAACCGATACTCCAATAGGACAACTGGAACAAATTGTATCAATTATTAAAGATACCTCAGATTTGTTATCTATAGAGGAGCTGGTTAATGATATAAGAGAAAATAGCATCCTCAACCGAAATGAAAACAGTTATTTGATTGATGACGATGTTACACACATTTTTCTTTGCCGAGATTTAGCAGAAGTGATGCAAACGCTAAAACCACGCGAGGAAAAAGTTCTTTCGATGCGCTTTGGATTATTTGATGGATTGGAACATACACTTGAGGAAATTGGTATTGAATTTGCTATTACTCGTGAGCGTATACGCCAAATTGAAACAAAGGCACTTGAAAAAATGAAATGTCCAAGGTGCATCAACAAATTAAAAGATTATATTGACGACTAAAAACGCATCAGCCGATTGCAAAATGGGAATCGACGGATGCGTTTTTAGTCGTATTTAAGAGTAAGTATTCAAAAAGGCGTTGTGAAGTGGTTCACTTTTTATGATAGATTTCTCAGAGAATGAATATTTTAGTAGGTAGCATATGAAAAATATAACAGCATTATGAAAGGAACGAATTCAGGAGTCTGTTTTGCAATCGAAAGTGAGTATTTTTTTGTTGTACGTCTTGACACAAGCTAATGAAAAATATATGGGGACACTTCTATTACAAAAGACAGTTACCATAGATTATTTAACCCATAAACGTATGGACAATAAAAATATGGAGCCTCAATATAAAGTGGAAAATAATCATGAACCAATAATCTCTCCGGAAATGTGGGATTTGGTGCAGAAAGAACGGGAACGGAGATGTGAAATTGCATTAGGTAAAAATACCGGTAGAACCAAATATACCAATAAATATGGTTTCAGTGGAAAGTTGATTTGCGGAGAATGTGGACATTCTCTAAAGCGTAGACACTGGAACTGTGGCACTCCTTCGGCAAGTATCGTGTGGCAATGCAAAAGCTACATAGACCAAGAAGGAAATAAATGTACTAGTAAAGCAATGAAAGATGTGGATTTAAAGGAAGCCTTTATCCGACTATACAATGATATGGTCAGGGATAAGGGCTCTTTTTTTCGAAGTTTTTATAATAATGTAGAAAAGGTTATCGGGAAGGTTTCGGTTTCTGGTGATATGGATAAGCTGACAGCTGAGATTGCCACGGTTGAAAATGACTTGAGCGAATTGGTACAGTTGAAAATAAGACATCAAATTGATGATGTTTTCTATAATAAGGAATATCAAAGAATTACGGGTGAGTTGGAACTTTTAGCTGAGAAAAAGGAAGTTTTAAGGGATGCAAATTTGAACCAGAATAGGATGCAGGAAAAATTGAATTATATCAAAAATACTATCGGTGGGAATAATGAGCCGTTGCAGGAATTTGATGATGAATTGTTTAAGGCATTGGTGGAAAAGGTGCTGGTCAAGGATGAAAAGAATGTGGTTTTTGTATTTGAGGACGGATTGGAGTTTGAGGTGGAATTGGGGAACGGGAAGGAATAGGGGGTGAATGGTAAAGGTAGGGCTGTAGCCGGGAGAAATTCTGGCTATAGCCTTAATTTTGTATACGGTATTGATGACAGACCGGGGGAGCTGAAGAATACAATGATCAGTTGGTAAGATGGCCGATTGAGAAGGTTACGGTCTATGATGATAGGTTTAATGTTGAATTCAAATCTGGGGTTGAGATAGGTGGGGTAATATGACAGAATTTCTGATGGTCAAATTTATAAATTTGACATCTTAGTCCAGAGCTAAATGATAAAATAGAAAATTTGAGTATTAATTTTAAAAATATAAAAAAGTATGTGGCATTTAGAAAATTCTAAGTGCTGTTTTTGATGAAATCAGAGCGACGACATGAGTGAATTGGATTTAAGAAATTTTATCAAAAGGTCATTAAATAATCATAGGTCATTATGCTGAAAAAAATAGCCCCAGAGTATTGTTTTTAAGATAGATTGTGTAACTATATTTTTTATAGTTAAAATTCAATTTTTGACGATTAAAAACAATGGATGTATTTGACAGAAATCTACCTTTCATGTAGAATAATAGACAAATAATATATTGATGAAAGTAAGACTTAATTTCTTGAAAAAGGGAGTTTAAGGGCACTATCTACGAAAGGAATGAAGGGGAAGGATTTCAAAAACTGTATTACAATATCCATTTTAAGGAATGAAGATCAATTAAAACTGAGTAAAAAGACTTTACAGTAAAGGCAATACCCTACACTGCAGGTTTTGAGGAAAAAACTACTGCCAAAAGATGCTACGAGTATCCATGAAATATCCGCCTTTGGGGAAACTAATTAGACAAGTATGTTGCACTTGTCAGGTAAATATAGATTTTCCAAAGCAAACATCATATTTAGAAACTGGTGAGCATACGTGTTACGTTTCTTTCCACTATTTTTATAGAAGGTTTGAGGGAAAGCATTGCGGAATCAACGAGGGTTCCTTCAAAACCAAGTTGCGTTCTTTTAGGGAGGATATACCTTGAGCGAAGAGCTTTTCCTAATGCATTCTGAACAAAATATTGCAAAACCGCATAATGGTATGTTCTTTTGGGTCTGAGAGGCATTCCTCAGGAGAATTGGGCACTATAGCGAAGGATATAGAAGGAATTTAACAAACTATTTTGGGTGAAGAAAGAGAGATGATTAAATGGGAAAAACATTTAAAAAGAAAATTGTATCTTGTTTGGTTACTGTAATACTATTTATTTCAATGCCAATAAGTAATGCGTTTGCATTTGAAATTGGTTCCGAAAGGGTGGATTTGGAAAATAGTGATTCCATTGAATCCTATATTAATTATAAGCCTGTTGTATGGGGAGACAAGTTGATAGCAAACTGGTGGAACGATACTGACCAAGTTGACTATTATTCATTGGTTGATCAAAATGGCACAATAAGTTCAATGGCGGCACTATCCGACATATCACCAAGTACAAATAATAATACTGATTCAATTTTGCATCAAGAACTTTCAAACGGCAATCTGCTTATATATTGGTACAGCAGCTCTAGTGGTACTGGTTTAACCGACGCATATTTTAAAATAATTGACACTAACGGGGATACAGTAGTTGATGCCACAAAAATTAATTCTGAGGCAGGGGAGCTAAACCGATATACCAATTTTGCGGAGTTATCAAATGGAGATTTAGCTTTTACTTGGGTTACCAGTGGAATAAATAGCGCGCTTAGAAGATTCAGTGTAAGTGGATCAGCAGCAACCCCAGTTGATGAAAATCAAATTTCCTTGACAAGCTTAAGCGATACCGTTGGTAAGTCTCAATATGATTGTAAAATTGCAGCAAATCAGAATGGCCGTTTTATGATTATCACGTCATGCAATGATGTTAATTACAGGGGTATGATTTTTGAGAATGCTTCTCCTACACCGGTTCAAGTTGATGGAGCGAATTATTTTGTTATATCGAACCGTGGTGAAGCCGATACTTTGTGTTATATTAAAACATTGTCTAACAATGATTTTTTGACAGTATATAGAAAATATTCGGGAGGAAGTGCCACCGAGAATAGAAGCATTGCATATAAGGTATATGGTGATGATGGGAGCCAGCGTGATAATGAAGTAGTTATTAGACAGATTCATTCATGGGGGTATATTGATGAACCTGCTGTAGTGGATAATGGGTTTATCTTATCTTATACTTATAATGATAATGTTTCTCCAGAATCATATTTTGAATATTATGGAAATACTGATTATACCGCAAGTAGTCCGACAAATTATTTATTAAGCTTGCCAACGCTTTCGGGAGATTATCCTGTATATCTTTGTTTTGTGGATATTGATGGGGATTTGTCTTTTTATATAAATGAAGATGATGGCGACGGCTATGATACTTATTTATTAAGAACGAGTACAACGCCAGCATCAGCCACAGTGGTTCCCACTAGTGCGTTGACGGAAGAAAATTTGGACACGAACAGCCTTGTGATAAATCTTACGGGCACTACGTTTGTTGATAGTACATTGAACAAGGCTAATTTTACACTTAATAATGCTCCAGCAGGAGTTGAGATTGAGAGTGTGTCATACTCCGATGATACACACTGTACAATTGAACTTGCTTTTGATGGAACAGACTTCGACGAAGATGTAACAAATTTTAGTGTAACCATTGGTGGAGCGGAAGTAATGACATCAAGTTCGTTGACCACGGATACATTGACAATTACAGCAGTAATTGAGACACCACCAGCAGATGTAGAGATCACAGGCTTTGATGCGATAGCAAACGTAGATGCAGGAATAGCAGGCATTGCAGCCTATGCCGATGCAACAGAGGTAATCGCATCATTGCCAACCACTGTAACAGCAAATACAAATGCAGTAACCGTGCCTGTGGACACATGGGTAGATACAGATAGCTATAATCAAGCAGTAGCAGGGAGTTATACCTTCATCGCTACACTGGAAGCAATTCCAGCGGGGTATGCAAACTCAGGTGGCTACACAGCAACAGTGGTAGTGGTAGTGGCAGCCCCAACATATGGTGTTACCTATAATGGCAATGGCTCGACAGGTGGAGCAGTCCCAACAGATGGCACTAGCTACCATACAACTGACACCGTAACAGTTCTTGGAAACACTGGAACACTTGTAAAAACCAATAGCACCTTTTCAGGCTGGAATACGTTAGCAAATGGCAGTGGCACAGATTATGCACCATCTGCAACGTTTAGCATGGGTACAGGAAATGTTACCTTATATGCTAAGTGGACACCGGATTCAACGTATAGTGTAACCTATGATGCAAATGGGTCGACAGGAGGCACTATCCCAACCGATGGTACTAACTATCATACAACTGATACCGTAACGGTATTGGGAAATACAGGTACGCTTGTGAAGGTAAATCATACTTTTGCAGGCTGGAATACAGCGGCTAATGGTAGTGGTACAGATTATGCACCATCTGCAACGTTTAGCATGGGTACAGGAAATGTTACCTTATATGCCCAGTGGACACCGGATTCAACGTATAGTGTAACCTATGATGCAAATGGCTCGACAGGTGGAGCAGTCCCAACAGATGGCACTAGCTACCATACAACTGACACTGTAACAGTTCTTGGAAACACTGGAACACTTGTAAAAACCAATAGCACCTTTGCAGGCTGGAATACGTTAGCAAATGGCAGTGGCACAGATTATGCACCATCTGCAACGTTTAGCATGGGTACAGGAAATGTTACCTTATATGCTAAGTGGAACGTGGCAGTTAGTTCTGACGCAACACTTAAAGCATCCTCAACGGTTAAAGGTCAAACAGTAACAAGTCTTGGCACACCAAATGCAACCTTGGGTTCTGAAACAGCAGGAGCTGTGACCATTACAGCGGCACAGGCGGCTGACACCAGTAATGGTGACGGCTTTGTTACGCTGTTTGACAAGAACGATACCAATGCGACGGTGAAAGCAGTGAAGTATGGCAGCGGCACGACAGATTTTAGTGGCTTCGATGCAGCGGCGGCATACACAATTGCAGCCATTACTGATGGAGATTTCTTTATTGTTAGAGTAACGGCAGAGGATGGAACTACAGTAAACTATTATAGTGTAAACGTAACGGTAACCTCAGCTACGCTTGCCATTGATACGGCCAATCCACAGACAGGAACAGTGGGAACAGCTTATGCAGGTCATACATTTACAGCAACAGGCGGAACAGGTGCGAAATCCTACGCAGTTACAGCAGGCGCACTTCCGATAGGGTTATCACTTTCAAGTAATGGTACTTTAAGTGGTACACCAATGGCATCGGGAAGCTTTAACTTTACCGTGACAGCAACGGATAGTGCCTCAACACCAGTAACAGATAGCCAAGCTTATAGTATGACGATTAACCCAGCACCAAATACAGCGAAGGCAATCACCGCCTTTAACTTTAATGGATTAACACCTGCTGTAACAGGAACAGTGGATGAGGTAGCAAAAACTATTACGTTAACAGTACCTAATGGTACAGATGTGACGGCTTTAGTACCAACCATAACTCATACGGGAATAAGCGTATTTCCAGATACAGGGGTAGCGCAAAATTTCACAACTCCAGTATCCTATACTGTAACATTTACAGATAGTACTACCCAGGATTATATGGCAACGGTGAGCGTGGGAGCATCTAGCAACAGCAACTTGTCGGCTCTTAGTATAAGCGGAGGAACTCTTTCACCTGCTTTTGTAAGTGGCACAACAAGCTATACAGCAAGTGTAGGTAATGCATACAGCAGCATAACTGTTACACCAACAGTGGCTGATGGAAATGCAACGGTTAAAGTTAATGGTTTAGCAGTAACAAGTGGCGGTGCCACAGGAGAAATCAACCTCAGTGTTGGAAATAATATCATAACAGTAGTAGTAACGGCACAAGATGGCACAACGTCAAACACCTATACGATAACAGTAACAAGAGCAGCCTCTAGTGGTGGTAGCGGAGGAAGCAGTGGTGGAAGCAGTTCTACCACAACAACCCAACCAAGCCAAAACACAAGTCAGAATACAGTTGTGGTTGTAAACGGTAAAGAGCAGAATGCTGGAAAAGAAACGCAGAAAACGGAAGATGGAAAATCAACGGTAACTGTAGAAGTAGACAATAAGGCTATTGAAAGCAAAATTGATGATGCAATTAAAAATAATACAACAGGAACAGGAAATGTTATTCAAATTCCAGTAGCTGATACAAAATCAGAAGTGGCTAAAGTTGAACTAACTGGCGATATTGTTAAGAAACTGGAGGAGAACACATTTGATGTTTCAGTAAAACGGGATAACGTAGAATATGTAATTCCTGCGGCTGAATTCACAATAAGCAAAGTTGCAGAGAACCTTGGAATACAGGAAAAAGCTCTTGCTGACATTAAAGTGGAAGTGAAAATCACTAAGCTTGATGAAAAGGTGGTTGAAAAGTACAACGAAGTTGCTAAGGCAAACGGTGCAGAGCTAGTATTCCCACCTGTGCAATTTGAAATTACAGCAAAGACTACAAACATTGACGGAACAACTAAGGAGCACTCCATCAACAAGTTTAGTAATTATGTAGAAAGAATTATGGAGATTCCAGTTGGCGTTGACCCAAGTAAGATTACAACAGGTATTGTATTTAATTCAGATGGTACCTATAGCCATGTGCCTACAGAAGTATATCAAAAAGATGGTAAATGGTATGCAAAACTGAATTCACTTACCAACTCGGATTACTCTGTTATTTGGAATCCAGTAACTGTAAAGTCTGTTGAAAATCACTGGTCGAAGGAAGCAGTAAATGATATGGCCTCTAGATTGGTAATCTTTAATGCAGATGATTTTGAGCCAGATAAAGCTATAACAAGAGCAGATTTTGCAGAGTATATTGTGAGAGCTTTGGGGCTATATAGAGAAGGCTCAACCCATGAGAATAATTTTAAAGATGTAAGTTCTACAGGGGAAAGAACCATAGCAATTCTCATAGCAAATGAGTATGGTATTATTTCAGGATATGCTGATGGTACGTTTAGAGGAGATAACCAGATTACAAGAGAAGAAGCCATGGCTATGTACCAAAGAGCTATGAAGATTACGAAGCTTGTGGGAAGTGATGAAAATCGTTACCAAAACTACACTGATTACAGCGAAGTAAGTGACTGGGCAACATCTTATGTAAAGGAAGTATTATCAGCACATGTCTTTAATGGTACAACAGAAACTAAAATTTCACCAGAGGCAAGTTTAACCTATGCAGAAGCAGCACAGGCTGTAAAGAACTTGTTAGTTGAATCAAAGTTAATTAGCCAGTAGTAAGAGTCGAACGGAGTGCTTAGAAAATATAGGCACTTCGTTTTGATTTTAAGAAATGGCCATAGAAATTGCAAAAAAATTATAGCACATGGCTACTCTCAATCCACGTTGAAGCGGTAATAATGATGGCGTATTGTGGTGGCAAGACTGAAAATAAGGTTTAAACCACAACAAGTTGTGGGTTTGGTGCAGTTTTTGGACTTAAAAATAGGTAAATAGCTATCATTTTTAAGCCTTAAAAAATGATGAAAATATAGATGACATGGGGAGTTTTTATAAAATAGAGTGATATAAGAGGTTAAGTCTTGGTCATAAAATGACATGTAGGCTTAACCTTTTCAATATATGGAAATATTATGAACATGCATGTATAATAAAGAAAAAAGGTGCAAGGGTCCCATTCAAACTTTGTAGATTTACGTTGCGTTGTTTAGTTTATAGTCCCCCAATATCCAATGGAAACCTGTTATTTTAAATTCTAATTCCTAAAAGTTTTCTTTTTAGTGCAGAGCATATAGAATAAGCACCTATAAATACAATGAAAATTTCAAGTCTTCCTAAAAGCATTCCAATTATCTCCACTACCAGTGTAGCCGAACCTGTATAAGGAGAGGTTATGCCAATTGACAGCCCCACTGTGCCAAGTGCTGAAGCGAATTCAAACATGGCCTCAGTCAGAGAACAACCTGCGGTTATTGTAAGGAGTAATGTGCCAATGATAAAAAGGCAAAGATAACTGGATACGAAACCAGTTGTATCCATAGCTAGAGTGTAATCAATTTTTGTTTTACCCTGTGCTCTGAAATAATAAGCAGCTTCTACATTTCTAGGTGACAAAAGCCGTTTTCGTATATTCTGTAGGGTAATGCGAATCATGATATAAACTCGAGACATTTTGATTCCTCCTGCTGTTGAACCTATTCCGCCTCCTATCAACATTGTCAATATCAACATACCAATTGCAAGGGGTGGCCAAGAGGTATAGCTCATACTGGAGTAGCCTGTGGTTGAAAGAGCAGATGAGACATCAAATAAAGCACGCTGGAAACCTTCTCTAATGCTCATGTTTAGGCCACTCATAAGTGAAAACGCTGTAATTGGTACAAAAACCAGAAGCAGAAGGAACATGAATTTAACTTCGCTGACTCTAATAACTTGCCGCCATTTTCTTTTTGTAAGAAGAGCGAGAACGGCAAAGTTTGTTGTGCCTATCAACATCAGAATTACTGTAATAATATCAATAGAAAAACTTTTATATTCACCAATGCTGTTTAGTCTGGTTGAAAATCCGCCAGTAGATAATGCACACATTGTATGGTTAACTGCATCAAACAAACTCATTCCCGCAATTACATAAGCCAATATACCTGCAAATAGAAACCCATTGTACATTAAACAAATGGTTCGAGCTGTCTTTTTTAAATTAGGCATGAGCTTGTCGGGGTGACCTTCGGCATTATACAGATTCATGGATTGCTTATCCTGCACAAGCATAACAATCATCATCACAAATCCTAATCCACCACAAAATTGCATAAAGCTTCGGTGAAACAGAAAGATGTGTGGGGTAGCGGACACATCCATAACGGAAAGGCCGGTGGTAGTCCAACCGCTGACAGATTCAAACAACGCCTGAACGAATGTAAGCTGACCGCTAAGAATGAATGGCATGGCCCCAACAAGAACGCCCCACGCCCATGCAAAAAGTACGGTTATGCTGCTGCGCTCCATGGAAGACCGCCATTCAAACGTTGAAGCTTCTTTTTTTCCAACTAAACAGACAATACTGCCTGCTAAAATTGAAAATAACGAAGGCCATATAAAAGAAACAACATGGACAGCATCCTGTGGATAAAAAGGCACAATCACTAAAGGAACAGCCACAAGAAGGCCGATTAGCAGCATGAGTTTTCCATAATTACTGCGATTTGCGAATTTACGAGTCATGCAATCACCGTCCTGTTAATTCATAAATTGCCGCCATCTCTTGTTTAGCAGAGGATATGAGAACAAGCATATCTCCTTCTAGAATGCGGGTATCACCTCTTGGCACCATTGTAGCATCACCGCGAAGAATGCAGCCAATAATAACTTCTTTGGGGAGGTTGATTTCCCATAGCTTTTTCCCCACAGCTGGGGAAGTACCTGGGATTGGAACTTCGGCAATATTGACTCGCCCCTCACCAATGGGAATTAATGTTGTGATTTTGTCTAAAAAAGCCTGCTGTTCAATAATGCCTGTGATGGCAGTAATTGAGCAAACAACACTGTCTATTCCCATCTTGTAAAAAAAATCCGTTTTTTTAGGGTCGGTTAAGAGGGATACTGTTTTAGCAACGTGGAATCTTTTCTTACACAATTCACAAATAACTAGATTTTCTTCATCCTTTGCAGTCATTGCAATTGCTATATCTGCATCGCCTGCACATGCATCTTCCAGCACAAACGGTCTTGTCCCATCCCCATTAATAACCGTAAGTTTATCGATTTCAGCAAGTTTCAAGCAGTCTTCATAAGTATCATTTATTACGGTTACATGGTATCCCTTGCTAATTAAAGAAGTTGCAAGGGATTTTGCTTTATTTCTTCCGCCAATAAGCAATACCTTCGTTTTCATTGTTTTTCCTCCTTAATTACATCCTTTTGCAAATCATTTTGGGATAATATTTTATCTATTTCTTTTGCAGACAAAACTGCTGGGCAAATGGTTTCGATACCGAATTCGTGATAGACATACTCTCTTTCGGGATCATAGAGCCTGGCGATGACACGCTTAATGTGAAACATTTCTCGTGCTATCTGGGCTGCCATAATGTTAGCATTATCGTTATTGGTAACAGCAATTACGGCACTTGCATTGCTTATCTGTGCTTCCTGCATTACATCAATGTCAGTAGCATCGCCAATGATGGAAAGTCCTCCAAAAGAGGGTGACAGTTTACGAAAAGAGTCCTTGTTTTTATCAATAATCAGAACATTTCCGCCTCCGTCTGAAAGAGTATTTGCAAGATTAGCCCCCAGCCTGCCGCATCCGATGATGATTATGTAGTTCTCATATTCTTGTTTGCTTGTTAATCGTTTCATATTTATTCCCTCCTGATGATATGGCCAATTCCGTGTGAATCATATTCGACTTTATAGTTACTAAAGTTTCCTGGGCTTTCATTTGAAATGCAATCACCTTCATCATAAACACACCTGCCGTTTGAAAAGAATGTACCATAGCATTCAAGGTTTTGCCGTGCAGGCAGATAAGTGGGGTCAAGTGCCCAAGCTGCACGAAAATGCTTCATGGCCGCAATATGCTCTCCTGTTTTTTCAAGCAGTATTCCAAACAGATTATGAGGCTCCGGTGCATGAGGATATCTCCCCATTGCATCAAAAATTAAAGTTTCACATTTTTGATAGTCCTGAGTACCAATTAATTCCTTTACAGCCATACAAAGGGAAATTAGATCCTCTTTGTTTTTGTATACTTCTCTTCTCTCCATTGATATGTACCTCCATCATGGTTTTTACATGCTTATCATAACAAAGAAGCTGTGAAGTCGGTGTGAGATAACATAGCTTCTTGTGAGAATGCTGTGAGAATTGAAAAAGACCGCATCAGGGGTTACCCCAAAGCGGTCTTTAAAGAACGATGAAATTTCTATTTATACATCTGAAAGACGGTATCCTACCCCGATTTCAGTCAGAATGTATCGTGGTTTTGCTGGGTTGTTTTCAATTTTGCGCCGCAATCCTGCCATCAGTTTGCGAAGTGCCTGAGTATCAGAGCCATAGCCTATGCCGTAGATTTCTTTGATAATATATTTGGTAGTGAGTACTTTTCCTATGTTGCGAAAAAACAAGGAAAGCAAACTATATTCCAATGGTGTTGTATGCAGTTCGGTGTTGTCAAGATAAACCAAACGTTTGTTGAAATCAATCAGAAGTCCACCTACAGTGAGGCTTGTCTGAGGCTTCATTCCGCCTGCCTTATGCAAGTGTCGAAGTGCAACTCGGATGCGTGCCATAAGTTCTGTGGACGAAAAGGGTTTTGTGAGATAATCATCTGCGCCGCTATCCAAAGCTGCTGCCTTTTCCTTGTCTTGGTCACGAGCTGAAACTACTATGATAGGTATTTCCGACCACTCACGAACTTTTTTGATAACTTCCATGCCGTCAAAATCCGGAAGACCAAGGTCAAGGAGCATAAGATCAATTTGTTCGGAAACAAGTGTTGATAGAGCACCTTGTGCCGTTGCAGCAGTTGTATAGGAGAAACCTTCCTGCCTCAGTGAATAGCAAATAAAATTTCGAATCTGGGAGTCATCCTCGACAATTAAGATTTGTTCATTTTTATTCTCCATGATTTGATTCCTCCTTTGGTAACATAAATATAAACTCGGAGCCACGTCCACTTGAACGGTTATGCCCCTCTATTTTTCCTCCGTGTGCCTTGATAATCGCCTCGCATATGGGAAGTCCCAAGCCCACGCTACGCTGTCCATCAGCTGCTCCTGAGCTGGTGGTGTAAAACATCTTAAAAATATTTGGTAAATCTGAAGCAGCAATTCCGCACCCTAGGTCAGCAACAGAGAATACAGCATTGTTATTTTCTTGGATGACGGAAATGCAGATTTCACAATCTGGCAATGAATGCTTAATGGCATTTTCAAGCAAATTGATAAGCACCTGTTCTATTAATCTTGCATCCATGGGGACCATCAGCACTTCATCGGGAACATTTACGGTGACTTCATATTCTGGATACCGTTTCATGATATGATTGACGGCTCCGCCAACAACTTCTTCTACTGCTTCCAACTGTTTTGTGATTGCCAGCCTTCCATCTTGTAAGCGAGTAAGACTTAAAATATTTTCAACCAGAGAATGCAGCCAGTCAGCATCTTTATGAATACCTTGTGCCAAGGTGTATCTCATATCATCTTTATCAGTCATACCCATAAGCATTTCAGACGTCCCCATAATACCAGAAAGAGGGGTGCGGAGATCATGAGAAATAGCACGTAAAATATTACTGCGATATCGTTCCTGAACAGTTTCTTCTCTTGATTTTTGCTGTTGTTGTGCACTGCGAAAACGGTCCATGGCAAGTGCCGTACTTTCAATCATAGAATGCAACAGACGTTTTTGAGGCTCGCCCATGGAAACAGCGTTTTCTTTAGGTATTCTCAGAATACCCAATATAGATTCTCTGCCATAAATTGGCCAGTCGTAGAACTCATCGCTCTTTATATAGCCACTTCGTAGACTCTCGATACTGTATTTTAGTGCAGAAGTATCGTCAACTTCTCGACGTACTTGCTTATTAGCACTTTGTTGTTGAATAAAGCTATGTTCTGGCTGACCGCTTTCATCAAAGCACAAACAGGCGGCATGACAATTCATGATACCGCTGATGGTATTTGTTGTTATACTTGCAATATCAGCAATATCGCAGGCGTCAGTCAGCCGGTTCGTAAGTTGAAAGAGAGCACTTGTTTCAGCTTCCTTTTCTTGTGCTTCTAAAACGTTTTGCTTCACTTTTGAAGTAAGGGCACTGGTAATAATTGATGTAATGGTCATAATTCCAAAAGTAACTAGATAAGAGGGATCGTTGACGGAAAGCGTGTAGTAAGGTTTTGTAAAAAAATAGTTGAAAGCACAAGTGGCAACAACCGATGCTACAATACCATAAGCATATCCTAAAGTAAAACGGGTAATTATCAGTATTGAGAGGAGATAAACAATAACGATATTGGTTTCAGGAAACCCAACATAGCGAAATATCCAGCCGATACCAGTTGCAACGGTAATTATTGATATTGTTATTAAAACATATATAATAATTTTGCTAAATTCTTTATTTTTATAGGTTTTCATGTATCATACCTCCTAAAATATTGTTGAACTAGGTACATTTTAAAATTGAATGGCTAACATAAATATGTACTATAAATTAAAAAGGTTGAAAATAGAAACTACATTAAATTTAGTTAAAACATTTTACCATATTTGAAACTTAAAATTCAATTAAAATAAACAGATGTTTTATATACTAAAACCCTTAAGAAGTAAGTTGATAAAAAAGTTCTCGATGTAGATGATTGTGTATCTACGAAATGAAATATGATAAATATAGAATTATTGCGTTTATAGAGGAAAATAAGCACTTACATTTCGTATAGTTATAAAAAATAATAAACCTTATTTAATGAAAATGTTAAGTACCAATGAAATTAACTCTCCCATAAATCATTTTGATTATATGAAAGCAGCGGTAGAAATGGAATTAGCTACTAAAGTTTTGTACTTGAATTCTGAAGAAGTAATTCTTATAATAGATTTTATCGAATCTAGGGGTTTTCCAATAAGCAAGGCGAAGTCCCTGTAAATATATACAAGCACGTTTTTTTCTTATGCAGCAGTTACTTCATGTATTTTACATGTCTATTTTTATACTGAATGAATCTAAAAGTATGGCTATTAAAATAGAGAATATGGAAACAAATTTTATAGACTTCTATAAGAGCATGTTGGAAGGTAAAATTAATTTATATGGCTATATAAAAGCGGATATCGATCTCTCCGTTTTTCGATTAGATTTTTGGCAAACACAAGAGTTTTCCTTTTTTAATATGTTTTGGCGATTTTCCTCTTTTTATTTCCCTGCTTATTATACATAATCCGACATATTCTCACCACCTAGAGACATCAAATGGTGTCTCACCCTTAAATATATTTCACAGTTCCACCATTGAACCACCATAATTTAAATTATACAATTATTAGACTAGAAAATTAGTTTGAAAATAAAAGGATATTAGAGAAAAATATTAGTTTGGAAAAACGACTTAACAAAAAACCTGTATATGGTAATATGGTTGTATAATAAATTGATAGAAAGAAATTTAAAATGAAGTATACTAAAAACATCCCATTGGATATTGAATATATCCATATGATTGCGTCTGCAATTCCAGATGCTAACTATCTTTATAAGGAACATGTTGAAGAAAATAATTTTTCTATGGACAATGGAAGGGAGGGGGAAATCTGGAATTATATAAATAAGTGTATTTCAGATAGCATTCCAGCTGATCGGTTTCAAATAATCATTATGAGCAGAGGAAGATGGAAATTTCTTGGTATCTTTGATAAAGAAGTGAGGTACTTATATACCTTAATGAGAGATAAAAATTTGGCAAATATTCAAAAGAAGATTAGCAATCATTTATTTCATTACTTAAATGCGTTAAGTAAATTAAATGATGATTTATCATCGAAATATGAATCAGTAAACGAACAGTTATCATTATTTAATACTGACATGTATGATGCAGAACAAAATATAGTTCTTGAAAAAATTCTTGTATCTATGACTCAAAAATTTGATGCAAAAATAAAGAGATATGTACTAATAGCTTTCGATAGCGATAAATATGGGAATGTAATAGATATGAAGGGGATTATACCTGCTAAAGGTTTAAATTTTTATAAAGAAGAAAATTGGACGATGTTCCTCGATGCTGAATATGATCTTTCAGAGAGTTCAGCACAAGAAAGTGCGGTAAGTGATGACGTAATATTGTTACAGAGAAAAGCAAATATTAAACGAGTAGATACAGAGAAAACAAAAATTAAAGTAAAATGAATTGAGGAATAAAATTATGTCTGAGAATTTAACATTTTTTAATGGAGAAAGGTTAAAATTAGCAAGGCTTTTTAATAAAATGACAATATCGGATTTGGCTGGGAATGTTGCTGTATCAAAACAGGAATATCTCAATATGAAACGAATAAATCAGAACCGAAACTAGAAGTGTTACTTAAGTTGATTTCAGTATTAGGATTTCCAAGAGAGTATTTTTATCAAAGTGAAAGGAAGAAAATGGTTTTTGGTGATACGTACTTTCGATCTTTGGCAGCAACGTCGAATAAAGAGAGAATGGCACAAATTGAACGAGTTAGATTGTTTGCTAATATAGTCAATACAATTGGGGAATATATAGAATTTCCATCGTTATCTTTATACGAATTAAAAGACAATGAAGAAATTGATGTTGAAACTTTAGCTGAAAGTGTAAGGCGATCATGGGGGATTCCAGAAAATCAGCCAATTTGCAACATTATAGATGAGATGGAAAGACATGGAATAATTGTTACTGATGTATTTACAGATAGTGCAAAAATAGATGCATACAGTCAAGTTATGCAGATTGAAAAAAAACCTATGGCAATTGTGATACTAGGTACTGATAAGGAAAATGCGTTCAGAAGAAATTTCAGTGCGGCGCATGAACTGGGTCATATATTATTGGATGATTACTTTAATGTAAATGATCTTACAAAATTAGAATATAAGGAAATGGAAGATACAATGCATCGATTTGCTGGAGCATTGCTTATTCCAAGAGAGGTATATACAAATGATTTGATGACTACATCAAAAGTTGATTTGAACTTATATATTCAATTAAAAAGAAAATATCATGTTTCAGCGGCAGCATTGATAGTAAGAGCTAAAAATTTGGATATTATAACACAAAATCAATATCAATATTTGATGAAGCAGTTATCTCAAAAAGGTTATAGGACCGCAGAGCCATTTGATAGGGAAACGCCATTAATTAAACCACGGTATATAAAACAAGCGATGAAGATGATTATTGAAGAAGATGGTGTTACAGGTTCAGATTTTTTAAATACATTACAAGGAAACAACGTAACCTTATCAAGTGGTTTGGTAGAGAATATTCTTAATCTACCAAAGGGATATTTAAATCAGAATGATAATGAAAAAGAAGTAATAAGTTTACAACGGAAGTAGGTGTTTAGAGGAAACTCTTTTTATAAAAAAACTAGGATATAATTATGGCTCAATTGACAATCAAACTATAACAAAGAAGATAATCTTTTGCAATAAAAATTGCAAAGGAGGCTGACGATAGGGCGGTACATCATGGTGGAAAAGCTGAAAAGACTTTAGCAAGCAAAAGCTCAAGCAAGAGTTCAAAAAGTAAAGCTGGAACCACGCTTGCAAATTATAAAGTGAGTAATCATTAATAGAATGCGAGGAAACCCGTATTTTCTATTATAAACGGTGGTGTAAAAAATTTGGAAATGTAAAAATAATTTACTAATGGAAGTTTGACAATTAGTGTTAGAGAGGATTTTAATGGAAGAATACATTTTATGGGGTATATTCATAATTTCAATAATTTTATTTATGTTGATTCTTGAATATATTCATATACCTAGATACCGCATATCCGACGATATTAAAAAGCAAATACTTAATAAAGGTCTTATACACTTTACTCTATTGGAGCAAGCTTCTGAAATTCAGAAAGATGGATTGGTTCCTGGAAAAAGAAAAGCTATGAATATCTTTGAGAAGAATATGGTATGGCTGTATATTAATAATGAAGAAGAGTTCCAACAGAAATGTGATATTGTGCATAGTAAGGGAGATAGGCGTGTATATAATGCAGTAGTTATATTTAAAGACATAGAAGAAAAACACATAAGACATATGAGATATAGAAAAACAGATATGGCTGTTGTACACAAGGGAATATTAAATACATCCAACGTCATGATCGAAAAACTTGTGCAAGGAGATAAAAAAAATGAAATTTATTAAGAATAATGATAGGAATTTTTAAATGAGAATGCATATCCAGAACCGGCGGATTTCCACTTAGTAGGTTTTATAAGAAAAGTATTTGAAATGTTTGATGGTGAAGAAGAAACGGTTACCCTAGGATGTGAAGATTCATTGATGAAAGTGATTATCGATAAATTTGGTGAAGAAGCAGTGGATCTAGGCCAAAACTTTAGATACAAAAAGGTGCTCTTTTTTATGCTACTGGAATGGCTTCGTCCTCGATTTATCAAGGTGTTTTGTATCCCCAAGTGCACTGTGAATCCTTTTTCTGTTATATCAGGATTCAATATAATCAAAGATGGTTTTATTCGCCTCATTGAAATCTTTATTGATATTCAAATATATATCTTTTTCTTTCAGGATTGAATGAATGATTCTATGCATGCATTTTTATAGGGATTTTTCTTTTCTGCTAAAAGAATGCTTCGTACCATTTTTGATTGAGATAGTGCTCAAACAAGTCACTGGTATGATTAAGGCAACACAAAATTTGCGAATGGCTAAAATGTATTCGAAAGCAGGATTAATTGAAGGTTCTAAAACCACAACAAGTTGGTATGCCTTTTCGATCTTCTAAGGGTGGCGATTGGGTTTCAAAAAAGCGATTCTATTATTCCGTTTTCGAGAAAAATACCTATCCACCAAGGAATCACTATTATGACTTTTTAAAATTGACTAGCCAATTAGACCTTATTTTAACAATAGTACATTCGACTATAAATAAGAGTAAAGAAAAAAGCTATTATACTGAAACAAAAGGTGATAATGATAAAAACAAAAGACTCTCAAATAAAAAATTTTTCAATAATAAACTATTCAAAAATATCCAGATTCAAGAAAAAGAACTTCGTCAGAATGTAAATAAGCACCCCGAATTAAAAGAATACAGAAGTGGTGGAAGTAGATCTAAGAAGAAAATTTCATGTTGGGCAGCTTTTACGTACTTTGAATTTGGTGTTATTACTAACATATATGCTTTTTTGAGGGGAGATTTACGCAAACGAGTTCTTTTATATGGCTATGCTAAGCGTAACTATGGTAAAGAAGTAACGAAACAATTGGACACATGGTTAGATGCCGTCAGAAACATTAGAAATGTCTGTGCTCACCATAATAAACTTATAGGAAAAACGTCATCAGTCGTATTGACTACATAATGATGATGCAGATGTTTTGTTAACAAATACAGATTTGTTTTCTAGGATGTATGCCTTAAAAAAAATGTTAAATGAAAATGATGGAAAAGCCTTTAAGAAAGATATTGTGAAAATACAAAGCAAGGCGAAATTTGATATATATTTATTTGAGATATTACCAAGAGATTGGGAAAGTCGCTATGATAGAATAAAAAGCTTATAGTTGAAAATACTATTATTGTACTAAATGTACCATCGGAAGGCGTGGGTAATGCCTGAGTCCAAATATTCCGTTGATGGGAGGGGCAAAACTATAAGTTTTGCCCCTTTTCTAATATATCATATATAAAATGTGGTATTAAAAAACGATGAAACGATAAGGTGACTTTTTTAGAAAAAGGAGCTACCGCCAAGGAACCATCAGCTTACTAGGACATCCTTTTTGTCTACTCAAGGCATATGCTGTTTTGTATGAGGCTATATAATAGGCGATTGATATGATAAGAAAATTTAGAATGTAAAATTTGGAACGTGTTATGGAGCTTTGGCTTAACACGAATATACAAGCACAAGATTTTATATTAAAATAAAGCGCTTGTATAGATTACTTGTTCCTTGCAAAAAAAATAACGTTTACGAGGTGAGATAAAAAATGAATTTGGGGATAGGCTTGTTTTATTGGTTTGCAAGGAAGTTACAAACGCAAAGAAGCGGATGACAGCAGTGATATAGACACTGTAGTTATCTTGAATGAGCTGACTGTGCAGGATTTGAAAAAATATCGAGCGATAATTTCCCAAATGCTTATAAAGAAAAAGCTTGCGAATTTATTTTTGGTAGGACTGAGATCGTAGGTTGGGAAAAAGCTGATTTATTTCAATTCTATTATGATATGCAGCCAATCTACGGAAGCATAGACTATTTGTTGCCGCTAATTGACAAAGAGGATGTTAAACGTGCTGTAAAAATTGGTGCGTGCAATCGTACCATACGTGTTTACATAATTTGCTCTATGACAATAGCCCTGAAATTTTATCGGCTATGTATAAGTCTTCATTTTTTATTTTGCAGGCCAAATACTTTTATGAAACAAACCAATATATAAGTAGCAAGGCCGAGCTGGTGAAAAAGGTTAATGGGATAATAAAGAGATATTGAGTATTTGTATGGATAGAAAAAAGCTAACTGCAATGGATGAGGTGGATTTGGTCTTATATTATGATAAAATTATCTCCTGGAGCAGTGGTATTTTACAATCCTACTGATGAGATGGTAAGTATGAAGAAAGAATTATCAGAGATGTCGTTGGAAGAATTGTGGGAGTTGTTTCCTATTATTTTGAAAGAACACAATCCAAATTATAAAGAGTGGTATGAAATCGAAGAAAGACAGCTTTTCAGTTGTATCAAGAAGCAGGATATAAAACGTATTAACCATATTGGAAGCAGTGCAGTAGAAGGATTGATTTCAAAACCGACTGTAGATATCTTGTTAGAAGTTGATAACAATTGTGACATTACAAGGCTAATCGAAATCCTAAAGATGAATAACTGGGTACTTATGTCAAGTGAGCATGAGCCAGATTTGAAAATTGTGTTCAATAAAGGATACACACCTGATGGATTCGCAGAAAAGGTGTACCATCTTCATGTTAGGTATTTGGGAGATTGGAATGAGTTATATTTTAGAGATTATCTATTAGATCATGCTGATGTTGCCGTCCAATATGGAAACCTTAAATTGAGTTTGTGGAAAGAATACGAGCACAACAGAGATGGATACACCGAAGCAAAATCAGAGTTTATTATGTGATATACCGAAAAAGAAAAATTGGAATATGCAGGTAGATACATAACCTCAAAAATGAGCATACCTGTTATCGACAAGACACAATAAAATGATATGAAGCACAGAACCCATGTTCTTTGATTGAAATTAAATCAAATGGATGAATACGAAAAAACCGTTTGCCGATTATTACAGTTTGTTAAGTTGTCATTATCAAGACAATGTGAAATGCAAATTGTTTATATAATCGATTTAAACGATAAACAGAGAATTTTAATTATAAGTTTGGAGGACTTAGCAAATGAATGGTTGGTTTACAATAGATCAGATAGACAAAGAAACATATATTATTAGTGAGTACCGTCATTGGGAGGAAACGCATTGTTATTTACTTAACGGTTCTGAGAGCAGTCTTTTGATTGATACGGGACTTGGTATTTGTAATATTTATGACGAGGTAATCAAGTTGACTGACAGCCCGGTTACAGCGGTGGCAACGCATGTTCACTGGGATCATATCGGTGGTCATAAATATTTTTCTGATTTTTATGCTCAAAAAGATGAACTGAGTTGGTTAAACGGAGAATTTCCACTTACTATGGAACAAATCAGGGAAATGGTCATCGATCGCTGTGACTTACCGGAAGGTTATAATGTTGATACCTATGATTTCTTTCAGGGTACGCCTACAAGAGTGTTGAAAGATAATGATGTTATTGATCTTGGGGATCGTTCTGTTCATATTCTGCATACACCAGGTCACTCACCTGGACATATGAGCTTTTTTGAAAAAGAACGTGGATATCTATTTACCGGTGATCTGGTTTATAAAGATACATTATTTGCCTATTATCCATCTACTGCTCCAGAAGCCTATCTTACGTCTCTGAAAAAAGTTGCAGCACTTCCAGTAAAGAGAGTATTTCCTGCCCATCACACATTAGACATTCACCCCGAAATACTTGTTAGAATGAGGGATACATTTGAACAACTGAAGATAGAGGGAAAACTACATCATGGAAGCAGAACATTTGAATATGGTGATTGGGCTGTGTGGCCTTAATCAAGTAAGTAGATGTAGTCATTATCATGAAAATGCGGAGTACAAATTATTAATATAATATTTACACATGCAGAATTTAAAGAGGGATACAATATGAAAACTGTATAGTTGATAGGCGGCACAATGGGAGTTGGAAAAGCCACAGTTTGGATAGGCTACAATAAATTAGACAGAAAACATTTAGGCATGATATGATAAAAGATAAAGGAGTGAGGGGAAGCATATCATGCCAGGGAAAATTAAAAATTACACACAAGAATTCAAGAAACAAATGTCAAAAGACTAGGGTTTTAGGTTGATTTTCAGACCTAAAGACTTAGCCTTTTTTGTCATAGCAAATTCTCATTTAGTATCGTAGAAGTCTAAGCGTTAGCTAATAAAAATAAAAAAATATCAATATCAGCTTTTAATAAAGCTTGGAGCAGTGCTAAAAATAATTGAGACAACATAGTATGTAATTAGGATCTATGTATACAATTATTGTCAGAATAAATCTAATTGAAAGAGGAGGATCGATCTCACATGCTTTCTTGACCTATGAAGGAGCAACAATCATGTAGGTTGTAGAAATAACTGATATAATTAATTCGTAGAAAGGTGTTGAAATATGGTAAAGATAGTTGCTATCGGTAACCGACTTATGAAGGATGACGGTGTAGCAATTGAAGTTGCAGAAAAATTGGCGGATAGGTTGAGCAATTTGAATATTGAAATAATAATTGGTGAAACAGACTGTCAAAACTGTTTCTATTTATTAAAGAAGAAGGATTTTGTTTTTATAATTGATGCACTTTACAAAGGGACGGAGCCTGGAAGCATTCATATATTTAAACTTGAAGAAGTGTTAGCGCAACCTTCAGGTTCTTTTATGCAACATGATATGAGTATTATTGAACTGATGAAACTTTATGGCACTAAATTTAAGGGCTATATTATTGGTATTGAAATAGCTGAAGTTGGTTTTGGCGATAAACTTAGTCCTGTTTTAAGAGAGAAATTTCAGCAAATTTGTTCAGATGTCGAAAAAATAATTAAAGAAATCATATTGGAGGAAATAGATTATGCATGATACTTTTTTAAACCAAAATTTATATGATTCTATTGTTAACCTGTGTAAAGAACATTCTATAGCTAAAATATCCAATTTAATAATTACAGTACATACCAATAGTCATATAAGCAAAGAAAGTCTTCGAGAACATTTTTCAGATAGAAATAGCGCCCTTATTGGTGATTGGACAAATATATTAGTTCAAAAGAAAGAAATTGAACCGCTTACCGCAACCATTGAGCAAATAGATGGTGAAAAATTTAATGAATGAACGCTTAAGTTATCTAATACAGATTTGTGGACTTGTACAAGGTGTGGGCATGAGACCCTTCGTATACAAGATCGCAAAAGCTCTAAACCTTACAGGGTTTGTAAAAAATAAAGGGTCTTCCGTATCTATAGTTGTTTCAGGTGAAAAAAAAGAAATAGATGAATTTGTATTTGAACTTACACACAACTTACCTTCCAATGCAAAAATTAATGATTTGAAGATTAAACCTAATGCTAAATTAAATTTTAAAGATTTTAAAATTTTAAGCAGTTCAGAAGATAAGACTAGCAATGGATTTATTCTTCCTGATATTGCAGTATGCAACGAGTGCTTAAACGATATTCGAAACAGCCAATGCAGTCGATTTGAATATGCATTCACAAATTGCACAAATTGTGGACCAAGATACTCAATAATAAATGATTTGCCATACGACAGAATCAATACCTCGATGAATTCTTTTTCTATGTGTAAACAATGCAATGAAGAATATAAAAATCCAGAGAACAGAAGATTTCATGCACAGCCTAATTGCTGCCCAAGCTGCGGACCCCAATATTATTTACTAAATAGTAAAGGTGTACCAATAGAATGCAAAAGCCCGATTGAACAGACGAAACAGTTACTTAAGGAAGGAAATATAATAGCAATTAAAGGCATAGGAGGGTATCACCTTGTGTGCAATGCACAGGATAAAAATGCAATAGCAACCTTAAGAAAGAGAAAAAACAGACCGTATAAGCCTTTTGCAATTATGGCTTCAAATATAGATGAAGTTAGATATATTTGTAAACTTAGCAGCTACGAGGAAGATACCATTACAAACAACAAACGACCAATCGTGTTGCTGAATAAAAAGGTTAATAAGACACTTCCAGAAAGTATTGCACCTGGTCTTAATCAATATGGAGTCATGCTTCCTTACTCACCACTTCATTATTTTGTATTTGATGATGCTTTGAAATATCTTGTTATGACTAGCGGTAATATAAGTGGAATGCCTATTTGTTATAAGGATGAAGATGCATTTAAACATCTAAATAAAGTTGTAGACTATTTCCTTGTCCATGACCGTGAAATTATGACGCCCATAGATGATTCAGTAGTTAAAGTTTTAGATAATGATGTGTTAATTAGCCGTTGTGGAAGGGGATATGCTCCTACAGCATTGCCTTTAAATACATCCTTCGAAGTATTGTCTTTTGGTGGGAATCAAAAATCGTCTGTTTGCTTTATCCATAAAGGGGCTGCACATATAAGTCAGTACCTAGGAGAACTGAATAATCTTGACGCCTGCAATGAATATATACAAGTTATAAAAAGATTATCAAGGCTTTTAAAAGCTAATCCGAAATTCGTTGTTCATGATTTACATCCAAACTTTTTTTCAACACAATATGCTAATAAGTTAGGAAAAGAATCCATTATTGTTCAGCACCATCATGCACATATGGCTAGCTGTATGGCAGAGCATGGATTAACGGGTGATGCAATTGGTATTATTTTTGATGGCACAGGTATGGGCACAGATGGAACGGTATGGGGAGGAGAGTTTTTAGTTGGCAATAGGGCAGAATTTCAAAGAGTAGGGCATTTAGAGTGTGTTATGCTTCAAGGTGCAGATTCTGCTATAAAAGAACCGTGGAAATGTGCAGCAGCATACCTTTATACATTAAATGAAGATTTGGCTTCATTTTTGCCTGATATAGAAAATTTGCAGTTGGAAACTGTAAAAAAGGCGGTACAAAATGAATTAAATTGTTATAAATCATCAAGCATGGGCAGATTTTTTGATTGTATTGCGGCTATCGTACTTCGCCGTACGCATATATCATATGATGCACAAGCAGCAATTGAGCTTGAGAGCATAGTGGATGCAACGATAACGGATTATTATGATTTTTCAATAGATGAAAGTGATAAGGATGGTTCTTTTATATTAGGTTATAAAGGCATCCTTACCGGTGTATTAGTGGATTTAAAGAAGTGTCTGCCTATTTCTCTAATTTCTGCTAAATTTCATAATACAATTTGCAAGGCAACAATAGCGTGTGCAACCAGTATAAAAGAAAAATATAAGATAGATGATGTTGTTTTAAGCGGAGGAGTATTTGAAAATTCTTATCTTATTAAGAATATTAACTTAGGGCTAAAAGAGTCGGGCTTTCATGTTTTCTTTAACAAAAAAGTACCATTAAATGATGGTGGATTGTCTTTTGGTCAAGCAGCTGCAGCTGTATCAATTTTAGAGGAGGGAGCTTATGTGTCTGGCAATTCCTACAAAGATAATTTCAACACAGGGGAATTACGCTTACGCCGAAACTATGGGAATTAGGCAAAAAATCAATATTCAGTTAATAGAAAACCCTATGCCTGGTGATTGTGTGTTACTACATGCAGGCTTTGCTATCGAAAAAATAGAGGAAAATGAATATACATTTCTTAATAATACGCTTCATAAGATGATAAAAGGCGATGAAAATGAATAAAGAATGCAAGAAAGCAATTATGAATGGTTACCCAGAGCCAGAAGAAAGAATCATCCGTATTATGGAAGTTTGCGGTACGCACACGCAATCCATATCAAAATCTGGAATTCGCTATTTGCTGCCCGAATATGTTAAGTTATTGTCTGGGCCGGGTTGCCCTGTATGCGTAACAAATGAAACCTATATTGATGAGGCAATAGAATTACTTTCCCGTGACAATATTATCATTGCCACCTTTGGTGATATGTTAAAGGTGAAAGGCACATATTTAAGCCTTGCTGATAAGAAATCCAAGGATAATGTTATAACAGTTTATTCCCCAGAAGATGCAATAACGCTCGCACGGAAAAAGCAAGATAAAACTGTTGTATTTTTAGCAGTAGGCTTTGAAACAACTGCACCTATTTTTGCAGCAACTATTAAAAACGTATATGAAAACGGGCCTAATAATCTGTTTTTTCTAACGGCACTGAAACGTATGGAACCTGTTTTATATTTTATACTTAAAAATGAAAGTAAAAGAATAGACGGACTTATTTGCCCTGGGCATGTTGCGTCTGTTTTGGGAGCGGATGCATTTCAATTTGTTACGGATAAATTTCAAATTCCTGCTGTGGTAAGTGGCTTTGAAGCTGAAGAAATTAAATGCGGCATTTACAACCTTTTAGACCAAATTGAAGGAAGAAAGCCCGTTGCTTTTTCAAATTTATATGAACGCTGTGTTAGTGCGACAGGAAACAAATTAGCACAACAATATATGAATGAAGTTTACAAGGCAGAGGATGGATATTGGAGAGGAATAGGCTTGGTTCCAAACTCTGCATTAGGTTTACAGGAGAAATACAAAAGGCTTGATGCAAAAAATAAGTTCAATCTATCAGAGAAAGTACTTTTCAAATCATCTGTTTGCCAATGTAGCGAAATAATACTTGGAATAAAAGCACCATATGAATGTAAGCAGTTTGGATTGAGTTGTACACCTGAAACCCCATTGGGACCTTGTATGATATCCTCTGAAGGAGCTTGTTCAGCTCATTACAAATATGGGAGGGTAGCTTTTGGAAAATAAAATTAAATTATATCATGGTGATGGCGGTGTTAAGACAAATGAGCTTATAAAGGATGTATTTCTCAAATATTACGGGAATGAAACTGGAGCAGAAAATGACGCATTTGTTTATACTACAGAAAAAGCAAGATTTGCCTATACCACTGATAGCTTTGTGGTTAAACCGCTGATTTTTAGGGGTGGGAATATTGGAAAACTTGCAGTTTGCGGTACAATTAATGACCTCGCAACTGCGGGAGCAAAGCCGTTATACATAAGTGCGGGTTTTATTATAGAAGAAGGCTTTGATATTGACATTTTATGCAGTATAGCGAAATCCATGGGGGAAACATGCAAAGAAAATGGTGTTAAAATAGTTACTGGAGATACAAAGGTTGTGGAAAAAGGCTGTGCAGACGGATTATTTATCAATACATCGGGTATTGGTGTGGTATCAGAGAATTATTCTACAGACAAGATTGAACCAGAGGATGAGATTATTATCACTGGTACGATTGCAGAGCATGGAACAGCTATATTGCTTGATAGGTATGGTCTTGCTATAGAAACCAATATAATTAGTGATTGTTGTGCTCTTAATAATTTAATTACTGATTTGGAGATGGAGCTTCAATATATAAAGTTGATGAAAGATCCAACCAGAGGTGGGCTGGCAACTGTTCTGAATGAAATAGCTACTAATGCTGGCTTAAATGCAGAATTGTTTGAAAATCAAATACCCATAAGTAATCAGGTAAAGGCGGTAAATGAAATTTTAGGGATTGACCCCATGTACCTTGCATGTGAAGGCAGAATGGTTTTGGTGGTCAAAAAAGGCTTTGGCAACAGGATTCTAGAAAATCTAAAGAGGTTTCATAGTTATAAAGATGCACAGATAATCGGACGATTTACTAAAGACTGTCAGAAGCTTGTTTATTTGCAGACCGATATTGGAGGGAAACGAATTATTCCTTCGCTAGAAGGACAGACAATACCAAGAATTTGTTGACGAAACAATAAAATTACATTCCTAATCAACTAAATTCGAGGGTATATTTGGAGGGTTGTGATGGAATTAGATTTGTTTATAGAGACTATTAATAACAGTGTTAAGAAAATGAATGCCGATTTAGAAAAGCTGTATTCTAATAAAGCTAACAATAAACGTCAAGTACTAGATCATCTGAACAGAGAAGTAATGATGTTAGAAAATCACATTCAATTTTTCAGTAAAGCAAATCGGTTAAAAAGTAAAGCAACGACCTATCCAAGAATTTATGCAAATCAAGTTCAGCCTACTGTTAACACTGCAAAAGTCTTTACTTTAGAGAAACTAGCCCAATATAACGGCAAGGACGGCAACCCTGCATATATTGCAATAAATGGAGTTGTATATGATGTAACAAATAATGCAGCTTGGGCGTCGGCTACGCATTTTGGTCTTAGTGCTGGAAACGATTTAACAATTGAATTTGAATCATGTCACGGAATGGTTAGTATTTTAGACAAACTACCCGTGGTAGGTAATTTATCATAACGTAAAGTTGGTGGAAAATATGGAATTAGTAAATTTGATATGTCCATATCAGCAAGGCAGATTGAAAACAACCTCAAGCCTTGTAATGAAGGTGAAAAATGAGATAGCAAATGAACGGTTAGAAAAGCCAAATCTTGTATGGCTTGAGTTAAACGGATGCGCTGGTAACATAATCTCACTGCTTAATGGCCAAAATCCAGGTTTTCAGTATCATATTACCCAAATGGCAAATTTCACCTACAGTAATAGTCTGCTTGCTGCTGAAGGTAGTGAAGCTATGAATCAACTTTTTAGTGTAATAGGCAGTAATTATATTCTTGCTGTTGAAGGAGCAGTCTCATTAAAAGATAATGGCAATTACAATATAATTGGACAGCATGATGAAGTTTTGGTTACTGGACTGGAAGCAGTAAAAAAACTTGGGGAAAGCGCAGCATACGTTATTGCAGTTGGTTCATGCGCATCACACGGTGGTGTATCTGCCGCAAGACCAAATCCAAGTGAATGTGTTGGCGTACAACATGTTTTGCAAAGAAAAGTCATTAATTTGCCTGGTTGTCCATGCCATCCAGACTGGTTTATGGGGACGCTTGCCTATATATTGTTATATGGTGAACCACCCCTTGATGACAGAGAACGTCCTTTAATGTTCTATAGTACCACTATCCATGACAGATGCCCAAGAAGGTCTTATTTTGACCGTGGTATCTTTGCCAGTAAACTTGGTGAAGAAACCTGCATGTTTAAGTTAGGATGTCGTGGACCGGTTACCCGAACGGATTGCCCCATTCGACAATGGAATGGGCATGTTAATTGGCCGGTAGGGGATGATTCACCTTGTATTGGCTGTGCACAATTTGGATTTCCTGATGCCATGGAACCGTTTATCAATTTCGATACTACGAAAGGGGATTGAACATGTCGGAGAAAATAACCATTAACCCAGTTACCCGCATAAGTGGTTTTATGGAAATACAAGCTGATATTGAGAATCATTTTGTAGTAAATGCAAAAACAAAGGGTTTGATGTTTCGTGGGTTTGAAAAAATGTTAATTGGTAGAAACCCTTTTGATGCCGTCTATTTTACACAGAGAATATGTGGAATTTGTTCGACTGCACATTCATTGGCTTCTACCCTTGCATTGGAAAATGCCATGAATTTTATTCCTTCTGAGCAAGGGAGATATCTTAGAGATATTGTCCATGGATGTGAGTTCTTACAAAATCATTTAAGACATTTTTATCAGTATACACTTCCTGATTTTGTGAAGCTACCAGAAAATTTTCCATTATTCAAGACCGATCATAATGATTATAGACTTCCGAAGAAACTAAACGACAGGATGGTAGAAGATTATTTTAATTCTCTTGAAATCAGCCGTAGCGCTCATCAAATGTTGGCGATATTGGGAGGCAAAGCCCCCCATAATCATGGAATTTTTATTGGCGGAATTACAACAAAAGCTACTATAAGTAATATTATCAGCATAGAATCAATTCTTGATAGTATTGAACAATTTATAAATGAAAAAATGATTCCAGATGTATATGAAATTGGTCATTATTATTCAGAGTATTATCATATAGGCAGAGGTTACGGTAATTTATTAAGCTATGGCTGTTTCAATAATTATAAAGATTTAGGAACGTTATATGTAGACCCGCTTGTATATTCAAACAATACAATTACAACTTTTTTTCCAGACTTAATATCTCAGGATAATGAAAATGCTTGGTACAACGAAAATGATGAAGCGGATATTAACAAGCCACAAGCATATTCATGGATTAAAGCTCCC
Organism: Lachnospiraceae bacterium; assembly: GCA_034933685.1. Taxonomy (GTDB): domain Bacteria; phylum Bacillota; class Clostridia; order Lachnospirales; family Anaerotignaceae; genus UBA8514. Next base: position 86,212 of record JAYFNB010000025.1, on the reverse strand, counting down.
AGATACAACAACGTTCCTTATGAAGTAGGGCCGCTTGCAAGGCAATGGCTTTGTGGTGATTACAGAAATGGAATATCTGCTATGGATAGAACTATTGCAAGGGCACTAGAGGCAAGAAAAATTGTAAAAGTTATGAAAGAACTTTTACACAACCTAATTCCAGGAGTAGATATGCAGCAAGAATATACTGTACCAGAAAAATCCATTGGCAAAGGATTAATTGATACAACACGGGGTGCACTTGGGCATTGGCTGGTGACTGATAGTAGTAAAATAGCCTTTTATCAAATAATAACACCCTCTGCATGGAATCTATCAACGCAAACTGGAAACATTAAGGGAACTGCAGAACAAGCGTTAATAGGATCACCTGTAACAGATATTGATGTGCCTGTTGAAATTGGCAGAATAATACGATCTTTTGATCCTTGTGTATCTTGTGCTACACATGTTTTTTCTGACGGACAACATATTAATACAATGCAGGTTGTATGATTTTTGAATCGTTAACACATAGAAAAAAGATTAATTTAGTGATTAGATAAAAAGGGATACTATTGATAAGAATTTCAAGAACATTTTCTATAGTTAAAAAAATAAAAGAAATGCAATTATTAGAATAAAGGTGTGCACTAAAAGTTCGTTTATTTGACAAACATCAATGCTGGATTCTAATAAGTGTGTGGCAAAATAATGTCCCCCAATATAGGCAGTAAATGTGTCTTGTAGATGGGGGCTTTTACAGTGTCTATAAAAGCGCTTTAACTTCTCTTATGGTCAATACGCTACTGATTTTTCTGCTCTTAAGTAAAAACTGGTATAAAATAAAATTACTCGGTTTAGAGTTTTATTTATGGAAAAAGTTGTCTACATTATTCTTGGTATTTAATTGAATGGACGCAAAGATGTGACCTGCATGGACATTGGTGAAAATTAAAGTGCAAAGTTCTGGATTTGAATAATATCTTGTTTAAGAAACAGCAGTGTTTAGGATATCCTTATTGCATGCGTATATGTCTGATGAGATTTCCCGGGCAATTGTTTCTGTATTCCATAAAACAGAGATTCAACATGCATCCATCAGATACGGAACACAAGAGAGATTTAACCGCCAGCTCCGTAAGGTTGTAAAAAGCAAGATGATATTCCACACTGATGACAGCCTGCTAAAAATGCTATATCTTGCAACTATGGGTATTACTAAAAATTGTACAGGTCACCGTCAAGACTGTGGTCAAATTCATTCCCGCTAGGAATATATTTTGAAGAACGATGGGTAAAGTTGCAACTAACATGATTTTGCGATAGTTTTCTTGACATGCCTTCCAAACACAGATAAAGAGAAAGCTATACAGGAGCATTTACCAGCAACGGCGGCAATATTCCAATTTTAGACACAGATAAAGGCAGAACGCTATAGTTAAGTAAGTTCTATAGGCGATTTCTGTGATAGACAAGCGCATACGGTAATTGACCAAATTGAAGTTAATATGTGAATAAAATTGATATTAGTTTCAAATTAGCTTTCATTAATTAACACAACTTTAAAAATGAAAATTAAATAAATTGAACAGATTAAAGCCTTCAAATCACTGAACCGCTCCCTGTCAAGTAGACATAGGAAATAATAAAATTCTTTGATGACGTCAATCATTCATTATGGTTGACGTCACTTTTATGCTATCTGATTCATAAGATGGTGCCTGTACTCAATTGGTGTCATACAGGCAAGACCTTTTTGATAGCGATGGTTATTATAATAATCTATGTAATCAATGATTTCAGCCTCAAGATCATTGTATGAATTGAATTTTTTAAGATAATACATTTCTGATTTAAGCATTGCCCAAAATGCTTCCATAGGTCCGTTATCTATACAACGAGATACTCTTGACATGCTCTGTATCATGCCAGCATCATCCAACTTTTTCTTAAATACCTTTGTTGTGTATTGAAAGCCTCTGTCACTATGAAAGATAGGTTTTGCGTCTGGATATTTCTTATGGGCAATGTCAAATGTCCTAAATGCCAGTTCATTGTTATTTAAGTACCCAAGCACAAAGGATACAATGCTTTTGTCTCCTAGATCCAGTATAGCACTAAGATAAGCTTTGCTATTAGCACCATATTTCATTTCTGTTACATCAGTAAGCCACTTTTCACCAAATCTATCTGCCTGAAAGTCTCTGTTGAGAACATTCTCTGCAGTAATTTCAGGAGTGGATTTTATAAAATTCTTTTTCTTCCTGCGACACACAGATTTTAAGTTTAGTATTGTCATAAGTCTATAGATTCTCTTATTATTTAAATGGAACCCATGCTCACGATTCAACTTAATTGTCATCTGACGATATCCTAAAATACCATTTTTATCTTCATATGCCTCCTTGATAAGTGGAAGTAGGTTCTTATTGAATTTTTCATTATGACTTTCTTTTCTGTTAAGCCATTTGTAATATGAGGAACGTTCTATACTGGCAATATCACATAATTCCGTAATTGGATATGCCTTAGTATCGTGAAGTTCCTGTATCGCTAGATATATAGTTTCATTTCTTACCTGACTTAGTACCGCCTTCTTTCTATCTGGTCGAGTTTTTTTAGAAAATCTATCTCCATTTGTTGTCTTCTATTTTGTGCTTCCAACAGTTTATTTTGTGCCTTCAGTTTTTCCAGTTCAGACAGTTCCCTTTCATTTTTTCTTTTTCCACGTCCATCATATAAACCTTCAATCCCGTAGTCCTCATATTTGTTTATCCATGTATAAACTTGCTGATAAGACACTTGATATTTCTGAGCCGTTTCAGTGTAATTATTCTGGTTTTCGATACAATATTTAACTATTTCAACTCTTTCATCATAAGTGGTTTTTCTGCCATTAGTCATGATAGGCGTTCCTCCGTTTCCATAAGCTTTTAGCTCCTCATGACTATTATACTTCATAATCCAGTTGCGCAGTTGGCGAGTTGAACGAACACCATATTTTTTACAAATTGAAAAAAGCGATCCAGTACCATCCAAATACTCTCGAACAATTTTTAATTTAAATTCTTTGGAATAGGACGCGTTTTTTGATTGGCATATCAATCCTTCCGTTCCTAAAGATTGATATAAAAACACCCATTGCTTAGCAGTATTAAAGCTTACGCAATTATCGATTGCAATTTGATTCATGCTCTTTTTGCCTTCCAGATAATCCTTGACCGCAGATAGTTTTTGTTCATATGTCTTTCCTTTTTGTGGCATAAAAATGCTCCTCCTTAAAGCAAACAGTTTTATTATTTTAACTGTCTACCATAAGGGGAGCATATCATTAAACTGTCAGGGCTTAATTTTCAAAGATTCTTAATTAAAAATCAAAACCAACCATATTAATTTTTACAGCATGCGTTCCCTAAGTTCTTGTCCGCTTTTTGGGCTTAGGTATGCAGGTGCTATATCAAATACAGTTTTACAGCCAATCTGCCCTTCTTTGCTTAATCTATATGCTGCCCTTGCATAGCATATAATTACTGATGAAGTAAATTCAGGGTTTGAATCTAATTTTAAGCTATACTCAATGATGTGTGAATTTTCTTCTTTCCAGCCCGTTTTACCACTTCTAAATACAAAGCCACCATGAGGAATACCTGTGTGGCTTGCGTTAAATTCCTCCTCGCTAATAAAGTGGACGGTTGTATCATAGTCTGAAAAATAGTTTGGCATAGTTTTAATTTCCTGTTCAATTTTAACGATATCTGCGCCCTCTTTAGGAACAATAAAGCATTCACGTATATGTTTTTGACGTGTATTAAGTTCAGGATTTTGGCCTTTTCTTACTGCTTCAAGTGCGCTATCAATAGGAATTGTATACTGTTTTCCATTCTTTACCCCTTCAACTCTTCTTATAGCATCTGAATGACCTTGGCTCACACCTTTACCCCAGAAAGTATAGTCACAACCTTGTGGAAGAATGGCATTTGCATATAATCTGTTGAGCGAGAACATTCCAGGATCCCAGCCAACTGAAATAACACTTACCTTCCCTCCTTTTCTTGATAAAGCATTAACTGTATCAAAATGATCTGGTATGTTTGCATGAGTGTCAAAGCTATCCACCACATTAAATATTTCTGCATACTTTGGAGTTTGCACAGGCAAATCTGTTGCACTTCCACCGCACAAAATAAGCACGTCGATTTCGTCCTTCATTTTTTCCGCTTCATCAATATGATAAACCTTTGCACCATTTGTTAATATAGTTACAGTTTCTGGTGCTCGGCGTGTAAATACTGCAACAAGTTCCATATCAGAGTTTTGCTTAATAGCACATTCTATGCCACGTCCTAAATTTCCGTAACCCAAAATTCCTATTTTAATACTCATTTTAATCTCCTCCTGTATTTTTAATACCACAGATACAAATCACAGCTATGTATTTTAAATTGATTTACCTCTATTATAAAATTATATATCTTAAAAGTAACTCATTTTCAGATTTTAACATAATTGCCATAGTTTATGCAACAAAAAAGTCTGTAAATCACTTGGGATAACAGACTTTTTGGAATAGTGTTTTATTTTTTCTTCACTGCAAACTCTTTCAAAACATTCAATATTATTTTTGCGTCAAACTCTTGTGCAACTAATATTTTACTATCGTTAATTTTAATATCTATATCTTTTCACAGAATATTTCTATAACATCGCCGCTATTAAGCTGTTGTTGAAAATATCCATCCTCACCATTCACCTTAAGCACAACGTTTCCATCTGGATGATCAAAGTCTATGCCCGAGTGTTCAAGCATGTCCATTAAATAATAAGGTTCCTTATTATCTTTAGGTAAAAATGTAATAGGTTTGTTATTTATAGTAAATTTTACAGGAATTTTAGGTTCTCCGATTTTTATTTCATCATGATTTCTTTTATCCTCAGCCCCTTCTGTTGTAACAAAAATTTCTTTTTCTTTTTTGACAATATCTTTATTTTCAACCGAATCCTCTTTTGCGTTATCTTCAGAGATATTTTCTTCTAAAGCCAAAGTTTTTTTATCACCAATGTTAACAATTACATCGCCCGTTTTAAGTGTTGTATTCATATCAGCAATTACTTCATTTACAAATATTGTTTGTCCATAATCTTCAACCACATCACCTACACATGCCTTCGCTGCTTCACCATGCTTTGCCGGCTGAAATTCAATTACATCGCCTGCATGAATAATATCAGAAATTTTTGCCTCTGAACCATTTATTTTAAGAACTGCTGGCATGGAAAGGCCTCCGTACACAACAGTGCGCTTGCTATCCAAAGACACAACCAAGTTACTTCCTGAACGCCCAATTAAATCCTGATATCCAAAACCATTCATCATTAAAATATCTCTAACGCTTAAGCTGCCACTTCGAAACAACTTTGCATTCGCTCCATTTAATGTAACCCTAAAGCTATCATTAATAAGGTTCATACCTGCTGAGATTGCAATGCCAAGGGGTGTGGCATATTCAGGGTTATTTATGTCATATTCCTCTGCAAAGGCACTAAGCTGAAAATTGTTGCCGGCTATGGCAACTCGACTTTCGTCGATATTAAGATATCCCGCTATTTGCTTACACATTCCGGTTAACTTGCTTCCGCCTCCTGCAAGAAAAACCGCTGAAGGCTGCCCATTATTAACCTCCAATATGCGATCTGCAATTTCTCTGCAAAGCTTTTGTTTCGCCTCTGTTATGCAAAGCAAAATCTCTTTAATTGAAACAGAGTGTTTCAAACCCATAATATCTACAAAGCTAATTTTCTTCTTTCCTGATAGTTCAAACTTAATTTTTTCTGCTGTGTCAAAATCGACTAAATGATGTTTCATAATAGTTTCGGTAATTTCGTCTCCGGCAATGGTTGCCATGGTGTAACCAATTACACTGCCGTCTTTGCAAACCGCTATGTCGGATGTGCCTGCACCAATATCCACCAGTGCTAAATTAAGAAGTCGTATTTTTTGTGGTATTGCTGCATTAATTGCCGCAATGGGCTCTAATGTAAGACTTGCAACTTCAAGACCTATATTATTCATTGTGATGTAAAGGCTTTCAACAACTTCACTGGGTAAAAAAGTTGCAACGACATCCGCCCTAAGGTTCTTCCCGCGATGATTTTTTAGGCTTGAAATAGGATAGTTATCCAAATAGTACTGAGAAACGGTATATCCCACAAGATAAAACTGCCTTTCATTTTTCTCACCCTCATCATTTGTAAAGCTAGCTTCAGCATTACCAATCGCTCCTGTTTCTAAACGGCTAATTGTTTCTTCATCTACTTGGCGTATTTCTGGCATTGAAAGTTCAAAGCTTGCTTTTTCAGTTTTAAGGGCACGTCCTGCAGCGGCTACGCAAACTTTTGTAAGAGCACAGCTAAGTTTTTTCTCAAGGCGCTCCTTTACAATGCGTGCAACATGCGCTACTTGGTCAATGTTTTCTATCTGTCCGTCAACCATAGCTCTGTTTGTATGCTCTTCCTTCTCAATTGCAAGTACTTTAAACTTTTCATCTTCAACGATACCAACAATTCCAATTATGCTTCGCGTTCCTATATCAAGTGAAAATACCATTTCCTGACCAGAATCTTTTATCTGTTTTTCGGGTTCAATATTCACAGCATCTACCTCCATATTTACCATATTATCTACATTTTACTTAATAATGTGACAATTGTAAACACACAGTTTATAAATTGTCATTTAGTAGTTGCTTATTTTTACTTTTACATAAATTTAAGGGTACTTTGCTGTTTCATAGCAAAATACCCTTTTTATAATCATTTACTCTTTTTCACCAAGTATAATCAAAATGTCTATTCCTTCATTAAGCATTGAAGAATCTACAATTATATTGCTGTTAGGATAGTATCTCTGCAAATCTTTTCCCATCCCATCTTCAGATACTATAATTCTTGTATAGTCTGTTCTTTCACCGTCAAATGTAGAAACCTTTTCTACAGTAAAACCTTCAGAAACTAGCATTTCTTGATTTTCACCTGCAAAGCCCGATTTACTTCCTCCGTTTGCAACTTCAATATCTTTACCAACGCTGCTCTGCGCAATTTCTGCTTCAGTAATGTTGTCACTAAAGAAAAGTCGCTTTACTGCAGCCTTTGTTTCAATTTCATTATATAAAAAATATGACACGTTTCCCACATATTGGCCAGCACCAGGCAGGGTTTCCATCTTTAATTTTGTCAAGTCTGCATCATCTGCATACTGCATATATTTTACTGCATCTGTAAGAGATACATCTGTTTCAACATATTGATATGCAGTCTTAATAAGACTTGGAAGATTTTTAACTATTGTATCCGTACTTAAAACCTTCTTTGCAACTTCTTTAAGAAAAGCTTGTTGAACCTTCACCCTGTCCTCATCCCCTAGAGGATATCTTCTAAATCTTACAAGCTGTTCGGCTTTATCTCCATCAAGGTGCTGCATACCCTCTTTCAAATTAATAAGTGGATCTCCAGTGTCACGCATATCCCAGTACATATCCTGTGGTACATAAAAATCAACACCACCAATTAAATCCACAAGGCTTTTAAATCCATCAAAATTAATCTTCACATAGTTATCAATTTCTATTCCTAAAAGTTCTTCAAGCTGTTTAACTGAAAACTCATCTGCTTTTTCTTTGCCTGCGTAAGCATGCACCTCATTAATTTTGCATATTCCATTATATGGAATATATTTATTGTTAGCCTTAAGGTAGGTATACATTTCATCATTAATTTCAACTCTCGTATCCCTTGGAACCGAAAGAAGATGAATATTTCCAGACTTACTGTCAAAATGCACCACAAATATTACATCCGTACGTGTTTCATCACCATCAACACCAAAAACTGCAATGTTAAGGCTAATATCTTTACCAATTAGAGCATCCATAAGGTTCAATTGGCTTCCTTTCTTTACCTCGTCATTATCGAAGCCACCAAACTTTGAGTACGCAAAAAGTACTGTGGCTGAAATTAAAACAAACGACATAACTATAGAAATAACTATCTTAAAAAACCTAGCCAGCGGACTTGTACGTTTTCTTTTTTTTACTCTTTGCATATTTTTGCGATTTTTATCATATTCTGGATTATTCATAATAGCACCTTAATTCATATTAGTTTTTAACTTCTTCTTCGTTTTCCTTGTATTCATTAATCTTTTGCGTGTCAATCCTATAAATAAGCCTTGCAACAGCCTCTGCTGTTCCTTCTTTATCATTAGTGAAGTAGGAGCCTCCTATGCCTGGTATCGTTTCCATTTCCACGCTATCTGTACTTATGTAGTTTATATATTTAACATATTTAAGTGCATCCAATATAGAAATATCTGTTTCAACGGAGGAAAGCACTGTTTTTGTTAAAGGCTGAATATTTTTCAATAAAGTTTCCGTATTAAGCACCTGTTTCATCAGTGCCCTCATAAAGTCTTGCTGCACGGTAATTCGCTTTAAGTCTTTTGCAGCATACCCGTCACGATACCTAACCAGTTGTTCGGCTTTATCGCCGTCAAGGTGCTGGTATCCCGCCTTAAGGTTAATATAAAGACCTTGTTCTGGGTCTGAATAGTTCATGTCTGTCTCTACTTCAAAGTCTACACCGCCTATAGCATCAATAACATATTTAAATGTATCAGTTGTAAATTTAACATAGTAATCCAGCTTTATTCCCAGCAAATCTTCAATCATCATCATTGAAAATTCGTTACGATAGCCATCACCAGCGTAAGCATAAACTTCATTTATTTTGCAAACACCCTTCTGCCCATCATGGTACGGTATAAAACCACTTCTATTTCGTTCTTCAAGACTTGCTATCATTTTGTCAGTCATTTTAACCTTTGTATCTCTAGGAATTGACAGCAAACTAATTTCTTTTGTTTCGCTGTTAAAACTTACTACAAATAATACATCTGTACGTGTTCCGTCTTTATCTACGCCAAAAACTGCAACATTTGTTATTTTCTTTACCTCATCATCACCCGTCTGCACTTGTACACTCTCAGCTTTTTCATCTAAATTGGGCACTTCCACTGAAGTTGGCACTTTTTTGTCATCCCTTGTAACTCCATAAATAACAACTCCTGCCACTGCAAACATGCTGTATAAAAAAACTGTTGAAACAACGATTAAAGCAAACTTTTTAATAAGGCGACTGTCAGTATTGCTCTTTTTATCTTTTGGCGATTTGTTCTTCTTTGCCACAAAACAACACACCTCTCGTGGTATTAATTTCGTTAAAGTTGTGCACGCACTTTTTTATTATACCACAACATGACTTTATTTTACAAGAAATACTATTTAATGTAACTCATATATTTTAACATAATATTTATAAAAAGCTACTGTTTTATTATTAAAAAAAACTTAAAATACTTTACTAATGTCAAATAAAAGGATAACATAGGTAAAAGGATGACTATCTGCATTTGTTTTTAACGCAATTTGTCATCATATTACAACTTTGGAGGTTCCCAATGATAAAAAGTAAAGATTTTATAGAAAAACATACTATTCATTTTAAATATTCGTCATCTGCCTTAATAATGGTTATAGGTTCTTTTGCAATTACATTATTGGTTTTTATGACAAATAAAGAATTTGTTTCTGCGTTTTTCCAATTCATTAAAGAAACACCATTGCTTTTTTTTCTTAACTATATCCCAGTTTTCCTATTAATGGCACTAATATTATTTATTTCTAACAATGCCTTGTTTTCGACAGTATCATCTGGAGGTTTTTTCATTTTAATGGCAATAGCTAACTCAGAAAAAGTTAGGCTACGTCAAGACCCTTTGTTTCCCACTGACCTATCACTTTTTACAGAACTTGTAGGAATAGCAAAAAATTTTTCACTCAAAATTATTTTACTTTACCTATTTATAATTGTATTTATTCTTTTTATTGTTACTTTAGCTTTTGTATTTTTTAAATCTCCAAAGCTTTCTGTTCCAGTAAGAATTGCAGGTATTTCAGGAATTATTATTATTGGAGCAATTTCCAATAATTTTCTATACAAAAGTGTTGACCTTTACAATGTCTTTGCAGTTGATGGAAACCAATATTTTGAAGTTAATCAATATGGTTCAAAGGGCTTTATATATAGCTTTTGCCATAAATTCAACTCGATGCATGTTAAAGCACCTGATGGATATAATTCTACATATTATTCCGCATTAGAAAAAGATTTTAACAGCAGTGCCTCTGAGTATGCTGATAAAAAATTACCACATATTATTATGGTTATGGGCGAAGCATTTTCAGATTTATCCAATAATCCAAATTTTGATTTTTCAAATTACGGTAACCCGCTTGGAAATTGGAACGAGATAGCGCAAACTAAAAACTCTGTCTCTGGGCATATTATTGTTCCTAATTACGGTGGTGGCACAAGCGATACGGAATTCGATGTACTCACTGCCTACCCAACAAGATACATAGATAACGCTTCAAATTCTTATTCACTTATACGCAAGGATATAGATTCAATGCCCAAACGTCTTAGAAGTATTGGTTACAATACTCTCGCAATACATCCAGGATATCCATGGTTCTACAATAGAGCTAATGTTTATAGTTATATGGGTTTCGAAAGTTTCATTAGCCTTGAAAGTTTTCAGGGAAGTGAAAAATACAGAGGCGGTTATATTGCTGATAAATATGCTTCAGACAGTATCATTGAAAACTTTGAACAGCACATAGCAATAAGTGATTCTCCTCTATTTGAGTTTTGCGTAACCATTGAAAATCATGGGCCATATGATGAGAAGTACAATGAAGTTGAGAAGACATTTGATACCGACGTAAGCCTTACAAAAAACGAAGAAACATTGCTAAACAGCTACTTTATGGGAATTAAGGATGCAGATAAAGAAATCAAACGTCTTACTGACTATTTTGAAGCTTCTGACGAACCTGTTGTCTTTATGTATTTTGGTGACCATCTTCCAGGGTTCTCCAACGGGATGGACTTTTTTGATATTTTAGACTATGATATTGATGCAAATGGAACGATGGAGGAGTTGTTTAACGTCTACAAAACGCCATTTATGATTTGGCAAAATTCAGCCTCCAAAGAACTTGTGGACATAAGTAAAACAGTGGATACACTAAATCTTCCTAAGAACCATACAATCAGCTCCAACTACCTTGGTTCAACAATGTTAGAACTTATAGGTGTAAATGGAATTTCACCTATATTTGATTATTCCAATGAATTACGTGCAGAACTTCCTATTATAACAAACTCTGGTTTTATGACAGCAAGTGGCGATTATATAACACAAGTAAATGATGAGCTTACAGAGAAATGTGCTGTGCTTAAAGGATGGGTACATTACAAAATATTTGACGAATGAAAAATTTACACAAAATACGAAATTATTACAAATAAATATCTTTAACCATTTAACAGAAAGGGAGTATCCCAAAGTTTGTGTAAACCTCTATAGTAAAATCAGCACCACGTCTAAAAGGCGTGGTTTGCTCTGCGGCTATAAGCCGCTGTTACCGGCCAGCGCCTAAAGACGCTGGCTTTCACTTTGTTCAAACCACTACGCCATTGACTTGTAGCAGCCGCTGAAGCAGCGCTCGTATTACTTGGATACCCCTTGAATGGGTCCTCATACTCTTTCACGCTTAATTTATCTTGTAGTATGTCTACTTTTTCCTGGTCTTGTACATACTTTTTTATAGTTGCCTCGTTAAGTCCTACTGTGCTCACATAGTATCCTTCTGACCAGAAATGTCTGTTTCCAAACTTATACTTTAAGTTTGCGTGTTTATCGAAAATCATTAGTGCACTCTTTCCTTTTAAGTATCCCATAAAACTTGAAACACTTATCTTAGGCGGTATGCTTACTAACATATGGATGTAATCGGGCATAAAATGCCCTTCTATATTTTCCACTCCTTTGTAATTGCATAACTGTTTGAAAATATCTCGAATGCTCTTTTTGTATTGATTGTAAATAATTTTTCGTCTATACTTTTGAGTGAAGACAATGTGATATTTACACATCCATTTTGTGTTTGCTAAATCGTAACTTTTGTTTGCCATTAAAATCACCTTTCCTTTCGTTATTGTAGTAGCCTGAACAACTCTATAATGACGGAAAGGTGATTTTTTTGTATAACTTTTTGACTGCACCCGCATAGCATGTGGTTTATTGTTTAGCATGTCTCCGTTTCTCTGTCGAGAAACTCCATCATACTCAACAGGCTAAAGCCTATAATCATGAAGAAAGGACACTCATGATGAGCGTCCTTTCTTCAGGGGTATATTGAATAACTAGAGAACTAATTTTATAAATTTTTATTTATTTTCATTCTTTGTTAAAGCGTCCATTAATACTGCAATAGCACCATCGCCTGTTACATTACAAGCTGTACCAAAGCTATCCTGTGCTATATAAAGAGCAATCATAAGAGCAAGCATAGGTTCGTTAAAACCAAGCATTGACTCAAGAATACCAAGTGCTGCCATAACCGCACCACCAGGTACGCCAGGTGCTGCAACCATAGTTACGCCCAACATAAGTATGAACGGAAGAAGTCCCATAAATGATACTTGCCAACCGTTAAGTAACATAATTGCAATTGCGCAGCTGGTAAGTGTTATTGTTGAACCTGAAAGGTGAATAGTTGCGCAAAGAGGGCAAACAAATTCTGCAATTTTATCACTTACGCCATTTTTCTTTGTACACTGAACAGTTACAGGGATTGTTGCTGCTGATGACTGTGTACCAATAGCTGTAAAGTAAGCCGGAACCATATTTTTAATAAGGGTAATTGGATTCTTTTTAGAAAATGTACCTGCAATGAAGTATTGAACAAGAATAACAATAACATGAAGAAGAATAATTATGCCGAAAACCTTAATAAATACAGACATAATTTCAACTACTGTACCTGCATAGGTTAAGTTTGCAAAAATACCATAAACATGGAATGGCAATAAAGGAATAATAATGCCTTCTACAAGTTTAACAATAATTGCCTGAAAACCATTAAATACATCCTTTAATGGTTGATTCTTTGTTACAGAAATACCAAGGCCCAAAAGGAATGACAAAAGTAAAGCACTCATAACGCCCATAACTGCAGGCATTTCAATCTTAAACAAACCTGAAAGCATTGTTTCTTCTGCATTAGCAGCATTGTTTAATACAATTGAGCCAACTTGAAGAAATGTTGGAAAAACAGCTTTATCTACAAAGAATGCAAGTGAACCAGCAAAAATTGTTGAAAGATATGCAATACCAGCTGTTAAAGCAAGAGTTTTTCCTGCTCCTTCGCCAAGTTCCGCAATACCAGGCACAACAAATCCAATGATAATAAGTGGAATAGAGAAGCCCAAGAAGTTACCAAAAATACCGTTGAATGTTGCACCAAGTTGAATAATTATTGGTTGATTTATTGACTTTGCAATGTTGCCGATAACAATACCTAAAATAATAGCAATTATAAGTTTTGGTAATAAACCTATTTTCTTTTTTTCCATAAATTTTGCTGAAGTCTATATGTAAAAGACAGCAGCTCCCTCCTTTTTTAAGATATAATAACAACCAAAAAGTCCCAAAAAATTAATCATTAAAAATTTCATAGCCCTTTATTTTAAGAGCTTTTTTAATTTCCTTAACGTGTTCAATATTTCTGGTTTCAAGTACCATTGTAACAACGCAGGAATTCACTTCGGATTTCTTAGCCTCCCTTTCATGGCTAACGCTCATAACATTCGCTCCTGTTTCAGATATTACCTGCAAAAGGTTTATAAGCTGACCGGGTTTATCAAGTACCTTTGTAGTAATTTCACTAATACGTCCAGTTTTGTTAAGACCCTTAGTTATTACTCTTGAAAGAATGCTTACGTCAATATTCCCCCCTGATACAACGCAAACTACTTTCTTATCCTTAACATCGATTTTGTTAAACATTACTGCCGCTACCGAGGTTGCCCCTGCGCCCTCTGCTACAGTTTTCTGTCCCTCCATCAACGTAAGTATCGCTGTTGCAATTTCATCCTCACTCACTGTAACAATGTCATCCACATATTTTTGACACATTTCAAATGTGAGGTCTCCTGGTTTTTTAACTGCTATTCCATCTGCAATTGTTGATACACTTTCAAGCTCTGAAACCTCGCCTTTTAATCTTGACTCATACATACTTGGTGCACCTGCTGCCTGTACCCCTATTACTTTGCATTCAGGTTTAATTGATTTAATAGCATAAGCAACGCCGCTTATAAGACCACCGCCACCGATAGGAACAACTACTACATCAACTTCAGGTAACTGATTTAGTATTTCCAAACCTATAGTCCCTTGACCAGCAATTACTCTTTCATCATTAAAAGGATGTGCAAATGTATATCCTTTTTCTTCAACAAGCTGAACCGCTTTTGCATACGCATCATCGTATACACCATTAACAAGTACAACTTCCGCACCATAATTTCTTGTTGCTTCAATTTTAGATAAAGGTGCACCACTTGGCATACAGATTATTGACTTAATGCCTGCCTTTGTAGCTGATAATGCCACACCTTGGGCATGGTTACCAGCCGAACAAGCGATAACACCATGCGCCTTTTCCTCTGGTGTAAGGCTGTGTATTTTGTAATAAGCACCTCTAAGTTTGAAAGAGCCTGTGAGTTGAAGATTTTCTGCTTTAATATAGATATTTTCTCCGATTTTTGGAGCTGAGGATATTGGTGTAAGTCTTGCAACATCTCTAATAACACGTTGTGCATCATAAAGCATTTCTAATGAAATCATTTTCTTTTCCCCCGTTTTATCCAAATACTTTTTTACATAATTCTTTTCCAGTTGGCGTTGCAGCTAATCCACCATCCGCTGTTTCCTTAAGGGCAGGAGACATGCTGTCACCAATCTTTTTCATTGCCCATATCACCTCATCTGCAGGTATTGCGCTTTCTATGCCAGCAAGGGCTAATTCTGCTGCCACAAAGGCATTTGCAACACCCATTGCATTTCTTTTAATACATGGAATTTCAACCAATCCTGCAACAGGGTCGCACACAAGCCCTAAAATATTTTTTAGTGCTATTGCACATGCGTGCTCTGCCATCTTAGGTGTACCTCCGCACATTTCAACCAAAGCTGAAGCTGCCATTGCACTTCCACTTCCGCATTCTGCTTGACATCCACCTTCTGCACCAGCAATACTCGCCTTTGTGGCAATTACCATTCCTACCGCTGATGCAGTAAATAAAGCTTTTACCGCCTTTTCATCTTCCAGTCCTCTGTCCTCCATTATTGTTAGTATTGCCGCTGGAATTATTCCACAGCTACCTGCTGTAGGTGCCGCCACTATTCTGCCCATACATGCATTTGTTTCTGATACGGCCAAAGCCTTAACCATGGCCTCACCGAAAACCTTTCCACATATGTTCTTGCCTTCATCAACAACCATTTTCATTTTGTATGCCGAGCCACCTGTGAGTCCGCTGGCCGACCTTTTGTCCTTATCTATCCCTTCCAGCACCGATTCTCGCATTACATTAAGTGATTTTTCCATTTGTGCATAGGCCTCAGCTTCTGTCACTTCTCTTACCATAGCTTGGTCTTTAATAACAATATCAGAAATATTAACTCCCTGTTCCTCTGCAATTTTAACTAAATCTGCTATCGAATCGTATTTCATACATTCACCTCTTATATTGCCTTTAGTATTGTAGACGCTGTTACATTTGGAAAATTAGATATTGCCTCATTAACACTGTCATCCACATTGCCGTCAATCTCTATAATCATTACAGCTATACCGCCTTTTTGGCTTCTTCTTAGCTCAAAGCGACCTATATTAACACCTCGTCTTGCTAAAATATTTGTTACATCTGAAATCATTCCGGGAACATCCCTATGATGTACAATAATTGTTGTTGATTTACCTGTTATACTTACTTCAGTGTCATTAATCTTTGTTATGACGATGTTTCCTCCGCCAATAGACGCACCCTGTACCGAAACTTTCTTCCCATCTTCCGCCACAAGCTCAATTAGTGCAGTGTTAGGATGTGCACCATCAATTTCAACTTCATGAAATTTAAAATCTAGACCACTTTCAGTTGCAATCTCAATACTATTTCTAATTCTTGAATCATCAGTTTCCATGCCAAGTATTCCTGCAATTATTGCCTTATCTGTTCCATGTCCTTTGTATGTTTTTGAAAACGAACCACTGAAATAGACGTCAGCCTTAACTGCCTTTTTCCCAAGAATACTTCTTGCATACTTTCCAATTCTTACCGCCCCTGCTGTATGTGAACTTGAAGGACCTATCATTATTGGCCCAATGATATCGAAAGCATCCATAATCTTCATCCTCTCTGAGCCGAAAACTCTTAGAACTTTGCAAACAATCACTTTGTTGTTACACTGTTTACTTATAGTAACATTATATAAGTAAAAAATATTTTAGTCAATGCAATTTTGTTGTTGAATTTTACCGTACGCGGACTAATGCACGCTATAATAACCCATTTGTCTTTCTTACGCAAACAAATAGCGTTTTTTTTATGATTTTAGCATTAATGTGTCTAAAAAACACCACTCTTTTGACCTGTTTAATTAAAAACTTTGTTTAATATGCTATTTATTATTACTAATGCGCAAAATTGTCCAATAAACAGATTGTATATTGTTTACATTGTATAATTAACATTTTAATATTTGCAACTACTGTATTATTTCCATTTTATTTATAAAAATATGTAATTTATTTTAACTTTTAAAATTCCTTTCAAAATATTGTTACAGAATCTGAATTCTTACTTTTAAATTTTGAAGTTAAATCAAATCTTCAAACAACCAAAAAAAGACCCGATTTATTCAGGTTTGTTATTCTGAATAAATCGAGTCTTATAGTTAAATACTATTTTTTACATAAATCCGCCCATTCCGTTTGAAGGACCTTGCTGCATATAGTCTGCGGCACCATTCTTTGCTGGGAAGTCTGCTACTACAGCCTCAGTTGTAAGGAATGTAGAGGCAACAGATGTAGCATTTTGTAATGCACTTCTTGTTACCTTAGTTGGGTCAACAATACCTGCCTCAACCATGTCTACATATTCTTCAGTAAGTGCATTAAAACCAACACCAACAGCCAACTCTTTAACTTTATTTACAATAATTGAACCTTCAAGGCCTGCGTTTGCCGCAATCTGACGCATTGGTGATTCCAGTGCTTTAAGAACTATTTCACCGCCTGTTTTTTCATCGCCTACCAAGTTTTTAACAACTTCTGCAACCTTTGCAACAGCGTGAATATATGCTGTTCCACCGCCTGCAACAATACCTTCTTCAACAGCCGCTCTTGTTGCTGCTAAAGCATCCTCCATACGAAGTTTCTTTTCTTTCATTTCTGTTTCTGTTGCGGCGCCGACTTTAATAACCGCTACACCACCTGCAAGTTTAGCAAGTCTTTCTTGCAATTTTTCTTTCTCAAAATCACTGCTTGTTTCTTCAAGAGCAGCTTTAATTTGACGTACTCTGCCTTCAATATCCTCTTTTGCACCTGCTCCATCTGTAATAATGGTAAGCTCTTTTTCAACTCTTACTGTTCTTGCTCTACCAAGCATTTCAAGTTTTACATCTTTAAGGTCAATTCCAAACTCATCTGAAATAACCTGTGCACCTGTAAGGGCCGCAAGGTCAGCAAGCTGTGCTTTTCTTCTTTCTCCATAGCCAGGTGCTTTCACAGCTACGCATGTAAATGCTCCTCTAAGCTTATTAAGTACAAGTGTTGCAAGCGCTTCACCCTCAATGTCTTCAGCAATTATAAGAAGCTTTGCTCCTGTTTGAACAATTTGCTCAAGTATTGGTAAAATTTCCTGAATATTTGCAATTTTTTTGTCTGTAATAAGAATATATGGGTCTTCAAGTATAGCAATCATTTTTTCCATATCTGTTGACATGTAGCTTGAAAGATAACCCTTGTCAAATTGCATACCTTCAACAAGCTCAAGCTCTGTATTCATTGTTTTTGATTCTTCAACAGTTATTACTCCGTTATTTGTAACCTTCTCCATGGCATCCGCAATCATGTTTCCAACTTCGTCATCACCTGATGAAATAGCCGCTACTCTTGCAATATGATTTTTTGTAGAAACAACTGTGCTCATGCCCTTAATTTCTTCTACTGCAGCAGTAGTTGCCTTTTGCATGCCTTTTCTAAGAATAATAGCATTTGCGCCTGCTGCAATATTCTTAAGACCTTCCTGTACCATTGCCTGTGCAAGTACAGTAGCTGTTGTTGTACCATCACCTGCTACATCATTAGTTTGTGTAGCAACTTCCTTAACAAGCTGCGCACCCATGTTTTCATATGGGTCTTCAAATTCAATGTCTCTTGCAATTGAAACACCATCATTTGTAATAAGTGGACTCATAAATTTTCTGTCAAGAACCACGTTACGTCCCTTTGGACCAAGTGTTACTTTTACTGTGTCAGCCAACTTGTTTACGCCTTCAACCATAGAGTTTCTAGCATCTGCTCCATATTTAATCTGTTTTGCCATAATTTCTCATTCCTCCTGATTAATTAGTCTTCAACAATTGCTAAAATATCTGCCTGCCTTAAAATAATATATGTGTTGCCATCAAATTTTACTTCAGAGCCTGTGTATTTTGAATAGATAACCCTATCCCCAGGTTTAACCATCATTGTAACCTCTTCACCATATACATTTCCGCCAGGGCCAACTGCAATTACCTCTGCCTCTTGTGGCTTTTCTTTACTTTGGGTTGGAAGCACGATACCAGATTTTGTTTTTTCCTCTGCTTCCATCTGCTTAATTACAACTTTGTCACCAAGTGGTACAAGTTTCATATTAAAAGACCTCCTTATTAAAAATAATTTTATACAAATCTATAATTTCCCTGATGTTAGCACTCACCTTGGTCGAGTGCTAATCAACAAGATAATATTACCATATCACTACAATTATGCAACTTAATTTATTATATATTATTATACTATATAAAGTAGAATATATCCATTATTATTTATTTACTTTGTTTTTCTTTATATTACTCGTTTTTTCATCGATTTTCTTGTTTTTGGCCAAAATACAAGAACAAGCGATTAAAGCTTGTTCTTAATAATACTACATTATATGTTCATTTTTTTCGTGCAAGCAATTGCAATTGCTCCTGGCCCTAAATGACAAGCAACACTTAAGGATAACGGGTCAATAAAAATTTGGTGGTTAGGGTAAGTCTCCATAACTTCTTCATAAAAGTCCTTAATCTCAACATTGTCACCAGTGTATGCCATCTGCAAAAGCATTGTTTCTCCATTTTCACCTGCGTTAAAACGTTTTTCAAAGTCGTTTTTCATCGCCCGAAGCATAATTTTTCTTGCCATTTTTTTTGTTCTAGCTTTAGCCAGTGCATCTAATTTTTCACCCTGAATTTGCAAAACTGGTTTAAGTCTTAAAATCTCACCTAATGCTGCTGCTGCTGGTGTAATTCTTCCACCGCGTTTTAGATATTTAAGGGTTTCAAGGGTAATATATATGCTTGAGTCAAACTTTGTTTTCTCCAAATATTCTTTTATTTCCATGGCACTCTTTCCATTTTGCGCCATATGTAACGCATCAAAAACTGATTGCTTTTGAGTTACAGAAATTCTTTGGTTATTAACAACCTGTACCCTTTCGTTATAATCTTCAGAAATCATTTGCGCTGTTTGATAAGCACTGCTTAAACCACTGCTCATTGGAATATGTACTATTTCATCATATTCTTTCAGCACTTCTTCCCATAAATCCATTATATCGCCAATTGCGGGCTGGGATGTTGAAATTTCCGCTCCCTCTTCCAGCTTCTTATAGAACTGTTCCTGTGTCAGGTCAATATCTTCGAAATAGGTTTTGCCATCTATAGTAAAAGGCATGGGTATAACGAAAATTCCTTTTTCTTTCCCACTCTTTTGGGTAATGCCACTGTTGCTGTCTGTAATGATTGCAACCTTCTTCAAAATATTCAGCCTCCGTAAAACATTTTATAAATTGATACAATTTTGTATAACTAATTAGAAATTATATCATATTTCAATAACATTGTCATCTTAATATTTTACGCATTGTTGTGTAATATCACAAAGGCTAAATTTTCAAATTATTTTAAAAATTATGGGCTGCGCAAATCAATAATTTCTCACACTGCTTCTTAGTTTTTTCTCAAAATCCACCAAAAAGCTTAAGATTGTGACTATTTTCATTGACTAAATTTTAATTTAAAGATACAATATAGTTCAAATGTAATTAAAATCATTTGTTTTATATGGATTATATAAAAATGTAATCATTTGTTTAACCAAAAAATTTTCAACTTTTTAGGCGGTGAAATTTATGGATGATAATAAAATTATTGTGCAAATGCTTGGTGGATTTTCTGTTACTTATGAAGGCAAGCCAGTCTCTCTTGAAAGAAGTAGTATAACAAAAGCGACTCAATTACTTCAATATCTTATATATTATAGAGGCAAAAAAATTCCAAGAGATGCACTAATAAATATACTTTATAACGAATATGACATAAGCAACCCTGCAAATAACCTTAAAGTAAATCTTTTCCGTTTGCGCAAACTATTGGCATCTTCACATTTGCCAAACTATGATTACATTTCATTTAAATCTGGGATGTATTCCTTCTCTAGCCCAATTCCAATTGAAATTGATGCTGAGCAGTTTGATGCATATGCAACCCAGGCACAAGAAACTGACATACCTGATGAAGAAAAAATAGTATTACTTCAACGAGCGATAGAAATATATAAGGGCAAGTTTTTGCCAATGATTATAAATGAGCCATGGGCTGTTATTGAAAATGTGCGTTACCGTGATATGTATGCAAAATGTATAACCGATGTTAGTGCTTTGCTTAAGAAAAGCGGTGATTCAAGACTAAGACTTGACATATGCAACCGCGCTGTACATATATATCCTTTCGATGAAGAGATGCATCTTTTAAGAATTGAATGCCTGTTAGATATGAAGCGTTACAACGATGCTCTTTCGGCATATGATGAAATTACAAAGCTTTTCTTTGAAGAGCTTGGAATATCTCCTTCACAAAAAATGCTTTCACTTTACCAACATATGACTGGTAATATAAAGCTTGAAACATCTTCTATTGAACGAATTAAGGAAACAATTAAGGAAGCAGAGGGTGTACATGGAGCATATTACTGCAACTACCTTGGTTTCGTGGACAGCTATCGTTTTATTTCACGTGTTATTGAGAGAAATGGTCAATCAATCTTCCTTTCACTATTTACACTTACAAATGTTCAAGGCGAACCACTTGAGGCTGGAGAAAAACTCCGAGAATCAGCAGACGCGTTGCATGATGTGATTAGTGGATCATTGAGACGTGGAGATTTATATACAAGATATAGCCCTAACCAGTTTTTAGTTTTGCTTATTGGCATAAACTACGAAAACTGCTCTGTTGTTTCAGAAAGAATTATTACTCGTTTCAGAGATGAGAAAAAAATTCGAGGCGTACGTCTGCAACATTCTGCAACTACAGGTGCTGATATAAGCACAAAGCCGTCAAACATTAAATTTTTAGGTTCCTCCATATGGTAAATAAAAGCAAGACCTAATAGGGGTTCAACCCCATTTGGGTCTTGTTGTTTTAATTTTTCACTTAGAATATGTTAGAAATGCATTCTTTTATGCCGCCAACAATTCTTTCTACAAAATTTGCCATTTCAACTATCTTAACATAATACTTTCATCGAGCCGCAATCAGGGCAAACATAAAGTGTAAAGATACGAGCAGTAGCCTTATATTTTTGCAGAAAATTATAAATCAAGCTTACTATATACATTTTGTAGGAGGATTAATTTTGTGGGTATATCATTAACATGTCAACAGTATTAAAGTTGAAAAATATCTTTAAAAAATGGGCTAAATGACTACTTATATATCATAGAAATTTAAAAATAGGCGTTACCTCGCTCAAGCGATGTAAATATACAGTATGTTTCACAGCAAAAGCGGCTATAAAATCATCTTCATTGTAAGCAGTATACTTGGGGAGAGGCACTGTCATTGCAAACCCCTTCTTTTACCTGTATCGAAACATTTTTTAAAACTTGTTGACGCTCTTTTCCAAAAATACTTTTGTCTTAAAAAGTCAATGGGAAGACTTAGTAATATTACAAGTAGCAACGACACCCCTGCCAACTTCACTGTAGCCGGTAGACATCGGCTGAACTCTCTACCATATATTTTTTTAGTGTCATCTGATCATACTCTAAACCTTCCCTTAGTTGCATTGCAGGTGATTTATTTGTTATGCGATACAAAAATGGACTATATCATTCAAATATAGTCCATTTTGTCTATAGTTATAATTGGATTTGAACTCTTTTCACCATATATTTCTCAATTATTTTGTTTGCAATATAATTGGAATTAAATTCATTCTTGAAAAAGTTCTTTTTTACCTTGTTTTTATTTGTATACAAAATGTCCTTGCATCACTTCCTCAAAAAAACCATTCGTGGCAAGAGTATTTATGTCAAAATCTAATATTATTTTATTTCGTTCATAAAATGGATCCGGTACAGGCACTGCCGACAACAGGGATTTTGTATACGGATGTAACGGATTATTAAAAAGTTCACTTGTTGGTGCAAGTTCAACCATTTTACCTTGAATCATTACGCCAACCTTATCACTAATAAAGCGAATAATAGATAAATCATGTGCAATAAAAATAAATGTAAAGCCATATTCTTTTTGCAGCTTCTGAAACAATGTTACAATTTGTGCTTGAATGGATATGTCCAGAGATGCTATAGGCTCATCTGCAATGATAATATCAGGATTCACTCCTATGCTTCTAGCTATTGCGACCCTTTGACGCTGACCACCAGATATTTCACTAGGATATTTGTGTTTAAAGCTTTCATCAAGTCCAACTTGGTTTAAAAGTTCACAAATTTTTTTGTTTAAATCTTCCTTATCATTAATTATATTATTTACCCTTATTGGCTCAGCAATTATTTTTTCAACAGTCATTCTTGGATTCAGTGCTGCAGAAGAATCTTGAAATATAATCTGCATATTTTTTTGAATAACTTTTTTGTTTTTTGCATAAACACTTCTATTGGATATTCGTTGCCCTTTATAGTACACTTCACCATCAGTAATATTGTATAAACCCATAATTGATTTAGCAACTGTAGACTTTCCTGAGCCGCTTTCACCAACAAGGCCAAATATTTCACCTTTTTTAACGGTGAAGCTTATTCCATCCACCGCTTTTACTGTGATATGTTTGTTTATTTTAAAATGCTGCTTAAGATTTTTAACTTCTAAAATTATAGAATCATCCATGTTTTAATCCTCCTTTAATTGAAAATGGCGGCTTAATTAAAGGAGCCCTTTCATCCAACAGCCACGTAGCCGCACTGTGTGTAGCGCTTATTTCAAACATAGGCGGTTCCAGCTCATAATCAATTTCAAGGGCATATTTATTTCTTATAGCAAAGGCATCCCCTTTAGGCAAATTAACCATAACCGGTGGAATCCCTTGTATACTTTCTAAACATTTGCCTTCCTTTGCCAAATATGGCAAAGACGACATAAGTCCCCAAGTATAGGGATGGCGCGGGTCATAAAAAATATCTTCCACTGTTCCAATTTCAACAATTTTGCCTGCATACATAACAGCAACACGGTCTGCAATTCTTGCCACCACACCAAAATCGTGAGATATAAACACAATGGAAATACCCGTTTTTTCTCTTATTTCCAGAAGTAAATCCAAAATTTTAGCCTGAACAGTTACATCCAAAGCAGTTGTAGGCTCATCTGCAAAAAGCACCTTAGGATTTGATGCGAGGGCAATAGCCAAAACGCATCTTTGCCTCATTCCTCCAGAAAAATAGTGTGGCTGTAAATAATATCTGTTTACAGTGTCATCGATTCCAACCAAATTAAGCATTTCCAATGCGCGTTTTTTTGCCTCTTCACGGCTTACCTTATTGTGCTTTAACACTGCTTCTGCAATTTGCTTTCCAATGGGTATTGTTGGATTTAATGTGGTCATAGGGTCTTGAAACACCATAGAAACAACACTTCCCCTAAGGCTGCGCATTTTACTTTCTGAATATCCGGTGATATCTTCGCCATCAATAACAATACTGCCAGTTTTAATTTTTGAATTTTTTGGAAGCAATTTAAGAACAGCCTTACTCATCACTGTTTTTCCACAACCCGACTCACCTACAACTGCCAGTATTTCACCCTTTTTTAACGAAAGGTTTACTCCTCTGACTGCTTGGATTTCCCCTTGTTTTGTATCGAAGCTAAGGGATAAATCTTTAAGCTCAAGTACATTGTCCATAAAACTGCCTCCAAAAAATCAAATTATTGTCTGTTTAAATTCCATTCTTCTACGTTCCACATTACACCTACAGCATGATGTCCCAAAATTCTTGTTGTATCCAAGCCCTCAAGCCCTGCAATGCTTACATAATTACCCTCAAGAAAAGCAACAAGCACAACCCCAGGCATTTCTGCATACGCTTTTTCAAAATCACCGTAAATCGCTTTTCGTTTATCGGCATCTTTTTCATGCCTTCCCGCATTTAAAAGTTCATCAATTTTTTCATTAGAATACTTCATTGTATTGCCACTTGCATCCGTTACAAAATTTGAATAAAAAGCATCTGGGTCGAATTGCGCAGCATAACCAGAGAGAAAACCATTGTAACCTGCTGTCCAGTCAAATTTAGTAACAAGAACAACCTCCATATCAACCCCTGCCGCCTTTAACTGGTTTGCACAAAGGTTTGCAATATCAACACGTTCTTCTTCGTAATCTCGAACCTGAATTGTAAAGTGGAATTTTTCTCCGTTTCTTTCATAAATACCATCTGAACCCTTTGTCCAACCTAGTTTTTCTATTTCAGATGAAAACTTTTCTAAGTCATAAAGATAAATGTCTGCTTCCTTATTTCCACCAAAAGCGTTTAGTTGAATTGGGCTGTAGGCCGCAACACCCCTGCCGTTTAAAACACCAGCTACAACTGAATTTTTATCAATGGCATAATTCAATACACCGATAGAATCTCCATTTTTCTGCCAAAATTCTGTTCTGAAATCCATTGACATGCCACGGTAATCTGCGGTTATAAAATCAATATTTTTGTATGCATCGTTTCCACGGAATGTTTCTGCATAGTTGGCATTAAGCCATGCAAGGTCTGCCTCTCCTGACTGTAACATTAATGCTTTTGTACTTTCAACAGAAACCGTTTTGTAAATAATTCTTTCAATATTTGGCACTTTATCATAGTAGTCTGTGTTTGCTTTAAGAGTAATCATACCACCTGCTGTGTCCCAATCAACAAATTTATAACGTCCTGTACCTACAGGTACTTGGTTAAATGCCATTGTATTTATATCCTGACCCTCTGTTAAATGCTTTGGAAGTATTCCCATCGTAAAGTAATTAAGCATAGCTGCGTTGAATTTTGAAAGTTTAATAACAACTGTCTTTTCATCTGGTGCTGTTACACTTTCAATATCTTCATAATTGCTTGTTATGCTTGCCGAAAGAGATTCATCTGTTGTAAGAACATCATATGTATACACAACATCATCAGCTGTAAATATTTCGCCGTCATGCCATTTAACTCCTTCTTTAAGTATAAAAGTGTATGTAAGTGTGGCATCATCATAATTGTAGCTTTCTGCAATGTCACAAATTGGGGTTCCATTGCCGTTATACTTCATCAGCCCCGAAAAAATAAGGTCAGGTACTTCATCATGACTGTTAAGAATAGGATTAATAGTACTTTCTGCCTCACCAGCATATACTAATGTGTTAGAAAGGTCAGATAAATCTGTGTTTGCCCCTGCCGGTGCAGCGGCAGTTGGCACAGTAGTTGCTGTGCTTGCACTGCCACAAGCTGTAAGCCCTGCACATAAAACGGTACTTAAGGTAATTGCAATGCTTTTTTTAAAATTAAATTTCATTTTGTCCTCCTAAAATTCTTAATATTATTTTAACTTCAGAAAAGCATTAAAGATTGCTATGGGTTTTGTTGGTTTCTTTTCTGAAGAAGCTGCCTAAATTTGTAATGCAGTTTAGTGTTACCATAAGAAAAAGACCTGGTATAACAATAACCCACCATGTATTTAATAGAAGTGCTTTATTTGCCAAAGAAAGCATACTGCCCCAGGATATAACATCAACGGGTAGCCCTAGCCCTAAAAAGCTTAACGTTGATTCCATTGAAATGCTTGTGCTTATACTTGAAATAACCACAAACATGATGGATGAAACAAAATTGGGTATTAGATGAAAAACCATAATATGCCCAAAGCTTGAACCAAATGTTCTTGCAGACATGACATATTCACTGTTTCTTATTTGTCTTACCTCACTTCGTACAATTCTTGCTAACCCAAACCACCCTGTAATACCTATAACAAAAGAAATTTTCACAATATTCTGTTTGCCTGTAATAGACACAATTAAAAGCACTAAAAGAAGTGTTGGTATGCTGTTGGTAATTTCCACAGCTCTCATCATTACTGAGTCTACCTTATTGCTTGAAACCCCGCTGATACATCCATATACAATACCAATTACTGTAATTATAGCCATACTAAGCAGTCCTATGGATATTGAAGCTCTTCCTCCGTACCAAATCATTGAAAATATATCTCTTCCCAAAGAATCCGTGCCAAAATAAAATTCATTGTTTGGAGCATTGTTCAAATTTTGAAGATAAAATCCACTTGGGTCGTGATTGCCTATTTTTTCAGAAAAAACACAACAGACAATAATTGTAATTAAAATTGCAAGTGAAATAATTGGCTTTCCTTTCATCTTTTGCGTAAAGGTAAGGTTATTTAATGAAGGCTCAGCTTTTTTATAGCCTGCACCAACCACACGAAATTTAGAGGAATCTATTTCTTCCATGCGGTCACCTCCGTTTCTTTCATACGTGGGTCAATTATTTCATTTATTGTTTTTGCAATTATACTGCTGGAAATTACTAAAAACCCTGTTATTAGTACCAATAGCATAAGCAAATTATAATCGTGATATTTTGCACTTTCCACTGACAATGAACCAAGCCCAGGATAATTAAATACAGCCTCGGCGATATATGTACCACTTAAAACATGCGGAATTGATATTGCCATAATACTTACAATTGTTGGTGCAACATTTCTTAGGCAGTGCTTATGCATTATTTCAGATTTCTTAAGCCCCTTTGCCTTTGCAAGAAGCACATATTCCTTGCGCACTTCATCCAAAAGCTTATTTCTTATCATATAAGCGTAATACCAAAGATGACTCATAATCATAACCACCAGTGGTAAAACCATATGCTGTATTCTGTTCATAATGTCATTTGACTTCCCAACGTCGTAGGCACCACTACTAGGAAACCACTTCAAATTAATGCTAAATATTAAAACAAGCACAACACCAAGCCAAAACGGAGGAACATAATATGCGGCCGTACCTATTTTGCAAACAACCCTGTCAAATAATGAATCTTCATTAACAGAACACGCAACAGCAAGTAACACCGCCATAGTAAACACTAAGAGATAGGCTGTTCCACCCAGCAAAATAGTATTGCCAATAAGAGGCGAAACCACACTCATTGCAGGTGTTTTATACTTAAGAGATAAGCCAAAATCACCATGGAATGCATTTCCTATCCATTTAATGTATTGAATATAAATAGGTGCATCAAGGCCAAGCCTAACCCTTGCAGCATGCAATTCTTCAACACCCATAGACTCTACAGAATCACCATAAAATGACTGCAACGGGTCTCCTGGTGCAAGCCTTGCAAAATAGAAAACAATAATTGACAACACCAACAATGCAAATCCAAGCCCAAAAATTTGTATTACAATTTTTTTAATAAAATCATTTTTATCTTTCAATTCATTGCCACCCCTGCATAAATAATTATTGCTTTTTATTTTTCACAGTAAACACAAAACCACGGATTAAGCGGTGCTGCACTCATTTCTTCAGGCATATGTACTATTTTTACATTATTAAATCCTGCCTTTTTAAATTCATAGATGTATTCTTCTTCTGTGGCAAATTTCATCTTTAAATTTTTCTCAAATTCTTCACCATAACACCAATTTTTATTTTCCGTTGTATTTTCTGCAAGACGCATAAAGCTTAAAACAATGCCACCAGTTTTTAAAACTCTTTTCCATTCAATAAATGCTTTTTGCGGTTCAAGCAAAGTCCATAATACCCTACAATTTGCAATAACATCAAAGGTATTTCCTTCATATTTTAGATTTTCTCCATCGCAATGCATAAAATCTATGTTTAAACCTTTTTCTGTCATCTTCTTACGTCCAAGTTCAAGCATATCGTCTGCAATATCAACACCGCTTACTGTATGCCCTAATTCCGCAAGCATTATTGCTATAAATCCAGTTCCTGTACCTATATCAAGTACTTTTCTTTTTTCATTTTCACCTATAAGTTTATTTAATTCAGACTTCCACATATCAATATCTTCAGTGGCATGCATTTCATCAAAATCAAGTGATATTTCATTCCACGCATCAGCAATTATTTTCATCTCATCATTCATTACAGTCCCTCATTTCTAAAATTCACAACAAAAAAACACGAAAATATAACTTTGACCTCCGCCAAAATAATACCTTCGTGGTAATTTGTTTTATCATTAATTAATTTATTGCTTAAATCTTATTACATAATACAATTTATTGCTGTATCAGGCCTTTTTCATAAAGGCCAAGTTTCTACATAAAATCTTATAAAAGGATATATCAATTTGTGAAAAATGTCAACAATTATTTCATATTATTCATTATTTTTCATGTTTTCTATTGCTTGTGGCAATATATTATCTAATTAAACTCTTTAACTATATCTTCGCATTTACCAATCCATATTTCATCAGAATGTTCCATTATATGTTTAACTAGTTTTTCCATTATCTGAATTTTTCCAGGTGAGCCTATAGACTGCGGTGTGAACTGCGCAACGTATGTAAGTCCATAGTGTAAATAAGCATCAAATTCTTCTATATAATTTTCGCATACTCGTTCATAAGAGGAAACGCGACTTTGACCGCTTGGGAAAGCTGGTCCATAGTTAAATGCAAAATATGGAAAATCATGTATATTCCAGTTCATGGGAATTTCTATAAGTGGTGCAGAAAGGTTCGTATGTATATAAGGTCTGTCATCATCATAAAGTGAACTGGAATATTTTAATCCATTTTTCACAGCCAGATCAAGTGTAGAAGTAAAAAGCTCTCCTTCAGGCGCTCTAAAACCTTGTGGCATTTCTCCAGTGATCTTTTTTGCAGCCTCAATACTTTTTTCAAATTCCTCCTGTTGTTCATCAAGACAGAGCAGGTGCATAGGTCTATGAGTATGTCCGTGTACTGCAAGTTCGTGACCATCATTAATTATTTTTTCTATTGCGTCGGGATGATTTTCAATTATCATACCAGGCGTAAAAAATGTGCTTTTAATTTCATAGTCCTTAAGCACCTTTAAAACTCGGTCAAGACCACGTTTTATACCATAGTCACCCATCGAAAGTGTTTTGGGTCTGCGCACTGCATCAGGAAACATCCCTTGCCAAAATTGCTCACCATCAAGATTGATAGTAAGCATAACAGCCGATTTTTTACCAAAATATTTCATTTTTAATCCTCCTGTTAATAATTGTTTCTCCACCAGTCTGCAATGTCACTACCTTTTGCAAACCACACACCATCAAAATTTTTGATATGTTCAATAATTCTTTCATACATAAGGAGTCTTCCAGGTGAACCTATTATTTGTGGGTGACACTGTATTACGAAGCAAAGCCCCTCGGCATAATAACCGTCAAATTCCTTCGTAAAATTATCATAAACCTGTTCAATGCCCGCTATTCTATCCTGCCCTGAAGGTTCGGCAGGAAATAAATTATATCCAAACTGTACAAAGTCATCTAAATCCCATTTTGGTGAAAGCTCAATAAAATCAGTTACTTCGCCTTCAATAACTGTACGATAAGGCCTGTCATCACCACGCATAGAACTTGAATACTGAAAACCCATTTTATAAAGTATGCCAGCGGTTTCTCTTGACCAGTCACCAGAAGGTGTTCTATAACCGATAGCTTTTTTACCTATTACTTCTTCAAATATTTTCTGACTTTTATTTATGATGGAAGTCTGTTCTTCTGGAGAGAGGTCTACATAGCGTTCATGATGATAACCATGATGACCTATTTCGTGACCACGGTTATTAATTTCCTGTGCCACTAAAGGATAATCTTCCATTACTTTTGCTGGAATAAAAAAACTAGCTTTAATATCGTGCTTATCAAGTAAATTAAGTATTTTTTCAACAGCGCGTTTTGGTCCATAATTTCCAACGGAATTAGCTCGAATGAATTTATCTCCATTTTCAAAATCTCGGCTTCCATTTTTCCAAATTGTATCGCCATCAACGTCAAAACTGAGCATAACCGCACATTTTTTGCCCTGTGGCCATTTTAACGGTTCATATGTATTTGTATCTGCCATAATGCAATTCCTCCTTGTTAAAATAAAAATAGCGTGTGAAGAGTCTCTTGTATTTAAAATACATCAAACTTATTTTTCACACGCTACATTATACCATAATTTACAACAATTAGATGTTCTTTTATAACACATTTGCAAGGAATTGTTTTGCTCTTTCCGATTTTGGATTTGCAAAAAATTCTTTTGGTACTGCTTCCTCTAAAAGGTATCCGCCATCAAGGAATACTATTTTGTGCGCAACTTCTTTTGCAAAGCCCATTTCATGGGTTACAAGAGCCATGGTAATACCTGTTGTGGCAAGATTTTTGATAACATCAAGAACCTCTTTAACCATTTCGGGGTCAAGTGCACTTGTAGGCTCGTCAAACAGAAGCACCTCAGGTTCCATAGCTAATGCGCGTGCAATAGCCACACGTTGTTTTTGTCCACCTGATAGACGACTTGGATATTCATTTGCCTTGTCTTTAAGACCAACCCTATCCAGAAGTCGAAGTGCCTTTTCCTCAGCTTCCTTTGCAGACAGCTTGTTCACTGTCATAGGTGCATACATCATATTTTTAAGAACAGTCATATTTTTAAAAAGATTGAAATGCTGAAAAACCATACCAACATTTTTTCGTATATCACCAATGCTTATATTTTTATCAACAATATTAACACCCTTTACATATATTGCTCCGCCTGTTGGGGTTTCCAGCAAATTAATACATCTTAGCATGGTTGATTTACCAGAGCCGGACGGGCCAATAATTGCAAGAACTTCGCCTTTTTTTATTTCAAGATTAATGTCCTTAAGAACCTCAAGTTTTCCAAATGATTTTGAAAGATGTTCAATTTTAATCACTCACTCTCGCCCTCCTCTCAAAATAACTTCCAAGAGCTGTAAGTACCATAACTAGTGCATAATAGACAAGTGCTGCTACAATAAAGGCTTCAAAGGCTCTGAATGTTTTTGCCTGTATAAGTGAAGCCCAACGCATGGTGTCACCAACACCAATTACTGATACCATACTTGAATCTTTTAAAAGAGCAATACTTTCGTTCACAAGAGATGGCATAATATTTTTTACTGCCTGTGGGAAAATAATGTTAAACATCATCTTTGTTTTGGGCACACCCAGTGCCATTGCAGCTTCCCACTGACCACGGTCAACAGACATAATACCACCACGGATTGACTCTGAAATATAAGCGGCAGAGTTAAGCCCAAATGTAAATACACCAGCCTGTAATGCTGTTATATTCATACCCGTAAGCTGTGGTGTCGCATAATATATAATCATAAGCTGTACAAGCAGAGGTGTTCCTCTAAAAAAAGATGTATATATATTTCCAAACCATACAAATGGCTTAAAGCGAGAAATTTTAATAAGCGATAAAAGTATTCCCCATATAAAGCCTAGTATCGTTGAAAGAAAAGTAAATTGAAGTGTCAGTTTAATCGCTGTTGTAAGCATTGGTACATAAGGTGTCAGTATTGAAAAGTTTAACATAGCTTATCTTCCCTCAGTTATTCAATAATTAGTAAAATAGTAACCGTTTTGATTATTTAGCAATTTCAAGGTCAGCAATAGATGCCTCATACTGTGCAGTGGCATCTTCGCCAAGCCATTTTACAAAAATATCGTGCATTGAGCCATCTTCCTTCATTTCATCAAGTATTGTGTTAATGTCATCAAGATAGCCAGCACCCTTAGGTACAGCGATTGCAAATGTATCACCAAGGGTAATATCACTTGGGATAATTGTGTATGTAAGGCCTTCATTTTCTTTGCAGAATTCAGTAGCCTGCGTTGCATCAAAGATACCAGCATCACAGCGTCCGTTTAGAATTTCCTGAATAACAAGAGGTGTGCTGTCAAGTTCCATAACTTCTGCCCCAGCAACTGTTTTTGCTACGTTTGCATAGCTTGTGCCCATTGAAACACCAATTTTTTTGCCTTCAAGCTCGTTAAGTGTCTTGAAATCCGTTTCAGCCGAACAAATTATTGCATTCATTGGGAAGAAATATGGTTTTGAAAAATCGATAACCTCAAGTCTTTCTTCTGTTGGTGAAATACCTGAAACAATGATGTCAGCACGGCCACTTGTCATTGTTGGTACAAGTGCAGAAAACTGCATATCATTGATTTCAAGTTCTACGCCCATTTTCTCAGCAATATGGTTTGCAATGTCAATATCAACACCAACAAATTTTGTTGCATCGTTTTCATCAATTGATTCAAATGGAGGGAATGTAGCGTTGATAGCCATTACCCATTTGTCTTTTTCGGTATCTGTAGCCTCATCTTTAGGACTAGATGCTTCTGCCGCTGGTGTAGAAGCAGGCGATGATGAACCGCTGTTTGATGAGCAGCCTGCTACTGATAGAACCATAGCTACTGCAAGTGTTAAACCTAAAATTTTCTTCATTTCATAATCTCCTCTTTAAAATAAATTTTTAATATTAGAAATACAGATAAATATATCTATATACAATACTCAAGTTAATACAGTGCAGTTTAAATTATAAACCTACCGCCTTCCCAGTTTCTAGAGCCCTTTGGTGGAACTGCCCAGCTTTTTTTACTGTTTGAAAGCTTTTGTCTGGCGGTAAACTCAGCTAGGCCCACTGCCGCTGCTGCGGAATCTATAACAGGTATTCCAATAAGCTTTGATAGACTTTCCGCCATCCCTAGAAATGATAAACAGCCAAGCACAATAACCTCAGCACCCTCATTTGCAATCATAGCATTAGCTGTGCGTTCAAGGCATTTTATAGTGTGATTTATATCATGACGAATACCCAAACCGCCTAAGTCAACTGCAGAAATGGAACTAACTCTTTCAGGAGCTACTCCTGTTTGATGAACAAAAAGTTTTTTCTCTGGTATTCTGTTTTTTTCTGTAACAATAAGACCAAAATGTCTGCCTACTGTAAGTGCAGCAAGGTAAGATGCTTGTCCACCACCTATTACAGGGATACTTAAAATTTCCCGGCAAGCATCTATTGCAGGGTCACTTAAGCAATATACAACAACAGCATCAAATCCGCTTTCCTCGGCCTTTTTTGCCATAGAAACTATTTCGCTTCCAGCAAGAACAACATCAAGTGCAGAATCAATATAAACTTCATTTGTGTGCAGGCAATCCATCACAAGCTCGGTATCAGGTGCAAGATATGTTTTTAATACATTACATCTTTCGTCCATTTCAGCTTTTGTCATTCCATAGTCTGGATTTATAATAAATATTTTCATAATTCACCTTATTATTTAAATTAATCGTGATAGATGAGGCAGTGCCTTGACTTCGTTAGGATATTCTTTTATATTATGTTCGGTTAATACAAAAAAGTCAATAAATTTATGCATATTAATGCATATAAAATTTGAATTAATAGAAAATGAATATTTAACAAAATCATTAACACGCCTCATTGAAATGCACACCAAACTCGTCTTGTTCTGTCAGTTTTTCATGAATTCTTAATGCAAGCTAATGAGCCTCGTCAAACCAAACATCAGTTGAGTTTTTCTTAGTCTACCTTTAGCGTCTTCAGTGCCGATAATCCATAAACCCATTTGTCTATTTATTACCATACTAGAGTCAATTCGATATTTTCTAGTTTCTTCTGCGTATCTTAATCCTTTTCCCAAAATTTTTTATGCTGTTTGTTCAGCAAACTGGCTCATATAAAGATTATAGTAAAAACCTTTTTTCTCTAAAAGTTGCTGGTGATTGCCACGTTCTATAATGTTTCCGCCATCAATTACCGCAATAAGATCTGCATCCTTAATAGTAGAAAGCCTGTGGGCAATTACGAAATTTGTTCTGCCCTGCATAAGATTATGCATAGCTTCTTGTATTTTCATTTCCGTGCGTGTATCCACACTGCTTGTTGCTTCATCTAAAATAAGTATGGCTGGGTCGGAAAGAATAGCTCTAGCAATACTAATCATCTGTCGCTGACCCTGACTTAAATTGCCTCCACCATCTGTAAGCACTGTATTATACCCATCTGGAAGGCGCTTAATGAATTCGTGTGCATTTGCCAGCTTAGAAGCCGCTTTAATTTCTTCAAAGGTTGCGCCAAGCCTACCATATCTTATGTTTTCTTCTATTGTTCCTGTAAAAAGATAAGTATCTTGCAACACAATTCCTAATGCCTCTCTAAGGCTGTCACGTCGTATATCCTTAATGTTGTGTCCATCAATGGTAATAGTTCCACTTTGTATATCATAAAACCTTGTAAGAAGATTTATTATTGTTGTTTTGCCAGCACCTGTTGGGCCAACAAGGGCTATAGTTTGCCCTGGCTTTGCATAAAGATTAATATTTTTAAGTATAGGATTTCCCTCTTCATAAGAGAAATTAACATTCTCTAAAACAACAGTACCTTCAATATCTTTTAGGTTATATGCATCGTCAACATCAGCTAATTCTTCTTTTTCATCAAGAACAGCAAATACACGCTCTGCACCTGCTAAAGCCGACATAATGGTGCTGGCAAGATTTGCAATCTCATTTAAAGGTCTTGTAAACTGCTTTGAGTAGGATAGAAATGCAGAAATTGTACCAACCGACATTGGAAATCCAGCAACAATCATAAGTCCGCCACATCCAG
Organism: Lachnospiraceae bacterium; assembly: GCA_034933685.1. Taxonomy (GTDB): domain Bacteria; phylum Bacillota; class Clostridia; order Lachnospirales; family Anaerotignaceae; genus UBA8514. Next base: position 50,982 of record JAYFNB010000025.1, on the reverse strand, counting down.
CAATAAGTGCATAGCTCATATTATTTAGCGCTGATGAAAGAGGACCAATTACGCCAGAATATATTTCTGCCTTAATACCAGAAGAAAGTAAATCCTTGTTTATAACATTAAATTCCTCAATTTCCTTTTCCTCACGGGTAAAAACTTTAACAACCTTTTGCCCTGAAATAACTTCTTCTATATATCCGTTAAGTTTTCCAAGTTTTTTCTGCCTAGTGGAAAAGTGCTTACGAGATTTGCTTGTAATAAATTTAGTTAAACCTATCATTACTGGTATAACAAGTATACTTACAAGGGTAAGTACTGGGCTTAGCAAAAGCATAGCAACAATGGTAAATGCTACTGTAAGAATACTGGAAAGTACCTGCGAAATGCTTTGGTTAAGTGTAGTTGATATATTATCAACATCGTTTGTAACACGGCTCATTACTTCTCCATGGCTATTTGTATCAAAATATTTTAAAGGTAGTTTCTGAAGCTTGTCAAAAACTTCCTTTCTTAGCTGGGCTACAGTCTGCTGGGCTATATTTATCATAGTTACACCCTGTAACCAAGTAAAAAAACTTGCCATTACATAAAGTACAACTAACATTAAGCAAAGCTTTATAAGCCCGTTTATGTTGCCTTTGCCAATAAATTCATCAATTGCAATTCCCATTATTCTAGTTGCAGCGGTGGTCATAACGGTTGACATAATTACAAGAATACAAATTATTATTAGTTTACTTTTGTGCTTTCCCAAGTATTTTAAAAGGCGCATAGCCGTTCCTTTTGTGTCCTTTGCTTTTTGCGGTTTCATCATTGCGTTGTGACCTGGACCCATAGGGCCCCTCATTTTTTGTCTATCATCACTCATTTATGACTGCCTCCTTTCCTGCTTGAGAGTAGTAAATTTCTTGATAATCTTTACTGTTTTTAAGCAACTCATTGTGAGTACCTTCCGCAACAATTGTACCATTGCCAAGCACAAGTATTTTGTCTGCATTTAAGACAGAACTAATTCGCTGTGCAATAATAATTTTTGTGCTGTTCTTTAGTTCTGTAGCAAGTGCTTTTTGAATTTTCTTTTCTGTAAGCATATCTACAGCACTTGTACTATCGTCGAAAATAAGTATTTTGGGCTTTTTAATAAGTGCCCTTGCAATAGATATTCTCTGTTTTTGTCCACCTGAAAGGTTAACACCTTTTTGTCCCAGCTCAGTTTCATATTTTTCTGGCAAATCCATTATAAAGTCATGTGCCTGTGCATTTTGGGCAGAACAGACGATTTCCTTCTCTGAAGCATTTTCCTTGCCCCAAAGTAAGTTATCTCTAATTGTTCCGCTGAACAAAATAGCCTCTTGCAAAACAACTGAAACCTGACTTCTAAGTGCTGCTAAATCCATATCTTTAACATTTGTTCCATCAATTAAAATTTCTCCATCCAAAACATCATAAAGCCTTGGTATAAGATTAACAAGTGTTGATTTTCCCGAACCTGTTTCGCCTAAAATTGCAACAGTTTGCCCTGCTTCAGCAATAAAGTTTACATTTTCAAGTACAGGCTCACCACTTCCACCTTCATATTTAAATGTTACATTTCTAAACTCAACTTTACCCTTTGTAATAGGTTCATAAACAGGTTTTTGTGGATTAACAATATCTATATCTGTTTCTAGAACCTCAATAATACGGTCACCAGAAACCTTTGCTCTTGAAAAAACCATAAATACCATTGTAATCATCATAAGCGACATAAGAATTTGCATAAGGTATGTTAAAAATGCCATAACATCACCTACAAGCATAGTACCTGCAACCACCTGCAAGCCTCCAAAATAAATAATTGCAATAGTTGCTCCGTTCATAACAAGCATCATAACTGGCATAAGTAAAACAATAGTGCGGAAAGCTTTAATTGTTGTATCTCTATAGTCTTCGTTGGCTTTATCAAACTTTTCAATTTCATGCTTCCTTCTTACAAAAACCTTTACAACACGTACACCAGATAAATTTTCACGCATTACGGTATTTACCTTATCCAGCTTATCTTGCACCACTTTAAAAAGTGGGAAACTATACTTTATTAAAACAGCAATTGTTATTGCAACAAAAGGTATGATTGCAAGAAAAACAAGGGTAAGTTTTTTGTTTATGCTAAAAGCCATAAAAATTCCACCAATAGACAAAAATGGTGCCCTAACCAGCATTCTAAGGCTCATAAGAACTATCATCTGCATTTGAGTAATGTCATTTGTAAGCCTTGTAATAAGTGATGAAGTCTTGAATTTATCAATATTTGAAAAAGAAAAATGCTGTGTTTTTATAAATAAATCTTTCCTCACATCAGCACCAAAATTTTGGCTGGCAAGACTTGCAAAATAAAGACAGCCAATTCCTCCAATAATACCCAAAATTGCAATTAATAGCATTAGTCCACCAATTTTAATTATGTAGCTAATGTCACCGTTTGGAACACCGATGTTTACAATTTTTGTCATTAGCTTTGGCTGTAAAAGTTCACATGCAACTTCAATTATCATAAGCAATGGTGCAAGAACAACATAAATCATATATTTTTTCAAATATTTTGCCAATTTTAACATTTAATCATCTCCTTCAATTTTTAAATTATTATTCATTTTTTTCAAAAGACTAGTAAGTGTTTCTTTCTCCTCTGTTGAAAAGCCTGCAAAATAAATCTCTTCAAAGTTACGACTAAATTTTACTGCCTTTTCTAGTTGTTCTTTTCCAACATCTGTAATATAAACTCGAGTAATTCGCAAATCTTTGTCATCTTGTTCTCTATTTATAAGACCTGCTTTTTCCATGCGTTTAAGGGAATCAGTTATGCTTGCTGCTTTAAACTTCATATTCCCACCTATTTCTTTTTGAGTACAGCCGTTATTTCCATCAATTATTGCAAGTATTGGTATTTGTCCTGGAAATAATTCAACATTATTAATAAGACTCATAAGCCTTGCTCTTCTCAGCCTTAACAGCTTATGAAATTCCACCTCAAAAGCATTCATTCTGCTCTCTAAACAGTTTTTCATTATTTTCCCCCTTTTATAGTAGTTAGGTAGCTAACCAATTATTTAGTTACCTAACTACTATAGCATTATTTTGAACAATGTCAAGTATTAATCCCTATATTTTACTAATTACTAAATTTTAATTTAAAATTGGAATGACTTCTCATATAAATAAAAAAATCACGCTGTATGCGATATTTTTCTCACATACAGCGTGATTTCTAAGCTAAACTTACAGCACATAAATAAACATAAATGCCACATGGAATGCAGTACCAACCATCACAAACAAGTGGAAAATTTCGTGAAAACCGAAGTTCTTGAAATTTAGCTTAGGCCATTTTAATGCATATATAACTGCACCAACTGTGTATGCAATACCTCCAGCTAAAAGCATTAAAATTCCGCTTACAGGCACTGCTTTACCAAGCGGATAAAAAGCAACTACTACAAGCCAACCCATAATTACATAAATAGCCGTAGACAGCCACCGCGGTGCATTAAACCATACTGCTTTTAGTATAATTCCACCTAATGCAAAGCCCCAAACAAGCGCAAGTAATGTCCAGCCCCATACACCTCTTAGGCTTATAAGGCAAACAGGTGTATATGTGCCTGCAATCAGGACAAAAATCATCATATGGTCTATTCGCCTTAAAACCGCAATCGTTTTTTCTGAAACAGGAAGAGCATGATAAATTGTACTTGCACCATAAAGCATTAGCAAAGAGGCACCAAACACTGCAAAAGACACAACGTGGTAAATTGTGGCTTCATTATAGCTATATAATACTAATATTATAAGTACTGGTATTGCTGCCAAAAAGCCAATAAAATGAGTAAGCGCACTTACAGGGTCTCTTAACCTTTCAAAAAAATTTCTAGAATTAATATTTTCCATATTTTACGCCTCCGATACAAGATGTAGTTATTATAACTATGTGTTATTATATCTACATATTAGCACGTTTATTCTTATTTGTAAATAATAAATAAGACAAATTTTTCTAAAAATTTTGTGACCAGAAGAATATTAGTAAGTTATTTCTTCCACTGAATCAACCACAATATTATCGTACTGAACGCTATCAAAGAAGGTTTGGTTACCAGAAAGATTTCCCCTAGCTATTGCATCATATCTAATACGAATTTCAATTGGCACTAGTTCGCCAAGCGAGTTCACAAAAATTGCCCTTATAATTCCTTTACGATGAGCTCGTTGGTCCAGCTTAGGTGGATCAAAGGAAGCTGATTGCTGATAGAAATATAAATTCATTAGCAGCAATGATTCTGGTGTAATATTATAATTAACTAATCTTAAAAGGTCATTTTCCGTTTCAGGCAATAAGTTAAATCTACCACTAGCAATAAATTCATTTGTATATCCATTGTAAATAGATATATATGGGTCTATAATCTTTGTATACATCATCTTTTCCCCTTTTATTTCTATAGTATTCACTTTCAGAATAATGAGAGATAAAGTTTTCACCAATATTATTGGAAATATTTAATTTGCTACAATTGTGAAATCTTACCTGCCATGCAGAAATATGCTTTACACATAGTTATAAATACTATATAATGTTTTTTGGAGGCGTTGAAAATGGAAAATAATGATAATAAGAATACTTCTGCTGAAAAAACAGAAGATAATGAATATACAATTATACCCATGTTTGAGGAATTCTCCGATAATGGTGAATTTCCAACAAGAATTAACGATATTTTTGGAGTGATGGCATAAATGGAATTTAATGATGAATTAAAAACGCTGGCACTTGAAATAACAAATCTCGATACTATAGAATTGACAGATATACCCGATATAGACCTATATATGGATCAGGTTACTACATTTATGGAAACAAAACTTTCTGCCTATAAGCGCAGTAAAGATGATAAAATACTTACAAAAACAATGATAAATAATTACGCAAAGGCAAAGCTTTTTCCTGCGCCAGTAAAAAAGAAATATAACAGAAATCACCTGATGCTGCTGGTTATTATCTATCATTTAAAAAGTGTGCTGTCTATAAATGATATCGATATTTTGCTTAAACCAATCACAACTGAGCTTACAACAAATGCTAAATCCAAAACCCTTGAGGTGGTTTACAGTAATTTTCTTATTATACAAAAAAGTATTAAGACCTCTGAACTAGGTCATTCTTTGGCAAATAAGCAAATTTTAGAAGCTTTGGACATTGACCAATCTATGAAAAACATTGAAACCATAGAAAATATATTGCTTGTGCTTATTTTGGCTATTTTTTCAAACACAGAAAAAAGACTTGCTGAAAAAGTTTTAGATATGAAGTTTAAATAATTTGCTCCATTATATAGCAAAATCCCTGTGAATATACACACAGGGATTTTATTTATACAATTTTTTAGAATACGCAGTATTTTGCCATGTAGTCTTCCATTTTCCCAAGAACATCACCATATGTACCTTTTTCTTTAAGATACTCGTAAATATCCTTAACAGAAATGATTGCATGAACCTCGATACCAAACTCTTCCTTAACTTCCATTACTGCTGTTTTATCACTGTTTTGACCAACTTCGCAACGATTAACAGAAATAAACATATCTTTAACGTTAACTTTAGCTGCTCCAAAAAGTACAGGCATTGTTTCACGTATTGCAGTTCCTGCTGTAATTACATCTTCAATAATTATAATATTGTCACCATCAACAGGTTTGTATCCCACAAGGCTTCCGCCTTCACCGTGGTCTTTTGGTTCCTTGCGGTTAAAGAAATATGGCTTATCAATATCATATTCAGTTGCAAGATTTGCTGCTGTTGCTGCTGCAAGAGGAATACCTTTATAAGCAGGCCCAAATATTCCATCAAACTCTTCGCCTACAGTTTCTTTAATCAACTTAGAATAAAACTTTGCAAGAGTTGCAATTTGGCGACCTGTTTTGTAGTTACCTGTATTAACAAAGTAGGGTGTATTTCGCCCGCTCTTAGTTACAAAATCTCCAAAGCGAAGTACATCCGCACTCATCATAAATTCTATAAATTCAATTTTAGCTTCACTTAACATAAGTTTCCTCCTGCTCTTCGTTCCCTACTCTATAATTCCTCTTATCTCTGCTAAATTCTTAATTCCATTGGTATGCATATATTCCTCAATACCTTTTACAATTTCCTCTGTTGCAAATGGATTTGTAAAGTTTGCAGTACCAACGGCAATACCTGTTGCACCAGCCATAATAAATTCAATTGCATCTTCCCACGTGGAAATTCCACCCATACCGATTATAGGTAAATTAGTTGACTTTGCCACCTGATAAACCATGCGTACAGCAACTGGCTTAATCGCAGGTCCAGAAAAACCGCCTACCTTATTGGCAAGGATAGGTTTACGTTTATTTATGTCTATCCTCATACCAAGCAAAGTGTTGATAAGTGAAAGCCCATCTGCTCCGCCTGCTTCTGCTGCTCGTGCTATTTCAGTAATATCAGTTACATTTGGCGTAAGCTTAACAATCATTGGTTTTTTTGCATATTTCTTAACTTCAGAAACTACTTTTTCTGCCATTTTGGGCTCAGTTCCAAAAGTAATTCCGCCGGCCGAGACATTGGGACAAGAAATGTTAAGTTCAAACATATCTACATCTGCTTCACTCATTCTTTCTGCAACTGCACAATATTCTTCTATGCTATGTCCACAAAGATTAACAATTATTTTTGTATTAAACTGACGCAAAAAAGGAATATCATTCTCAATAAAATAATCTGCTCCAGGATTTTGTAGCCCAACAGAATTAAGCATACCACCATAGGTTTCTGCAATTCTTGGTGTGTTGTTGCCTTTCCAAGGTTGGTCTGCAACACCTTTAACAGTAACTGCACCTAAAAGATTAAGGTCAACAAATTCTGCAAATTCCCTTCCAGAACCAAATGTGCCAGATGCTGTGGTCACAGGATTTTTCATTTCAACTCCCGCAATATTTACTGATGTGTTTATACTACTCATCCCAAACCACCTCGTTACTCATAAATACCGGACCATCTTTGCAAACCTTAAGGTTCTGCCAGTCACTTTCGCCCTCTTTTTTTATTTTAACTGCACAGCCAACACATGCGCCAATACCACATGCCATTCTTTCTTCCATAGAAACTTGCGCATTTACCCCTTTATCTTTTGCCCATTGTGAAAGAAATTTAAGCATAATTTTAGGACCACAAGAGTATATAAAGTCTGCTTTTGGCTGTATTTTATCCATAAGTTGTACAACATTTCCTTTAAAGCCAACATTTCCATCGTCAGTAGCAATATGCACAGTTGCACCAAGTGCTTCAAATTTTTCAACTAAAATTGGATTACTTCTGGCACCAAGGAAAACTGTAACCGTACCCTTAAGGGCTTTCATCAACTCAATAAGTGGAGGAGCGCCAATGCCTCCACCAACTACAACATGGTTACCTTCTTCTGACGGAATGGTAAAGCCGTTTCCAAGAGGACCAAGAACCTTAATTTCTTGCCCAGCAACGAACTCCGAAAAACATTTTGTACCCTTACCAACAACTTGATAAATAAGTGTTAGCGTACCACTATTTTTGTCAATTTCACTAATAGAAATCGGTCTGGGAAGGATATTCTCCCCAAGACCTGTGTAAACATTTACAAACTGACCAGCTTTTGCCTCTTTGGCAATTGCCTCTGCTGCAATAATCATTTCAAAAATTCCGTCGCTTAGTTTATTGTTATATAAAATTTCAGCTATGGCAATTGATTTCATTTAATTTCCTCCAGTGCAATTACATCTATTTTGTCAGTTGTAATATCACTTTCCATTACATCAAGCAATGCATTCATTGTATCCAAAGATGTCATAAGGTTTACACTGCTTTCTGCCGCCGCACGTCTAATTTTGAAACCGTCGCTTACAGAATTGTTACCCTTATTCGGTGTGTTAATAATAATGTCAATCATACCACTTCTAACTATATCCAGAACATTTGGAACACCCTCACCTATTTTTCTTACAATGGTGATGTTCTCAATGCCATTTTCTTTAAGGTATTCCGCAGTACCGTCTGTTGCAAGGAATTTATAACCAAGGTTATTTAGACGCTTTGCAATTGGCAGGAAATCTGGTCTGTCATATTCCTTAACAGTTACAAGTGCAGTACCATTTTTCTTTGGTAAAATTGTGCCTGCTGCAATAAAGCCTTTGTAAAGAGCATTTACAAGTGTTTTTCCAACACCAAGTATTTCACCAGTGGAACGCATTTCTGGCCCAAGGCTAACCTCAACCTGTGGAAGTTTTTCTGTAGAGAAAATCGGAACTTTTATGCAAACCAATGATGGCTCTGGACAAATTCCGCTTGTATATCCAAGGTCTTTAAGCTTGTTACCAAGCATAACCTTTGTCGCTAAATCTATAATTGGTACACCTGTAACTTTGCTAATATAAGGCACAGTACGGCTGCTTCTTGGGTTAACCTCAATTATGTTAAGCTCGCCCTTATATTCAATAAACTGAATGTTAATCATACCAATTACTTCAAGTGCAATTGAGATTTTCTTTGTAACATCCATAATTTCTTCTTTAATTCTGTCGGACAAATGCTGTGGAGGATAGATTGAAATAGAGTCTCCGCTGTGAACGCCTGCTCTTTCAAGATGTTCCATAATACCAGGTATTACAACATCTGTTCCATCACAAATGGCATCAACTTCAATTTCACGTCCCAAGAGGTAACGGTCAATAAGTACAGGGTTTTTGGTATCCTTAACGAAAGCCGCCTCAAGATACTTCACAAGCTGTTCTTCCATGTAAGTAATTTCCATGCCCTGTCCGCCAAGTACATAAGATGGTCTTACAAGCACAGGGTAGCCAAGGTCATTTGCAACCTCAATGCCTTCTTCTACACTCCAAACACCTTTGCCCTTTGGGCGTCTAATGTCTAATTTTTCAAGAAGTTCTTCAAACTTTTCTCTGTCCTCTGCGGCGTCAATTTGCTCTGGCTTTGTGCCGTAAATAGGTATTTCCATTTCTCGGAAAAAGTTTGCAAGTTTAATTGCTGTTTGTCCACCAAACTGAAGGATAACTCCATCTGGTTTTTCTTTTTCAACAATGTTTAACACGTCTTCTTCAGTAAGTGGTTCAAAGTAAAGCTTGTCTGAGGTATCAAAGTCAGTTGAAACTGTTTCTGGATTGTTGTTAATTATAATTGTTTCAATTCCTGCTCGTTTAAGAGCTAACACTGAATGTACTGAGCAGTAGTCAAATTCTATACCCTGACCAATTCTTATTGGACCTGAACCTATAACAATAACCTTTTTCTTATTTGATACAATAACTTCATCGTATTCATCGTAAGTTGAATAGTAGTATGGTGTAACTGCTTCAAACTCACCAGCACATGTATCAACCATTTTATATACTGGCATAATGTTCCATTCTTTACGAAGTTTGTAAATTTCTGGCGGAGCAACTTGTAAAAGGTCTGCGATACCCTTGTCGGAAAAACCAATTTTCTTGTATTCTCTCAATAAATCCTCGTTAAGGTCATTGATTGTAAGTGCTTTAAGTTCTTCTTCAAGGTCAACGATTTTCTTGATTTTGTATACGAAAAACTTGTCCATGCCTGTAATTTCGCAAACCTTTTCAACTCTGTAGCCACGGCGAAGCATTTCTGCAAGGTCAAAAAGTCTTTCGTCATCTGGAACAACCACTCTCTTTTTTAGTTCGTCTAAACTTTTGGATTTGCTATATTTTCTCTCAAGTGTGTACTGTCCTATTTCAAGGGAACGAATACCCTTTAACAATGCACTTTCAAAGCTGTTGCCAATGGACATAATTTCGCCAGTTGCCATCATTTTTGTGCCAAGGGTACGTTTTGCACTTTTAAATTTATCAAAAGGCCACTTTGGTATTTTGCAAACTACGTAGTCTATTGTAGGTTCAAAGCAAGCAAATGTTTTCTTTGTTACAGCATTTTTAATTTCGTCCAATCTATAACCAAGGGCAATTTTTGCTGCAACCTTAGCAATAGGATAGCCTGTTGCCTTTGAAGCAAGTGCTGATGAACGGCTAACACGTGGGTTAATTTCAATTACTGCATAGTTAAAGCTGTATGGGTCAAGGGCAAACTGTACGTTACAACCACCCTCAATTTCTATAGAGTCAATAATATCAATAGCCGCTTTTCTAAGCATTTGATATTCTCTGTCGCAAAGAGTTTGTGCGGGGGCTACAACAATACTGTCTCCAGTGTGTACGCCAACAGGGTCTACATTTTCCATAGAGCATACTGTAATACAGTTTCCTGCTCCGTCACGCATTACCTCAAACTCAATTTCTTTCCAGCCCTTAATACTTCTTTCAATAAGTAACTGACCAACACGGCTTAAATGGATACCCTGTGTTGCGATTTCTCTAAGCTGGTCTTCGTCATCGGCAATCCCGCCGCCTGTTCCACCAAGTGTGTATGCAGGGCGAACAATTACAGGATAGCCAATTTTTTCAGCAAAAGCCACTGCCGCATCTACTGTTGTAACAACTTCGCTTTCAATTATAGGCTGATTGGTTTTTTCCATTAATTTCTTAAAAGAATCTCTGTCTTCGCCCTCTTTTATAGATTCTATAGAAGTACCGATTACACGAACATTATATTTTGCAAGTACACCCTTGTCGTAAAGCTCGCAGCTAAGGTTAAGACCTGTTTGCCCACCCATACCTGCAATAATGCTGTCTGGACGCTCTTTTGCAATAACCTTTTCAATGAATTCCACAGTTAAAGGCTCAATATAAGTATGGTCTGCCATATCCCTGTCTGTCATAATTGTGGCTGGGTTGCTGTTTACAAGTACAACCTCAATGCCTTCTTCCTTTATTGCCTGAACTGCCTGAGTACCAGAATAGTCAAACTCTGCCGCCTGACCTATAACTATAGGGCCTGAACCAATTACAAGCACCTTTTTAATTGTATTATCCTTAGGCATTATCTCCACCTCTTTCTATTATTTCTAAAAATCTGTCAAATAAGAAGCCTGAATCCAATGGGCCAGGGCTTGCCTCTGGATGGAACTGAACACTGAAAATTGGTAAGGTTTTATGCTTTATACCCTCAATTGTATTGTCATTTATATTAACAAAAGCTGCCTCAACGCCTTCTGGAAGGTCGCAAACTACATATTCATGGTTTTGGCTTGTAATGTAAACTCTTCCTGTTTTAAGGTCTTTAACAGGATGATTTCCGCCGTGGTGCCCAAACTTCATTTTTTTGGTATCTCCGCCTAAAGCAAGGTTTATAAGCTGATTACCCATGCAAACACCAAGTATTGGTTTTTTGCCAACAAGGTTTCTAACTGTTTCAATAATTTCAGGTACGTCCTTAGGGTCTCCAGGGCCATTTGAAAGGAAAACCGCATCTGGATTTACTGCCAAAATTTCTTCTGCTGTTGTAAATGCAGGGAATACAGTAATCTTACATCCACGAGCCTTAAAATCTCTTAAAATTCCCCTTTTTGCACCCATGTCAACAAATGCAATATGTGTTCCTTTGCCTGGAATTTCGTATTTTTCTTTAATTGTACATTCTTTAATTACATTTCTATTATTAAGGCTTTCAAATTTAAGTTGAATCTGCTTATCAGAAAGGTCCTTACATCTTGTTGTAATAATTCCCTTCATTGTTCCATGGTCACGAAGAATTTTTGTTAAAGCACGTGTATCTACACCTTCGATTCCCATTATTTTATTTTGTTTAAGGAAACCATCGATGTCCATTTCACATCTCCAGTTATTTGGATAATCGCACTTTTCTCTTACTACAAAGCCTTTAAGTCGAGGGCCATCACTTTCCATGTCATCTAAGTTAATGCCATAGTTACCAATTAGCGGATATGTCATTGTAACTATCTGTCCTGCATATGATGGGTCTGTTAAAAGTTCCTCATAGCCTGTCATTCCTGTGTTAAAAACTACTTCTCCAACGGTTTCTTTAACGTAGCCAAAAGCCTTGCCTTTGAAACGAACGCCGTTTTCAAGTATCAATTCAGCTTTAATTGTCTTTTCCATTATACACATCTCCTCAAATCAGCTTTCATATCCAACACTGCATGTCTTGCCGCAAGTGCAAATTCCTTTTCACTGTATTTTTCTTTATATTCTTTCTTTTGGTGTGCCGCAATAATTCCTCTTGATGAATTAACAATTGCACCAAGTCCGTCTTTGTCGAAGCAAACTGACAAATCCTCTGCTGTTCCGCCCTGTGCGCCATAACCTGGTACAAGGAAAAACGTATTTGGCATAATTTCTCTAAGATTTCTAGCTTGCTCTGGATGAGTTGCGCCAACCACTGCACCAACGCTTGAGTAACCATATTTTCCAATAAGGTCTTTGCCCCATTCATTTGTAAGCTCACCCACGTGCTGATAGAGAGTTTTTCCGCCAACATCCAAATCCTGCAACTGACCGCTGTTAGGGTTTGAGGTTTTAACAAGTACGAACATACCTTTTTCGTAAGCCTTGCAGTTAGCCATATATGGCTCAATTGAGTCCCAGCCAAGGTATGGGTTTAGTGTAATAAAATCCTCATGGTAAATTTCAAACTTGTTTCCCTCAACATCAATTCGACCAATATGCCCATCGGAATATGCTTCTGCTGTTGACGCAATGTCACCACGCTTAACATCCCCAATAATTACAAGGTCTTTTCCCTTTGCATATTTAATGGTTCTAATATAGCTGTCTATTCCCTCTGCACCAAGCATTTCGTACATGGCAACCTGTGGTTTAACAGCAGGTATAAGGTCGAAGGTTGCATCTATAAGTTCCTTATTAAAAAGGAAGAATGCCTCAGCAACAGCCTTTGGTGTTTTTCCAAATTCCTCAAAACATTGTTCCTTAATATGCTTTGGCACATAGGAAAGTCTTGGGTCAAGGCCAACTACAGTTGGATTTTCAGTTTCCTTAATTTTCTCAATAAGTTTGTCAATTATCATTAAGATTACCCTCCTCAACTTTTACCTTACCGCCTACAATTGTATATAAAACTTTCCCTTTAACTCTGTATCCGTTAAAAGGAGTGTTTTTACCCTTGGATTTAAAAGCTTTTGCGTCAATTTCGTATTCACAATTTGAATCTATAATTGTAATGTCTGCTACTTTTCCAACTTCAATACTTCCTTTATCAATACCCAAAAGCTTCGCTGGGTTAATTGTCATTTTTTCAATAAGTTTATCTATTGTAAGCCAATTTCCGCCTACAAGAACTGTGTTACCTAGTGCAAAGGCAGTTTCAAGACCAACAATTCCAAAAGCCGCTTTATCATATTCGCAGTTTTTTTCGTCTGTTCCATGCGGTGCATGGTCAGTGGCAATAATTCCAACTGTTCCGTCTTTTAAAGCTTCTCTAAGTGCCATAACGTCATCGTTGGAACGCAGAGGCGGATTCATTTTTGTGTTCGCATCGTAATCCACTATGTCCATATCGCTTAATGTAAAATGGTGTGGGCAAATTTCCGCACTAACCTGTTGCCCTCTTGCCTGAGCATCTCTTATTAAGTCTATAGCCCCTTTAGTTGATACATGGCATAGGTGAAGTTTTGCACCGGTGCTTTTTGCAAGAATAATATCTCTTGCAACAATAACGTCCTCACTGTCGTTGGATATTCCTTTAAGCCCTAAAAGCTGGCTTTGAGAACCTGCATTCATAACGCCGCCTGCAACCAAAGACTTGTCCTCGCAATGGCTCATAACAGGTATATTAAACATTTTAGAATAATTCATTGCCGTTTTAAGCATTGCAGCATTCAAAACGCTTTTTCCGTCTTCACTTATTCCGCAAGCACCTGCATTAACCATTTTGCCTATGTTTGCAAGTTCTTCACCATTTTGACCTTTTGTAATTGCACCTATTGGAAGTATATTGCAAAAGGCCTCTCTTTGCGCCCTAAGCTTTATATATTCAACCATAATTTCACTGTCAATTACAGGGTCTGTGTTTGGCATACAGCAGATTGTTGTAAAACCACCCATAACCGCTGACATACTTCCTGTTTCAATAGTTTCTTTATACTCAAAACCTGGGTCTCGAAGGTGTACGTGTACATCAATGAAGCCCGGTGTAACTATCTTCCCGTTTGCATCAATAGTTTTATCTGCTGAAGTTTTAATTTCCTCATTAATTTCAACAATTTTGTCGTCCTCAATAAGTATATCCATAATATCATTAATATTTGTTGCAGGATTTATTAATCTTCCATTTTTAATAAGTGTTTTCATTATTTTTTTCCTCCCTTTGCAAGAAGTTTAAGTATTGCCATTCTTACCGCAACACCATTTTTAACTTGAATATTTATAACAGAGTTTCCACAATCCACAACCTCGGTGCTTAATTCAACCCCTCTGTTTACAGGGCCTGGGTGCATAATTAAAACATCTTTTTTTGCATATTTAAGTAAATCACTGTTTATACCAAATAGCTCTCTATATTCGCCAATGCCAGGGAAGCTCATTGTTTTTTGCCTTTCAAACTGTATCCTAAGTCCCATAACAACATCTGCATCGGTAATTGCTTTCTTTATATCGGAAGTAGTTTTTACACCAAGCTGGTGCAAACCGCCAAGTAGTGTTGATGGCCCTGCAAGGGTAACATCTGCCCCAAGCTTGCTTAAACCAAACACATTGCTTCTTGCCACTCGGCTATGAGATATATCACCTATTATAGCAACCTTAAGTCCTTCGAAGCTTTTTTTGTAATCTTGAATGGTGTAAAGGTCTAAAAGGGCTTGTGTTGGATGTTCGTTTGAACCATCTCCTGCATTTATTACATGCGCATTAACGTTTTTAGCCAACACGTGCGGTGCACCTGTAAGCGAGTTACGCATAATCATTATTTCTACGCCCATTTGGTCAAGGGTTTTTCCCGTGTCAATAAGGCTTTCACCCTTGCTTACACTACTGGTGGATATCCCCAAATCCTGAACTGTTGCACCAAGATATTTACCTGCTAATGAAAAAGAGGTTTTAGTTCTGGTGCTGTTTTCGTAAAATAGTGTTATAACGCTTGTATACTTTAGTTCATCCACTCTAAGTGCTGGGTTATCAATTCTTTTTTTCATTTCCTTTGCAGTATCAAGTATTTCCATAATTTCAGTTTTACTCATATCCCGAAGCCCTAAAACATCTTTACGGTTTAGCATTATTATACCACCCTTTCAGTAGTTTGTGTTAATAAATATTCATAAATATACATTATTTTTGCATTTTTATAATTTTTTATATTTTTGCAAAAGAAAAGGCAATAAAAAGAAAGACTCTTTTCATTGCCAATAACAATATTCAAAACAAATGGGGAAAGAATTTAATGAAACGTAAAAACCACAGTCCTTAAAAAACAAAGCACCTATCCCTATGGGCGAAAAACAAGTTTCTTTTGTAGCCGAAAGCTTCATCATATCCATTATCCTCCTATGTTTTTTATAAAAAAGATGTGTTCCATCTGTTTGCATTGTCAAATATATTAGCACATATTACAGTAAAATGTCAATATAATTATACTGAAATTTTCCATAAAATTGCTAGTAGAATTCTACATTTTTCAGCAATATTTTATCATAGGTCGCCACATTATTTCAACAAAGAAATCTAAAAGTTGCAATTTATTTATAAACTACATATAATAGTGGTTAGACTTTTAATTTAAAATATAAATTATGATATTTATATTGTGGAAAGGAATTAAACAATGGCATTAAATACAAACTTAGAGGCAATTAACAAAAGACGAATTTTCGGCATTATTTCTCACCCTGATGCTGGTAAAACAACCCTTACAGAAAAACTTCTTCTTCACGGCGGTGCAATACGTGAAGCAGGAACTGTTAAAGCAAGGCGAAATTCAAAATTTGCTACCTCGGACTGGATGGAAATTGAAAAACAGCGTGGTATTTCTGTAACCTCATCTGTAATGCAGTTTGAATACCGAGACAAAATTGTATCCATTATGGATACACCTGGGCATAACGACTTCGGTGAGGATACTTACCGAATACTTACATCTGTAGACAGTGCAGTTATGGTTATTGATGCTGCAAAAGGTGTTGAAACACAAACCAAAAAGCTTTTTAAGGTTTGCAGTATGCGTGGAATACCAATTTTTACTTTTATAAATAAGCTGGACAGGCAAGCTAAAGACCCTCTTGAAGTTCTAGAGGATTTGGAAGAGGCACTTGGTCTTCCTTCCGTAAGTGTTACTTGGCCAATTGGAAGTGGGCTTACATTTGAAGGAATTTATGACCGACTTAATAACAAGGTGCATATTTACAGGACGGATTATGTTATAGAATTAGGAGAAAAAGGTGTTTTTGGAGATGAGCTTAATGACGTTATTTCTCCAACTAACCTTGAAATTTTACGTAATGAAATTGAACTTATTGAAGGAGCCGGCAACGCATTTGATATGAACTTAATATTAAAAGGAAAGCTTTCTCCTGTATTTTTCGGCACTGCTCTTGTAGATTTTGGTGTTACAACTTTTTTGGAGCATTTCCTTGATATGAGCCCGGCACCTGGTGGAAGAAAAACAACAAACGGAGAAGTTCAACCTACGGATGAATTTTTTAGTGGTTTTATTTTCAAAATACAGGCAAATATGAACCCTGCCCATCGTGACAGACTTGCTTTTCTTCGCATATGTAGTGGTACTTTTGAGCGTGGAATGAATGTAACCCTTTCACGTACCGGTAAACAGCTTAAGCTTAGCCAAAGTACAATGCTTATGGCAAATGAGCGTGAAACAGTAGATACTGCTGTTGCAGGAGATATTATAGGTATTTACGATTCTGGAAACTATCAGATTGGTGATACGCTTACAACCTGTAAAGATAAGCTTTTCTTCGAGCCACTGCCAACCTTTCCACCAGAACTTTTTATGCGTGTAAGGCCTGTTAATTCTCTTAAAGCAAAGCATTTTCAAAAGGGTGTTGAACAGCTTGCCCAAGAAGGCGCAATACAGGTTTATACCAATGAATATAACGAAGTCGTGCTTGGTGCCGTTGGTGTGCTTCAGTTTGAAGTTTTTGAATACCGTCTTAAAAATGAATATAATTGCGATATTCGAATGGAAAGCCTTAATTTCAACGTTGTACGCTGGGTTAAAACTGATGACCCTGAGAGTTTAAAACAGTATGAAAACGCACGTACTATGATTGTTTATGACCATTTTATGCGTCCATTATTATTATTTGCTAACCAATATACACTGAATACCTTTGCTGAAAGAAATGAGGATGTTATGCTGGTTGAAGCATTGGATGTTGAAAGCGAGCTTAATTAATTATGATTATACTTATAAGCGCCTGTCTTGTGGGAATAGGCTGTAAATATAACGGTGAAATTAAAGATTACCCCAATATAAATGCCTTGTTGGGAAGGCACACCCTTATACCAGTTTGTCCAGAACAGCTTGGCGGACTTCCTACACCAAGGAATCCTGTAGAAATTAAGGATAGCAACGTAGTGGATTCCTATGGTAACGTATTCACTCAAGAATTTGAAAAAGGTGCAAATGAAGTATTAAAAATTGCCAAAATGTCAGGCGCACAGCTTGTTGTGTTAAAAAGCAATAGTCCCTCCTGTGGTCTTGGAAAAATTTATGACGGCACTTTCACTTCCACATTAATTGATGGTAATGGAATTACCGCCAATCTTTTAAAGGAAAATGGCTTTACTGTTAAAACTGAAAAAGATATTTAAACTTAAAGTAAAAAGACCTTTTAGCCTTCTTCTAGGCCTTTTTGTTCTAAAGGAGGAAATATATGCTTCAATATATGAAATATGTTTACGAAGTATATAAGGAAAAAAATTTTTCCAAGGCAGCGTCAAACCTTGGCATATCCCAGCCGGCCTTAAGCACCGCCATAAAAAAAGTTGAGCGTGAAGCAGGTGCGGTTCTATTTGACAGGAGCGTATCACCATTGCTGCTTACAGAAGCTGGCAAAACCTTCATACAGGCTGTTGAAGAAATTTTAAGCGTGCAAAATGACCTTCAATGTAAGCTAAATGACATGGGAAATCTAAAAAGTGGTCATCTTAAAATAGGTGGTTCAAACTTTTTTTCGTCCTTTATACTTCCACACGCAATTTCAAAATTTTCTAAACGACATCCTGGCATACAAATTGACCTGATTGAAGCGCATTCTTCACAACTGAACGTGGATTTGCTTGGTGAAAGCCTTGATTTGGTTATGGACAGCTTTGATTTTAATGAAAATGTATATACAGTTTATCCTGTGCTAAAAGAAAATGTTCTGGTTGCTGTTCCTAAAGATTTAACAATAAATACAACTCTTAGAAATTATCAGCTTAGCGCTAAGGATATAAAGCAAAAAAAACATTTAAGCGATGATTTTCCATCTGTTAATCTAGATAACTTTAGAAGTGAAGCTTTCATTTTTTTGCGCAAAGGCAACGATATGGGTGAACGCGCCCTATCTCTTTGCAATGAGGCTGGTTTTAATCCTCGTGTAATTATGTACCTAGACCAGTTAATGACAAGCTACAACGTAGCTTGCATGGGTATGGGAATAGCTTTTGTTACCGACAAAGTTATAATATATGGTTATCCACGCACTGAGGTTGTGTTTTATAAAATTAGCAGCCCTCTTTCTAAGCGTAATATTGTGTTTGCGCACAAAAAGAACCGATATGTTAGTCAGGCTATGTCTGAATTTATATCATTTTCAAAAGATGTAATATACAAATTTAACTCCGAGAAGTAAGGCATTAAATATATTGCCTTACCTCTTTTTTTTGTTTACCCAAACAATACCAACTAGCATTAAAACAATAAGGCTTATCGCTATTTTGTTATTTCCAAAAAATAATGAAATTTTCTCCCAATGCTCACCCATGTAATAACCAAGGGAAATAAGGAAGGTATTCCACAAAAGTGCGCCTGCCGACGAATATCCTAAAAAAGTTAGATAATTCATTTTTGCCATTCCTGCAGGGAATGATATGTAAGTGCGCACAATTGGCATTAATCTGCCAAAAAATACAGAATGTTTTCCAGAATTAACAAAATATTTTTCTGCTTTTTCAATACCTTGTTTTACAGAGCAAAAGCGTTTTGCAAATATATTATCCATAATTCCACGGCCAAATCGGCCTGCACCATAGCAAAAACTGCACCCAATAACACCACCAATGGTACTAAATAGCACGGCAAGCGGCAAGTTCAGTCTACCCATGTATACTGAATATCCTATAAACGGCAGTAAAATTTCACTTGAAACAGGAAAGCACGCATATTCCAAAGCAGCGGCTCCAAAAATTCCTAAATACCCTAAACTGTTAATAATCCCAGATAAATACAAAATAAAATCAGCCATCAGCTCACCTCCAATACAATAAGGTATGCAAAACGACTGATTTTATTTACATTAAATATTTTCTGTCCAAGCTTCGGTATTGTATAACCTCTGCCAAATGCCTTGCAGTTATATTTTTACTTTGGTCAAGGTCGGCAACAGTACGTGCCATTTTTAATATTTTATGGTATCCACGGGCACTTAAATTAAGCCTGTCAAACGCCGCCTTTAAAAGTGATTGCTCCTTTTGCCCCAGTGCACAGTATTTTTCAATTAGTGGTGCTGTAAGCTGGCTGTTAAATTGAATATTATCGTTTTTATACCGTTCCAGTTGCAACTTATGTGCACGAACAACTCTGCTTTTTATATCAGCCGATGATTCCTGTTTTTCGTTACTGTTTAAGTCATCATACTTTATGGAACTAGCCTCAACCTGAATATCTATTCTATCTAACAATGGACCACTTATCTTGCTTGTATACTTGATTATTTCGTTTTGAGTGCAATGGCATTTATCTCCATCACCAAGGTATCCGCACGGGCATGGATTCATTGCCGCCAAAAGCATAAAATCCGAAGGGTATGTAACCGTTCCGTTCACCCTGGATATTGTAACGTTTCCATCCTCAAGTGGTTGACGCATAATTTCAAGAGCATTTCTTGCAAACTCTGGAAGTTCATCTAAAAACAGCACCCCTTTGTTTGCAAGTGAAATTTCACCAGGTTTCGGAATGCGTCCACCTCCTGTAAGTGCTGACGCAGAAATTGTATGGTGTGGTGACCTAAATGGACGCTTATTTATTAAAGCACTTTTATTAGACAACAAACCAGAAACACTGTAAATTTTAGTAATCTCAACACATTCTTCAAAAGTTAAATCTGGCATAATAGATGGCATTCGCTTTGCAAGCATTGTTTTGCCAGAGCCAGGAGGCCCAACCATAAGTATGTTGTGATACCCAGCCGCCGCAATTTCCATGGCACGCTTCACACTTTCCTGTCCCTTAACATCGGCAAAATCTAATATTTCCTTGTCTCCATTAATGCAAAATATTTGCTCAATATCAACACAATGGGGTTCAAGTTTTTTTTGCCCATTAAGATGGTCGCAAAGTTGTTTTAAATTTTCCACTGGAAAAATCTCTGCACACTGCACCAAGGCCGCTTCGTCAGCATTGTCTTTCGGCACAATGAAACGTGTAATTCCACTTTTAAAGGCACTGTAAACCATAGGCAAAACACCGTTTACACCATTTACCGAGCCATCTAAGGACAACTCACCTGTAATCATGGTATTCGCTACGCTTTCGGCAGAAATAATTCCACAGCAAGTCAAAATTCCAACTGCAATAGGCAAGTCAAAGCAAGGACCTTCTTTTTTCATATCTGCTGGGGCAAGGTTAACCGTTATTCTTTTCACAGGGAACTGAAAACCGCTGTTTTTTATGGCAGTGCGTACCCTTTCTTTAGATTCCTTCACTGCGGAGTCTGGCAGTCCAACCAAATCTATTGCAGGCAGACCATTACTTACGTCCACCTCAACTGCAACTAAAAATCCATCAACGCCAATTATTCCACAGCTTGTTATTTTAGAAAGCATATTAAAACTCCTTCTTTTGTACATAACCTCTTTTCACTTTCTAAAATTTTACCATCTTTCTTCACAAAGTTCAAAGCTTTTTGTTTAGTTCTGTGCCTTTGTAGTAATATTGTAAAATTTCTGAATAACCAAAGCCGCTGTCTGCCATACCTTTAACACCATTTTGGCTCATTCCTACACCATGACCATTTCCACCACCTGTAAATACAATTTCACTAGCAAAACCATTTTCATCACTTGTTATATCCATTGTGAAAAATGCACTAGGCATAATAGCATAGTTTGCCATCTGTTTTCCATCACTAAGCACAGTGTTAACAACTGAACCATTATAGCTTACAGGACGAAGTATTGTTCTTATAACATACTCCGTTTTAAGAAGAATAGTTGCTTTTTCGCCTACCAGTTTAAGCTCCATTATATTTCCGCCTTCACCGCGTTTTACAACTGAAATGCTTTTGATTTTGCCTATATTGCTTACACTTCTGCTTTTATAACTTCCATCAGATTGCATCGTTTTTACCAACAACGGGTACTTTTTCCATGCAAATTCAATGTTTTTATTTATGGCTGCGGATATTTCTTCGCCTGTCATTTTAACGCTCCACCTATACCAGTTAACCCAACTGTCGTATGCAGAATTATCTGGATTTTTTAAAAATTCCTTCACATTTTCCTCGTTATTAAGAGTTTTTCCAAAATTGCAGTGAGCCTGTAAATATTCCTTTGTTTCAGCAGGAAATATCCTGCCATTGTCTGAAGCCCAAACTTCTCCGCTTGATGCAAAAGTACCGCAAGAAGTTGAAAAAAAGTTGGCGCTAATTACTTCTCCGTTATAGGTTAGGCAAATTCCTTCAGTTTCTTTAGCTGCTTTTTTTGAAGTTTCGTTTGGCGCTACATTGTTATATACCTGACACAAAACGGAATCGTCCACATTTGCACCATAGCTATGATACTTATTTGCAGCATACTGATTGTAAGCATAACTTCGTGCTGAAACCGCCTGAACCTTCGCCGCCTCAATTCCATAGGAAGTAGGCATTTCACTTGGAATAACAGCTTCCACATATGTTTCCATGTCAACCTCATTTACAATGACAAAACCGTCTTCACGTTTTTCAATCTCAATTGTACCTCTGTATTTGGGGATTTTATCAACCCAATTTCTTTCGATAGAAGTAATAGAAATAATATCACCACTATTTTTTGGAGTCACATAAATGCGTGTTAACTGTCCAAAATATTCGTTGCTATTATCCAAAGTTAAATTCAGTTCCTTTGTTTCAACCGTACCCTCTGAACATGAAATTTTCATTCCGTTTAAAGCATTTAAACTCACTGAAGAATGAACATATCCTTGAAAATTTGTTGTGCCAATAACAGTTCGGATTTTCTTGGGGTCAGATTTTTTAGTGATAATGGCTCCACAAATGATTCCATCTTTACGATAAAAATTTGCAATATCGCTTCCGCAAGTAAGAGATGAAATACCTTTACAGATAACTTGATTTTCATTAGTCACATCGTAAATTTTAAACTTATCATCCGCAGGAATATCGCCTACTCCTTCAAGGGATATTCTTTTGCTGTCTGCTAACTTAATTGTATCCCTAGTGGTATTTTCTACGAAAACTGCTGATAAAATTTCTCCGTCTTTTACAGTTATTGTTCCAATTGGAAAAGAAACGTCACCGTCATACTTCATAGTGCGGTTTCCGCTCTCGTACACAACATTGCATTTCCCATTACTATTTTTGCTCACGTATGCATTTTCAAAGCATGCATTGTTGCTCACCAAATCTATAATTCCTACAATTTCGTCCCCTTTGACTAATACGCTTATTGTTTTATCTACGTAAGCATCCAAAGCGTATCCATGGTATTTAAACACACCTTCGCTGGTTGATGCTGTCCAAGATGGCATATTTCCGTTTTCGGTAGTTGCAAATACACTTATAGTTTTTTCAGTCAACTCAAATTCTTCCATTCTTTCTTTAATTGCTTTAGCAAAAAGCTGACACCATAACCTATAAGATACAGCCTTTTCCTTATCACTTTCATTAAGTTCAATTTTTTCAGTGGAAATTTTATTAATTAATATTTGTGCTTGATACAAATTTAGTGGCTCATTTGGCATAAATCCTTCATTAGTTCCCTGCATATAACCCAAGTAGCACACCCTGTTTACATATGGATAGTACCAATCTGTTTCAGCAACATCTGTAAAATTTATCTCTTTGTCCATTGATACTATTTCATCAGAGTCACTCATAGTAAGAGCAATCATTTTTGCTGCAACGCTACGCAAAACAGGTATATTTTCACCTAGCTTATCTTTTGTCTCGTCATGCTTACTCTCGGTTATTACACTGCCTATCTCTTTTGATTCATCAACTTCTGCTGTGCATCCACTAATGAAGAATGTCATCATCATTAGCACAATTATTATTTTTTTCACAGCTACCCCTCCCCTACAGGTTTGTACTATATCTATTTTATTTCAAATTGAATTTAATATAACAAAAAAGACGAGAAAAAATCTCGCCTTAAGTTTAATAAGATTGTAACCCAGAATGCCGTTCCTGCCTTTTGACACCTAGCCTACGCTAGGTGGGTATCCGCAACCGCTGATTCTGCCTTCCCCCGCCCAAAGGGAATTATCTTGGGGCCTGACATATCAGTAGTGTGTAGGATTCCCTTATAAGAAATGTAGGTTCAAAATAGACAGGGTGTCGAACACCCCAGGTTTATTATCAATTTCTTTTAAAATTTGATGAAATAAATACCATCGCAGCACCCATAACAACAAAAATATCTGCCACGTTAAATATAGGTGAATACCTACTCTTTAAATATATAAAATCGGTTACACAATTATTCCTTAAGCGGTCAACTAAATTGCCTACAGCACCGCCAATTACAAAAGCAAACCCCGTTTTAATTATTTTCATGCCTTTAATAGGTATTATAAATAAAAAAGCTAAAAAACTCAATATGGTAAAAATACCAGTAACAATAGTGACCTGTTTCGGATATTTGCTGAAACTGCTATATGAAACACCAGTGTTTTTTCTATGCCAAAACAAAATATTTGAATTTTTTGTTTCATGCTTTTCTTCAAGCCTCAAGTTATCGCAAACTATCTTTTTTGTAAATTGGTCTATTGCTATTATTATAAAAATAATCAATAAATATACCATTAAAATACCCATCCCTAAAACACATTTTTGTTTTTTGTAATGCTATTATAGCACACATTTTTAAAAATTTAAACACTTATTGTAAAATTAATTTGCTTGTATAAACTTGCCAAAAGTATTATAATTTACATTGAATAAATAATTTTTTAATATGGAAAATGAAAGGTGGTACTTTTATGGCTTTAGTTACAACAAAGAAGATGTTCGAAAAAGCTTTTGAAGGAAAGTATTCTATAGGCGCTTTTAACATCAATAATATGGAAATTGTACAGGCAATTGTTAATGCTTGCAAAAAGCAAAATTCCGCAGTAATACTTCAGGTTTCAAAAAGTGCTTTAAAGTATATGCATCCACATTATTTAAAAGCTATTGTAGACGCTGCTGTTGCTGAAACAGGTCTTGACATTGCCCTTCACTTAGATCACGGTGCTGACTTTGAAATTTGTAAAGAATGTATTGAGGTAGGCTTTACATCTGTTATGTTTGACGGTTCACACTTTGATTATGAAGAGAACATTGCTAAAACAAAAGAGATTGTGGATTATGCACATGCAAGAGGTGTTGTTGTTGAGGCTGAACTTGGCAAGCTTGCTGGTGTTGAAGATGAAGTTAAGGTTGCCGCTGAAGGTGCAACTTATACAGACCCTGACCAGGCTTTAGACTTCGTTACACGTACTGGCGTAGATTCACTTGCAATTGCAATTGGTACAAGCCATGGTGCATATAAATTTAAGGGCGAAGCAAAGCTTGACTTTGACAGACTTAAAACTATTACAGAAAAATTGGAAGCTGCTGGTTTCCATAACTACCCTATCGTCCTTCACGGAGCATCTTCTGTTGATCAAAACACAGTTGCAATGTGTAACGAGTTTGGCGGACAAATTAAAGGAGCAAGCGGTATTCCTGTTGAAATGCTTCGTAAAGCAAGTGAAATGGCTGTTTGCAAAATAAATATGGATACAGATATTCGTCTTGCAATGACTGCAGCTGTTAGAAAAGCTTTAGTTGAAAAACCTGAAGCTTTTGACCCAAGAGGTTATCTTGGCGATGCAAGAAATGATATTGAAGCAATGGTGGAAAAGAAAATTACAGATGTTCTTGGTTCAACAAATTCAATGAGCTAATAATGAACAAAAATTAGAGGTACAGCTAAACGCTGTACCTCTCTTAATGTCCAAAAAGTGAAAACCTTCACTCATCTAAAACCGCATAAATATGCAGTTTTAATAAAAGTTTTTGGTCTTGCTTTTTCAAAAATCAAGTTGGTTTGGGCAACGCCCAAGGGTTTTGATTTGAATTATATTTTACATCTTTGCAAGTTCTTCTTCTATTACAGTATTAACCGTTCCTGGATCTGCCTTTCCTTTAAGTTGTTTCATGCACTGACCCATAAGGAAACGTGTAACCTTGTCGTTGCCATCTTTAAACTCTGCAACACTCTTCGGGTTAGCCTGAAGCACAGCAACAACTACCTCACGTACCGCACCGTCATCGTTAACCATCTCAAGACCATTTTCTTTAATATACTGTTCTGGCTCAATATTTTCTTTGAACATTTTTTCAAATACTTCCTTTGCAGTTCCGCGGTTAACCACATTATTCTTAACTAGAAGAATAAGCTTGCCAAGATTTGCAAATTTGAAGTTAATGTCCTCAACATCTGTGCTTGTATCTGTTGCAAGACGAAGTACCTCGCCCATAATCCAGTTAGAAACTTCTTTTGCCTCGCCACAAGCCACAAGTGCCTCTTCAAATATTTTCACAAGGAACTTAGAACCAGTAATAATATCAACATCATATTCTGGTAATCCATAATCTGCAAGGTATCTCTTCTTCTTTGCGTCAGGAAGCTCTGGAAGCTCTCCTCTTACTCTTTCAATCCATTCATCGCTTATTTCAATTGGTACAAGGTCAGGTTCTGGGAAATATCTGTAGTCCTGAGCATTTTCCTTGCTACGCATTGCAAAACTTGAACCTTTGTTATCATCCCATCTTCTTGTTTCCTGTACAATTTTCTTCCCATCTTCAATAAGCTCAATCTGGCGTTTTCTTTCGCCCTCAATGGCTCTTGCTATTGCCTTAAAGCTGTTTATGTTCTTCATTTCAGTTCTTGTACCAAGTTCATCTGTTCCAACTGGCCTAACAGAAAGGTTAACGTCTGCACGCAATGAACCTTGCTCCATCTTACAATCAGATACATCCGTATATTGTAAGATAGATTTAAGCTTTGTAAGGTAAGCAATAACCTCTTCACCATTACAGAAATCTGGTTCGGAAACAATTTCAAGAAGAGGCACACCACAACGGTTATAATCTACCAATGTACAATCATCCCATGGGTCATGGATAAGTTTTCCTGCATCCTCTTCCATGTGAATTTCTTTAATTCTAATTGACTTTGTAACACCGCCGACTTCAATATCAATATGACCATTTTGGCAAATAGGTGCGTAAAGCTGGCTAACCTGATAAGCCTTAGGAAGGTCAGGGTAGAAATAGTTTTTTCTGTCAAATTTATTATATTGTGTAATCTCACAATTCGTTGCAAGACCAACACGAATTGCATATTCAACTACCTGCTCGTTTAAAACAGGAAGAGTTCCTGGCATTCCAGTACAAACCTCGCAAACGTGAGTATTTGGGTCTCCGCCAAACTCCGTTGTACAACTACAGAAAATTTTTGTTTTTGTAGAAAGCTCAGTATGAACCTCTAAGCCTAATGTGGTTAAAAATTCCATTACTTACGCCTCCTTTCCTGTTTTAAGTACAGGTTTCTTTGTATGGTAGTCTGTTGACTGCTGGAATGCGTAGCCAACATTCATAATTTCGTTTTCACTGAATGCCTTGCCTGTAAGCTGTAAGCCAATAGGCAATCCTTGGCTGTCAAAACCGCAAGGAACAACCATGGATGGAAGCCCAGCAAGGTTAACGGATACTGTATAAATATCCCCAAGATACATTTTAAGTGGGTCACTTAAATTTTCGCCTATTTTAAGGGCTGTTGTAGGTGCTGTTGGGCTAAGAATGCAGTCATATTTTTCAAAAGCACGGTCAAAACTCTGCTTAATAATAGCCTTTACCTGTAATGCCTTCTTGTAATATGCATCATAATATCCGCTGGATAAAACGAAAGCACCAATCATAATTCTTCTTTTAACTTCCATTCCAAAACCTTCACTTCTGGATTTATAGTAAAGGTCTGTTAAATCTTTAAATTCTGGCGAAGCATAGCCATATTTTACACCATCGAAACGTGAAAGATTACTACTTGCCTCAGCACATGCAATAATGTAATACGCTGGAATGGCATACTGTAATTCTGGCATTTCAAATTCTTCTACAATTGCGCCCAAATCTTCAAGTTTTTTAGCCGCCG
Source organism: Lachnospiraceae bacterium (assembly GCA_034933685.1). Lineage (GTDB taxonomy): Bacteria > Bacillota > Clostridia > Lachnospirales > Anaerotignaceae > UBA8514. Next base: position 23,446 of record JAYFNB010000025.1, on the reverse strand, counting down.
CAAGAACAGATGCTTTTACCTCTGGATTAAGACCCTCGCCAAAATAATCCTTTGGAAGACCGATTTTTTTGCCTTTAATGTTATTATCAAGAGTAATTTTAATTGAATCCTGTTTTACAGATGTGCTGTCTTTAGGGTCGTGTCCGCTTATTACAGATAAGACCTCCGCAATATCTTCAACATTTTTACCAATTGGTCCAATTTGGTCAAGTGAAGAAGCATAAGCAATAAGTCCATAACGTGAAACAGTGCCATAGGTAGGTTTAAGACCTGTTACACCACAAAAAGCCGCTGGCTGACGAATTGAACCACCAGTATCTGAACCAAGGGTATAGTAAGCCTCGTCTGCCGCAACTGCTACCGCAGAACCGCCACTAGAACCGCCTGGTGCTCTGTTTTCACCCCAAGGATTTACAGTAACACCATGAACAGAAGTTTCTGTAGTAGAACCCATAGCAAACTCGTCCATATTAAGCTTGCCAAGAATTACAGCGCCAGCCTCTTCAAGCTTTCTAACTGCCGTTGAAGAGTAAGTTGGCTTGAAGCCTGTAAGTATTTTAGATGCACAGGTAGTTAAAACGCCCTCTGTACACATATTATCCTTTACAGCCATAGGTACACCAGCAAGTGATGATGTCAATGTTCCGTCATCAATTCCCTTTTGAATTTTTTCTGCTTGAACAAGTGCTTTTTCTCCACAAATAGTTACAAAAGCGTGGTAAGCTTTATCTGTTTTTTCAATATTATCAAGTGCCGCCTTTGTTACTTCAACAACACCAAGTTCTTTAGCTTTAATTTTACTGCCAATTTCAAGGGCAGTCATTTTACTAAGTTCCATTTTGTATGCCCCCTATTATTCTACAGTTTTTGGTACTTTAAAACAGCCGTCTTTCTTAGCTGGTGCATTTAAAGTTATAATTTCCCTGTCTACTGATGGTTTAATAACATCTTCTCTAAAAACATTTTTTACAGGGAAAGCATGGCTCATTGCCTCTATACCAGTAGTGTCAAGGGTGTTTAGTGTATCCATATAGTTAATTATTTTTTCCAACTCGGTTTTTGCTGTTTCTTTTTCTTCATCTTGAAGTTTAAGACGTGCAAGAATACCGATATAGTCAATCATTTCATCTGTAATTTTCATAAAATCTACCTTTCATTTAAGTTTAATGTAAACTAGGCATAAACCATAAGGTCTATTTTTATGGAGTAAGCCTCGACATATCTCTTGGGAACATAGAAGCTACACGCACGTTGCTTTCGTCAAGAAGCTTCATGCAAAGTCTTTCAAGCCCCATACCAAGACCGCCATGTGGTGGCATACCATATTTGTGTATCATAAGATATCCTTCAAAATCTGCTGGGTCAAGCCCTTTAGAAATCATTTTGGCAACCTGGTCGTCATAATTATGAATTCTCTGACCACCTGTAGTGATTTCCATTCCTCTAAAAAGAAGGTCAAAGCTTAATGTATACTTAGGGTCAGAAGGGTCATCCATGGCATAAAAAGGACGTTTTTTAACAGGATAGTGTGTAACGAAAACAAAATCACTGTTGTATTTTTCTTTAAAAAGTTTGCTGATAAGCTGTTCTTCTTCTGGCTCAAGGTCATATGGGTCTTTAATTTTTCTGCCATATTCTGTAGCAACCATTTCCTTTGCGTCCTTAAATTTTACAGTAGGAATTTCTGTAATTTCAGGCAATTCAAGGTTCAAAATTTTAAGTTCTCTTTCATACTCGGTTTTCAAAAGACTAATCATGTTTTTAATAGCACCTGTTTCCATCTCCATAATTTCACGGAAATCGCTAATGAAGCCCATTTCAAAATCTAAGCTGATATATTCATTAAGATGTCTTGTTGTGTTATGCTTTTCCGCACGGAAAACAGGAGCAACCTCAAAAACTCTTTCATATGCCCCAACCAACATCTGTTTGTAGAACTGTGGGCTTTGTGCAAGAAATGCTTTTTTGCCAAAGTAATCCAATTTAAAAATATTTGCGCCGCCTTCTGCACCAGTTGCAACAATTTTAGGTGAACGAATTTCTGTAAATCCTTCGTTAAGAAGAAAATCTCTAAATCCTCTTACAACACCCTCTTGCATTTTAAAAATTGCTCTTTCACGGTTATTTCTAAGGGTAAGCGGTCTAAGCTCAATATTTTTTTCAATTGTAACGCCAAGCTTTCTTTTTGAAAGATTAATTGCCGGTGCTTCTTGTGGTTTAGAAAGCACATCAACATTAACAAGGTGAACTTCAAATCCGCCTGGGGCTCTTTCATCTTTTTTTATTGTTCCTTCAACTTTTATTGAATACTCAGGGCCAAGGTCTGAAATTTCAAATTGGCTTATGCCCTTATTATAAACGCACTGCACAAGTCCGTTCCTTTTTCTAAGGGTAACAAAACCAAAGTCGCCCATATCTTTTACAGAATAAATCATGCCATGAGTTTTAACGGTGTCGCCATCGTTTTTTTCCATCATATCGGCAATTTCCAAGTCTGTATAATTTCTTTCACCTGAAACTGTTTCCATTATAATCGCTCCTTATTTATAAATCAGTGATTAATATATATTAAACCACCTAATAAACCTATTTTATTACAATATCATAACTTGTGCCTAAAATCAACTTTTCTTAAGCTAAATGTTACAAAAAACACCCTTGTTTGCAAAAAAATGGCATACACTTTTTGTATGTATTAAATCACAAATTGAATAAGCACCATATAGCATGCAGTGCCTGCACCTATGCTTAAAAATGTATTCCTTTTCCACGCATGAAGTACTGCTACTAATGCAACTGATATGAACTCTTCAATACCATAAGGTGCAGTGGTAACATTTACACCTTTAAGGCAATAAACAATAAGTGTTCCTATAACCGCCGGAGGCAGAACCTTTCCCAAATATAACACCCTTTTGGGTATTTCTTTTTTTCCGCCAAAAAATATGAAGGGTATTGCTCTTGTAATAATTGTGCATACCGCAGCGACGGCTATTATAATTATTGCTCTTCCTGTGGAAATCATACCCCTTCTCCCTTCTTTTCTTCGTCAAGTGTATTCCGAAGTATATTAAGTATAAACACTGTAACTACTAAAGATGGTAAGATGAATTTGCTAGGCCCTAGTATTATAAGAAAAATAAGTCCAGATGTAACCCCTGTTATCGCTGGAATATGGCTTTTTGCATCTATCCACTGTTCTACAAATATTACCGTAAACAATGCTGTCATGGCAAAATCTATGCCCGTCATGTTAAATGGTATAACCTTGCCTATAATTCCCCCTGCTACACTTCCAATTATCCAATAACACTGGTCAAGAAGGGCAATAAAAAAGTATGCCCAGTTTTCTTTATATTGTTTTGGCGGTATGGTAGAACATAAAAGCGAGTAGGTTTCATCTGTGAGTGAAAAAACCATGTATGGATACAGTTTACCCATTTTTTTGAACTTTTCAATAAAACTTAAGCCATAAAAAGCATGGCGGCTATTTATAAGCAGTGTCATTATGGCAACTGTAGGCAAAGATACACTGCCTGTAAGCAAAGTTACAAGCACAAACTGCATAGAACCTGCATAAACAGCCAAGCTTATTAGAAATGCCCAAATAAAACCGTAACCTGCGTTTTGCAAAAGCAGACCAAAGGCTAAGCCTGTAAATAAATATCCACACATTACAGGAAGTGTTTTAATAAACGAATATCGCAAAGTGTCTTTCATGTACAACCTCCATTCATCGTGTTTTTATATAAGTGGGGCAGAGAAAATATCCTCTGCCCCAATGTTTAATACTAAAATTTATTATTTATCCCTTAAAATAGCACCAAGTTCACTTTCAAGAGTAGAAAGTATTTTTTTCATTACAGCATTAACATCGTCGTCCACCAGTGTTCTGTCTGGTGCTCTAAATGTAATGGAATAAGAAACTGACTTAAAGCCTCTTTCAATTTGACTTCCTTGATAAACGTCAAATAGATTAATAGTTTCAAGAAGTTTGCCGCCTTTTTTCTTAATTACGTTTTCAATTTCCTTAACAAAAACATCTTCATTAATAACCATGGAAATATCACGGGTTACCGCTGGGAATTTTGGAAGTGCTTTGTAAACACTAACCATATTCGCCGCATCTATCATAGCTTCTACATCAAGCACCGCAATATAAACTCTTGTGCCAATTGAATAGTTATTTGCAACTGCTGGGTGAAGTTCACCCAAATATCCAAAGCTTTCACCACTTATAGCAACACTTGCTGTACGACCTGGGTGCATCCAACTAATGTTGTTTTCTGGTGAAAATTCAACCTTTTCACCCATTCCAAGTATGTTAAAAAGGTATTCAACAATTCCCTTTAATGCGTAGAAATCCATTTTACCATACATACCAATGGTAAGTTTTTGTGGCTCGTTAGGAAGTTCGGTTAAAGGCAATGTCTTAGGAATATAAACTTTTCCAATTTCAAACAGACCAGCTTCTTCATTGCGTCTGTTGTAGTTTGTTGAAAGTGAGTTAAGCATACCGTTTAATGTAGTTGTCCTCATTACTGAAAAATCCTCACCCAGTGGGTTAGAAATTTTAACAGCCTTCCTTAAATCGGAATCTTCTGCTATATTAAGCTTTTCAAACACCTTAGGGCTTTCAAAAGTAAAGTTCATTGCCTCACAAAGTCCGTTGGTAATCATAGCTTTTTTAATTACGTCAGCAATTGACTGGCTGTATGTTTTTTTGCCAACAGTTGGTGTACCAGCCGCAAGGGTAGGAACAATTTTATTGTAACCGTAGAAACGTGCAACTTCCTCCGCAAGGTCTGCCTGTGCCTCAAGGTCTGGGCGGAAAGTAGGAATTGTAACTGTCCTTGTTGCTTTATCTACTTTAATTTCAATTCTTTCAAATATATCAATCATTTCATCTTCGGAAATATCTGTACCTAACAGACCATTTATCCACGCTGGGTCATAGCTTAACTGCCAACCTTCCCTTTTGTTTGGATAGCAGTCTACAGCACCCCTAACAACAGTTCCACAACCAAGCATTTCTACAAGCTGAACTGCTCTATCTACAGCAATACGGCTGATGTTAGGGTCAAGTCCCTTTTCAAACTTGCTAGATGCATCTGTTCTAAGACCAAGTTTTTTTGCTGTTATACGAACATTTGGACCATTGAAGTTTGCTGACTCGAAAAGAACGGTTGCCGTATCTCCTGTAATCATGCTGTTTGCTCCACCCATAACACCTGCAACTGCAACTGCCTTATTTGGGTCTGCTATCACAAGCATACTGCTGTCCAGCTTTCTTTCAATTCCATCAAGGGTGTTGAAAGTTTCATCGTCATTTGCATTTCTAACAATAATTTTATGTTCATCTATTGTATCTATGCTAAATGCATGCATTGGCTGACCAAGCTCGCTCATAACATAGTTTGTAATATCAACAATATTGTTGATAGGTCTTATACCTACTGAACGAAGACGTTTTCTCATCCAACGTGGTGATGGTGCAATTTTAACATCCTTAACAACCCTTGCAACATAGCGTGGACAAAGGTCGGAATTTCTTATTTCCACGGAAATCATTTCGTTTATATCGCCGTCTGCCTCTTCTTTCACTGTAATTTCAGGGAATCTAAATTCCTTTTTGTAAGTAGCGGCTGTTTCTCTTGCCAAACCAATCATGCTGAAACAGTCAGGTCTATTTGAAGTTATTTCAAACTCAACAGTTGTGTCAAGCAAATCCAAAACATATCTTACATCAGCACCAAGCGGCTGTTCACTTTCAAAAATGTAGATTCCATTCTCAGGTGCTTCTGGGAAATCGTGTCTATCAAAGCCAAGTTCTTCAACTGAACAAAGCATACCGTTACTTTCCGCACCACGAAGTTTACCTTTTTTAATTTTAACATTCCCTGCAAGGTGCGCCCCGTCAGTTGCAACAGGCACGTAAGCACCAACAAAAAGGTTGGTAGCCCCTGTTACTATCTGCAATGGCTCTTCCCTTGCAACATCAATTTTTGTTATAACCAATTTATCTGCGTCAGGGTGCTGGTCAATTGATAAAACCTTACCAACTACAACACCTGTAATATCCTTACAAATTTCCTCGTAGCCCTCTACTTTAGAGCCACTAAGAGTAATATCTTCAACATAATCCTTAATATCTGCATCTACATCTACATAATCTTTTAACCAAGACATTGAAATATCCATTTATGTTTTACCTCCTTTTTATTAGAATTGTTTTAAGAATTTAATATCGTTTTCAAAAAGCAGACGCAAGTCGGTAATTCCGTATCTCTGCATTGCAACACGTTCAAGCCCCATACCAAAAGCAAATCCGCTGTAAACATCAGGGTCAATACCACTCATTTTAAGTACCTTAGGGTGAACCATACCACAGCCTAAAAGTTCTATATAGCCTTCACCCTTACAAACCTTACAACCCTTGCCGCCGCAGGCAAAGCATGTAACGTCCATTTCGGCACTAGGCTCTGTAAACGGAAAGTGATGAGGGCGGAAACGAACCTTAGTTTCTTCTCCAAACAATTCTTTTGCAAAAACTGCAAGTGCACCTTTAAGGTCACCCATTGTAATTCCTTTGTCAACAACAAGTCCTTCTAACTGATGGAAAATAGGTGAATGAGTTGCGTCAACCTCATCTGCACGATAAACTGTTCCTGGGCAAATTACTCTTATAGGTAAATCACCTTTTTCCATTGTTCTAACCTGAACCGGCGAAGTTTGTGTTCTAAGCAAAATATCTCCGCTAATATAAAATGTGTCCTGCTCATCTTTTGCAGGGTGGTTAGCAGGAATATTCAGGGCCTCAAAGTTATAATAATCCTTTTCTATTTCTGGGCCTTCTGCCACACTGTATCCCATACCAATAAATATGTCTGTAATTTCGTCAATAACAATACTCATTGGGTGCTTGTGACCGCACGGAGCAGATTTGCCTGGCATTGTTACGTCAATGGTTTCTTTAGAAAGCCTGTGCTCCATTTCCATTGTCGCAAGTTTTGCTTTTGCTTCTTCAATTTTGCTCTCAATATCCTGTCTTACTTCGTTTGCAAGTTGACCAATAACTGGTCTTTCCTCGTTTGTTAAGTCTTTCATACCTTTAAGGATAGCTGTAAGCTCTCCCTTTTTACCTAAAAGTTTTACCTTTATTTCATCAAGGTCTTTTACTTGCTGAACACTTTTTAAGGTTTCCAGTGCTCTATCATGTATTTCCTGTAACTCTTTTTTCATTTTAATTTGCTCCTTTCAAATTTTATGCAACAAAAAAGCCTTCGTTTTCCTTTACACAAAGGGACGAAGGCTACAATTCCGTGGTACCACCCAATTTCCTGCTGTTGCAGGCACTCAATGTGCTCTAACAAGCACTTGTGCATAACGTGCACCAACGTATTTTCCTACTAAATATTGAATATAATAATTCAGAAAATCGGCTCTGGTGGGAACTTCAATAGTCTTCTCCTAAAAATGCTCACAGCTAAAGCATTTTCTCTCTGCAAGGTTTTGAACTATCTACTTTTCACCTTCACTGCCTTTAAAAGTTTTATATCCTCATTATATTACCATAAAACAAATAATTGTCAATAAAAAAATAAAAAAAATTAATAATATCATTGCTTTTTACCTATATTATTGATATACTTACCCGTACACTATTTTTATCTATTGGCAAAAAAATTAATTTTGTCAGCAATACGAAAGGATTTTTTAATGGAAAACTTAAGATTTGAAGAAATGAATTTATCGAATAACACTCTTAAAGCGGTTCTCGATATGGGCTTTGAGGAAGCAACTCCTATTCAGTCACAAGCAATACCAATTATTATGTCAGGAAAAGACGTTATTGGCCAAAGCCAAACAGGTACAGGTAAGACAGCCTCTTTTGGTATACCTTGCCTTGAAATGATAAACCCTAAAGATAGACACCTTCAGGCAGTTATTCTTTGCCCTACCAGAGAACTTGCTATTCAGGTAAGCGAAGAATTCAGAAAACTCCTTAAATTTACAAGCAACATAATGGTACTACCTATTTATGGTGGTCAGCCAATTGACAGACAGATTATGGCGCTTAAAAAAGGCGTACAGGTTATTATTGGTACACCCGGTCGTGTTATGGATCATATGCGCAGGCGCACACTTAAAATGGAAACAGTTAAATATGTTGTGCTTGATGAAGCAGACGAAATGCTTGATATGGGTTTTAGAGAAGATATAGAAACTATTCTTAAAGAAATCCCTACAGAACATCAGACAGTTATGTTCTCTGCAACAATGAGCCCTGCTATTATGGACTTAACAAAGAAATTTTTGAAAGAGCCGGAACTTGTTAAGGTTAACCGCAAAGAGCTTACAGTACCACAAATAGAACAGATTTATTTTGACGTTAAAGAAAAAAATAAACTTGAGGCACTTTGCCGTCTTATTGACATTCACGAGCCAAAGCTTACAATCATCTTCTGCAATACAAAACGTAAAGTAGACGATATTGTTGAACAGCTATTGGGCAGAGGCTATTTTGCCGACGGACTTCATGGCGACCTTAAGCAGGGTCAACGTGACAGAGTTATGCAGAAATTCAGAAACGGTTCTATCGAAATCCTTGTTGCAACTGACGTTGCCGCACGTGGTATTGACGTTGATGACGTTGATGTTGTATTTAACTATGACATTCCACAGGACGAAGAATATTATGTTCACCGTATTGGGCGTACAGGCCGTGCTGGAAAAAGCGGTAAAGCTTTTACATTTTGCACAGGCAAGGAAATCTATAAACTTAGAGATATTATGCGTTATGCTAAAACAAAAATCATTCAGCAGAAACTGCCTACCCTCAATGATATTGAAACTACAAAAACAAATCTTTTTGTAGAAAAACTTAAGGCAACAATTGAAGAAGGTAACCTTAACAAATATATTGATTTAGTAGAAAACATGCTTAATGATGATGTTGCCGCAATGGATGTAGCTGCTGCCCTGCTTAAATTACAGCTTGGGGAAAAAGTAAGCGATTACACCGATTCAGAAAATGACCTTAACGCACCTAATAAATATGTAAGCAACAAAAAGGATATAGACCCATCAAGGGAAATGGTTCGTCTTTTTGTAAATGCAGGTAAAAAGAACCAAATTCGTGCAAAGGATATAGTAGGTGCTTTTGCAGGTGAAACAGGTGTGCCAGGTAAACTTATAGGTTCTATTGAAATTTATGATGATTACACATATGTTGATGTACCTTATGAATATGCCAAGGATATAATTGAAGGCATGGAGGGCAACAAAATTAAGGGCAAAAAAATAAATATTGAAAAAGCTAAAAAGGTTAAAGTTAAAAAGAACGGCGGAAACGATAAAGGCAGAAGACATAATTCCGAAAGAAAAACTGAAGAAAATTAAACGGTTAAAATTAATTGCATTTCAGCGTGTATTAAAGATGAATAAGTTTAAAAATTCTTTACTCACCTCTTCTAACATAGGTGAGTGAAATGAGTACGTAAATCAGCATTAAATTAAAAGCTTTCTATGATAAAATTAAAAATCATAGAAAGCTTTTTTTAGTTTCTTATTAATGCAACAAACACCCAAAAACGCATCTTAAATGGCACATAATTATTTCTAGACATCTACTTTATAACTTTTTTGAACCATATCTCAGTTTATCAGTTTAAATGCAGCCAATAACATGCTTCCAAAGGTAATTGCGGATTAGTTGGTATTGTACTCCTGTATCCCACTGCCAGACTTTCAGGAACAGTTGCAGATTGACACGTGGGTGCATTGAAGTTAGGATCAACAAAATTATTGTCTTCAGCATAAATTTTCTTTGTTCCAATATAGCTATAGTCAATATCCACAAGACCCTTCCCAAAAGTATTTTGAACGCTATTTCCAAATAGCGCTACAAAACGTAATATTAAAAAGTTTGGGTAAGCAAACAAAATTGGGGCATTACCTTCACTTACAGTTTCATTTCCTACAACAAAAAGCTGAAAATCTTCACCTGCAAACTCTTCAATGTCAAGCAGATGCCTTAGCGTAAAAGAAGCGGTCTGCTGAATATTTTTTCTTATAAGCAATTGTCCTTGAAGCGTTCCGTAAGATTTGTTATTGCTATAAAATAGCACGCTGTATTTCCTGAATCGGACATAAAGGTATTGATGTCGATTATCCCTTTTTTAGTTAAAGAATGAATAAAAATGTAACGGTAACTATTACCAAGTTCAGCAAGCGGTGCATAGGTAAAGGCGCAGTTTCTTATTTGAAATTCAGCTGCTCTGCTACCATAAGCTATCTCCATTTAAAGTACTTCCCGAATCCACCGCTCCCTGAATTGTGTTGTATGGTGCTGGCTGTAGAAACCCTACATGGTGTACAGTTCCCGTAGGGAGAGGAACTTCTGAGGATTCAGGAGGAATAGACTGCGCAATTTTGTAATACGTACCTCCATCTACCAAATTTATATACATCCTCTAAACTCCCTGTTTCACACTCTGGTTCAACAATTCCTGTTAATAGGGTTGCTCCTGTAGACCCAGTTGCACCTTCCGGCCCTGTTGCCCCTGTTTCTCCCGTAGCCCCTGTTAGACCGGTTGAGCCTTCCGGAATAGGAATACATTCTCTACAACAATCTGTACAGCAATCGCAATAACCGCTGTAATTCATAATAATCCTCCTGACTATGATAAGCAGTCCATTATATATTATGAAAAACAACAAAATTTTTGATTAAATGCTTTATTTCATTTATATGTTTTGTTTCCAAATACCCATCATGCAATTCCTGTATATTACAAAGGATGCATAGAGTTGATTATACTTTTCATGATTTTCTTCGTTAGGTATAAACTCGTCTTCCAAATTAAAGTTATTTGCACAATTAATTTGTAATGAATTACAAATTATGTTGTATACGCCCATAATTCCCAATTCTTTGCCAGAAAACCTATATGTTTTGCTCCCAATGCAGTCACAAACTAATTGGCAAATAAAGTTGCTTGCAGATGCTCCGCCTGCAATATACAATTTTTCTTCAGCAACAGGAAGATTTTTATAACAATCATACATAGATAATGCAAATCCTTCATAAGCAGATCTTGCTAAATGGGATTTTGTGTGGGTTGCCCTTATACCAAAAAATCCACCGCATGCGTTTCCCATTGCAAAAGGAGCTCTTTCACCATATATATACGGATGAAATATTAGGTTCTCACTGCCTATTGGCGACATTGATGCATATTCTTCCATCTCCGAAAAAGTAATTCCACCTAAAATTTCCTGACGAACCCAATCTAAGGTTGGCGCTCCACTTAATGCAGACAATTGGCGTATGTAGGTTCCAGATTGAGTGTGGCATAAAACACTTCCTGTAATACTTTCATGTTTTCTGGCTTCTTCTTCATCCAACACAACATAGTTTCCTAAAGTTGTACCTAGAATACTTCCCTTTTGACCAGCTTTTGTAAGACCACAGCCAGTAGCTACTGCAAGAACATCTATTGCGCCTGCAACAACAGGTGTATTAAACGGAATATTCAGCTGTTCCTCTGTTTCTTCATTAGTATAGCCCATTATACTATGTGATTTTAAAACCGTAGGAAAAACATCTTTTTTATCTCCTAAGTCCAAATAGTCAAGTAAATCGAGGCAATATTCCTTTGTATAAAGATTTAACAGTTGAGTCGATGCATCAGTTTCATCTGTAGATATATTGCCTGTTAATTTAAAATTAATCCAATCCTTACAATGAAGAACGTGCTTTACTTTCTTGTAATTATTTTCTTCATTAACCTTAAGCCATTTTAAAATGCTTAACGAGGCTCCCGGAAAAAGCGGAGTAACATGCTGTTGAAGACAATATTTGTTAATGTTAGAATAGTCCAAAACCGTTCTTGTATCGTTCCACAAAATAGCATTACGCACTGGTGCATGTTTTTCATCCAACATCCATGCCCCATCACCTTGTGCGCATACACCTATAGCAGTAATTTTTTGCCATAAGTCTGAATTTCGTTTAAACAACGCCAGTACGGCAATTTTTGTTCTTTCCCAAACATCATTCATATCCATTTCGCAAAATTTTGGCTTAGGCATAAAAACTTTTGTACTTGTACTTTCTATGTCTAAAATTCTTCCTTTTTCATCAAGTAAAGCTGCTTTAATTTTGCTAGTTCCGGCATCTACAGCTAAAAACACATTTTTATTTAACATAGGCAAACGCCTTCTCCAAATCGGCAATTATATCTGCTGGGTCTTCAATTCCAATGGAAAGCCTAATTAAAGTATCTGGTATACCCATTGCTTCTCTTTCCTCTTTTGGTATTTTCCCATGAGTCATAGTTGCTGGCAGTTCAATTAATGTATCCAAATCACCCAAGCTTACTGCCATTTTAATCATATCTGTATGATAAATTATTGCCTTACTTGCGCTAATATCTCCTTTTACTGTAAATGATATCATTCCGCCAAATCTCTTGCCGTCAAACATCTTCGCAGCTAAATCATGCTGAGGATGGCTTTCCAAACCTGGGTAAAAAACTTTATCTACAACAGGGTTGTTTTCTAACCATTTTGCAATTGCCATAGCATTTTCACAGTGTGCTCTCATTCTTAAAGGTAATGTTTTAAGACCTCTCAACATCAACCAACAGCTAAATGGGCTAGAAACAGGACCAAATTCTTGATAAATTGAGCTACGGATTTTTTCAATAAAGCCTGCACTTGAACAAATTGTGCCAGCAATTAAATCACCATGACCATTTATATATTTTGTTGCAGAGTTTACAACTACATCTGCACCATGCTCTAAAGGTCTGTATAGGTATGGAGAGCAAAACGTATTATCTACAATGAAGACTACATTGTTTTCTTTCGTCCACCTTGAAATTCCTTCAATATCTGCAACTTCCATAGATGGATTGTATACCGTTTCAGCATATACAACCTTGGTTCTATCTTTTTTGCAAGCAGTTAATCCTTCGTAGCTCATATCTTCATTAAAGGTAACTTCAATTTCCATTTCTTCAAATATCTTAGTAAAAAGACCATGCGTTCCGCCATATATGGTTTTAGCACTAATAACATGGTCACCTGGTTTTAAAACACTTAATAACGCAAGGGAAATGGCTGCCATTCCGCTTGCAGTTACTAACGCAGACTCTCCGCCTTCTAAAAGAGCAAGCTTAGTTTGGAGGTCATTTTGGGTCGGGTTTCTAGACCTTCCATATGTAAAAATACCGTCCTTGTCACCAGTTATGTAACGTTCCATCTTTTCTTCTGTCCATGAATAGGTACTTGTCATAAACATTGGTGCAACAAGCGCACCAGTTGAAGGATCGCCATGCTGTCCTCCATGTACTGCTTTTGTTTGAAATCCAGAATTTTCAAAATCCATTTTGCTTCCTCCTTCTGATTAATTATGAATTTTAATTATAACTTTTATATGCTTTGTGGGGTTATTAATTAGCTCCTCAAATCCGTCTTCAACTAATGTATCCAGTGTTACTTCTCTTGTTATCAGTTCATCCGCATCTATTTTTTTGTCTTTCATATAAGAAAGAGCAGTAGCAATTTCATCAATGTGCGCCTGTGAAGTAAGAATAATTCTTTCTGCTTCTTGAAGTGTATTCAAGTCAACAACAGGTGGTTTTTCAAATACGCCCATCACCATTATTTTCCCTCCAGGTTTAGTAAGTGTTATAGCCGTATTCAACGTTCCTTGCAAACCAACACATTCATAAATTATATCTGCCAAATTACCCTTCGTCCATTTTTCAACAAATGAAGCAACATCCTCTTTGCTACTGTCTATGTATTCGCCACCGTGCTTTTCAATTAAAGCTTTTCTTTCACTACCAACACCAGATACCAAAATTCTGCCTGCACCAGCAAGCTTTGCACCAAAAAAAGCACTTAACCCAATTATTCCAGGTCCTATAACTACAACATCTTTTCCTTTTACATCCCCAATTAAATTTGTAGCATGAATTCCACACGCTAATGGTTCTGCAACTGCCGCCTCTCGCTGACTTACCCCTTCAGGTATTTTGAATAGTCGAGCTGCTTCAACCCTTACATATTCGGCAAAAGCTCCATCCTCACCAACCCCAAGAAAACCAAGGCGCTGACATATGTTATAACGACCGGTTTTGCATGGCTCACATTCTTTGCAAGTTAAACTTCCGTTAGCTGTAACCCTATCTCCAACCGAATATCCCTCTACATCCTCTGCAACTTCAACAATCGTTCCAGAAAATTCATGACCGATTGTTAAAGGTGCAATTCTTCCAGTTAAACGATGAGGTTTTTCAACAGGTATAAAATTAGGACCTACATATTCATGTCTGTCTGTTCCACATATTCCAGCATAATCTACTTTAATTTTAACATATCCTTTTTTAACTTCAGGTTCAGGAATATTTTCAATTCGAATATCTTTGTATCCATGCCACACAGCAGCTTTCATACGTTTCGTCGAGTAGGCTTTCTCGACTTCCCTCCTATTCAACTATTTTGCTGTTTTGAGAAACTTCAACACAAAAAGTCTCTCATAACACCACCTACAACCCTTAGAATATCTTATCAAACACCATAGATAATACCTTGCTTGGGGTTAAATCTTCCTTTTGGAAATTAAAATCCGAAAACTTTTTATCAACTAATTCATCCATTTTTTCTATAAAGGTTATGGATGCTTTAACTGCCTCATCTGGGTCATCTCGGTATGGATATATATCTAAAGAATACCATCCCGTATACCCTAGTTTCTTTAACCAATAAAACATTTCTAAAAATTGCAGAAAATGAACACTGCCAATAGGCATATCATCATCAGCTATTAAGTAATTATCATTTAAGTGCAAATGAAATAGGCGGTTCTGGCTTATTAAAAGTGAAACCACTTCAGCCAAATTTTCTCCAGCATTTAACGCATGACCAACATCAAGTGTAACGCCAACATTTTCACACCCCGATAAAAGGCAAACTGTTAATGCTTTACTTGCTGAGTTTATCATACATTTTAATCTTGGCTCACTTACTTTATATTCAATACCTAGTTTAATGTTTGGATTGTGCTTTGCGCATACCTTAATGCATTCAACCATATTTTTAAATGCTTCAGCGTAATCTACTTGAAACATGTAGTCAAAACCATCTTGACCAAACCAAAGGCTGACAACATTCACTCCTATAGACTGTGCAAAATCCATTGCTTTTTTAACAAGTTCAATACTTTCATTGCGCACATTTTCTATTGGTGATGAAAATGAACCTGTAGCCCATTTTTTATCACAAACTATTTCTACACCCATTCCCGAAATGGACAAACTGTATTTATCCATTATTGTTTTGTATTCTTCGTAATTATCCTCGTTGATATCTCCTGGGTATGTAATTTCTATGCCTTTTGCTCCTTTAATTTTTCCAATATGACTAATCCGTTCTTCAAGTAACATTTTGTCTTTATATCCATCACCAACGTATCTGTCTGTACACATACCATATGTCCATACGCCAACACTTATTGAATTCATATAAACACTCCTTATTTTTTATACTCAAATTCCAATTCTTCATTATTGATAAAATGCATTATATCTGTTGTTAGCTGACGAGTGTGGTTTGTTATTGCATCATATGTTGCACCTGCAAGGTGTGGTGTGGTTACCACGTTGTCTAATTCTTTTAGATATGGATGATTAATTGCTATTGGCTCATTTTCATACACATCAATTGCGGCACCGGCAATCTTTCCTTGCCTAAGTGCATCAATTAATGCATTTTCATCAACAACAATTCCTCTTGAAGTGTTAATAAAATATGCACTTTTTTTCATTTTATCAAATGCTTCCGCATTGATAAGCTTTTCGGTTTCAGGAACATCTTTACAGTGAACAGTAACAATGTCGCTTTGAGAAAGAACTTCGTTAAACTCAAGAAGTGATACATAATCCTCTACATTATCTTTAGATAAATATGGGTCAGAAACAAGAATATCCATCCCAAAAGCATGACAAATTGCGCCTACTCTTCGTCCAATGCCTCCGTAACCAATAATACCCAGCCTATGGCCTTTTAGCTGCATTCCCTTATATTCAACATAAGGTGTATTTTTACCTAAAGACCAAGTCACATCTCTTTTTAACCCGTCACGTATATCAACTTGTTTCTTTTCGCTTCCTGTATACTTGCCATTATGTAAATCCATATGTGCCATAGGTATTTTTCTTGTAATGCTAAGCATAAGTGCAACTGTAAATTCTGCCGTGCAGTCACTGTTGCGGTTTGGTGCGTAGCTAACCTTTATTCCTTTTTCCTTAGCATAATTAATATCAATATTAACAGGTGTGGCACGAGTGCAAATAATCAGCTTTAAATTGGGAGAACTGTCAATAACAAGCTTTGTTACAGGGTCATAGCTAGTTATCAAAATATCCTTTCCCACAATAAGCTGTGCCATTTTTTCCTCCGAAAGTATTTCGCTGGTTTTAAACCAACCTGCATACTCAATATCTATGTATTCCTCTAAAAAACGAAAAGCTTCGTAGTCTATTTCCGCAGTCAATAAAGCTTTTAATTTGTCCATGATTAATACCTCGATTTCTTAAGATTTATATTTCATCATGCTCTTCAATACGCTTACCATAATTTTTAAAACGCTCAATCATAGACACCATTTCTTCTTCAGGAAGAATAACAGGCTCTCCAATGGTTTTAGAACGATAATAAAGTTCACAGCAAAATTCTATTTCTTCTGTTATAGCAAAGGCCTCTGCTAAACTTCCACCACCCGCAAGCAAGCCGTGGTTCGCCAATAATACAGCTTTTCTATCTTTCATTGCTTCAAAAGCATTTTTAGCTAATGCCACTGTTCCATATGTAGCATATTCTGCGCAACGAACATCAACCCCTGCAAAGGCTACAAGATAATGAACTGCCGGCAAAGGCTGTCTTAGGCATGCAATTGTTGCTGCAAAGGTTGTATGTGTGTGAATTATGGCATTAATATCAGTTCTATATTTATAAAAAATGCGGTGCATATCACACTCACTTGATGGTACGGCATCACCTTCAACAATTTTTCCAGTTTCAATATCAATTAATACAATTTGTTCAGGTGTAATTTCAAAATAATCTATTCCACTTGGTGTAATTGCCATAATTCCACTTTCACGGTCACACATGCTAAAGTTACCGCCTGTGCCTTTTGTAAGCCTTGCTTCAATTGCCTTTTTTCCATATTCAATAATTTCCTTACGCATTGCCACTAGTTTCATGTTATATCACCCTTCTTTTTTTATTTTCCCAATTTAAACTCGTTGGCAATATTCTGAGCAATGTGCTTATCGATTATAATGGTGTTAATACAACCAGTATTAATTGCCCCAATTACTGCCTCTGTTTTTGCCGCTCCTTTAGCTAAAATTACAACATTTGGAATGTTCTTAAGTGTCTCCACATCTATTCCAATAATATTTCCTGTTTCATACCATGTTCCATCTTTTTTAAACGGTAACATTGCAACATCCCCAACACACCCTTCAGCAAGCATATCATTTAGCAAATCTGTTGGTATAAAGCCTTCTTTTCCAAGTGTGGACTCGGCTTGTAAGTTGCCTACGCCTAATATTGCTAAATCACACCCCTTCATCAAATTAAAAGTAGTTTTAACACTTTCCTCGTTAATGATAGCTTCTTTAAGTTCAATCGAGTGAACAAAAGCTGGTGCATATAGAAGATGAAATTTGCTTCCAAGCTTTGATGCTAACATGCGAGTGATTTCGTCAGGTCTCACAAAAGTACTTTTGCTGTTCATCCCTCCTGCCAACTGAATAACATTGCTGTTTTTTAGCCTGCGGTGGTTAATCATATTAACAGTAGCCCCTAAAGTTTCACCCCAGGATAAACCAATAGTCTGATTGTTCTGAAAAAAAGAATTAAGTCGCTCAGCTGCCTTTGAAAAAAAATCGTCAGAATTAATTATGCATACACAAGTTAGGCTAAAATGCTTTTCTATTAGATACTCTAACTCTGTAAAATCCTCTGTTAAACCGTTTATTTGAATTTCAACAATGCCTAAGTCTACCAAAGACCCAATAATTTTATTTACTTTTTGTCTAGTCATTGCCAACCTTTTTGCAATTTCATCTTGTGTCATATTTCTTTTGTAGTACCAATATGCAATTTTAATAAGAGTATCTTTTGTTACTTCAGTGGATTTATTCACAGTCACCTTTCCTTTCAAACATTACATTTGTATTTTATTATAACATTTGTAACAACAATGATAGCACGACTGTATTTAAAAGTCAACACGGCCGAATTTTTTATATTAATAAAGTAGAATTAAAAAACAATTTTAAAAAGCCTCTAGCACTATTGCTATTTTAAAAAGATAGATTAAGATAATTTGCCCTATAAAAACTGATATATGAGTTATTTTTTCATAATATTATTATAACAATTTAAAATTTAATTAGTGATAAAATATTAATATCATACAATAAACATTGTTTTTCACCAGTTTATTTTAGTAAATAATATTGACAGAGTAAAATGAATAGTATATAATAAATCCGTGTTATACAAATGTACGAAGCAAATACAAATGTAATTTTTCAAGTGGGTTTTATGAATTTTCTCAAGTCATCTATTTTTAAAAGTGAAAACAGGGAGGAATATTTATGAAAAGAAGTAAAATCGCAATTGCTATGGCTGCACTGATGACTGTTGGTTCTCTTGCCGGATGTGCATCTACTAAATCTTCAGCACCAGCTTCTGCTACACCAGCAGCCTCAAGCGAACCAAGCAAAACTGAAGCCTCCGGCGGAGACACCATTAAAATTGGTTATGTCTCTGCCCTTTCAGGAGATACAGCTCTATGGGGTCAAGCAGGGCTTAACGGCATGAACTTAACCTTAAAAGAAATTAATGCTAATGGCGGAGTACTTGGAAAACAAATTGAAATTATTGGTTTAGATGGAAAAGGTGACCCTGCCGACTCTGTAAGTGCTTATAAAAAGCTAGTTGATGAGTACGGAGTTTGTGCCGTTGTTGGAACAAACTTTTCAAGCTGTAATATTCCTATTGCTGCCGTAGCAGATGAGTTGAAAGTTCCTGTAGTAGCAACTGCTGCCTCAAATGAACTTGTTACTGTAGACGAAAATGGAAAATTACATCCATATTCCTTTAGACTTTGCTTTATTGACTCCTATCAAGGTACAGTTGCAGGAAAGTATGCCGCCGACAAACTTGGCTTTAAAAAAGCAGCCATTATAACTGATATATCTGATGCTTACTCAACAGGCGTTGGTAAATACATGGAAGAATCCTTTATTGCCTCTGGCGGCGAGATAGTTGCAAGAGAAACTGCTCAAGCAAGCGATAATGACTTCCGTGCTCAGCTTACAAAAATTGCAAAATCACAGCCAGACGTACTGTTTGTACCTTGGATTTATCAAAAGGTTGGCTTGATTTCTAAGCAAGCTAAAGAAGTTGGAATTAATTGTGCTTTATTTGGCGCTGACGGTTGGGACTCAAACGAATTAGTTGAACTTTCTGGCAACACTTTGGATGGAAGCTACTATGTATCACGTATTGGCTTTAATTCACCTGACGCTGCCGCTTATGGCGAAAAATATGTAGCTGAATATAAAATTGACTTAGAAGCAGAGTGTCTTTATGGAAATGATGGTCTCCTTTGGATTGTAGATGCCATTAATCGTGCAGGCAGTGCTGATCCTGTTGCGGTCAGGGATGCTCTTGAATCTACAGACACATTTGATGGGCTTCTTGGTACAATGAAAATGGACCCAGCAACTCATAACCCACTTCGTGAAGTAGCTGTATTTAAATGCACTGATGGAGAATTTAATTATGTAGAAACATATAAGTAATACATATATTTTTAGTTATTTCCTGAAATAAACGGGGAGGAGCACTCCTCCCTGTTTTAATTTACAAAATTTTAGACAGAGAGGTGAAATATATGTTTTTTCAGCAGCTTATAACCGGCATATCAGTTGGTGGCATATACGCATTAATTGCCACAGGATACGCTCTTGTATATAGTCTTTTAGATTTTTCTAACTGGGCACATGGAGAAGTTGCTATGCTTGGTGCCTATGTGGCATTTATGTGCGTAACTTCAATAAGCCTACCCTTTCCTATAGCCGCTATTATGGGAATTGTAGGGGCAGGGTTAATTAGCTTTTTAAATGAGCGCGTTGCCTATAGACGCATACGTAATAATGGTTCTCCTAATATGTTCCTAATGATTGCTGCAATGGGATTGTCAACTACTTATCAGAATGCAGCAACCATATTATTTGGCGGAAAATTCAAAATGTATCCTAACATATTACCAGTTTCATCAATACAAATTGGCAGCTTATACATAGGTGTTATTGATTTAATTTCTTTAGTTATTACTACAATTATTTTGTTTGTACTTATATTTTTAATAGAAAAATCTAAATTTGGATTAAACGTACGTGCTGTTGCTTGTAACAGTAAAACCGCCAGTCTTTTAGGTGTAAAGGTAGATAGATGCATTGCACTTGTATTCCTTCTTGCAGGCATGTTAGCAGGCTGCGCAGGTATTCTTCTTGGATTAAAGTATAATGTTTACCCAACTATGGGTAATGTTGGTCTCAAGGCTTTCATCGCATCAGTTCTTGGTGGCCTTGGAAGCGTTCCTGGAGCAATTATAGGAGCTGTTATTCTGGGGATTATTGAAACCTTCGCATCAGGATACTTAAGTTCAGGATTAAAGGATTTAATTAGCTTTTCCCTTTTAATTGTAATACTGTTGGTTAAACCAAGTGGTTTGCTTGGCGTGGATGTTAATGATAAGGCGTAAGAAAGGCAGGTGCAACTAATGTCATTCACTTTAAGTTCTTTTCAACAGGGTGTAATTATACTACTATGTATAAATATTATAGCTGTGCTTGGTATGTCTGTTTTAACTGGTTTTACACGCCTATTTTCTTTTGGCAACGCAGGTTTCATGGCTATTGGTGCCTATGCATCAGCAATTATGTCAGTAAAATTTTCAATCCCTTTTCCTATTTCTATTATCGGAGGAGCTTTTATTGCCGGCTTTACTGGGTATCTTTTAGGCTCACTTACCATTCGTCTTAAAGGAGATTATTTTTTAATTTCCTGCCTAGGCTTTGGGGAAAGTGTAAGAGTTTTGTTTAATTATACAACTAAATTAACAGGTGGTGCCAATGGATTTTCTTCTATACCATATAAAACAACAATGTGGGTTGCAATTTTTTGTGCAGTTCTTGCATTTGTCATAGCTTGGAATTTTATACATTCTAAGTATGGTCAAGCTTTTACCGCCATCAGAGAAAATGAAATCGCCGCAGAGGCAGTGGGAATTGATGCAATCAGAGCAAAAAAAATGTCATTTGTTTTTAGTGCAGTGTTTGCTGGATGGGCAGGTGGATTATACGGACATTATTTAATGTACATCTCTCCTACTATGTTTAATCTTGCAAAAAGCTGTGAATTAATAACAACAACTGTAATTGGTGGACTTGGATCCTTAACAGGTTCTGTTTTAGGCACAGCGCTGGTAACATTGCTGCCCGAACTATTTAGAGGTCTTTCAGAATACAGAATGCTATTTTATGGAATTGCGGTTGTATTAGTAATACTGTTAAAACCAGATGGTTTATATGGGTATAGAGAATTTTCATTAAAAAGAGTAATTTCTTACTTTAGAAGAAAAAAGAGCAAAGAAGGTGATATGAATGACTCCTGTTCTTGAAATGAAAAATGTAGAAAAAAGATTTGGCGGTGTAAAAGCCATTGATAACTTTAGTGTTGAAATAATGCCTAATACAATCCACGGTCTTATTGGCCCAAACGGTGCTGGTAAAACAACAATTTTTAATAATATAACGGGCATATATAAACCTGACAACGGCGATATTTTTTTTTACGGCGAAAAAATCACAAATACGACACCACATAAGGTGGCACAAGCAGGAATTGCAAGAACATTTCAAAATATAAGGTTATTCTCAAATTTAAGTGTTCTTGAAAATGTAGTTATTGCCAGCAATATAAAGGCAAACTACTCTATTGTGGATGCTTTTATCAGAAGTAAAAGATTTAGAACAAAAAGGCAAGAACTTGAAGAAAAAGCAATGGGACTTCTTGAGATTGTGGGTTTGCAGAATAAAGCAAACGAACGAGCAAACAGCTTGCCTTATGGACATCAGCGTAAACTTGAAATTGCCCGTGCAATGGCACTTGAACCAAAATTGTTGCTTTTAGATGAACCAGCTGCAGGAATGAATTCTGATGAAAGTTTAGAATTGGTAGGATTTATAAGAGAAATTAAAGAACATTTTTCCCTTGCTGTTTTAATGATTGAACATCATATGGACGTTGTAACCAACCTGTGTGACAACGTAACAGTTCTTAACTTTGGAAAAACATTGACACAGGGTACTCCAGAGGAAGTTAAGAGACATCCTTCCGTAATAGAAGCATATCTTGGAGGTGATGCGGATGCTTAATGTAGAAAATCTTACTGCTGGATATGGCGGTATTCAAGCCTTAAAAGGAATAAACTTGGAATTAAATGAAGGTGAGATTGTTGCAGTATTAGGTGCTAATGGTGCTGGTAAATCTACACTCTTAAAATGTATCTCATCAGTAATGAAACCCACAGGTGGAAGTATTAAGTTTTTAGATAAACCTGTTTCAACGAAACCATACGATGTTGTTGAAAGCGGCCTTGTACATATTCCAGAGGGACGTCAAATTTTCGCCAAATTATCTGTTATGGAAAATCTAAAAATTGGTTGCGGCCTCAGAAAAGACTATGACGGAATAAAAAAAGATCTTGAAAGAGTTTTTACCCTTTTCCCACGCTTGTTGGAAAGAGAAAAACAATACGGAGGTTTATTAAGCGGAGGTGAACAGCAAATGCTTGCTGTTGGGCGTGGCATAATGGCAAAGCCTAAGCTGATGATGCTTGATGAGCCGTCATTGGGGCTTGCACCTATTATTGTAAACCAAATTTTTGAGATAATAAAAGAAATAAATAGTCAAGGAACATCCATTTTACTGGTTGAACAAAATGCAAATAAAGCTCTTTCCATTTGTAGCCGTGCTTATATTCTTTCAGTAGGTAAAGTTGTAAAAACTGGCTCAAGAGATGAATTGTTAAATGACGATTCTATAGCAGTTGCATACTTAGGGTAATAGAATTTCAAAGCTAGAATTTAAGTTAGGGGTGCCGGCATTTTCTTGGAAAGCTATCTGCCAATCCAAGGAAATGGGGAGTATCCCAAAGTTTGTGTAAACCTCTAAACTGATGTAAGATAAAATTACTCAGTTTGGAGGTTTATTTTATGGCGAAAAGACGAAGAAACGAATCCCCTGAAAGACAGGCTTTACGCGAAATGGTTAGTGGATATCT
>JAYFNB010000024.1:0-93207 GCA_034933685.1 Lachnospiraceae bacterium | reverse complement strand
GCTTGTACCATAAGGTCAGGTACAACTGAAAAATTCATCTGATACAAAGGAAGCGAAATATATGATTGAGGGAACAAAGAGAACAAACGAAAAAATAAATACCATCCAAGAATTCACCTTGATGTTTTGGCAAAACCAAATATTAATAGATAAGATTAAAATTCCTTTGGGGCAGTGCACAAACGATATTTTAAATTTAAGCGATGAGTATTTAACCCAGATAAATAACAGTCGCAATGAACTTGCTTTGGCTACCCAAACATTATTTAATCCAAACATAAATAAAGACCTTGCAAATGTTACTGAAATACAGAACAAGTTAAACAAGGTTTTAGACTTGGTGCTTGCTTTACCACCATTTCATTATTTAATTGATAATGACTTCGGTCACTCAATGCTTATTGATATTTTTAATTGTCAGCCAAATGAATTTCTGGTATTAACAAATAGAGAGAGCCATCAGGGTCAGGTTTTAAATCACTTGATTTTTAAGCTGATTTCTATTATTGATGAAACCATAGCCTTTAAACAATATATTTCGGCAATGCTTGAGCTCTATTTTGAAAAACTAAAAAAACGTAACGAGGAGCATTACGCTGTTGGAGTTTACAGCTTCTTCGCAAATACAAAGCTTTTAAATGAAATCCGTATAACATTGCCACCTTTGCCAAGCTTTGATTTTGCTCAAGCAAGAGAAGTAGGCATAGAATATGCTCCTATGCGCAACCCTGACAACAAAAAACAATATTTAATTGCTGAACGCATTGTTTTTAAAAGCATGGGCGGATTTTTGCACTTAGATTTCTTTCGAGGGTTAATGAACGGTCATTGTCCCCGCCAATGTCATAACTGCGGCAAATACTTTTTGTTGCTTTCCGGGCATAACACTTGTTATTGTGCAAATGTTGCACCCAACCAGAAGAAAGAAGGTGATACAAAAACTTGTCGGGATATTGGCGCTCACATTAAAGAAACACAGAAAAAAGAAAAGCGTACCCCTGCACAGCAGGAGTACGAAAAGGTTTATAATCGATTGAAAACTAGAAAAAATCGTGGCAAGCTTTCCGTTGATGAATGGAACAAGCAAGTGGCACAAGCGATTTCTTATATGGAACAAAATATGCGAGGGGAACTGTCTGATTTTGAATTTAAGGAGATAATGAAAAAGTTTTGATTGTATGGGTGCCATGTTTCAAGGCACCCATATTTGCTTAACATCAGTCCATTACTCCCACTATTTTATTTATGTCACCGTCACTCTCACCGATGATTGCACCACCCATACTTCCAATTTCATTGCCATTCTCATACATATCTTCGCAGTAGATGCTCTCGTTTAGCTCGTCATCGTCGTCTATCCAACCGAATCCTAAGAAGTAAACTTGTTTTTGACCTTCAATAACTCGTGTGTCGCCCATTTTAGGATTGGTTAGCTCGGTGGGTGTTGGTCTAGTCCAATTGGTAGCAGTTTGTGTGGTAGCTGTCGGAGGTACGTTTGATTCTTCGTTTTCTGCCAGCTGTGTGGATGGTAATTCGAGAGATGGTTGTTCCGAATTCGCAATTCTATTTTTAATACGAGGTATTTCTTTCCCAACAGTGTTGCGTACCTGTGAGGGTGAGGGATTATCTCTATGGATTTTTACGAACTCGGACTCAGAACAAATATCCATGGAAGTCGCATATTTTTTTGAGTTTTGCAGTACTGCCATTGACAGAGAAGCAATAATCAACATAGTTGTAGAAGTTATTTTAACTTTAGTTTTCTTTTTCATCATGCTCTCCTTTTGGCATAAAAAAATGACCATGGTCATTGAGATTTCTTTTCTCACAACTGTGGTCATAATAATTTTGTAATTCTGTTATAAGCTCTACACCAAGCATAAATCCTTGTATAAAACTTGCCTTGCTTTGATAGTTACAAATCATTTCTTCAGCATCAATAATCCTAAGAACCATTTTTCTATCTCCATCAGAGAGATTTTCAATCAGTATCTTATGATTTTCCTCAATTGAAGATTTTAACTCTGTCAACTCTTGCGACTTATAAAAGCAGTGATATAGATCGTCTAATCGTTTTGGCATTGTAGCACCTCCTTTGTTAGTTACAAAGGATATCACAAAGAATTGTTAATAGCTACTGAAATATTATAATTAGAACTTTCAAATATCCGTATCAATCAAGCTTTAAATCTCTAAAACCACAAAAACGACAGATTGCTTGTGTGAGAAGGGAGCATGGCCAACATCACGCAATAAGCATGCATACTTAAATATATTTAATTCAAGGGTTATAGGAACTACTCAAGGAAGTCCATTTTTCACCCCCCAAAACCTGATTTCTACCCTTCAATTTTCCCTAAGATTTCTACAAAAACATAATCCGCTATGGTTGAAATGACAACCAATCCTTAAAATCAACTGGACAATAGGACGTTTCCTACTGTTAAACATAAAACTATATATACCCACTTTTTGTTCTTCTTTATACTGCCATAACCCTATCAGTCCAAAGTTCACATTGGGTCATAACTGTCTGAACAGCATCTTCCATTCCCTCAGGCGGGTATTTATGTTTCTTCAATAACTTCTTAATTAGCATACGCATTCTGGCTCTTGCAGAATCTTTCTTTTGCCAGTCAATGGTTTTATTCTTTTTCAGCGTATCAGTCAATTCCTTGGTAATAGCAATAAGTTCCGCATTTTCATAGAAATCCTTAATTGCTTGTGGTTTTGTCAGTGCATCATAAAATGCTAACTCATCCTCGGATAAACCGAGGGAATCGCCTTCAGCCTTTGCTGCTGCAATTTGTTTTGCCAAATTCATTAATTCTTCTATAACTTCTTCATTAGTTAGCATCCCATTGAGGTAAGCATTCATAGCACGCTGAATAATATCTGAAAACTTCTCTGACTTCACCACATTGGTTCTGCGATAAACTTGTATCTGTTCTGCGATAAGTTTTTTAAGTAGTTCAACCGCTAAATTTCTTTCCTTCATATTTGCAACTTCTTCTAAGAACTTAGGGTCGAATAGAGAAAACTCTTGCTGAACGTCTGAAAATAGATTGATAACTCCGTCGCTTTGAATGCTCTGTTTCAATAATTCGTTGATATGAGCGTTCATCTCCGGTAGTGAAATTTTCTTACCTGTGCCTTGATTTGTCAGTCTCATAACGAGAACACGGACAGATTCAAAAAAGGCTGCTTCCAGACGCATAGATTTTTCTACCAACGACGAACAAAGAGATAATGCCTGATGTAGCATAAGTGCTTCCTTGACAAAAATATCTTTCTCCGCTTCTTTTTCACGAGCAATAATAAAGTTCACTGCACCACTCATGGTCTTTGCTCGCTCTAAATTCGTTCCATCCATAAACTTTGAAAAGTCAAATCCATGGAACATATCCTGACAAACGGATAGTTTTTCAAGGAACTTTGGATATGCAACCTTGCTAACATCCGTATCACCGTAATTCTTTTTATCCCGCTTAGTGTAGTCATTCATGGCTTGCTTTAGGGCAGAGGCTATACCAACATAGTCCACAACCAAGCCGCCCTCTTTATCACCAAATACACGGTTTACTCTTGCTATGGCCTGCATAAGGTTATGACCGCTCATAGGCTTGTACACATACATAGTAGCAAGGGATGGAACGTCAAACCCTGTCAACCACATATCTACTACAATGGCTATTTTGAGTGGACTGCTGTTGTCCTTAAACTTCTTGGCAAGTTCGTCTTTATGAGATTTATTGCCGATAATCTCTCGCCAGTCTTCTGGGTCTTTATTACTAGATGTCATAACCACAGCAATTTTTTCTGTCCAGTCGGGGTGAATGGCAAGGATTTTTCTATATATCTGAAGTGCTATACCTCTTGAATAAGCGACTATCATTGCCTTACCTGTTAGCTCATTGGCTCTGTAATTCTCGTAGTGGTCAAGAATATCTGCCACCAACGAATCCAAGGTAGAATCCGCCCCTAATATGGCTTCCATTTTACCTAGTGTTTGCTTGCTCTTTTGGACAACCTCAGAATCTGCATTTTCAGCCATAAGGTCATATTCACTATCAATCAGTTTTAGGATTTCTTTGTCTAGGTTAAGTTTAATGACACGGCTTTCATAGTAAACAGGTCTTGTTGCTCCGTCTTCTACCGCTTGTGTCATATCATAAACGTCTATGTAATCACCAAACACTTCCCGAGTGCTGCGGTCTTTTGAGGAAATGGGCGTCCCTGTAAATCCGATATAAGTTGCATTTGGTAGGCTGTTTCTGATAATACGAGCCGTTCCAATAACAACCTTCGCTTCTTCTTCGCCTTGTTCATTAGTGACCAGTTTGACCTTTTCGTCCAATCCGTACTGTCCTCTGTGTGCCTCATCCACCATGACGATAATATTTCTGCGCTCGGATAGTGGCTCGTGGGATTCTTCAAACTTCTGCATAGTGGTGAAGAATATACCGTTTGCTTTTCTTCCTGCAAGTAGGGTCTTCAAATGCTCCCTGCTTTGGGCTTGTACTGGGTCTTGACGTAGAAAATCCTTGCACTTTGCAAACTGCCCAAACAGTTGGTCATCCAAGTCATTTCTATCCGTAAGCACAACAATAGTGGGGCTATCCAATGCCTCTTGCAGCAGATGTGCATAGAACACCATAGACAAGGATTTACCGCTACCTTGTGTATGCCAGAACACACCGCCTTTTCCATCTGTCACTGTTGCGTGTTTGGTAGATTCAACGGCTTTTTTTACCGCAAAATACTGGTGGTATCCTGCTAATATCTTAATCATAGAAGAACCGTCATTGGAAAAACAGATAAAATTCTTGATTAAATCCAATAGTCGCTCTTTTGAAAACATACCTTCAAAAAACGTGTCAAACTGGGCATACTGTGTGTTTTCATAATCTCCGTCTTTGGTTTTCCACTCCATAAACCTATCTTCACCCGAGGTGATAGTGCCAGACTTTGAGGTCAGTTGGTCGCTCAACACACAGACAGCATTATAGATAAACATAGAAGGTATCTCATGCATATAGTTGCGTAGTTGCAAATAAGCCTCTGACGCATCCGTTTCTTCACGAGAAGGAGATTTTAATTCTACTAAAACCACAGGCAGACCATTTAAGAACAAAATAACATCAGGCCTTTTCTCGCTGTTTTCAACAAATGTCCATTGATTAGCAATGATAAAGGAATTGTTGTTTATGTTCTCAAAATCCACCAGGTAGATAAGCATAGAGCGTTCTTCACCTTTTTCAAGATAGCGAACCTCAACACCATTTTGGAGATAGTCCATAAATACAGCATTTTTCTGTACCAATTCACCATTTTCAAAGTTCTTTATCTTGAAAATAGCATCCTGCACTGCGTCATAGGGTGCACCTTTATTAATCCGTCTTATACTTTCTTCCAACACTTCATCATAAAGAGGGCTTGTAAAATCACGCTCCACATTAGGACCATAAGCATAAGTGTAACCAAGGTCACGGAATAATTCTATTATAGAGTTTTCATAGTCTGCTTCGGTGTAAAATGCTGACATATCAAATCCCCCCTATATAAATACTGTGCGATTCTCTTCGCAATATTTTAGAACATATTGTAGCCAAGAATCATACCAATACCATGTATTAGCCACCATTACCCCATAACCTATGCCTTTATCTTTTGCGTTTTTAGATTTCCAAAGTGCGGTATGCTTTGTCATTGAGAATTTACTATATCCCTGTGATTTAACATTCGCAACAATTTGACTAGGCAAATACTTTGTTCGCTCAGTTTCCTTAATCAACGCATAGGTTTTTTCCAATCCCTCAGCCAAAGGCGAATCACTTTTAATAAATTCAACCACTTTATCCGCTTGACCTTTCCTGTTAACGTTTACAGGAAGAAAAACAACCCTGTATGCATACCGAGAATTCTTTAACGAATCTTCTGAAAGTTCATTTTCAAAATCCACTATAAAATTTTGGATATTAGTAGTTATATGAGTATTGGCTCTTAATTCTTGCTGTTGCTCAGGTGATAGTGGTGAAAATTGAATGGCTAAGGACAGTTCTTTACTCAGATTGTATCTATCTCCAAATAGATTGGTAATGTAATAATCAAAATTGATTGCACAGGCCTGGAGTTTAGCACTAAGGTACTCGTCAATTTTATCTGTCATTTGGTGCTCTATTTCGTGTCGTATGCCTATCAGAAACCGCAAATTTGCAATAGTATCTTTATCAAGTGGGCATTCATCACAATTAAGGCAACGTTCTAGTTCCCAGTGCTTATAAGCACCGTATTTCGTTTTATCATAATTTTTCTTTTTTCCGTTTGAGTGGTAATACCTGTAATCTATTTTCTTATCTCTATAATACGCATGTAATAAATAAGTCCAGCCAATGACGGCAAGAGAAATAAAGGACTCTGCCTTAAATGTCACCTGTGGATTATTATAAATTTGCACTGCCGCAAGAACTGCTTCTCTAGATTTCTTTACAAGTTCATCCTTAACAGATTTTATACGTCTTTTAGCCACTTAAGACAGCCCTCCTTTGTTAGATTATATTTGCATATCAGACACATC
Organism: Lachnospiraceae bacterium; assembly: GCA_034933685.1. Lineage (GTDB taxonomy): Bacteria > Bacillota > Clostridia > Lachnospirales > Anaerotignaceae > UBA8514. The sequence goes on along the minus strand of JAYFNB010000024.1, from coordinate 86,630 downwards.
TATCTCCCCTGACATGAGTTTTGGGAGTAGGGTGTCACGCAAACTAGCCAATTTATGATTTTGTGCACAGTTGCTCAGTATTTGCGTGAAGAACGGCTGAACCCAATCCGAAAATTCTATTACTTTTGGATGAGTTATATCAAATATATATACATTTTTAATATCTTGTTGATTAATTCCAGGCACGGCCGCTTTACCACCGTTATTTGATAGCCAATTCAGCACATATTCTGTTTGAAAGTAAAAGTACGCAAATTCATTGATTCCACGGTTACCAAAATCAAGTTTAAAAACATGTTCATTAATATAAAATGTCTCGTAAGGAAAGCCCTCTCCAAACATCGAGAAATGAGGACTGAATGTTCCTGGTTTTCCGCCATCTTTATAGAGCATAAGCTCATAGCCGTTTACTAATCCTTTTTTCATTGAAGCAGCAAAGTCTTTTGGTATGAATTTCCCCGACGAAAAATCTACAACACCAAGTTTTTTTACATTTTCTGCGCCAATACTTGGAATGCCTTCACTAACAGCACCACCTTTAGGCCTTTTGCCAGATTCCAAAACATGTGGAATTTCTTCTATTTTACACATTTTCAAGGAAGATGGTATTAATATGTTAATTGGAGATAAAACAAACTCTTCATCAAAACAATCAAAATCCACAAACCAAGACTTGAAAGTCGTCTGTGCCTGCTGCTCTAAGTTTTCATTTATCTTGTTGTTGAGTTCAATTTTATCATCGAGGGCTTTAAGTACCTTTCCGATTATTATCTGTTCTTTGTATGGTGGCACTTCTAATTTTAGATTTTGAAGTACATCTGTCTGAACTCGTTGCCTCCCTGAAGAACCAACCATTGATTTTATTGCGGATTCCCTGACAAAGGGACTGCATACCAAATAATACAAATAGTCTGCATCCGTTATATTTGGTTTAGCCCTAAATACAATGTACTCGGTTGAGCCAAATCCCGCTTCGTTGTCATCTAGTATATTAACTTTGGCAATCTTTCCATTTTCCAAGCAAGGAGTTATTCTTGCCATAATGGTATCACCATTTCTAAATTTAGTTCCACCAGAGAATTTTGACATTTCAAATGAAGGAATATCTCTACAATATGGTTGCAACTTTTCCATAGGAATTTTCTTTGCATAATCACCTTTTTTAATGCTTTCTTTGGGGTTGAAATCTGCAATTTGACTTAAGGAATACTCTTTCCACTCATACTTCATATCCAATTGCCCCCAGTTTCTCACTTATCTGTTGCTCAAGTGCATGGGATTTAGCAAACATTTCAGACAGTTCAGCGGTAAGGCGGGTCATTTTCTCCTCAAATGGTTCTCCATCATCCTCTTGTTCCTCTATGCCTACATAGCGTCCGGGGGTTAGGATATAGTCCTGGTTTGCAATATCGGCAGTTTCCACCACCGCACAAAATCCCTTTACATCCTCCAAAGTTCCTTCTTGGAATGCCGTAAAGGTGTCTGCCAAGGTGTTAATATCTGCTTCAGTAAAATCTCTGTGTTTACGGTCTACCATATAGCCCATTTTTCGAGCGTCAATAAATAAGGTCTTATCCTTTTGCTTTTTGTTCTTGCTGATAAACCACAAGGTAACTGGAATTGTTACGCTATAAAAGAGCTGAGTAGGCATGGCAACAATGCCCTCTACCAAATCATCCTCAATAATACGCTTACGGATTTCACCCTCACCGCTAGTTTGCGAGGACAAAGCACCATTAGCAAGAACAAGACCAATCTTACCATTAGGACCTAAGTGGTGAATCATATGTTGAATCCATGCGTAGTTAGCATTACCAGAAGGTGGTGTACCATATTTCCAACGCACATCGTCCTTTAATTTATCCTGTCCCCAGTTAGAAAGGTTAAATGGTGGGTTCGCCATAATAAAGTCTGCCTTTAAAGACTTGTGCAGGTCATTAAAGAAGGTGTCTGCTTGATATGGCCCAAAGTCTGCGTCAATTCCACGAATAGCCATATTCATTTTTGCCATTTTCCAAGTGTCAGCATTGGATTCTTGACCATAGACAGAGATGCGGTTGCGATTTCCACTATGTGCTTGCAAGAACTTGACAGACTGAACAAACATGCCACCAGAGCCACAGCAAGGGTCATAAACCCTACAGTCCTCGAATGGTTTTAGGATAGATACAATGGTTTTTACAATGCTTGCAGGCGTGTAGAATTCACCGCCTTTAACACCTTCATAAGCGGCAAATTGACCGATGCAGTATTCATAGGTTCTACCAAGTAGGTCTTGACTTTCCTCGGTATCGTCCATATTCATATTGGTAAACAGGTCAACAACATCACCCAAAACACGCTTGTCCAAATCTGGGCTTGCGTAGTTCTTGGGTAATACATTTTTTAGTGTTTTATTTTCAGTCTCAAGGGCTCTCATTGCGTTGTCAATGACAGTTCCAATTTCAGGAGTATGAGCAGCAGCGGAAATGTAAGACCAACGTGCTTCTTCCGGAACAAAGAAAATATTATCTTCTGCATATGCATCTCTGTCATCCTCAAAGCCGTCGCCCTCAGCAACCAGCGACTCATATTTCTTCTCAAACGCACTAGATATATAGCGTAAGAAGATAAGGCCTACAATTACTTTTCTATATTCAGCCGCAGGGATATGCCCCCACAGTACGCAGGCAGCGTCCCAAATCTGTTTTTCAAAACCTATTTTAATGCTGTTATCAGCCATGATATTTCCCCCTAAGAGTATATAATTCTACATATTATTTCCATTATATCACAGCGAACCTTTGGACACAATTACAACCTAAACCAATGCTTTTGTAAGTGTATTTTCAAGAATAGTTGTCTGTTTAGCGTAATTGGAAAAGAAAACTTTCCATGAACCCTTGTGTTGCAAGTGGTTGATAGGTGTTTGTAAGGAAATGAACTCAATAGAAGGGTCTTTTCCAGCAAAAACTCTGTTAACTTCCTCAAATACCTTGAGATTTTCAAAAACATATATTTCAGTGTGGTTGAAAGGACAACCACTCCCTATAATCAAACCATGTACAAAATACAAAACCCCTTGACAATAGGACGTTTCATAGTGTCAAGGGACTTTTGTTGTAATTTTGCTTATTTGAAGTATCTGTTCAAGAGACCCTAAAAGGCTATGCCGTGTCTTGCTTCATCGTGAGACTTGAACTTAAAATGCTGTAAAGCCAATCATTTGAGAACAAAAAGTGTGCGTATCTATTCAATTTCCCTTGAGAATTACACTTTTTGAAAGGTTGAGATTTCAAGGAATTTAAGTTCACTTGAAATAGTTATGTACTCGTAAAACAAATTAATAAGTTCCACTATTAGTGATTGCATCTTCTATCAATTGTTCTATATTATTCTTAATATCCTTATAAGCATTTTGGCTTAATTTGTATGTAGAATCAAAGCACGTCACATACTTTGACAAACGTTCATTATCTTTACCAATATAAATCTGATAAAATGGATTGCTACCCTTTGTTGTCTGATTTCCATCACTATCTTTTAAGTTGTGGATATAAATTCCAACAATACCTTTTTTAAGCTCATGTGCTTTTTCTATTTCATAATTAATCCATTTACGACCAGAGGTAGAGGCTCCAATCAACACAACTAAGCATGAGCGCTTAGCCATTTGCTCATCTATCCATTTTTTAATATCAGAATCTTTTTTTGATTTCACTTCTTCCCAATCGTTATCAGAAAAGGTTGAACTATCGTCTACCTTTCCCATGTTTCTAACTTCACTGGCTCTCCATGCATCCTTGTTGTACTCAAAACTGAAAAACACCTGTCTCTTTGCCATTACTAATTCCTCCTTAACAGTCTTATAAACTCTACAATATTATTTACAGTATCCTCTATATTGGTTTTACAATTCAACCTATCAAATGCAGAAATTAACTCTTGGTCTACGTTTGGATAGAATTTCTCTAAATCTTTATGAATTTCTGTCCATATTTCTTGAGCAATATAGCCAGTGCAGCCAACTGGTATAATTAAATTGTTACATTTACATGCAATCTCAAATTCAGAACGCATTCCATTTGCAAGTACGACTTGATTTGTCTTATCATTAAATTTGTTTCCAAACACAAATATTGAAATACCGGCACGTGATATCATATCTTCTCGATAACTTGCCCATAGCATATTACGGGTGTGTTCATTTTCAATCCCCTGTGGGAAAGGGCGTAGAAGTAATCTATCTTCGTTAATAGTTTTACGTTTCATATAAATTTCTTCTAATGCACCAGTTATTACTGAACTTCCTACACCCAAACCAAACCCTGAAATTAAATTAAATTCTTGGCGGATTAATCTGTTGCTTAGCAAGTGAATAAATTGTAGTGCTTCTTTTTCGTCAAAGTCCCCATACTCAGTAGCACTACCAGAAATAAAGATATTGTTATAGTTTAATCGTGTATATATCTCTCGAAGAATATGCGTGATTTCTGCGTAGTCATCAAGCATAAGTGCTTTAATATTGTAACGATTAAGGTCATCTATAAACAATTCATGTTTCCGACTAGCATATTCATAATCTGCTTTTTCCTGGAAATCACTTTGTTGAATTTTCCTCATGAGAGCATAGTGCTGTCTTCGATTTTCTTCCCCATAATCAATTCGAATTCTACTAAGAATATAATCAATATTAGGGTCAGAAAAACTAAATCCTATAAACAAAAAGGTTTTTGAAATTAAATCACCGCTTAAAGCAGTAATAAACTGCGCATGCTCATGATAATATTTTTCATAATCATCTTTAATAATTATTGCATCATCGGGATTATTTTTATCCCCATGCATTTTGTAGACGATTGCATCCCTATGGGGTTTTGTTATTGAGAGTTGCTTGTTATTATATTTTACATCAACTACACGCTGTGCCTCTTTTAGTGCATCCTCAATTAATGAATCGTAATTTGTTGTCCAATATGTAAAAATAGGAAGTCTAGATAATATTTTGTGATTTTCATCTATTTCTTTTTCTAGTGAAAATTCATCGAAAATCACATCGTTAATTATACTTCTGTTCCTGTTTTTATTATAACTGTACTGTGCTAGTGAAACTAAATCATACTCTTTGTCTACATCTAAATCCAACTCATAAGCTATACTTCTTAAAAGATTTTTCCAATCTACATATCCAGAACTTTTGGAAAATCCTGCTCCAATAAAGACTGCTGCACTACTATCTCTAATTTCTTTTACATACCTATCTATGAAAGAAGATACTTCTCGCTTCACACTACCACCTCACCTACCAATATAAGTATAATTATACCATTCTTTTTAAAAATAAAAAGGCGTAAATGTAAGAAAAATACAAATTGGCAGGTATTTGTCAAACTATTGCAAAAAAACTCTGTACCCTGATAAATAGCTTTTTTGAAGAATTCAATCTATTCAAAAGGTCATTCCTCATCCCCTGAGTAATATACTGAGTAATATACTGATAACCTCTCATTAATTTACTTATTTGCTATGTCCAAACCTTTTCTTATAACAATAACAGTAATACTATGTTCATCCAGCCAACTGGCTTGAATATGCCAAAAATTGTGTTATTTAAAATTTACCACTATACCCTGTTGCTCACGTTTCCCAAATGGTCAACAAATTTGGGGCAACAGAAAAACCCCCTAACCTAAGTTAGAGGGTCTGAAGCTACTGAGGGGACTCGAACCCCTGGCCTGCTGATTACGAATCAGCTGCTCTACCAGCTGAGCCACAGTAGCATATTTAAGAGGGTAGTATCATCACCCTCAATTTTTATTTGTCATAAACCACTTTTTATTTATAATTTGTAAGTTTTTGATTATCCTACCTTATCAACAGTCACAGGCCTGCTGATTACGAATCAGCTGCTCTACCAACTGAGCCACAGTAGCATATTTAAGAGGGTGGGTATTTCCACCCTCAATTTTTATTTGTCATAAACCACTTTTGATTTATTGTTTGTATGTTTTTGATTATCCTACCTTATCAACAGTCACAGACCCCTTCATTACGAGTGAAGTGCTCTACCATTGAGCCACACCAGCAAATATATTTAGTTTTATAAAAACCTCAACAACAAAAATCACTATGCTGCATATTTTTTTTGCAAACTGCTTATATATTATAGCACCACTTCAAAATTTTGGCAACAAAAAACTGAATCAAAAAAAGGTGAGCAACGCCCACCTCTTCACTTTCACATTATTTTTTTTCAGTTTCAAAATCATCTTCGAAACATTCCTCATCTTCTTCGTCGTCCCATTCATCATACATATCATCACAATCGCAACACACGCAATGTTTTTTTACGAGCAAAGCAACAAGCCCTGCCGTAATAGCCAACAACGTAACAAAAACACCAAGAATAATGTAAAGAGTTTTCCTATTCTCTGCATTTTTAACATCTGTTAACAAAGTTTTTAATTCATCAATACTAAAGTTTTTCATAAAAGCACCTCCTAAAGATTATTATTGGCTATAACTTTTGAAAAAATTCTTTTTGTTAAAAAAACCATTTTTGTTAAGCTCACTATACTCCTGATACGCTTTTTTTAAAATCTGCCTTTCATCGTTAAATTTAAGCAGATGGTAAGCCTCATGGAACTTGTAAAACCCTGCGTCAGCAAAAAACTCTTCACTTTGCGGTTTATTATAGAAGGAATCAGTTTCCATAAGATACCAATGCACCGTTTTGTTAACCATATCCTCATCACCACGGAAATTGTACTGGGTTTTCCCTACATATTTAATTATCTCAGCAACAGAGCCTGTTTCTTCGTTAACCTCCCTTAATGCCGTTTGGCTGTGATTTTCCCCATCCTCAACTGTTCCTTTTGGAAGTACCCAACCCATATATTTGCCATTTTGATTTTTGTAGAGAAGCAGTATTTTCCATTTGTGAATCACTATGCCGCCGCAACTCACTGCTTCTATCACATTTAAGCCCTCCGTATTTCAATATTAATTGTCCATTGAAATAAGTATAACTCTTTTTTAGTGATTTTTCAAGAACTTAAATGGAGAAGCTTTAAGCATAGTATTAATTTTTAAAATTCCACCCATCCATAGTAGTAATTGATACGGAATAAAAATAAACAAATACCAACTTGCATCAATAAGAAGAATAAAATTATATAATCCATGTAAGAACCATGAAACAAAAAACGCAAGAAAAAGATATTTCATTCCTTTTTTATAATAATGCCAATACGCAAAGTAATAGCCCATTGCAATAGCAAAAAGTCCATGCCCTGGTACAGAAAAAATTGCACGTTGTAAGGCTGTTCCAACACCTCCAAGTGTAGGACTCAAAACGTAAATAATATTTTCTGCGCCGGCAAAACCAAGGGCTATAAAAACACTATATACGATACCATCCACCGGCTCATTAAACTCTTTGTTTTTATGCATTAAAAACATCAAAAATAGTAGTTTCATTCCTTCTTCATTTGCAGCAGAAGTAACAAATGCAGAAAATATTACAGGATATTTTTCGCCAATTTTTAAACCCATTAAAAGAACATCAATTGCAAGCACAGGAGCTGCCAGATATGCTCCATATATTGCCCCAACAAAAAGCAAAATAAGTGGTTCTTTTTCGTATTTATCCTTAATAAACATAAAAAACAGAAACAACAAAACAGGTGCAAGTGCAAGCTGAATAAGCATAAAAACCTCCTACAAAAAAGCAGACTATGTATCTAGTCTGCTTAAAAAACAAAATTTTATTGATTTTCTTCTCGATTTATTGCGTTATAAAGCATTTTCCTTGCAATAACTCCAGCATTCATGCTTCCGTCTCCATTTTCAAGCACCACTGCAACCGCATATTCTGGTTCCTCGGCTGGTGCAAAGCCTACAAACCATAAATGGTCAGTACCGTTAGGGTTTTCAGCTGTACCTGTTTTGCCTGCCACCTGAAAATATTCGCTACTGGCATTAAATCCAGTTCCTCTGTTAATAACCTCAACCATCATTTCTTTAAGATTTTTTGCTTCACTTGATGAAATAATTGTGCCTACTGTTTTAGGAAGATTTGTGGAAACAGTTTTACCACTGTAATTTTCAATATGGTCCACAATATAAGGCTGCATCATAACCCCATCATTAGCAATTGCCGCTGTAAGAGAAGCCATAAACAGTGGTGTAACGGTTGTTCTTCCCTGACCAATGGAGGTTTCCACCAACTCACTTTCTGTTGAATTGCCTTCGATTAGCACCGTTGATTTACTGGTGTTCAAGTCGAAACTAAAGCTTTGATTAAATCCAAGGCTGTCTGCAGTTTCGCGCAATTTCTGAGGCCCAATTTTTTTGCCTAGCTCTGAAAAATAGCAATTACAACTTTGTGCAAAAGCAGATGTAAGGTTAACCTCGCCATGTGCTTTATTTTTATTACAATGTATCACCTTATCCTGAAAACTTTCCTCGCCAGTACACGTATAAGTAAAGCTGTCAAAATCAGGAATGTTTCGCATTGCAGCAATAGCTGTAACTATTTTAAAGGTAGATCCAGGTGTATAAACACCTTGTGTTGCCCTGTTTAGAATAGGGCTGTCTTCACTTTGTCTAAGAATATCCCAGTTTTCAGCAACTGTTTGTGGGTCATAATTAGGTTTGCTTGTCATACATAATACTCTTCCTGTTTTCACTTCAACCACAACTACTGCACCATTATTTGTGCGCAACAAATCTGTGCCTATTTTTTGTAGATAATGGTCTACAGTAAGCACTACGCTGTTTCCTTCAACCTCACTGCCAGTTAAAAAGGAATTAATACGCTGAAAGGTTTCATTATCCAGCTTTTGCAGTGTAAAATTTTGGTTTGCCTCAATTCCTGCCTTCCCTGCACCTGTGTAGCCAAGTACGTGGGCAGAGTATGTTCCATCTACATATTTTCTTACGTAAGTGTCACCATTTTTTTCACTGTATGCCATAACCGTTCCGTCAATATCTTTAATTGAGCCACGCTTAATAGAGTTATCTGTTGTATTTATGCGCGGATTGTAGGAATTAGTTATCATTGTTTTACTGTCTGCCACCACTATTTTAAGCATATAAAATATAACAAGTAAAAACATTAAAATTATTAACACAAAAATCCGTTTTATACTATTTTTACTGCTATTCATTATTTGCGTCCTCCTCTTTGTCAAGGGTGTGCTGCCATCCGCAAAGCCATTGCAAAATCCCTATTGTAAGTATGCTTACCACAACAGAGCTACCACCGTAGCTTATGAAAGGAAGTGTTACACCTGTAAGTGGAATAAGCTTAATTACACCACCAATAATAAGGAAAGTTTGAAAAGCCATCATTGCCGTAAATCCAGCTGCAATAAGGCTGTAGTAACGCCTTTTGCTGTTAAAGGCAATAGCAAACCCTCTCGCAAAAAGTAAAATAAAAATGCCAACAATACAAATACCGAATATTGTGCCAAATTCCTCGCAAACTGCCGCAAATATAAAGTCCTTGCTAACAACAGGTATGCTAAGGGGCATACCCTTTGTAAGACCACTGCCCAAAAAACCACCTGTGCCTATAGCAAAAAGCGACTGAACTATTTGGTATCCACCACTGTCTACATCTGCCCACGGATTTTTCCATGCGGCAACACGCACACGTACATGACTAAAAAGCTTATAAGCAACAACACTTGCCACAGATGCAGCACCAACGCCGCCAATGAACAGAATTTCATTTGAAGTGGCTGTATAGAGCATTGTCATATATGTAAGAAAGAAAATCAGCGCGCTTCCCAAATCTTTCTGAAATACTAAAAGTACAACTATTCCTGCCGATAGTCCACCTGTGATTATAAGTTCTTTTAGATCTATTTTTTTTCTGAAAACACTTGCAAGATAAAAAACAAAAAGAAACTTAACAATTTCAGATGGCTGAAAGCTGAAAGACCCTATATAAATCCAGTTTGTGGAACCATATTCTTTACTCCCCAACACAAGGGTTGAAAGAATAAGCACAAAGCTTAGCACTATATACATCATTTCAAATGCCTCGAATCTTGGAATTAGTTTTAAAACAACAGGTATCCACATTGCTATAAAAAAGCCAAGCATAATCCAAATCAGCTGTTTAAAAGCAAGGGCAGGATTAAGCCGTTGCAACATAATAATACCAACGTCCAACAAAAAAAAGACGCAGTTCCATATCAGCGGGCAGCTATCCTTGTAAATTAAGTTTGCCATATAATTTACAACCATAATAAAAGCCAAACCAAGTGCGCCTATAATAAGTATGTCTTTATTATAGGCGAAGGTTTCTCGGTTATAGGAAAGTATTAAAAATGCAGTTATGTGCATAAACACAATAAGTGTGCGCCCTGTAAAAACAGCATGGATGTGGCTTTGTTTTGTAAGACCAGCATAATCTAATGCCAGTGCAATGCCATTGTATAAAAACAAAACAATATAAAGCACAAATAAATAACTGCTGAATTTAATAAATAAGTCAAACATTTTATCACTTCTATTCTATACCTCTGAAATAGTGGCCTTTTGTACTGCCCTTTTCAGCCATTTCGTTAATAAGTGTTGTTGCTCTCATACTTGGGTTAACCCAATCTTTAAGGCAATCTCTATATGCCTTTATAATTCTGTCTGTTTCACTTGCAGTTTCCTTCGTAAACAACAAACGTATACTTCCTGTAGGAGATGCAAGTATTTCGTCAAAGAACTTTAATGTAAACAATGGCTTACCATTTAAAACCGTGCAAACACATTGCTTACAATCTGTGAATAAAGGAAATACTTCTCCTTTTCTGTCCTTAAGATAATAGTTTCCACTGGTATTTTTAAGTTCACAGAACATTCCTTCCTTTTTGTTTCCTGCAAATGCACCTACCGGACATTGATGCGTTGTCATTAAAGGAAGATAGCCATACGCTAACATTTCACAATTTTTATCTGCCATAGAATTAAGCTCAGACAAATTAAGCTCTGGTGAAATACACATTTCTGCCGCTCCAGCCTCTTCCCAGAATGCTACATCAGCAGAATTGAATATATTTAAGCCAAAATCAACATTTACAGCCTTGCCTGATGCTTTAAATTCCCCTAACTGGCCTAGTGAGCGCACCAAAAAACCGTCAATATCACTTGTTTTAAGCATTTCAAGAAAACTTCCATAGATTTTCTCACTGTACTGCCTATACACACGTGGAACAGCCGCAAACAGCTTAATCCCAACCTCATGGCATTCTTTAATACATTCTTGATAATTTTCTTCAAAGTCGTCACTAAGTTCAAAGTAAAGTATGTTTATGCCATCATTAGCAATTGCTGCCTTATACTGCAAAATATCATTTACAAGCACATTTAGCTTTTTGTCATATACAAATTGTTCATCATTTTCAAAGGCTTTTATTGAAATCTCTGCATTCTTATGTTTTGCAGATGCTTTTATTGCTTCTTCAAGAGCTGAAACACCATCTCGTCTTAATTGATTAAGCTGGCTCATTCCCATGTATACATTATCGTCTCCAACAATTTCAAGGCTTGTCATTTCAAAAGCTGTTCCGCCTGTTTTCATAAGCTGTGTTTCAATTTTTTCCTTGCTTAAAGGCTGATTTTGTGCCTGCTGAACCTCATCCCCTGTTACAGACACCTTGTTACCCTCATTATCCCAAAGTGTAAGTTCCATAGGTTTTCCAATAACCATCGTAAACTTTCCAAAAATTTCTTTTGTCCGTTCATCTTTTTGGTAGCTTTTTTTAAGTTCATCATAAAGTGTCTTATCATGAGTTTTGTATACAGCATCATTCTTGCTTACATCACCCTTAACCATAACACTTATAACTTCTCCAGGACGTGACGCTTTGTTTATGTTAGTGCCTGTGTGTGGCTCTCTCTGCGTCCATACTTCAATGCCATCACCAGGAGTAAGTGGTTCTCTTGTACGAATAGAGGCACGTCCATATTTTTTATCATAAGAGTCAATAAACCCAACCTTAACACCCCAGCTTTTTGGTCTTTCTATACTCATCATGCCGCTGCCAGAGTGGTTGTTGTAATAGCCCTCTGTAAAGCCTCCACGGTTAAAAAGCTGTAAAAGAACTTTCATATCCTTTTCATCAACTCTGTAGCTATCAGGATTTTCAAAATACATATCAATATATTTTCTGTATATACGCGTAACACCTGCTACATATTCAGGGTTTTTCATTCTTCCTTCAATTTTGAAAGACGAAATGCCAGCTTCAATTAATTGCGGCAAAATTGTAATTGTTTCAATATCTTTAAGGCAAAGCAAATGCCCATCTTCAATTTTATTGTAATCGTTGTAAAGTGAGTAGGGCAACCGACAAGTTTGGGCACAACGACCACGGTTTCCGCTTCGTCCTCCAAGCATACTGCTCATTATGCACTGACCAGAATAAGATACGCAAAGTGCACCATGTATAAACGTTTCAATTTCAATATCTGTATTTTCAGTTATTGCTTCAATTTCTTCCAAATTAAGTTCTCGGCTTAAAACCACCTTGCAAAAGCCCTTTTCTGCAAGTGCTTTCACATCTGCAAGATTGTTGCTAGTAAGCTGTGTGCTTGCATGAAGTTTGAAATCTGGAAAGTTTTTATGAATTAAATCTGACGCACCAATATCCTGCACAATAAGAGCGTCAACACCCATTTCATATAGCTTTGCCACAAATTTAAGCAAATCTTTCATTTCCTTATCTTTATAAATGGTGTTAACGGTAACATAGACCTTTACATTTCTAAGATGGCAATAATCCACTGCCTCCTCTAATTCTTCAATATCAAAATTGCTTGCGTACTGCCTTGCACTAAACTGCTGACCTCCAAGGTACACGGCATTACAGCCGTTATTTACTGCGGCTTTAACGCTTTCCATAGAGCCTGCTGGTGACAAAAGCTCAGGTTTTTTAATTTCCTGCATAATTTACTTCCTCTCTTTTAAAGAACACCGAGCCGACATATTGTATCTCCCTGGTTCTACTTCAATTTATATAACTGTCAATAGTATTTCTCAATTTATCCATTTTACTTAAGTTTTTTACTCAATTTGTCGTAAAAAATAGTATGCACTCTTTACACTTTAAGTTTACCGTCTGTGTGGATGTTTATGGCGTCTTTTTTCATCTTTCTTGCTAAATTGCTTGTAGTTTTCTGACTTTTGCATTTGGCTTTGCTTTACGGCTGCATCATTTTTCAAGCTTTCCGTTACAGCTTCTTCTTCATTTTTAGTTTCATCAATTTTCTCTTCACCTATATCGTTCGTCATTTCTACAGGCATAACCATATTATCTATCTCTTTTTCTGATTCTTCATTCTTCCCTGTCACAATCTCTGTCGCCTTTTCTTCTGTGTTAGTAAAAGTTCTGCTTTGCACAAGCAGTGTAAGCTGGTCAATAACTGCTACTTTGCGTTTCAGTTCTTCATTAAGGTCATTTACTAAGTTCTCATTGTTTTTCAGTTTTTCATCAAGTTCATTTTTATGGCCTGCTATTTTTTCAAGTTCTGCCTTAAGCGTTTGATTTTCTTCTTTTAATTTTGCACCCTCCGCCTTAATGCCATCAAGCAACGCCCTAAGATTGTCGGCAACTGTTTTTGCAACAACGGGTTCAGTTGGTATTTCTTTTTTTACAGCCGCAAGCTCTGCCATAAGGGTCTGATTTTTTGTAATTTCCTTAAAATAATCATCAGCAATATTTATTGATGTGAGCACTGAAACTAAATTAGGGCTAAGATTTTTAGAGCTTTCACTGCTTCTAAGTTCCTCAGCCTTATCTTCAATATAATTAGCAACCTTTGTTATGTATTCAACGGATTCATTCCCCGATAGAGTCATTGTTTTGCCGCATACCCTAACGGAAACCATATTTTTATAAGCCATATACTACAATCCTTCCATAATTCAATTTGCGCAACTACTCTATTTTATCATGGTATATTATAGCATATAAAGGCGCATTAATAAACAAAATTTTATATTACACTATTGTCTGTAATTATACAAGCTGTGCTTTTATGTTTTCTAGTATCTTCTTTTCCAGCCTGGAAACCTGCACCTGTGATATGCCCAATGCTTTTGCAATTTGCGTCTGGGTTTTATCGTCAAAATATCTAAGTGCTATTATTTGCCTCTCTCTTGCGCTTAAATTCTTAATAACCTCTTTTATCGCTATTTTATCCTCACAAAGATAATCTCCACGGGTTTTGTCAGCAAGCCTATCAAGCAAATAGGTTTCACTTCCATCACTTTGAAACACCGTAGCATAAATGGAATCTATCTCTTTTGTTGCTTCCAGTGCTGGCAAAAGTTTGTCAAGCTCCACGTTCAATTCCTCTGCAAGCTGATTTATCGTTGGATAAACACCATTTTTTAAATAAAGTGCCTCCTGCATAAATTTTGCTTTTAGTGCCAATTCTTTCAAAGAACGGCTCACTTTAAGCATTCCATCATCACGCAAGTATCTTTTTATTTCTCCAATAATCATAGGCACCGCATAGGTGCTGAATTTTACATTAAATGAAGTATCAAACTTATTTATGCACTTTATTAATCCTATTGCACCTATTTGAAATAAATCCTCCATCTCAACGCCACGGCCGTTAAATTTGCGCACAATGCTCCATATAAGGCCGCTGTTTTCCTTAACCAGTCGGCCTTTTGCATCCATGTCGCCTTCCTGCGCCAGCTTTACGGTCTCCATTGTGTCCGCCATATACTCACCCCATCACAAAAGGCTTTTCAATGTTTTTCTCATCACTATTTTTGTACCTTTATTGGGTTCAGATTCTACAATAACCTCATCCATAAAGCTTTCCATTACGGTAAAGCCAAGACCACTTCGTTCCTCATGCGGCTTTGTTGTATACAATGGTTCACGTGCTTTTTCAATATCGTCAATTCCCTTCCCATTATCTATAACTTCTATGTAAATGTTTGCACCGCTGTAACCGCAGTGCATTGTAACCATTCCGTCTTTTCGCTCGTAGCCATGTATTATTGCATTTGTAACCGCTTCAGATACAGCCGTTTTAATATCAGATATTTCAGTAATTGTAGGGTCAAGTTCCAACAAAAAAGCTGCCGCTGTCATTCTTGCAAAACCTTCATTTTGACTTTTGCTTTTAAAACGCAGTATCATTTCATTATCAAATATCATAAAGTTATACCTCCTAAATATTTTCTACCGCATCTTCTACTGTAGGATAAATTTTTATTATTCTGCCAAGGCCAGAAAGTGTAAATATTTTTCTTAAATTGTCACTAACACCAGTTACAACTGTTTTTCCACCCTTTAAATGTGTGTATTTGTAGCGACCTATAATCATACCTATACCTGAACTGTCCATAAAATTAACCATCCCAAAGTCCACAATAATATTTTTAGACAGCGTACTTTCGCACTGACGGTCAATCTCTTTTTTTAATACCTCTGATGAATGGTGGTCAATTTCTCCTGTTGGATAAACAACAAGACAGTTTCTAATCTTTTTGAATTTTATATCCATTTTTCTTCCTCCTAATTTTTGAATTACACTATTTTGAACATGCACAATTTATCCGCACACTCTCTTTATATTTCTTCTTTAACGAAAACGTATATCCTCTAGTTTTATTCATACAAATAGGCGCAAAAAAAGACACCGAAGTTAAATTCGATGTCTTAATAATTGTTATTTTGTTAATTTAGATATTACTTTAAATTTGGGATTTGCTGCACCGGCTGTCATTTCATATAAAATAGATTCGTAGGTACAAAGGAATGCTCCTTCCCCAACAGCGCGCTTGCAACCGAACTTTTTATCGTTAGTCTTTCTTGACCCTACGCAATCCTCAACCACAAACACATTGTAGCCCTCTGCACGCAAGTCAATAACAGTCTGAAGAACACAAATATGTGCTTCTGTTCCAGAGATAATTACATTCTTTCTGCCTGTTGCTTTAATTGCCTCTTTAATTTCATCTTCTCCCCAAAGGCTAAAGGAAGATTTTTCGTAAGGTGTGAACTCTCCCAAGGCTTTTGAAATTGCAGGTACTGTTGGGCCAAGTCCCTTTGTATATTGCTGGCTTACTATTATTGGAACACCCAATTCTTTAAGTCCCTTAATAAGTATTTCTGAATTAGCCACAACCTTATCGTTATCATGAATAACAGAAATAAGTTTTTCCTGGTAATCAACTACCATTGCAAGTGTGTTTTCAGCCATTATTCTCATCTAAAAAATCCTCCTATTGTTAAAAAAATTATTCTCTTACTTTGTTTGCCATAACAGTAGCTTCACCATCGATAACTAACTCTCCACGCTGATTTACAACTGTTGTATGCATATAAGCAATTCTTTTTTCTGGAATTACTTTTGTAACCTCGCCCTTGGCAGTGATAGTATCGCCAAATTTTACAGGAAGTAAAAATTTACATGTTTGACCAAGATAAATTGCATCTGCACCAGGTATAAGCATACCTACTATTGTTGAAAAGAAAGAAGCAGTGAGCATTCCATGTGCAATTCTTTCGCCAAAACGTGTAGTTTTAGCATATTCGGCATTTACGTGCACAGGATTAATATCGCCTATGAGACCTGCATAGGTATAAACATCAGACTCTGAAATTGTTTTTGATACGCTTTTACTCATACCAACGTAAATTTCATCAATTGCATACCCACTCATATTTAAGCTGTTTTCGTCAATCATTCCCATTTTAAACTCCTCCTCTTATTGTAAAACATAACAACATTACCATAAATAATTATACTTCCAATATTTTCAAAAGTCCATCTTATATTTAAATTTGTGCAACTTATGAAAATAGGGAAATTTTGGTACTTCATTGCTTGTATAATTTGCACTCAGGTGGAAATCATTTTTATATAAACTTCCAATTGAAGGAGGAAATTAAAATGATTTACAACAAAGTTGAAATTTGTGGTGTTAACACTTCAAAATTACCTATTTTAAGCAATGATGAAAAAAAGAGACTCTTTGAACTTATACAAAAAGGTGATAAACATGCACGCCAAGAATATATATACGGGAATTTGCGCCTTGTTTTAAGTGTTATTCAAAGGTTTTCCAACCGCGGAGAGCAAATGGATGACTTATTTCAAGTTGGCTGCATAGGTCTTATGAAAGCAATAGACAATTTTGACGTAACTCAAAACGTAAAATTTAGTACCTATGCTGTTCCAATGATTATAGGTGAAGTTCGCCGCTATTTGCGCGATAACAATAGCATAAGAGTAAGCCGAAGCATAAGGGATACTGCCTACAAAGCACTTCAGGTAAAAGAACGCCTTACGTCTTCCCTATCGCGTGAGCCAAAAATAGAAGAGATAGCCAAGGAATTAGATTTACCTAAGGAAGATGTTGTTATGGCATTGGATGCAATTCAAGACCCTGTATCTCTTTATGAACCAGTTTTTCATGACAGCGGAGATACCCTGTTTATTATGGACCAGATAAAAGATGATAAAAATGGCGACAATAATTGGCTTGAGAACATTTCCATTTCTCAGGCAATGAACCATTTAACCGACCGTGAAAAGCATATATTAAGCCTTAGGTTTTTCGATGGGAAAACGCAAATGGAGGTAAGCAGTGAGGTTGGTATAAGCCAAGCACAGGTATCACGTTTAGAAAAAAGTGCATTGAAACACATGCGTAAATACATGTAAAAAAATAACGCCTTGGATTTTAATCTCCAAGGCATTTTATTTATTTTGCAACAATTAATTTCTTTAATGCTTTTTCTAAGTTTGCAACTGTAAGTGTATACATGTCAAATTCATCGCTTATCATGTTATAGGTTTGACGCCAATAACCTGATCTCCAACCCATTTCCACAATAGGATTCAGCCACACCATTTTCTCATACTTGTACTGAAATCTTTTAAGCCATTCCATGCCTGTAACCTCTGTACGTGCACCGTAGTTATAGTAGCTTCTGCCCATTAACTCACTAGGGTCCATAGAGGCATCACCAACTATAATAACTTTGTACTCACTGCTTATGTTGTTAAGCACCCATTCTGTGTCTATCCAGTTGCCTGGTATACAATATGGGTCTGTATACAACTTGGAATAAATGCAGTTGTGGAAATAATAAACCTTTAAATCCTTAAAATGACTGGATTTGCTTACTGCCTGAAAAAGAGAAGTGCACAGGTTAGAATAATAATCCATAGAACCACCGCTATCCATAAGCAAAAGCACCTTAACAGTATTCTGCCTTGGTTTATCAAACACCAGCTTTAGGTTACCTGCATTGTTGCAAGTTTCATCTATGCTGCCATCAATATTAAGTTCAGTTTTTGGTGCGTCCACACGGCTTGAAAATTGGCGTAAGCGTCTGAATGCCATTTGAAACTGACGTGTATCCAAAACTGTATCGTTTCTGAAATCGTGGAACTTACGCTCACTAGCCACCTGCATAGCACTATGACGTATAGATTCACCACCAACACGTATGCCATTAGAGGCATTGCCCGCATTGCCAAAAACAGACATTCCTCCAGTGCCAACCCAGTATTTTCCGCCATTGTGCTCTCCATCTTGTTCTTGCAGTCTCTCCAGCAACATTTTCTGTATTTCTTCCATGCTTAAATTTTGGTTAAACAAATCCTGCTCTTTATCATAATTGTTTTTCTTTTCTGACGGGTTATTAAGCCAGTCCAAAAGTTCTTTAGGAATTTCCTCAAAATACTGAATATCCTTAAAGAATTCAAGAAATGCACCGTCAAATTTATCAAATTCCGTTTCACTTTTTACAAGTATACTTCTTGCAAGATAATAAAAAGAAGTAAGGCTTGAGTGTGCCAATCCCTTATCAAGTGCCTCAATAAGGGTAAGCCATTCGTTAAGTGAAACGTCCAGTCCTTTTGCCCGCAATAGGTAAAAAAAGGCACTAAACATATTCTCACCTCACATAAGTTTCTCAGTATTTAAATCTTCTTTTTACTCTCTCAACAGTTTCCAAATCCTCATTTTTCTTTAAAAGCACACCTGCAAAAGGAATTTCCTTTTTTATAGTCTCAGGGTCAATTCCACCTATTTCTAAAGCCTGAATCCAGTCTATAACCTCTGATGTACTTGGTTTTTTCTGTATTTCCATATCTCTAATCCAGTAAAAAGTTTCCATAACCTGCGCCAAAAGTTTTTTGTCAAGATTATCAAAATGAACCTTAACAATTTCCTCCATAAGTTCTTGTGATGGGAACTCGATATAATGAAAAATACATCTTCTTAAAAAAGCATCCGGAAGTTCTTTTTCGGCATTTGATGTAATTATTACTATAGGACGTTTTTTTGCCTTAACAGTTTCCTTTGTCTCAGGAATGTGGAATTCCATTTTATCTAACTCCCAAAGTAAATCGTTAGGAAACTCTAAGTCTGCCTTATCAATTTCGTCAATTAACAAAATTACTTGCTTTTCGGAATTGAAAGCCTCTCCAACCTTACCTAGCTTAACATATTTTTTAATATCGTCTACTCCATCGCCACCAAACTGGCTGTCATAAAGACGTTGAACCACGTCATAAACATAAAGCCCGTCCTGCGCTTTGGTTGTAGATTTAATGTTCCAAATGATAAGTTCCTTATCAAGTGCCTTGCTTATTGCCTCTGCAAGCATTGTTTTTCCCGTACCAGGCTCGCCCTTTATAAGAAGTGGTTTTTCCAATGCCATTGCTATGTTAACAGAATTCATAAGCTGTGGTGATACAACGTACTCTTTGCTTCCTCCAAATTGTTCCATTTGTTTTCCCATTTGTAATACCTCCAAAAAATTAAAATTATTTCTATTCTATAGTATGCCACCTTAGGTGTCAATAAAAAACACGCAGTATTATCTGTTCTTGCAATTTAGTAAAACTAAATAAGCATTTGATTTTGACTATTATAAAGCGTTCTGTATCCGAAAAATAAAGAACAGAATACTGCAAGGCAGGTAACAACAGTTATTGCAATCATAATAGCAATTTGGTATAAAATTGCCGTAGTGGGAAGTGTCCCCGACAAAATTTGTCCTGTCATCATTCCTGGAAGAGAAATAACACCCATGCCAACCATAGAATTAAGTGTTGGAAGCAATGCGGTTTCAAGAGCCTTATTTACAAATGGAATTAGTATACTTTTTGGTGTTGCACCTATGTTTATAAGTGTATCTATTTTTAGCTTCTGCGTTCTTATGTTTTCGTTAAAGGTTTTAAGTCCAAGGCTTACTCCTGTCATAGCATTGCCAACAATCATACCACTTATAGGGATTGTATATTGTGGATTAAAAAAGCTGACACCAACAACACCCAGAATAAAAAATGCAATAATTAGAATCCCTGTAGCAGAAAGAGATATTGCAACTATTAATGCGAAACGGCTACTCACCCCTTTATTACGTGACAACACAGTGTGTGTTGCCATACCTATCATTAATAAAAGGTAAATAATAACAAATACTGGATGTGGATTTTTGAAAATATACGTAAGCACAAATCCTGCCAGTACAAGCTGAACTGTCATTCTAATACTTCCAATAACAAGCAGCTTGCTTTGATTTATTTTGCACTTTTTCATTATTACAAGCACAACTAGTAGTAACAAATAAACTGCGCTAAATTGAAATAAATTTAATACAACTACGTCTCTCATGTTACACCTCCTAATTTAAATTTATAACTTCATCTGCATACTGTTCTACCAGATTTTTATCATGACATATAGAAATAAGAGTTATTTTATTTTCTTTGCAATAACTTTTAAGATTTTTAATCAATTCATTAGCTGTTTGTCCATCAAGAGCAGATGTAGGCTCGTCTAGCATTAAAACCCTTGGCATAAAAGATAGACAAATTGCAATAAAAACCCGCTGCCTCTCACCGCCTGAAAGTTGACTGCACATAGCATCAAGAGAAAAATTTGCAGCACAAATATTCAAATACTCCTGCATTTTTTTAATGTCAGGCGGAGTTGTTTCTCTATAACGGTAATACTCTAAAAAATTATTTTCTATTGTATCATCAAAAAGAAATACATTTTGAGAGGCAAGCATAACTTCTTTTCGTAGCATGATTGTATTGTGTTTGTCAATTGGCTTTCCATTATAGAAAATTTCTCCACTATCAACTGGAACTGAAGCGTTTAGAATTTTAAGCAGTGTACTTTTACCAGTACCACTTTTACCACTAATAAAGGTTGTCTTATTTTCCTCAATTTTTATATTAGAGTACTTTAAAATATTTTGAAAGTTTACATTTAATACTGTGAATATATTCATATAATTCCTCCTTGATTTTAGTTGATAAATGTAGTAAAATTTATATAACTACAATCGATATCGAATTTCGATATCTAAATTCTATCACAGGAGGAAACGAAATGCAAGAGCCTATTTTAAGGAAATTATTTTTAGGATTTATTCAAATTCATATACTTCATCATGCAAAAAAAGAACCGTTTTACGGTTCTTGGATGATTGATGAATTAAAGGAACACGGTTATGATATAAGTGCAGGAACATTGTATCCTATTCTGCACGGAATGGAGAAAAATGGTGTACTTAGTGTAAAAGAAGAAATTATAAGTGGTAAAATTCGAAAATATTATTCAATAACGCCTTCAGGAGAGATTGTTTTGGAACAAGCAAAATCAAAAATAGCTGAGCTAACAAAGGAAATTGTTTAGGCTTTGTTCTTGAAAGAAAAAAGCGGTAACCATAAACTATTTGTGATTACCGCTTTTAATATATGCAAAATCAAATCTACTAATTATTACCAATAAATCCAACTAATGTTACAATGCCAATTGTGTTCTGTTCCTCGCTCCATGATACACCAAAATTAATAGCCTGCGCAACATCTCTTAATTTAAAATAACTGTATCCATCTATATTGTACACATCGCAATGTGTGCGAATACCGTTAACCTGAAGTAATGCCTCAGATTTTACAGCTGTTTTATCTTTTGCAGAACTACTTGATGCAAGCTCTCCGCCTACCACTTTATATGGTTTTTGTGTAACCATATTTATTGCTTGAGCTTCTTCATTCCAAATGGTGTCAAACTGCTTATCTGTTTCTCTTAGTGCATATGCGATATCCCTAAGCTTAAAAAAATTGTAGCCTTCAATATTATAAGCCTCAAATTCGGCCTCATTTCCGTCCACAAGTACCTTTGCTTTGTTGCTTACTGCCTCAACAGTTTTGGAACTACCCGATGGGTTTATTGCCGTTGTTGAATTTTTATTAGGTGAATTATCTTTATCTACCTCGGTTGGCGCTGTAACATTTGCTGATGAATTATAGATTTTTGTTAAAGTATCCAAACACCCTTTCCTGTTTGCTAAAAGGTTAGTTGAACTAAAGTAAAAATTCCCATTTACATTTGGATATTTATCGCAAATTGAAAGATGTGTTCCAATTTCTGCCGCTACGGCGTCCTTGTAAATTGCTTCTCCTATGTAAAGCTTAACATTAGTTCCATTCATTTGGTTATTCCACCAGTCAACCACATTTTCATAAGCAGCTGTGGCATGTGTAGTTTCCCAGTAAACCTGTGGAACAATATAATCTACCCAACCATTGTTTACCCAAGCAAGAGTATCAGCAAACACGTTGTAATAGCTTTCCCCACCTTTAATTGAATAGCTACTAGTTGTTGTATCTTTATATATTCCCATAGGACTTACACCAAAAATCACTGAGGGATTACAGCTTTTAACAATATTATGAACTCGTTTTATTAGGTCATTTACGTCAGCACGACGCTGGTTAGCTTCGCTTCCCTCCAAAGTTTCACCATCTTTAAGCGGATATCCTGAAGGATAAAAATAATCATCAAAATGTATACCGTCAACATCGTAATTGTTTACAATCTCTGCAACTGTATCACAAATAAACTGCTTAACGCCTTCATTTGCAGGGTCAAGAGTTAATGCATTTTTATATTCTAAAAGCCAATCTGGGTGTTGTTTAGCAATATTTTCATCTGCAAGTACCGCTACATCTGTTCCAGATGTGGTTATTCTGTATGGATTAAGCCAAGCATGTATCTCCATGCCACGTTTATGTACTTCCTGAACCATATATTCCAATGGGTCATAACCAGGATTTTTTCCCTGAGTTCCTGTAAGCACCTCACTCCATGGGTTAAGACTTGATGAATACAGCGCATCTCCTTTAGGTCGTACCTGCACAATAACAGTATTTATGCCCGCAGCCTTGAATTTATCAAGTTTGTCCGAAAACTCTGCCTTTTGTGCCACAGCATTACCTTTGTTTGCCACCGCCGGAAAGTCTATATTATATATTGATGAAACCCAAACGGCCCTCATGTCATCGGTATTATCCGATGCGAAAACAGGGATAGCTACTAAACTAAATATCATTGACATTGCCAAAAACATGATGATAAGCTTTTTCATATAAAAATCTCCTATTATGTTAAATATTTAATTCCATGCTAATTATAAGCATTTTTCCCTTAAATTTCAATGGAATAAATTGGATTAATAAATATTTAATATTTACAGTAACATCTCTATATTTGTTGTAATGGCATAGGTTTTGAGATATAATGAAGAAATATAATTTTAAAGGAGCGATTGTTTTGGGACTAATTAGAGGACTTGTGCTTTGGGCAGTTGGTTATGCAATAGCATTTATGCTAGATAGACAAAGTAACAAATTGTGGAATAAAAGGCAGGGTTTTATTGACGAAAGCACGCAGGAAATTGACCGTACAGACCTTGATGTTACCAAAAAGCATTTTGCAGTTACCGCTGGAATAAACATGGGCGCACTTATAATCGCCACTTTTATTCCATTTGGCGGAATTAGATGGCTTGTAACCATTGCGGCAGGTATGGTTTTGGCACCTGTTTTTTACAACGTTTTTTATAACTGTCTTAAAAAATCTTTACAGTCAAAAATAAGACTACTTCTTACAATTACTTGCACAGTAAACTTACTGTTGATTGTATATACATTAAATTACTTATACTGGGGTTACCTTCATAAGGTTTTTGTATAAAAATAAGGCAGAGGGAAATACTCTGCCTTATTTTTTACTTTGCTTTATAAACACCTCCGACATAAACAACTTCGCCATTGTTTCCACGGCTGAACTTGCTCATACAGTCATATAATTTAAAGCCTATATCAGGTGTAGTTGTATGTGGCATCTCATCTGCAATGGTGTATTGCACCATTCGCACCCCTGCTTCATTTTGCCATACATAATCTTGAAATCTTTAATTTCTATAGCTAATTTCATCACCTTTGATGTTATTATAATTTTTAAAGTGGTTTATATAAAATTGAGTTGTTTCAGAGTTTATTGAACTATCCCGTTGGTCGTTCTCACTCATCAAAACATAAATAGATGTTCCATGTTTCTCATACCTTAAATGTCCATGAACATAGAATAAATGCAATTTTGGCATAAAAAGCCATTCTGAAAAGTAAACGAATAAAAACCTTTCAATCCCTTCTTAAAACCTTCCATTCCAAGCCCCGCAGTTACAAAAACCTGTTTCCAGTAACTGTTTATAAATTGCATTACCTCTTGTGGTTCCTTTTTATAACCACGATGTGTAAGCCATGGTCACTGAAATTCTTTAAACAAAACAGGCACACCAACATGAATTAATTTGTTGGAAAATTTTTCAGTGTCAGTTCGCAAAAAATCAAGAGCTGCAGCCATTCATATTAAAGTATGTGATACTAGCTATTTTTTCTTCATGCTAAATTATATGAACAATAACAAAGATACACCTATCAAAAAATTTGTGTTCTTTTTGAGTAACTCTACTTCCAATGCACCCCGGAAATTAATATTTTAAAATAATAGAGCCTCCAAACCGATTTTATATCCATTTAGAGGCTGGAAATAGTTTAATATCAACTTGAATGAGCTAATTAAAGATAATGAAAAACACTTTTAAAGAACCTTTTTGTTGATTTAGAGTAAAATACAAATTAGACCGCCGCTTCCCTCATTAATGATTTTTTCCAGCGTTTCTTGAAGCTTAAACTGTGCATCTTGAGGCATTCTGTACAGCTTATTGTTCATGCCCTCAGTAACCAAAGATTCAAGACTTCTGCCAAACAAATTAAGTTCCCAAATCTTCTGGGGATTTTCTTTATATTCCTTTTTCAGTTCTTCAATATAACTTATTGTCTGCTCCTCACTGCCGATAATTGGGTTAACCTCGGCTTCAATATCTGCCTTGATCAGGTGCATGCTTCGTCCTTTTGCTTTAAGACGAATTCCATAGCGCGAACCTTGCCTATAAAGTTCTGGCTCATCTAAAACAATGTCACTAAACTGTGGCACAACAATACCATAACCCTTTCTTTGCGCATCTGCCATAGCAAGCTTCATCTTTTCGTACCCTTCCCTTACCCCTGATAATTCCTTAATTACAGATATAAGCTGGTAATCATTTTCCAAAGGAATATTAAGTGTTTCACTTAAAACTTTGTAGAATAAGCCATCCTCCATAGCTATTTCAGCCACCGCACTGCCATTTCCAAGACTAATTTCATCAATGTAGGCTTTTCGTATGAAAGGGCTATCCTCCAAAAGTTCAACAGCCTTTTTAACATCGTCAATCTTATTTATATTTTTCATCATTGCCTTAAAAGCATTTGAAAGGTCTTTTTTTATGTAATGGTCAAATTCCAATGTATCTAACCAATTAGGCAAATTAAAGCAAACTTCCATAACCGGAAATTGAAGAAGAACATTCTCCAAAATCTCCTTAATATCATCCTCTTTAAGCTGAGCGCAGTTAACCGGCAAAACTGCAACTTCATATTCTTCTTCCATTTTTTGTTTAAGCTGTGTTGTTTCTGCAGAATATGGATGAGTAGAATTTAGCAGTACAATAAATGGCTTGTTAAGAGTTTTAAGCTCACCAATAACCCTAATTTCAGCATCTTTATAATTTTCTATAGGTATGTCTGTTATACTTCCATCGGTTGTAACAACTATTCCTATTGTGGAATGATCATTAATAACCTTTTGTGTTCCCAATTCCGCTGCTTTTTCAAATGGCATAGGCTCTGAACTCCATGGAGTGTTTACCATACGTGGTTCATCGCCGTCCATATGTCCCTCTGCACCCTTTACCAAATATCCAACACAGTCTATCATGCGTACATTAAGACTTATGTTGTCGCCAACAGTAATTTTAACAGGTTCGTTTGGTATAAATTTTGGTTCTGTAGTCATAATTGCTTTTCCTGACGCACTTTGGGGCAATTCATCTTTTGTTCGTGCCCTTGTGTACTCGTCCTCAATATTTTTAAGCACAACCAAATCCATAAACCTCTTAATAAATGTAGATTTACCCGTACGAACTCCACCAATAACGCCTATGTATATATTTCCGTCTGTTCTCTCTGCAATGTCTTTATAAATATCGTATTGCTCCATAAAAAAACCTCCTCATATAAAATGTATCCATACAATTTAATATATGTGAAGGTTTTTTTGTATATTCAATTTATAAACAAAATTTTAATTATAATGCTAATATCCTTATTGCAAACATAATTTAGGCACCATTTATATTGAGCACCACACTATTATTTCACTAGGTGTTGTTAGTGCCGGAATACTTCTTGTTGAAGCACTATAAACAACTATAAGATTTCGGTTTGCAGGGCTTTTAGAAAACGCTTGCCCGTTTATCAATGTAATCTTAGTTTTGTTTGAAATATTTAATTTTAATTTACCGTCACTGCTAACTAAATTGCAATCAAAGTAGTCAACCTTAAAATTCCCAGAACTGCTGTTTTTTACTACTATCAGCGCCCTGTATTGCGGAGGATAAATCAAAGGCACAGGCGCATCACCATCATAATATCCGGTTACCCTATCCCCTACCAAAACCATTTCCTGCTTTACAAAATAAGTTGTTGGTGCAATAACAAAATTTACTAACCTTCCTTGCGTATCATCGACACTCATTATTTTGTAACAACCTTCATAGTCATCAGAAGATGTCATAAAATCACTAATAGATGTAACCGTTCCGCTAAAGGAATAAAAATTCATTCAGATAACATCCTTTTAAATAAATATGTATGTATATTATGCATTTCCTTAACAATATGCTATTTTAAATTCATTCTATCGACCATATTCATAAGCACTGATGCCTGTCCTGAAAGTTCCTCGCTTGTAGCTGCACTTTCTTCAGCAGTTGCCGAATTAGTTTGTATAACAGCCGAAATCTGTTCAACACCAGTATTTATCTGTTGAAGAGAATCTGCCTGTTGCTTTGATGCTTCTGCGATTTTTTCAATTGTATCACTCACAAGGGCGGCTTTTACAGCTACATCAGCAAGGGATTTAGCTGTTGTTTCTGCAATTTCTGAACCCTTTTTAACAGAATTCACTGAACCTTCAATAAGCAAAGTAGTTTGGTTTGCTGCCGCTGCACTTTTCTGCGCTAAATTTCTAACTTCATCTGCAACAACGGCAAAGCCCTTTCCAGCGGTACCTGCCCTCGCCGCTTCAACAGCAGCATTTAGAGCAAGGATATTGGTTTGAAAAGCAATCTCATCAATAACTTTAATTATTTTTGAAATTTCACTGGATGAATTATTTATATCGTTCATAGCTAAAAGCATCTCTTCCATTTGGCTGTTACTTTGTGCAACACCAGTACCAGCCTGCTCAACATAATCCATTGCAAGGTCAACATTATCAGCATTTTCCTTTACTTGAACGGCAACCTCGCCTATTGAAGCAGCTAGTTCCTCAACGGAACTAGCCTGCTCTGTTGCACCTTGAGAAAGTGCCTGCGCTCCGTTTGACACTTGGTCAGAACCAACTGATATCTGTTCTGCTGTAGCTTTAATCTCTTTAAAATTCTTATTAAGTGATTCAGCTATATCCCTAAGTGCTTTTCCCATTGTATCTTTTTCAGACCTAAGCTGAACATTTGCTGTAAAATCAGCTTTGCTAATTGTTTCAGCAATTAACGCCTGTCTATTTATGCCGTCAATCATTCGCCTGAATTCATTTGCAAGCATACCTGTTTCATCCACACTATCAGTTTCAATAATTACATCGGTATAGCCCATGGCAATTTTATCTGCAGCTTCAACCATGGCAGTAAGTGGTTCGCTTATCATTTTAGCAATTCTTCTTCCCAAAAATAGAGATACTGCAACCCCTATGGCAATAATTCCAACAAGAATTACAGTTAGAATATTTGCAAGCTTTGTATTTTCTGAATTCGCTTTTTCAATGCTTTCAAATCTATTATCAAGGCATTTATCTAAATTGCTTATCATAATACCAATTGCTTCGGAACTTGTAGCTCCTGCTTTATCAGCATTTTTCATTTGACCAAGTTTTGCCAACCTAAAAGTTTCTTCCGCTACGGGAACAAATGTATTATTAAAAATATCATCCGCTTCATTAAGCATCGATATTGTATCTGGCTGCGTTACCGTTGGCAAATACTTATCATAGCTTTCATTATATGTTTCTCGCAATGCCGCAAAATTTTCTTCGCAACTTTTTACCTTTTCAGCATTATCGTAATTTATGACAGCAGTTCTAAGTTGAACACGCATATCGTAAACACTTTCTACCATTTCAAAGATATCGTCAATAGGCTGAATTTTACTTTGAATATTTGTAGTTGCATTTGCACTTGTTTTTCTAACCCCATATATTCCAGCCATACCTATAACTGTCGCAATAATTGAGACCATAAGAAACCCTGTTGTTAATTTCCCTGAAATTTTCATGTGCTTAAATTTTTTCATAATAACCCCTCCGATAAAAACCGTTAGTAAAAATATGCCTACCATTATTACGTTAAGTAATACCTTTTCCCAAGGAAAGTATATCACCACAACATACCAAATTCAACATATTTTGACAAAGCCCTTATGGCGTAGCAGTTGAATTTTTTACCCGACAAACAACAATTTCTGCAACTGTTTTGCAACACAAACTATCTGAAAAAAATAAAAGGAATGCATGGCAATTTTGTCATACATTCCTTTATAGTCTAATCCTAAATCGTTTTAATCACTTTCTTAACTCTTTCTTTTCTTCCAATTTTGACACAATAAGAGTACATGCTGCATCACCTGTGATGTTTACCGTTGTACGCCCCATATCAAAAATTCTGTCTACACCAGCAACAATGGCAATGCCTTCAATAGGTAAACCTACACTTTGCAACACCATAGCAAGCATAATCATTCCTGCACCCGGTACACCTGCTGTACCAATTGATGCAAGGGTTGCTGTTAAAATAATTGTTAACTGCTGTGTAAGTGTCAAATCTATGCCATAGCAAGTTGCAATAAACACTGCACATAAACCTTGATAAATTGCAGTTCCGTCCATGTTTATGGTTGCACCTAGTGGTAATACAAAACTTGCCACATCCTTGCGTGCACCCAGTTTTTCAACACACTCCATATTAAGTGGTAATGCACCAACTGAAGATGCACTTGAGAAGGCCATCATAATTGCTGGCATCATGCCCTTAAAAAATGCTATAGGGCTAATTCCTGCAAAGCCTTTTAAAGTTAATGAATAAATGCACACTGCATGGGCCATGTATGCAATATATGCCACCATCAATACTAACGCAAGGCTGCCTAATATGCTTGGCCCATTTGTAGCAACAACTGGTACAATAAGGCAAAATACACCTATAGGGCTAAGTTTAATTATTGCACCCATGATCTGCATTGAAACTTCATTAGCACTCTCTATAAACTTTGCAAATGGCTCTCCTTTTTCACCAGCCATAATTGTGCCAAAGCCGAAGAATAAAGCCATCACAATTACCTGTAGCATAGTTGCATTGCTCATGGGTGAAATAATATTATTAGGAAAAATATTTACCAATGTTTCCATAAAACCTGGTGCCTCAGCTGCTGAATATTCTAGTCCAGTTGTTGAAATCTGTACAAAATAACCTTTAAAAATATTAGCAAACAGAAGGCCAACTGCAACTGCAAAAGATGTTGTACACATGTAATAAACAATAGTCTTTATACCAACACTGCCAACCTTGTGCAAGTCTCTCATAGAAATTACACCTGTCATAATAGAAAACATTACTATTGGCACAACAATAAATTTAATTAAATTTAGAAACAAAGTACCAAACGGTTTAATGTAGTTATTTGCAAAATCCGGATTACCGGTAAACATAATGCCAACTGCTATACCCAATGCAAGCCCAATGAAAATCCACGCTGCCAAAGACATTTTTTTCTTCTTTTCCATAACTGCTATCTCCTTTTATATCTTTTTAAATTATACACAGCGTTTATAATATAATAAAACTATGGGTACTGTCAATAAAAAATCGGTTAGCATGTAGGAATATTGGGCGCAGTTATTTTTTCATCGAAGAGGCAACACATGTTTTTGCCAAGGTGTTTGGCTTGATAAAGTGCCATGTCTGCATTATGGTAAAGTTTCTCCAGCGTGTGTCCATGCTCTGGCATAATTGCAACGCCAACTGAACAAGTAAGCGGTATTTTCTCATCATCTTTTCGCCAGCTTCCCAGCACTCTGCATATCTCAAAGCCTTTTTTAACAGCAATATCTGCCGAAGGAATGTTAGTCATAAACACTGTCATTTCATCACCGCCAAGCCTTCCTAAAATGTCGTTAGAGCGAAAAACAGTTCCAAGTCTTTCAGCCGTATGTTTAAGCACAACATCCCCATACACATGCCCATAGGTATCATTTATTTTTTTAAAATTGTCTATATCAATAATCAAAAATGCTGAAACACCACTGTTTTCTTTGCTTTCATCAATTGATTTTTGTGCAAGCTCTTGAAAGGCCGCTCTATTAAACAATCCTGTCAGAAAATCCTTTTGTGCTTTTTCCATCATATCAAGGTCCTTAAGCTTCTGCTCATTTATATCCCTAATGCATGCAAATAAGTGTGGATGCTTAGTTTTAGGATTAAGAATGAAGCTAATCATTGCATTTGCCCAACGATAGCCTTCAAAATTTCCAAGTAGAGACGAATATCTGTATTCTAAATATGTTTCATTTTTGCCGTTTAAAATGTTTTCTATAACCTTATCAACATTTCTGATTCCATCAAATAATTCTTTATCCTCAGAATGGATAATATTGTCAATTGCTACTTCCAGTACATTTATATTTGTGATTTTCCCATGTGAATTTATGAGATTTGAAGTTTTTTCACCAACAGGTATTATTTTTCCAGTAACAAGGTCACATTCAAAAAATACTCGTGAATCTCCTGTAAGAGATCTTATAAAAGCACGTTCTCGTTCATACCTCTGCCTTAATTCAAGCTCTTTAGCAGTTAAATCAGTTATAACACCATAGTAAACAGCTGCATCTCCATCATCATAGGCAAAATTCGCTTGAATACGGCTGTAACCAATGTCACCATTCTTGCAATTTACATGATATTCAACATCTATTGGTTGGTTGGCACTTTTACATTTATATATTGATTTTGTAACATGTTCTACATCTTCATGGAATACAATTTGTGTTACATCCTCTCCAAACTTACTAAGGTATTCGTCAACTGAATATCCACAAATGTTTGAAATTCCTTCGCCTACATATCTAGTTCTAATTTTGTCGCTGATTTCAAAAATACAAACCCCACCGGGTAAATTGTTAATAATTTTTTCCACTTCATTTTTGGAAGTAGTTGTTTCCTTTAGCTTTATGTGGCTTGCTATTCTATGTTTTATAACCGCTGGTTTAAAAGGCTTTGCTAGAAAATCTGTTACTCCAAGGCTGATCGCTTTTGTTTCAGCATCTTTGTCATCTTCTCCAGTAATAGCAATAACAGGTATTTCACAAAGGGTTTCATCAAGTCTTATTAAATTTAATAAGCTATATCCATCTATAGCAGGCGACACTATATCAAGCAAAACTGCCTCAACAAATATTTTTTCTTCATCTAATAGTTTTAAAGCACATCGACTATTTTCTGCTTCCAATATATTGTATGTATCCTCAAGTATATTTTTAAGCTTTCCTCTCATCACTGGGTTATCGTCAACAATAAGTATTTTTCTCTTCTTTGGCGCACTAGAAACGCCTTGCTGTAAATCAATATGCTCAGTCTTGCTTAATTGTTTTTTTGTTTCAACCAACTTCTCTGTATCCCAAAAATATGCATAAACCAAAATGTGACCTTCAACATCTTTTTTATACTTCCCAGTAATATCAATACTTACCAGTGTTTTATCTTTCTTGTAAACCTTTGTCGTTTTTTTAAACGACTCTTTTTCAGCTATAAACTCAACGTTCATGGGCAAAACTGTTCTAATAAAATCAAAGTCCATAAATTGCCTGTTAGAAGGTTCACTATATTCTTCAGGACTAAACCCCAACAATTCACAGCCCTCATCACTTAAGTATAGTGGTATCACTTTTTCCTTTATTTCGAATATTCCAATACCTAAAGGGGCATCCCTTAAAATATTTTCAAATATTTCCTTTGAATTTTCCAGCTTTTTTTGGTTGGAAATATTATTTATACCTAAATAGAAAGAATCGTTGTCACCAAGTTTACCAATGTAACTTATTCTTAAATCCAGCCAAATAATACTGCCATTTTCATGAATTCTACGAATATGAAGCCCTTGCACACTCTTTTTTTGAATTGCAATTGAACATGAACTCATAAGCTTATCTCTGTCATCAGGATAAACATGGTCAAGAATATTATTTTTTTTGCCGAATAAATCCTTGGCAGTGCCACCCATTATATCAAAATATCCGTCGTTTACTCTTACAATTTCCAAACCTTTGCCAACAATTTCGTAAATTCCCATGCCATCAATCATTCCATTTATAAAACTAGCAAATTTTTGATCCGCTTCCCAAATAAAGCTAATATCTGCCTCGTTCATTTGAAGCGGCTTTTCAATTTTTTCAGCAACTTCACCTGACATAAGCTTTTTAAATTCTTCTGTAGGCAATGGCTTAGACAAATAGTATCCCTGAACCTTATCACAGCCGATGTTGCGCAAAACAACAAGTTGTGCTTTCGTTTCAACACCTTCTGCAACAACACTCATATTAAGCCATTTTGCCATTCTTATTACATTTGCCATAACACTGCCTGCACGGCTGGAGACTTCTAAATCTTCAATAAACTTCATATCAATTTTAAGTATGTCAACAGGAACATCTTTAAGCATATTAAGGGATGAATATCCAGACCCAAAGTCGTCCATAAGGACTTCAAAGCCATAATTTTGCAGGGTTTCCATAGCTTTTAACAGCTGATGAGGATTGTCAGTATAGGCACTTTCTGTAATTTCTAACTTCAGCATTTCAGGTTCAATATTGTATTTTTGAATAAGGCTAATAATATAGTTGCAAATATTTGCATTGTAGAGATTTATTCGGGATACATTTACAGAAATAGGTACAACAGCATCTCCTTTACTTTTTTCCTCGTTTATAAATTTACAAACTTCTTCCCACACATATGCGTCAAGCTTGGAAATAAATCCATTTCTTTCAAACAATGGAATAAAATCCGCTGGTGAGATTAATCCTCTTTGCGGATGATACCATCTAACAAGAGCCTCCGCGCTAACAGGTTTCTCACTGGCAACACTGTAAATTGGCTGTAAATGTATTTTAAACTGACCATTATTAAGGGCCTGGTCCATTTCATTTTCAATTTGCTGTTCTTTCAATATTGTGTTACGAAGGTTCTCATCATAAAAAGCATATTTTTTTAGATAGTTACCTTTTATTGTGCGTAAAGCAAGATTTGCCCTATCGCACATTCGTTCTACAGGCAGTGAACTATCATCAATTGGATAGACTCCAAAATTCACCACAATAGAATAGTTAATTTTTATACCATTAATCACTTTGTCAATTATTTCAAGTATTTTTTCCACATTAAAAATCTTTTCTGGAAAACAGCAAACAAAATGGTCTGCTTCAAGTCTGCCATAGGTTCCCAACCTTTTCAGGCTTTTCTTCAGGTTCAAGGCAATTGTGCATAGTACCTCATCACCTGTTTCCGTACCAAAAAGGTCATTTATTACTTTAAACTTTTCCACGTCAATGCGCAACAATACATATCTTTTATATTTTTCACTTACCAGCATTTTTGCCGTTTCTCTGCAGAATGCCTGCCTGTTATATATTCCTGTTAAAACGTCATAATCTGCACGATAAATAAGCTTTTGATTTGCAGCTTCTATCTCTTTCCTATCTTCTATTTCCCTGGTAATATCTAAAAAAACACCATGAAAAATAGGCACTCCATCTTCTTGTTTATATTTAACTGCAAATAAATGAACCCAAGGATGATGTCCCGACTTATGATTTACACGATACACACAGTCAATATGGCGGTTAAATGTAACTGCATTTTCTATTTCTTCTGACAAAATCTTGCGGTCTTCCTCATAAACCAAAGCCATTATGTCATCTTTAACCATCATATTATATTCTGCACGGGTAAAACCCATTAAGGCACATGCTGCATCATTAAAGAATATGGTTTGAACAGTTTTGGCTATTCGAAAAATGGCTATTCCACCAGGTACAGTGTCAATCAAAGAGTGAAGTCTATCCCTTGTTTCTGTCAAATCACGTTCAAGCTTTAAATTCCTTTTAGACTGTGTCATAGCAGCTTTTAAATAAACGGAATTTTTAAGCTTGTGCCTTACGGCTTTGTTACAATAAGGCCTGCTCTCCATAATGTTCCTCCACACCATCTATATTTATTACATTATTTACAATAAAAAAGCTACCTTATCAATAACAATTTAAAAGGTAGCTGTAATTGCCTTTTTCAAAAACATATTCGGCAAAACAGCGGTTTACAAAAGACTTATCTTTTTTGCCGCTTGAGTACGCATTTAAAAAATTATATACCACTTGTGTGTACAATTTAATTCATACTTTAAGACAGTATATCACTAAAGAATATGTTTTCCAATATTTTATAACAATTTTTTAAGGTAAAAATCGTATTTTTTTATCTACTTTTGCCATTTTTTTAACCATTTACCTTTATTTCCAAAATAGGTAGTTTAAGATTTGGGCAAAACTCTTATTATTGAGTGTTTAAATTGTAAATTATGCTAATAAGTAATACAACCAGAAACTCCATATTTTAAACCCGTCATTGCTTCTTTTTTATTTTTTTCATAAATATTACAAGAAAAAGTGTTAGGAATTCTACAATAGGCATTACCACCTAAATACCTATTACACCCATTAATTTAGGTAATATAAGAACCAAAGCGGAACTAAGAATCAATCCTCTTGTTATACAAATTATAAGTGAGTAGTTAGGGCTCATTGTTGACTGAAAATAGCTGCCAAAAAATATGTTTACCGTCATAGCAATAAATGAAACAAAATATATTTTTATTGCCATAACCGAAAGTGAAGTTATTTCTGGTGTAGGTTCTACAAATGCAGCAGTTATTATATTAGGAATAGCCTCACCAATAATGCAAAGAAGAACACCAATGCCAAGCGCAACTGCAACGCCTGTTTTACATACCAAATTAACTCTCCTGTAGTTTCCTGCACCAAAATTGGTTGCAATAATTGGCTGTGCTGCCTGTGCAACACCGTTTGCCAACGACATGGCAACAATTGAACTGTTAGAAATAATTCCATAAACAGCAACACCAATATCGCCAACATATTTAACCAACTGAATATTAAACAAGCACACCACAACACCACTGGAAACCTCTACAAGAAAACTTGCGAAACCGTTTATAATAATTCTTTTCAAGTTTCCAAAAGAAAATCCAGTCTTAACTATTTTTAAATTGTTCGCTTTTGAAAAAAAGTGGATGCTTAAAATCAAAACAGTAATTGAAGAACCTATTACAGTTGCTATTGCCCCTCCTTCCATACCCATTTTTAACATAAATATGAATATATAATCCAAAATAACATTGGTGACTCCACCACAAATTACACCAACCATTGCAATATTTGGCGCTTTGTCGTTTCTTACAAATACCTGAAGCATAGAAGAAAACATAAATATTGGTACTCCGCGCACCAGGATAATTCCATATTCCTGCGCTAAATGAATTGTATTTTGTGTGGCGCCAAATAGATAAAGCATCTTTGTAAGATTAAAACCAAAAACAAGCCAACATACTAGCACCATTATAGCTACAGCAATAACTGATGTTGTAAAATATTGCTGACCTTTTTCAATTTTATTTTCACCAAATGCCATAGACATTAATACAGCTCCACCCACGCCAAACAATAAGCCTAGACCAAAAAATATAGTAAAAATGGGTATAACAATGTTAATGGCGGCAATTCCGTTGGAGCCGACCCCTTTACCAATCATAACTGTATCTGCTAAAATATAAATAGATGTAACCAGAGTGGCGCTAATAGACGGTAATAAATACCTTAAGAATAGAGAATTTGTGGAATCGTTTAATAAGTCAATTTGCTTTTTCATAATTTTTGTTGAACCATCTTGCTTTGTAAAACAAGATAGTCATTCTCCTTTCAGACTAAATTGTTAATATAAGCAAGCTCTATAAAAGTGGTTCTTTTATACTCCGAAATATAAACTATAAATCTTCGTTATGCGTAATATTAGTTTATTTTTAATTTATATCACATTATACATTATCAAATCATTGTGTCAACAACATTTTGCTTAAATTAATAAAAGCTTAAATTAAAACATATACTTAACTGGAGGTGATTTTATGTATAAAATAAAGCTTAAGAATTTAAAAGCACTTTTGATTAGCTTGCTTATAAGTTTAGGCGTAGGGGCATTGTCTGGAACTATTACAAGAAATTCTGTAAAAGTGTATAGCCAACTTAACCTTCCACCCTTGTCTCCGCCATCTTGGATTTTTCCAGTTGTTTGGACGGCACTGTTTGTGCTTATGGGAATCTCGTCCTACATAATTTACATTTCAAAATCTCCAAACGCCAAATATGCTCTTGCCGTATATCTTTTACAGTTAGTGGTTAATTTTATATGGCCTTTCATATTTTTCAACGCACAAGCATATTTATTTGCCTTCATTTGGTTAATATTTCTTTGGTTACTAGTTATTTTAATGATTAAAATGTTTCACAGAATTAGCCCAGTGGCAGCAATATTGCAAATTCCATATTTAGTTTGGCTTACCTTTGCGGCATATCTAAATCTTATGGTTGTAATTTTAAATTAATTTTCAAAAAGGCTGTATAAGCATGGTGGTTTTCCACAATGCTTATACAGCCAAAATTTTATCTATCTCTTCGTTAAAACATCTGCTATACGCTCACATGCATGCCCATCTCCATAAGGGTTTGATGCTTTGCTCATTTTTTCGTACTCAACTTCATCAGTTAACAATGTTTTAAATGCATTATAAATAGTTTCTTCATTAGTTCCAACCAATTTAAGTGTTCCTGCAGCAATTCCTTCAGGGCGTTCTGTAGTATCTCTCATAACAAGTACAGGCTTGCCCAAGGATGGGGCTTCCTCTTGAATTCCGCCGCTATCGGTGAGAATAAGGAATGACCTTGCAAGGAAATTATGAAAATCCAGTACATCTAGCGGGTCTATAATACGTATTCTTTCATGCTGACCGAAAATCTCATTTGCCGCCTCACGAACAACAGGGTTCATGTGTATAGGATAAATAACTTTAATATCTGGTGTTTCATCAACAATACGCTTAATGGCTCTGAACATATGATGCAATGGTTCGCCCAAGTTTTCACGACGATGTGCCGTAAGCATAATTAAGCGGCTGTCTTTTGCCCAATCCAACATTGCATGAGTGTAATCACTTCGCACAGTTGTTTTAAGGGCATCGATGGCAGTGTTTCCAGTAACAAAAATTGTTTCCTCGGCCTTGCCTTCTTTTATAAGGTTTTGGCGTGAAAGACTTGTAGGTGCAAAATTGTATGCAGAAATAATACTTACCGCCTGTCTATTAAATTCTTCTGGGTAAGGTGAATATATATTATATGTTCTTAACCCAGCCTCTACATGCCCTACAGGTATTTGCAAATAGAAGCAAGCAAGGGCTGTAACAAAAGTAGTTGATGTATCTCCATGTACAAGCACAACATCTGGCTTTTCTTTCTCCAAAACACTTTGAATTTTTAATAAAATATTCGCTGTAATATCGAAAAGTGTTTGCTTGTCCTTCATAACTGAAAGGTCATAATCTGGAACCACCTCAAAACACTCCAAAACTTGGTCTAGCATCTGTCTATGCTGACCTGTAACACACACCAGCGTTTCTATTTCTTTCCTTGTTTTAAGTTCTTTAACCAGTGGACACATTTTAATTGCCTCAGGACGTGTTCCAAAAACCAGCATAATTTTTTTCATTGCAAAATCTCCATTCACAGATTTATAATCTTCACAAAAATATTTCAACAATACTATACAAAAATTATCATAAAACCCTGTGATTATAACACATTTAATGGTTTAAAGCAATATTTCAGCTTTATTTTCAAAATCATTACTCTTTGCCGCTTGTCTAAATAAAGCCTCATTACTTAACACAAGTATCTGCCCATCTACGCTTGGGCATTGAGCTATTCCTTTTACAAGGTCCGTTTGCAACATTTTTTTAATTTCACTTTCTTTTCCTACAAACTCTATTTCCTCTACGGAACACACTTCATCCACTAAAATGCCGCAGCTATGTTCTTCATTCGCCAAAACAATACACATTTCCCGATGACTTTTTTCAAGCACATCCTTTGTTTCGTCAATTAAATTTAAGATTTCAGGCATATACTCCTGCTTTGCTTTAGATATTAATTCATTTAATTTTTTCTTGCGCAAATCTTCATCTTTAATGCCTTCACATTCAAATATTTTGCCGGCAGTTTCGTGCAATTTTCTATGAGGGTCATCAATCTTTTTAAGATGAAAGGCAACCGTTTGATCATTAGAATGGTAACTATCATACCACTTACCAAAGGCACATTTATGAGGGTCTGTGGCAAGCTTAAAATTTCCTTTGCACCCATTACCATTTTCAACACAATGCTGTAATGCATTTACCCAATTTACATGGTCCTGTTTTCGCATATCCAACATATTAGAAAATTCCTGATGTTCTTCTTCAAAAGAAATAATCTCAAGTATTCGTCTAAGTTCCAACACTGGAAATACATCTCCTCTTAAATTAATAATACCTCTAACGTTTTCTGAATATCCTGGTACTGCCGTAACCTCTTGCTCCAACTGAAAAATACTTGTAACATCACCACTGTTAACAGAAAAATAACGATTTTGTAGTTTAAAAACTAACCATGGAAAATCATTTTCTTTGATCTCACTATGTACTTTAGACATAATAGCACCTCCTAAAATTCACATTGACAATGTCTATAAATAAGATTGAATATCCTTCAATATTAATTGTAAATAAATTAATTCTACCACATAACTCTGCCAATGTAAATTATTCATAGCGCTATTAATTTAAGTATTTAAAACATTTTATAATTCTAAATCTGCTTATTAATAGTCTTATATTCATCGTTGAACTGAAAAAAAGGACAATTATCATATGAATTTGTAATAAACCTTACCATTTCATCCTCGTCCAAATCCATCTCGCACATGTAGCAATCATATTCATAGTCGTAAGTATAGTTTAAACAACATTCACAGTTTGCTTTTCTCTCCATTTATTTCTCCTCTTAAAATTTAAATATATTTTTTGAAAAATAAACACACCCTATAAGGATGCGTTCAATGTTGAATCTATTCACCGTCGTTCATCAAATTCAGCTTATCAAAAACATAAAAAAGAAGACTCATAACCATTGCAACTATACATGCAAGCACCATACCTGTAAGCTGAATATTGCCAAATTTAACAGCAACACCAGAAAGACCCGTAACAAATACAACTGAAACCAGGGCAAGATTTCGAGATTTTCCTAAATCGACCTGAGAGTCTATAAGAATGCGAATACCTGAAGCACCAATCATTCCATAAAGAAGAAAAGAGATACCACCTATAACAGGGCCAGGAATTGTGCTAATTAGTGCCGAAAGCTTGCCAACAAAGGAACAAATAATTGATATAACAGCCGCCCCTGCAATTACACTTATGCTGTAAACCTTTGTAACCGCCATTACGCCGATATTTTCACCATAAGTTGTTGTAGGAACTGAACCAATAAAACCTGAAAGCATTGTAGAGAAGTTATCAGCAAAAAGTGAACGATGAAGTCCTGGATCTTTAATTAAATCCCTGCCAATTATTTTACCTGTAACAATTTGGTGCCCAATATGTTCTGATACTATAACAAGAATTACAGGAAGAATAATTAAAATTGCATTAATATCAAACTTCGGGGTAGAAAAATTTGGAAGCGCAAAAATCGCCGCCTGCTCTACGGCTGTAAAATCAACAATATTTGTTACAAGTGCCGCAACATAACCACAAATAATTGCAATAAGTATAGGAATAACTGATAAAAACTTTCTAAATAATACCGAACCTAATACTGCAACACCAAGTGTAACAAAAAAAACTATTGCATTCTGCATTGTTATTACATCACCAACAATACCTGCTGTTGATGCTGCTGTTCCAGCAAGTTCCAAGCCTATTAGGGCAACAACAGGGCCCATTGCCGCTGGAGGAAGTACCACATCAATCCATTTTGAGCCAAACTTGTAAATAATAAGTGCAATAACGCACCCGCAAAAACCAACTGCAATAAAGCCACCTAGTGCATATTCATAGCCAAACTGCTTAATTACTAATCCGGCTGGTGCAAGGAACGCAAAGCTTGACCCTAAATAAGCAGGTGCTTTCTTTTTCGTTATAAATATAAACAGTAATGTTCCAACACCATTCATAAAAAGCACAACTGCTGGGTTTATACCAAAAATAAATGGCACAAGCACAGATGCACCAAACATAGCAAACATATGCTGAATACTAAGCGGCAACAGCAACGAAAACGGAACTTTGTCCTCTACTTGAATAATTTTTCTTTCCTCTTTACTCATAATAACCCCCTAAAAAATTGAATTCATTAAATATCTTTAGGATTATATCACACACATATTATGCATACAACATAATTTACCACGTATTTGCAAAAAATATAAATAAAATGTAAAATTAACTTCGACAAAATACCGTCTCTCTTATATTTAAGAAAAGACGGTATTTTAAAATAGAAACTTTATTTTATTCTTAGTTCTTAGCTGCCACAGCAACCTCTTCAAAAGTCACAAGCATTTCCTTAGAGGGTTCTTTTGTTACAGATGAAACAATAACAATAAGAATAAATGATACTATAAATGCTGGTAGTAGCTCATAAAGCTGGAATATTTGAACCTGTACAAAAGTTTTTTCCAAAACATTCCACATGAGTACTACCGCCGCACCGCCGACCATTCCTGCCATTGCACCAAAGCTGTTCATTCTCTTCCAAAATACTGAAAGCAAAACAACAGGGCCAAAGGCTGCGCCCAGACCAGCCCATGCATTTGCCACAAGACCAAACACTGAACTGTTAGGGTCAAAAGCAATACCAACTGACAAAACAGCAATTAAAATAACAGCAAGACGAACAACTTTAAGTTTTTGCTTGTCTGTTGCTTTTTTATTAATATATTGGTTATAAATATCTTCACTTATTGATGCGGCTGTTACAAGAAGCTGACTGTCTGCCGTACTCATGCTGGCGGCAAGTATAGCTGCAAGGAAAATACCAGCAAGCACCGCAGGGAACATATTATTAGCCATAAGCATAAATACCTGCTCACTGTCTGAAAGAGGGTTGTTTAAGAAATAAAGTCTTCCAAGTACACCGCAAGCTATTGAAGATATAAGGCTTACTGTAACCCAAACTGTTGCAATCCTTCTTGAATGTTTCAAATCGTTTGGTTCGCTTATGGCCATAAACCTTGCCAAAATATGTGGCTGGCCAAAGTAGCCAAGACCCCACGCAAGGTTAGTAAGTATTGAAAGAACAGGTACTGAACCCAAACTTCCTGTTGCCTTAGTAAGGCTTAAAAAGTTTGGGTCAATATTAAATGCACCTTCTCTAACAACATCCATGCCTCCCATTTCAATAATTGCAAATACAGGAACAATTAAAAGTGCAAAAAACATTAGTATGCCTTGTATAACATCTGTAAGTGATACTGCAAGAAATCCGCCAAGGAAAGTATATCCAATAATTACAAAAGCACCCATTATAAGTGCTTTTTGATAAGGCACACCTAAAAGCATTTCAAAAAGCTTTGCGCCTGTTGAAAACTGAGCCGCTGTATATATTGTAAAAAAAACAATTATAACAACTGCTGGAATAAGTCTTAAAATACCACTATGGTCTTCGAAGCGTGTTTCGAAAAATTCGGGAAGTGTAAGGGCATTGCCAGCCTTTTCGGTATAAATACGAAGTCTTTTTGCAAGTATTTTCCAGTTTGCATATGTACCAATACCAAGTCCAATAGCAATCCATCCAGCTTCAACACCAGCAAGATATGCTGCACCTGGCAAACCAACCAAAAGCCATCCACTCATATCTGATGCCTGTGCTGATAAAGCTGTAGTCCACTTACCAAGCTTTCTTCCGCCAAGAACATAATCCTGAAAACCCTGATTTTTCCCATAGGTTATAAAGCCAACAGCCAACATTCCCAAAAGGTATAATGCAAGTATACCAATTTTAATTTGTTGCGAATCCATCATATCCATCTCTCCTATATTCTTACCTTAACACCATATATTAACGTATTAAAGCATTTTTTAAATGCACGTTTGATATTATATCAAAAAAACGCCTGCAAAGCAAGGTATATTAAAATCCTTGTCAATTTACAGGCATTTTTGATATATATTTGAATTTTTTCAATCAGTGATTTTATTTTTCCCAAAAAAAATATTTTAAAGGCATGTTTACGCTTTTACACTTTAATTAACTTTTTAATCTTCATCTCTATTTCCTTGGCTGTTTCAATAAATTCAATATCAGTTTTGCCTGTTGGATCATCAAGTCCCCAATCCTCACGGTATTTGCATGGCTCTAAAAAGCATTTGAAGCAAAATGTCTGCCCAATGCCTCTACCATCTGATTGCGACAGGAATTATGAACGCAAATAAACGCCACCTTTGGTTTTTTCAATGTAAATGCCACCCTTCTGGTATGGAGCTGACGCAATACTTATCTTGCTTTTTGCAATATCTTCACTACGTCATCCTTTTTTAAAACTTTCCCGAAAGAAACCACCTTTCCATCAACCACAAGTGCAGGTGTTGTCATAACCCCATAAGCGGCAATTTTAGCAAAATCAGTAACATGTTCAATAGTGGTGTCCATTCCAAGTTCAATAAGTGCCTCTTTTGTTGCTGCCTCCAAGGCATTGCATTTTGCGCAGCCAGAGCCCAGCACTTTTACCTCTCTTTCTGCATTTAAATCCTCTGCTT
Source organism: Lachnospiraceae bacterium (assembly GCA_034933685.1). Lineage (GTDB taxonomy): Bacteria > Bacillota > Clostridia > Lachnospirales > Anaerotignaceae > UBA8514. The sequence goes on along the minus strand of JAYFNB010000024.1, from coordinate 43,172 downwards.
TTGACGTTGTTTCTTCATTGCAACCACCATCACAACAGCATGAACTTACTTGTTTAGTTTCTGTTGATTCACAGTTGCATCCGCAACCGCATTCACCCTTAGCTTCTTCTTTTTTCTTTCCAAATCCAAATAATCCCATAGTATTACCTCCTTATATATAAAGTTATCATATTTTATACAAATAAATACTGAAATGCATTAAACATATACCCAACCATAATAATTCCAGCTGTACATATTCCTATAAACACACCCAACAACTTAGGCTTAACTGCCTTGCGAAGCATAACCATTGAAGGCAGGCTTAAGGTTGTAACAGCCATCATAAATGCCAAAATAGTACCTAATTGTGCACCTTTATAAAGCAAAGCTTCTGCCACAGGAATAGTTCCAAAAATATCTGCATACATAGGCACGCCTATAATTGTTGCCAAAATAACGCCAAATGGATTATGACTTCCAAGAACAAGCTCTATCCAGCTTTCAGGAATCCAGTTGTGTATAACAGCACCTATTCCTACACCAACCAAAATATATGGAAACACCTTTTTAAATGTTGACACCATTTGATCCTTTGCATAAGATAGACGTTCTTTTTTTGTCAAGTCTGGAGATTCAATATCTACACCATTTGCTGAACGTATAAATTCCTCCACATAGTTTTCCATGTGAAGTTTTTCAATTAACGTTCCACCAATAACTGCTACTATTAAACCAACTACAACATATACAATTGCAACTTTTGCACCGAATATGCTCATAAGCAAAATTAAACTACCAAGGTCTACCATGGGTGACGAAATTAAGAACGAAAATGTAACCCCAAGTGGAAGACCTGCACTTGTAAAACCAATGAATAATGGTATTGACGAGCAGGAGCAAAATGGTGTTACCGTTCCTAGCAGTGCAGCAATTATGTTTGCCAATATGCCATGGAAACGGCTCATAATTTTTTTACTGCGTTCAGGTGGGAAATAGCTTTGTATATAAGAAATCATAAAAATCAAACAGCATAGTAGTATTGTAATTTTCACTACGTCATAAATAAAAAACTGAACACTTCCACCAGTTCTTCCTGTAATATCAAGCCCTAAAGCTGTAAGCACATTACCCACGCCAGCGTTTAACCACTTCATTCCAAGAATTTCATTTTGAACAAAGTCCCAAATTATTGACATGAGCATTCACCTTCCTTGGAAGCAGTTAAACTACCAACAAACACTTTGAACATAGCTAATGTTTCATTATTAAGTGAATAGTGTGACCATTTACCCTCTTTTCGTACATCAACCAACCCACATTCACACAAAATTCTCATATGATGGGAAAGTGTTGGCTGTGTAATTTCAAACTTTTCCAATAAATTACATGCACATTTTTCACCATCGGAAAGCATTTGAACAATTTGCAGACGATTACTATCACCAAGTGCCTTGCATATTAAAGCAACGTCAATAGAACTCATATTATCTCTCCTCACATTGATAGTTATCTATTTGTATTATAGTGTATACATAGATACTTGTCAATATGTTTAAATAATTTTTTAAGAACAAAATCGTCTGCAAAATTTAAACTAAATTTCATCCTCACATTTTACTTCCAAACTAGGGTCATATTTTCTTCCCATGTCATGCCTAGCCTTACGATTTTCAACCGTGTCAAAAATAATTGAAAAATCATAATCATCTGGATATAGTTGGCTTGCAGGTGTTATAAGCTTAATCCTTTTGTGATTAATTGCTTGCTTTTTGCCTTTAATTTGTACTATAAGATTTCCTTTTTCATCTATTGTTTTGTAAATAATACCAATGTCTTTTTGAGGAAAAACTTTTACACTATCTCCAACATTGAAGCTTTCACCATGCAATGGTTTAGTAGTTTTTATAATTTCCGGCTTAATTTTATTGGTTGAAACTGTATTTTCTTTCTTTTCTTCCTTAATTATAATACTTGAATGTTCTTTAACAACCGAAGCTTTATTATAGGCCTCTTTCTCTGCCCTTGCTAACATATGGCTTGGAAAACCTAACCTTTGCGCAATGTATAAAGCGCAGCTTTCCCCTGCCTCACCAATTTTCAATTTGTATAACGGCTGTAAACTTTCTCTGTCAAATTCCATTCTTGCATTAATTAGTCCTTCCGTATTTTTGGCAAAATCTTTAATTTCTGGATAGTGTGTTGTTGCAACAAAATTGCAGTTTCTATCCCTTAACTCAGCTAGAATAGAAATTGCTATGCCCATGCCTTCGGCTGGGTCTGTGCCAGAGCCTACCTCATCAAGTAAAACAAGACTTTCATGGGATACGTTTCTCAAAATATCAATAATGTTAGTTATGTGAGCTGAAAATGTGGATAGATTCTCCTCAATACTCTGACCATCACCAATATCACACAAAACATTACTGAACATACAAAATACGCTGCCTTGAGCTACTGGCACATGCAGTCCGCTTTGAGCCATAAGTGACAGTAACCCAACTGTTTTAAGAGCAACTGTTTTTCCTCCTGTATTAGGGCCTGTTATTATAACACCACTAGTTTCGCCTCCAATTTCAAAATCCAACGGCACACACACCTTTGAATTTAATAACGGATGTCTTCCATGTTTTATTATAAATTTTCGTTCAGTTGTTATTGTCACAGGAATAGCTTTCATTTCCATAGACAGTTTTGCTTTTGCAAATATATAGTCCAGTTTTTCCATGCATTCCATATTTATTTTTAATTCACTTATATAGCTTTCCACCAAAGCAGTTAGAGTATATAGTATTTTTCTAACTTCATTATCCTCATCAATTTCTAAGCATGTTAATTCATCTTGTAATTTTCTAATTGCGGTAGGCTCAATAAAACACGTGCTGCCAGTGTTAGAGGTATCAACTACGGTTCCGGTTACTTGATTTTTGTATTCCTTTTTAACGGGCAACACAAATTTTCCGTTGCGTGTAACAACATAACCATCTGCTAGATATTCTTTTTTGCTACGAAGTATGCTATCAAGCTTTAGTTTTATGGAAGCTTTTGCATTTTCAATTGTTCTGCGGATATTACATAGCGCACTGGTTGCATTATCCTCAACCATATCATTTCTAATTGAACGGTTAATCTCATCAAAAAGCATTTCAAGTGGATAAAATGCTTTGCCATAGCTAGCTATGCTTACAGTAAGTGTTTCAGCTTTTTTAAGGTAATTTATCATTCTCTTGCATGAGGCTATAAATGAGCAAACAATGGTAAGCTGTTCTGGAATTAACATTGAGCCCTTTGTAGATAAATCTAAAATTTTATCAAGTTCTGTCATAGAAGGTATAGGCGGATTTCCTAAGCCTTCTAATATTTTTAATCCTTCTGTTGTTTCTTGAATTTTATCTTTACATTCTCGTTCACTTAAAACAGGCTGTAACGAAAGCAATTTTTCTTTTACTTTTTCTGAAAGTGCTAATGACGCTAGTCTTTCAAGTATAACATTAAATTCTAGTGTATTATTTGTATTCATTAATGAAATTCCTCCATATAAAAATGCCCACAAGTGAAAGGCTGCCTTATATTTCTAAATTCTAAAAATATGCAGATTACTCCTGTGGGCAAATTTTAACTATCGAGAAATAAAAAAGTGTAACAGAACAAGCCTGTTACACTTCGTAATAATCATAACTAAAAACGCTACTATATGAATATCAATAAATCTTAAATTATTGACACTCTATAAATTCGATGGTTATTGCAGAAGTTTATCTGTAAGGCATAAGTAGGCGCACTCAAATAAGCAGGCAAAACCCACCTTAATGAAGCAACCTTTCTCAACTATTTAGTTGAAGTTCACCATTACAGAAACAATTAACAAACAAACCATCCTTTCGTCTCAATATGCATATTATTATACTTCAATTCATTCTAAATGTAAAGGCATTCTCATAATTTTTTTATTCCAAATGGTTGCAATCACATTTCCCATTCTCATAATCAATAATAACTTTTTTACACTTTCTACAAAGATACGATACTACCGCCGGACCTTTGAAAAAAGACGTTGCTGACAGAACAACTGATCCTTCATTATATTCAGCACTACCAATGAAATGCCTTTTTGTCTTCCAACTTATTTCATATGGACTTTGTATAACTCCTTGCTCCATTTCTTCATCACAATATGGACACTTCACAATTACACCTCTTCAAACTATAATTTTTTTCAATTACCTTAACAAATTTTATTCGAGCACCTCTCTTTCCCCAGTTATGCTAACAAACATACCTCTCATATTCTATGTAATTAATCTAATTTGAATTATAACACAATTTTTAGTATCTTTAATATTTTTAATTTTCAAATTATTTATTATTTTCAATAACATTGTATAAGAATAGATTTATTAATTTTAATATTTTTTGTTTTTTCTTCTTTTATCACTTTAATTTATGGTATAATCAAGTACAGAAAAATCACAATTACCTAATCATAACGGAGGTTAAAAATGTCACTACAATATTATTTACTTTCTTTTTTATCTGGCCTTGCTGTAGCATTGCAAGTTGGAATAAATGGGCAACTTCGTTCAAACATCGGAAGTCCAATTCTTGCTTCTTTAGTAAGCTTTCTTGTTGGCTCAATTGGTCTTTGTATTGTATTTTGTTATACATTAGCAAACGGTACTTATGCATTATCAACCTTAAGCACAATGAAAGACATTCGTTGGTGGATGTTTACTGGAGGTCTTTTAGGTGCATTCTATATTTTCACAACAATAATTTCTCCTTCTAAAATAGGATTTGCAAATATGTTTAGTCTTGCAATCTGTGGTCAAATTATCCTTGCCGTTATCTTTGACCACTTTGGTCTTATGGGAAACAAAATTCACCTTATAAGTCCTTTACGCATTATAGGTATGGTTTTACTTGTATCCGGTGTATACATTATCCAAAAATATTAGTCTTCTTGACCTAAAATGTTGTCGCATTAAAGCCTATAACATGGTAATTGTATGTTATAGGCTTTATATAATTTCCTTTACCGCTTTATGTTAATTTTTCCTTTTAACAATGTTATAATAGGTATTAGCTGTTACAAAATAACTCAATACGTAGAGTACAGTAAATACTCCAATAATTCCAAGGCAAGACAAAGCAATTAATTTGTTATTGTATAGGTTAAGTGCATACAGTAACTTAGTTGTCATTCTAAGTCCCATCATTGTGTGAATTATTGCAACTGCTAATGGTAGCCCAAATACTAGCATAATTTGTCTATGAATAGTTGATTTTACATCTTCGTCACTTAATCCAACCTGCTGCATAACGTCAAAATTCTGCTTGTCTTCTAGCCCCTCAGAAATTTGCTTATAATACATAATTAGCAGTAAACAAATAGTGAAAATTAAACCGAAAAATGCACCTAAAAAAAGTAAGCCACCATCCATAGATTTCACATCATAACCCCAGTCAATAACATTTTTACTACTATGAAACCCGGGTATTTCAGACCAATTTTTATCTAAAGCATTTAAAAATGCCTCCTTGTTACTTAATTCCCCTTCCATATTGAACCTTACTGAATAGTATGGAGAACCACTGCCCTCATAGTCGGGATAATCACTTTCTTCATTAAAAACTTTTGCTATTTCCTCAATATTATTATAATCGTCTATTATAAAATACAACCTTCCTCTGGAGTAATTGTTTTTCTCTTTGGTATCAAAGTGGAATGAACTTATTTCCTGCTTCACATTATACATTTTTTCATTTAACGTAACTGAACTAAATTTAAAATCTTCTATATTTGAGTAAACAAGAATTTCATTTGGTTCTAATACTTGGTTTTGCCCTTCAATCCTATTAAAATCTGCTAGTGACATAAGTCTAACTTGTCTTTCTTTTTCCATATCAGATGAGTTCTTTAAAATTGAAAAAATATTTTGATTATTACAAGTGTCAATTAGAAAATAGTAATAATCAATCTTATCTTTTATTTGCACATTATTTACACTGGCAAGACTTTGCATGTCAGCTTCAAAAGCACTAGGATCCTGCATTTTAGAGGAATCAAAAAGGTATGAAGCGTCAAGCGGACAAATGAAACGAATGGCTTCTTTTTCTCCCAAGGTTAAAGAAACAGTACACAGTAAAGTGATTATTACCATGGTGCTGAATATACAGATGTTAACTAAACTTGCTGCGCTTTTTTTCATTCGGTAAATCATTCCTGATATAGTGATGTAATTAGTTTTTTTATAGTAAAAATTTTTGTTATTTCTCAGTGTTCTTAGTAATGCAATACTTCCAGAGGTGAACAAAAAATAAGTGCCAACAACAACCATAAATACTGCCAAGAAAAAATTCAAAAAAATCATGCCATCTACCTTTGAAACAAATGCAATCCAATATCCACCACCTAGGAATAAAATCCCAAGCACTGTAGATATCCAAAGACTCTTTGGCTGTTTTTCACCTTTTTTAGGTTCTCTTAGCAAATCACTGGGGTTTGCCTTCGTTACTTGATACAAATTAGTTCCCAAATTAAGTAAAGAAACTCCTCCAAAAAAAAGCAAAGTTGTTATAAAGCTACTAATGGGCATAGTAAATTCAACGTCAACTGGCAATCCGCTTGCGTTAAGCAAAATTAAAAATGCTAACTTTGCAAATACCGCTGCGGTTATCAGGCCTATCACCACAGCAGTAATGTAAATAATTAGAGTCTCCATAAACATCATAAAAGCAATGTGTTTTTTCTCTAGTCCGAGTATACTGTAAAGCCCAATTTCATTTTTACGCCTCTTAATTAAAAAACTGTTTGTGTAGAATAAAAATGGAACTAGAATTATGCCCAGTAAAACATTGCCAACTTGTAAAAGAACCCACACATAATCTGCATGTGGTACATTTTTAAGAAAATCATTATTTATTATGCAACTAAAAATAAAGAAAACACATACAGAAAAAGCTGTTGTTAAAATGTAAGGAAAATAAACTATTCCATTTTTTCGAATTCCAGTAGCTGCCATTTTGGGCAAAATAATTGTTTTACTCATTTCCTTCAACTCCTTCGGTCTGAAGTACTGTTAAAGTATCAGAAATTTTATGGTACATTTCATCGTCAGATGAATTGCCTCTGTAAATCTGATGAAATAAATTACCATCTTTTATGAATAAAACTCTGCCTGCACACTTTGCCGCCTGAATGCTATGGGTAACCATTACAATTGTCTGCCCATCTTTATTTACATCTGAAAACATATTCAAAAGACTTGTTGCCGATTTTGAGTCCAGTGCTCCTGTTGGTTCATCTGCAAGAATAAGCTTAGGCTGTGTAATTAACGCCCTTGCTACAGCCGCCCTTTGTTTCTGTCCACCAGATACTTCATATGGATATTTTGCTAAGAATTCTGTTATTCCCAGTTGTTTTGCTAAAGGAATTAATCTCTCCTTCATTTCAGAATATAGTTTTCCTTGAAGCACCAAAGGTAAAAATATATTATCCTGCAAAGAAAAAGTGTCTAATAAATTAAAATCCTGAAATACAAACCCAAGATTATCCCTGCGAAAAGCACATAGTTCTTTGTTTTTAATTTTTGAGAAAGATTTTTCGTCTAACAATATTTCTCCCTCTGTTGGTTTGTCTAATGAGGCTAAAAGATTAAGGAGAGTAGTTTTGCCAGAACCCGATTCTCCCATTACTGCTAAATATTCACCTTTTTCTACCGAAAAACTAACATTCTCTAGTGCTTTAACGTTGTTGGCGCCAAACCTTGTGGTATACACTTTTTTAAGATTTTTTACTTCTAAAAATGCCATAATATTTACCTTCTTCTCTATTTAAATTTTGTAACAATTAAGTTGCTTTATTTTTTAACTGTACCTATTATAACAAAAAAAGAAATGCCCTGCCTTTACTGTGGCTTACATTTCTTCTTTGTATCTTTCATTATTGTAAGTTTTGCTGCCTTAATCTAATTTTTCCCCTTCTGCAACAACTTTTTGCTTTCCAAACTTAATCATAAACATTGTTCCCTTTCCAACTTCAGAAGTAACACTAATTTCAAATCCAAGCTTTTTTATTACCTGCTTACATAAATATAAACCAATTCCTGTTGATTTCCTATCCATTCGTCCATTAAACCCTGTAAACCCTTTTTCAAAAATCCGTGGTAAATCTTCTTCTTTAATTCCAATGCCGGTGTCTGAAATGCACAATAAAGAATCTGAAGAAGTAATGTTGAATTCATTTTGAAATTTATCATTAATGCAAGAATTATTTTTTAAATCTATATATTCAATTAAAATTCCACCTTTAAAGGTATACTTAATACAGTTTGAAAGAATTTGCTCAATAACAAAGCCAAGCCATTTTTCATCACTTACTACAGTGGCGTTAAATTCTTCAAAGACCAAAGAAAGCTTTTTCTCAATAAAATTAATGGAGTACTTTTTAACTGACTGCTTAACAATTTCATATAAATTGCATTCTTTAAGAAGTATATCAAAAGACATATACTGCAAGCGAAGATAATAAAGTGCCATCTCTGCGTACTGCTCAATTTTAAATAGTTCTTGCTTCATGAGCGTGACGTTTTTCTTAGAATCATCGCTTTGAAGCAATAGGTGTAACGCTGCAATTGGTGTCTTAATTTGGTGAATCCAAAGTGTGTAGTAATCTTTGCTTTCTAATTCTTGTTGCATCATTTTTAAATATAAATCGCTGCGATTTTTGAACAACTCCTGCAATAATCCTTGGTATAATTCTTCAATGTAATTATTTGAAGATGGTAGCATATCTATTGTACTTCCCATATTTAAATATGTTTCGTACAAAGCTTTATACCTGTTTTTATATTGAATAAAATTATAAATTAAACAACAGCTACCTAAAAATGAGCATATTAACAGACTATATAAAACGGGTTCTAAACTGATTTTATATTGAAATACTGTAATAATAATAACAGTAGCAAACACTACAAATAAACCAATGTACTTAACTTGGTCTATTAACCATTTTACGAAAAGTTTACCTATTGATAATTGTTCCATGACAATTTTATTCCTCCAGCATATACCCAATCCCCTTTTTGGTGGTAATTAAATTGTTTAATGAATATTCCTCTAGTTTTTTCCGAAGTCTTGTTAAATTAACCGCCAGTGTATTATCATCAATAAAGCAATCACCGTCCCAAAGGTGCTTCATTATGGCTTCTCTTGTCACAGTTTCTCCTTTATTTTCAAATAGAATCTCTAATATTCTAAATTCATTCTTTGTTAGTTCAACTTTTTCTCCATTCACTTCCAAAGACGCGTTAGATAGATTAAGCACAACACCCTTAAATTCCAATAAATTCGACTTGCCTTGAAAGGAATATGCACGACGAATCATTGCTTGGACCTTAGCTGATAACACTGCCAAATCAAAGGGTTTTGCAATAAAATCATCTCCACCCATATTCATTGCCATAATAATATTCATATTGTCACTTGCAGAGGAAAGAAAAATAATTGGAACTTTAGATACTTTGCGAATTTCACTACACCAATAATACCCATTATAAAAAGGCAATGAAATATCCAATAATACTAAATGAGGAGATAACCTTGCAAACTCCGTTAAAACAGCATTAAAATCCGAAACAGTCTCAACCTGGAAACCCCAGACTAACAAGTGTTTCTGCATTTCTCTTGAAATAACCAAATCGTCTTCTACAATTAAAATTTTATATTTCATTTTTAAAATACCAACCCATTCTTTTCTATACTTGTTGCTTTTTCCTATACATTTTCTTCCACAATTCCTGTTTATCAGTTAAATTCCTCTTTCACAATTAATGTTTCATAAAAATTTTAATCTTAATATATAACTATTATCTTAAAAAACTGTCATTATTTTTCTCAACGCGATATAATTATTAATGAAAGATATGTTAAATTTAAGTGTATTCTTCCATGCATTTTGCTAAAAATATTTGCAAAATGCTTATTTTAATTTTAGGAGCGTTGATATGGTAGAAGATAGACAAAAAAACCCAATTAAATCCATTTTATTTATTTATTTAATATGCTTTATATTTAGGCCAATTGAATATATGTTTATTCGCACTGATAAAAGTATTTTTGGAGAGGCGTTTTTACATAAATTAGTAGGCATTTTTATATTATTGTATGCAATGCGGTATTTTTCTTTCAACGGATGTGAAGTTGGCTTTGATACCAAATCAGCAGTAAAGTATGTATTATATGGACTTTTGCTTGGTTCAACAGTTTTCATAATAGCCTATGGAACAGAGTTTCTTATACTGCTTTCAAAAAACAATTCCCCTTCACTACAGGTTTATGTTACCAGCTATACAATTAGTGGAAACCAAAGCAAACAAACAGGCCTATTGTTTTTTGCTTTTTGCATCTTGGGCAACATCATTAACGTCGCAATGGAAGAAGGCGTTTTTCGCGGCTTATTTATTAAACTTATGGAAACAAAATATACCTTTTTTAAAGCAGTAATTTTTTCATCCGCTTTATTTGGAATATGGCATATAATGGCGCCTATACGCAGCCTATTAGATGGAGAAATGAGTGCAGGTGGCAGCGTAGCTTATTCTATTATGCTTATTTTAACAACCGGTATCACAGGCGCAAAATTCTGTTTGCTTACAAAAATTACAGGCTCTCTTTGGATGCCCATGGCTGACCACTTTTTAAATAACACCATAATTAATGTTTTGCACGTTGCGACCATCTATGGGGCAGATGAGTTACTCATAATTCGTATTTCAATTGCTCAAACAGTGTCATTCCTTATTGTAATTTTTATCTACTTGAAAAACAGAACAAATCATCCCTCTTCAAAAGAGTCTAATTTGGCGTGTCTCAAATAATCAATGAAAGTGCCTTGTTGATTAATTATTACACATACTAACTAAATTATCAACTTGCAACAACACAAATCGTTTCACTATTCTCACTAAATTCTTTACCTGCAACATCACTATAAAACTGCATTTTTGTAAATCCTGCCTTCTCAAGTTCAGTGCATAACGGCTCTCTTTCAAAAGTGCAATTCCAGTTATTATAGCACCTGCAGGTTGTTTCTGTTAAAACAATGTATTGTTCAAGAAATAAAGATGCTTCATTATATATAAAAGTGCGTTCTATGCAGGCATATGGAGTGGGACTCCAGTATCCACTATCCTCATATACTATTTTTTGGCTTTCAACAAAGTTATTGTAATTATTTTTTGTAAAGCCATCAAGCACAAGTTTACCATCCGGTTTCAAAGCTCGCCTGATTTTCAATAGTAGTAACTCTCTGTCTTTAGATTTTAATACTCCGAAATCACAATAAATAAGCGTTATAATATCAAATTTATTATCGCAATCTATATCTAAATAGTTCTGGCATAAATACTCAATTTTTTTATGGTTAACAGCAGCGGCTTTTTTTGCAAATTCGATGGAACGCTGAGAAAAATCCATTCCAGTTACTTTAAAACCCATATCGTAAAATTTATCTGCATATATACCTGGTCCGCAGCCTAAATCCAGTAATTTTTTATGATTGGTGGTATTGCAAAGGCTTGATATCCATTTTACTGACTCACTTATAAATTCATGTTTGCGCGAAGCTGAATCAATATCTGGGTTTAAATGTGCTTCAAGCATTCCTTTAGAAATATGTTCATCATTCCAAAGCATTTCGCTATCAGCTTTATAAGGCTCTGGTTTACTTTTTAAATAGTCTAATAGTTTATTGCACATAGTTTTATCTCCTTAAAATCTCATGCTTGTAACCACTTCTTGTATATTATTTTTGAATCCTGTTTTGTATAAAAGAGCGACAAGTCATGTATTCAATTTCACTTTTCATCATACCAGCCTATGATATTTTTTTCAACGCAACAAATACAAAAAAATCTTACAATTATCTAAACATATCATTTCGGTTTTCAGAGAACTAATATAAAGATTCATAAGTTACATAATACCCAATATTCAATGGGCTCAACATGAATTGATTTCATTTGGACGTTCTTTTTGTTGTAAACGGGCAAATTTTGATTTATAATTATCTATTAAAGAGGTGAATTTGAAATGTCCAATTATTACAGAATCAAGCAACATAATATAACCCCTTCACCAAACAATGGAATTTATATAACAAATAGTGAAAAACATAAGTTGTTGCTCTATATAGTTTTTACTGTGATTTTAAAATCAATTTTCGTCTTTTTGAAAAAGTCCAGAAATAAAAAATAGAAATCTCTCCTATTGCGTAATAACACTTAATACCGTATAATGGAGAGTATTGTAGTAATTTACGAAAGGACGAATATTATGAAATTAGGTATTGTAGGATTACCAAACGTAGGCAAATCCACATTGTTCAATTCAATGACTTTAGGTAAGGCGGAGGCCGCAAACTATCCGTTTTGTACCATAGACCCAAATGTTGGTGTAGTAACTGTTCCGGATAAACGTCTTAACCGCCTTGCAGAACTTTACACCTCACAAAGAATTCTTCCAGCTGTTATTGAATTTGTTGACATTGCTGGTCTTGTTAAGGGTGCAAGTAAAGGTGAAGGCCTTGGAAATAAATTTTTAAGCCACATTCGTGAAGTAGATGCAATTGTGCATGTTGTGCGATGTTTCGAAGACCCAAATGTTGTACATGTTGATGGAAGCATAGGCCCAATTCGAGATATAGAAACCATTAATCTTGAACTTATTTTTTCTGACCTAGAAGTGCTTGATAGACGTATTGCAAAAACAATTAAAGGTGCACGTGCAGATAAAGCCCTTCAAAAAGAGCTTGATATCCTTAATATACTAAAAGAAGCACTTGAAGAAGGAAAATGTGCAAGAGCTGTTGAGTTTGATTCACCAGAAGATAAAGCTTTTGTTGAAAGCCTTACCCTTCTTACTGCAAAACCTGTGCTTTACGCAGCTAACGTAGTTGAAGATGACCTTGCAGATGATGGCGCAAGTAACCCAAACGTTACAGCTGTACGTGAATTTGCTAATGAAGAAAGTTCCGAAGTTTTTGTTCTTTGTGCAAAAATTGAAGAGGAAATATCCGAGCTTGATGAAGAAGAAAAAGCTATGTTCCTTGCAGATTTAGGTGTTGAAACCAGCGGACTTGACCGTTTAATTCGTGCAAGCTACAAACTTCTTGGGCTAATTAGCTACCTTACTGCAGGCCCACAAGAAACCCGTGCTTGGACAATTACGCAAGGCACAAAAGCACCTGGTGCCGCTGGAAAAATTCATAGCGATTTTGAACGTGGCTTTATCCGTGCAGAAATTGTTGCCTATGCAGACCTAGACCGACTTGGCTCTTATAACCTTGCCCGTGAACAAGGTTTAGTGCGCAGTGAGGGTAAAGAATATGTAGTAAAAGACGGGGATGTAATCTTATTCCGTTTTAATGTATAGAAGACAAAGAAACCACAAGGATAGTTTCCTTGTGGTTTCTTTGTTTATATTTTTTTCCACTTAAGCCCAACCAAGTCATGTCCACGTACTGCTTTTACAAGACGTTCTTCAAAATCCGCACTTAATACATCTGTTTTATCCAGAACCTCAATACCCAGTTCCTTTGCCCTTTTATATGTACCGTTTCTCATTGCTTTGTCATCTCCAAAAGATACAATAATGCTTTTGGAAAACCATCCGCCTAAGCGTTTCTTGGCAATAAGCAGTTCATTTAAAGCAGGTGTATCAACTGCACGCAATTTACAGCTTATAAAAACAGGCATACTTCTGTCCTGCAAAATAACATCAATTTCATTTCCTGCAACGGTAATGCCATCGTAAGCATCCCAATCAATCATTGTTCCAAGCTTGACATCTTGAAAAACTCCCGCTTTAACTGCATGTATATATACAAACATTTCCAGCCAAACTCCGAAACTTATAAGATAACTTTTTACTTTTTTAGATGCAAATGTAAGAACAACATACTTTCCAGAAAAATATAAATCCTTTATAAATCCAAGTTTTTGAAACTCATATAATAAATCCTTGTCAGGACTAACCCAGCGTCCATCTTTTTGCCTAATTTGTGTATTTACTCTTAATTCTAAATCACCAGGTGCCGTATTTGCCATAGCAACTTGGAAGAAATTACATGTACTACGCCATTTGTTAATCCTCAAAAATAAAATCCTGCACATTTCCAAAATTCTTGAAAACTCGTTTTCTTCTGGCTCAGCATGAGAATTCCCTATAAACTCTGCACCATGGGCATCCACAAAATCTTCAAGTGTAAGTTGTGCAGTTTTTATCACATCATTTTCGTCGTTAATGTTCACAACTTTTTCTTCAATAATGTCAGTATATACAAGCTTTACACCTATTCCCATACCAGCTCTGTACCCTGCAATAGTCATCAATTCACTTCCGCCTGTAAGGTCAATTACACAATTTTCATTACTTTTCATAACTCCGCAAAGCACCTTGCATATTTCGTTAATACTAAAAATATTTACAGGATACTTCTCAACCTTAATGTTCGGCATGTGCTTTTTAAAACATTTTTCAAGACTAACAAACCTGTTCATATCCGTAATTTCTTTGTCATAAATATACACAACCTTATCTGGCTTTATTGTAAGTACACCAAGCGTATTTTTTATAACATCCTTGTCGTAAAATTCTATCTGTGTTGTCATAACGGCCCTCTCGCTTCCTAAGATGCTATTCTTCAACAATTATTTTTTCTTCAAACTTAACTTCCTCTTTTGGTTCTTCTTTCTTGCCAAAAACCGAACCAAAATTCAACTTAGATACAACACCAGGGGCCATGTCAATGAGTTTATTTACTGCATCCTGATTTTTAATGTTAATAAGTTGAACATTTCCGTCAATTATGGCCAACACTGCGCTAGGCGTAATTTTTGCACCCATTCCACCCCCACCTGATTCACTGTTTTTCTTTTCTGTGTTTTCACTTCCTCCAACACCCATACCAAAAGTAACTTCAATAAGGGGTAAAATAACCACATCACCAATGGTTATAGCATCCCCTACAACTGTTTTTGTTGAAATAAAATTTTCAAGTCTTCCGCATAATGCATCAATACTGTTTCCAATGCCTGTACCCATTTTTTATTCACCTCTGCCTTTCAGATAAGTTTTCCATATTTTGTAAATAGCTTTTGTAAAAATAAATTTTGCTGCGGCGGATATAATGTTAAACATCTTAATTTCGCCAGCAAGCCTTATCTCCCCTTCAAAAAATTCTTGGTCAAACTTTCCTCTTACATTTATGTTGGAATTTATAGTACCCCTTGCAATTGCAGCCATTGCCAAAACGTACCCTGTTAATTCTGGGTCACCTGTACCAATAGTTGCATCTATATATATACTGTTGGGGGAAATACCTCTAAGCAGTCTTTTTAATAGTGTTGTGCAGGCTTTAAATATCTTTTTTTTCTCATCCCAAGGTAATTTCTTAAAATACTCTATATCAATTTTTTCTTTTACAACATTTTCTCTGCCATCATTTCCATTTATTTTCTTTTCTTCATCTTGTCTATCTTGTCGCTTATTTTCTTCTTTTTTCTCTACTATAATTTCCTTAAGTATTTCTTCTTCAATTTTTTTAAGCTTGACCCTCTTTACAATGGTCATTTCTTCAGATAACCTTCCCATTGCTACTATCTCAGGCTCTGCAATAATTACAGGCTGTTCTTTTAAAACCGTAGATTCTTCGACTTCTAGCTGATCATCAAGCTTTTTTTCAGCTGCAACAACCCTAACTTGAGGTTTTTCAATTTTATTATTTTTACTTCCCTTTTTCTTTTTGGTTTTCTTCCAGTTATTGTCTCTTTTTTTATTTGCTCTATTTTTTTTAATGTCTTCAATATTTCTACCAAAAACTTTAATAACCAAGTTAGTTTTACCATTTGAATAGACAAACTCGAGACAGATAATGCCAAAAAGCCATTTAATAAACCCTTCTCCACTGATATGTTGGTATTTTTTGCCTTCAATATTGTATACAAAAGGTACAAAAAGCACTATACACAGAAGCGTTACTATTAAAATCAGTATAATAAGAAGTATTATGCCAATTATTTTCAAAATATTCAACAAAACCAGTAGTACTCCCATTTGTATCTCCTTAAAATTCTATACATTTTTCTTTCTGCTCTTAATAACAAACATCAGCGAAAGAACAAAGAAAATAAAAACCATGCAGAAAAATATAATACCTATTTTTATTGCAATGTTAATAAAAAAAATTTCTGGCACCATATTAAGAAGTCTGTCTGTTGAGTAGTCCAAAATCCATAACGTATTTGTAAACAAAATTTCATGAAAAATAGTAAATGCACGTGTAAAATCTCGTGATATGGTATACCCTAATACTCCTCCACCAACCGTTATAAAAGATATAGTAAACACGGCGCTTTTGGAAACCACTTTAATTATAGGTGCATTCAACCTTTTTAAAAGTGCCAAAAGAAATATCAAAATTCCAATAAGTGCAATTCGAAGTTTTTTCCCTTCTGTAACTAGATTACGAACATCTATCATGTGGTCTTTCTCTCTCTGGTTAAAAAACTCCTTTTTCTCACCATCAATCGTAGTAATAACTGTAAGATTGTCCCTCTTGCCATCCATATAGTCAATAAGCTGCGTAGTGACATACATAAGGTCATCTTCACTTATTGCTATACTTGCATAAACGTTATTTTCAATGTATTGTTCTCTATAAAATTCCAAGTCCTTTATGGCAACTGCCTTAACCGATGTAAACAATAAAATAATTATAATAGCTAATGAAATTAGTACGCCTAAAAAATAATCTAACACTTTCAACATCATTACTCCTTAATAATATTCTCTTTAAAACAATCAATGCTTTTTCCATTTTCAACCCAATATTCGATTATATTTGAAAAAAGTCTGTTTGCAGCATACTTTCCCGCGGCAATTCCAATAGTTTTATATTGATTATTTCTATTCCTTTTGTTGAAATACTCGGTAGATGACATTATATGCGCTGTATTTTCAGACTTTATGTCAACACATATAAGATAAATATTAAAAACAGGTATTCCCTTTTTAAGGCTATAAATTATTGTGTTTAAATCCTCTATATTCTCGTCCACAAAAATGTCTTCAATAAAATCCATCATTTTCCACCTCGCATGTTATAATTATACCATAAAGTTATTGTTTACCCTATGCTTTTTTTAAAATTAAAGCCGAAGTTTTTAAACCTCGGCTTAGGAATTACTTAAGTGCTTCTTCAAGCTGATTGATTTTGTTTAAAGGGAACAATCGTAAAAGCTGACCATACTGCTCCTTTGTAAGATCTTCTGTCTCAACATACATTCTTATTTTCCCATCATCATCTGCATTTGTAAATTCTCTCTTTAACATTTCAAATTCTACAAGTTTCATTTTTTCATCTCCTAATCTGTTTTAAATATTTCCCAAATACCCATAATCAGCAAAAATCCGCCAAACAGCTTTCTTAAAATCTCTCCATCCATGTTAACCGCCATCATAGAACCTGCAATTGCACCAATAATTCCAAATATAATCACAGGCTTAACCATGGAAAAATCAATATTACCTTCTTTTTTGTGCTTTATAATTGCAACTATTGCTGTAGGAATAAAAAATAATAGGTTTATGCTTTGTGCCTGTTGTTGCCCCAAGTCCATAAAAAAACACAAGGCTGGTATAAGAATTGTACCTCCTCCAATACCCATTCCACTTATAACCCCTGACAAAAGACCAATAACCACATACATCATAAAATCATCCTAACAGCGGCCGCTATCATAAATGCACCAAAAATTCTGTGTAGCCGTTTTGTTGATATTTTTTTTAGTATTGTCGCCCCAATGTATCCACCAACAATTCCACCAATGCTAACCCATAAAACACTAATCCATTGAATATCCACTTTTTGGCAATATATAAAAGCAGACAAAATTGAAAGTGGCAGTATTAGAGTAATAACTGTTGCATGGCTTTTATGTGGCTCAAGCCCTAAAATTCTTTGAAATGCAGGAACAGCAATCGTTCCACCACCTGAACCAAATAGGCCGTTTACCATGCCTGTTACCAGCCCAATGGCAACCTTTTTAATCTTCATTCTTTTAATACCTCCACAATTATTTTTAACAAAAACATTTTTTTTATGTTATAATTCTTCTTATATTCAAAAAGAGTAAAAGGAGCAATTATGAAAATACTTTTAACTGCAATAAATGCAAAATTTATACATTCTTCCCTTGCCGTTCGTTCTCTAAAGGCATATTGCCCAGAATTATCTAATAATATTAGAAGTATTGAATATACAATAAATAATTCAGAGGATTATATACTCACAGATATTTTTAAACAAAAGCCAGATGTAATTTGTTTTTCATGTTATATTTGGAATATAAATATGGTTGTTTCACTTGCAAAAAATTTAAAAAAAGTTCTGCCAAATGCAAAAATCATTTGTGGTGGCCCTGAGGTTTCTTATGAAAGCGAAGACTTTCTTTTGAACAATCCAGACGTAGATATAGTAATACGAGGTGAAGGTGAAAAAACCTTTGGTGAACTTTGTCATGCCCTTGTTGAAAACACCACATGGGATAATATAAACGGGCTAACTTTTCGAAATTGTTATAGGATTGTTTCAACACCACCTCAGCCGCCTCTTTACATGGACGAGCTTCCCTTTGTATATACCGATTTTTCAGACTTGCAGCATCGTATAATTTATTACGAAACACAGCGTGGCTGCCCATATAACTGCCAATTTTGTCTTTCCTCTGTTGAAAAAGGTGTGCGCTTTCTTTCCCTTGAAAAAGTGTATACTCACTTAGACTTTTTTTTGAAAAATAATGTAAAGCAAGTTAAATTTGTAGACCGAACCTTTAATTGCAATAAAGCACACGCCACAGCAATATGGCAGTTTCTAATTAACAACGATAATGGTGTAACTAATTTTCATATGGAAATTGAAGCGCACATTATGGAAGATGACACAATTAATTTGTTAAGACAAGCTCGAGATGGACTTTTTCAGTTTGAAATAGGCATTCAGTCAACAAATATTGATACTTTGACTGCTGTAAAACGTAATCCGGATTTTGAATTCCTTAAAGAAAGAATTGAAAAAATTAAGGCACTGAAAAATATCCATATACATCTGGACTTAATAGCCGGTCTGCCCCACGAAAGCTACAGCTCTTTCCGGAAATCCTTTAATGATGTTTATTTCTTAAATGCTGACCAGCTTCAGCTTGGATTTTTGAAAGTCTTAAAAGGCTCTGGATTACGTTCAGATTCCGAAATGTACGGCATCGTAAACCGACATCAGTCTCCTTACGAGGTGCTTTTTACAAAGGATATTTCCTTTGAAGAAATGTTAAGGCTAAAAGCCATAGAAGATATTGTGGAGACCTACTATAATTCAGGCAAAGCACTGAACACAGCAAAATATACCGCATTGCTTTTTGACACACCTTTTGATTTTTATGAAACATTTTCAATTTACTGGGAAAATAATAATCACCACAGGGTAAATCACAGTAAGCAAGAGCTTTATACAATTTTTTATGAATTTTGTAATGGAAGTAGTTTTACAAAATCTAAAATTGAAACAATTAAAGAGCTTTTGAAATTTGACATGCTTTTGTGTGATAATCTGAATTCGTTGCCAAATTGGGTAAATACAAATGAAAGCGACGAATTTAAACAGGCAAAGCGCAAATTTTTTAATACGCCAGAAAATATAAACGAGTATCTTCCAAATCTAAAAACTTTCACTCCTGCACAGCTTTCAAGGATGTGCCGAATAGAATCTTTTAACTGTAACCCACAAGATGTTGAAAGTGATGAAAAATCTGTAACCTTACTTTTCAATTATAATTTGCGAGATTTTTCATCAAATCACGCTTTTACAAACAGAATAGAGGTGTAGCATGAAAAAAAAAGAACAGGTTGAACAAGTTTTATCTCTTTTAGATGAGAATTATGGACCTACTAAATGTTATTTAAACCATGAAACCCCATGGCAATTGCTTATTGCAACAATTTTAAGCGCACAGTGTACCGATGACAGAGTAAATATTGTTACAAAAGATTTGTTTAAAAAATTCCCTTCAGTAAAAGCCTTTGCAGAAGCAAACATTTTGGATATGGAGGAAGCTATTCGCTCTACTGGGTTTTACCACAATAAAGCTAAGAATATAATTTTATGCTGCCAAGCCCTTCTAGCCGAATATAACGGTGAAGTTCCAAAGGAAATTGAAGAATTAACGAAACTTGCTGGCGTAGGAAGAAAAACTG
Source organism: Lachnospiraceae bacterium (assembly GCA_034933685.1). Lineage (GTDB taxonomy): Bacteria > Bacillota > Clostridia > Lachnospirales > Anaerotignaceae > UBA8514. The sequence continues at coordinate 22,883 of JAYFNB010000024.1, read as the reverse complement.
CCAATGTAATCCGCGGAAACATCTATGGCATTCCAAGTATAGTTGTAGATACCCATGTGAAACGAATATCCAATATGCTTGGTTTCACTTCCTCACAAGACCCTGTTAAAATTGAATTTGAGTTGATGAAAATTTTACCCAAAGACCACTGGATAAGTTACAATACACAAGTGATTGCCCACGGAAGAAAAATTTGTATAGCCCGTCGTCCTCAGTGCCAAGTATGCTTTTTAAGTTACCTTTGCAACAACTTCAAAAAAATTAAAAATAATTAAAAAAAGCGGCACAGCTTTACACTGTGCCACTCCTCTTTTATTGCCTTGAACATTTAAGATTGTAAGGTTACTTTCCTGCCATGCTCCGCTCTTGAGCTTCAATCATTTTTTTAACCATATATCCGCCCACATAACCGTTCTGTGCCGAAGTAAGGTCTCCATTGTATCCTTTTTTAAGAGGAACACCAATTTCGTCTGCAACCTCATACTTAAATTGTTCTAACGCTGCCATAGCCTCTGGAACAGCCTTTCTGTTTTTTGATGACATAATAGCTACACCTCCACTAAGCATTTTTATTTGCGGTTTTTGTTCCGCAATTATAGTATCTGCAAAAAGCTTGTATAAATCCATGTACATAATGGTTTTTTTGTATTGATTTTCAAAAAATGATTATTAAATATTTTCAATAAATTTTGAAGTCGCAAGTCCTTATCATACATTTTTTGTAACATCATTTAACCAAAATACATCTGGTTTAGAAATTAAGCGAGCATTATTATAAGCCATGTCTAATGTAAGTATAGTAGCACCTCTGTAATATGGGTTTCTGCCACTATTATCTACTCTTAATGCAAGTGCGCATTGAGGTTTTTCTGCCTCTTCTAAATCTCCTAAATATATAGGAAGCAAAAACTGTATTTCTCCCGTTTCTTTCCAATATTGAGGAACGGCTAACTTGTAATTTCTTTCAGCCATTAACTTTGCTCTGTCTACAGCACTTTCAAAATCTCTCGCAATTCTTGCAATCACTTTGTTCTTTTCATCAAAAGTTTTGCAACTTTCAAATACTCCTTCATACTTTGGTAAACGACCTCTCTCAATACCATCTACGTAAATATGGTCATTATAAAGATGTATATCCATTCTGGCATCAAACACTATTTCGGAATATTCATTAAAGAAACGAGTTATTTTAGGAAGCTCATTACTATTAAAAACCTTAGCAATCTCACTTTCATTTTCAGAATAAAAATTCGGATTTCTTATTACTTTCCAAGATAATTCACCAAAAATCGGTGCCTCCACTTTAATAATATCACTACTTCCAACTATAAATATTTGCTTAAAGGTTGTATCTAACAAACCTGTATTAAAATATACTTTATTATTATAACTAAAAACTTTTTCTTCCGAATTTTCTTCAAGTAAATGGTAATATGTATGCTCAATATATGATTTTAAAACAGGGTATCTAGGCTGTGATCCTGGTTCACTGCTTGACCATTCCCAATTTTCTTTCATAGCTTTTCTAGCAAGCCCTGCTAAAAAATCATTGCAAACCACGCTCCCACTAAAAAAAAGCAGTCCTATTTTCCAAATGCCATAAGAAACCATTCTAAATATTTCATCTTTTAATTCTTCCTGTGTAAGCACAAACGCTCCAAAATATTTTTTACTTCCCTCACGAATATTTTTCTCCATTTTAACCCATAGTTTATAATTTTCGTCATTATTAATAATTAGAGGAAAATAGCCAATAGTTTTTTCGCCTTTACTAAATTCACCAAGTTTATAATTATCTCTTGCATTTTTAAACGAATAATTTAAAACTTCTTTACACTGTTCCGGTGAGAAATCCTCATTAATTAGTTCATTTATAATATATGCAATAGAATTGTAATCCTTAATTTGAGTATATTCTTCTAAGTTTGAATCATTTTGAGAACATTGGTTATTCCATGCGTTGAGTATGCTAGTTTTAATACCTATTTCAATACCTTTCCAAAGAGCTGAATCTTTTTTCAACTTCATAGCACCTCGCGTTGCCGTAAATCCACCATAGATTTTCTCTGTGCCATCTTCCGTATTATATCCAGTATATACCAAAAAATGTGCTACATGGTCACTTTCTGCTGAAGTTTCTTCGCAACTTTCATTGTAGCATATAATATTTTCAATTTCATTCCATTGATTATCAACAAAGTCATCAAGATATGAAAAATCCACATCTTTTCCAGACAATTTACGAATTTGCGCTGGATAACTTTTAAAATTTTCTAAAAATCCTATAGAGCTAAAGCCCTTTTTAGTTTTTGCATCTGCCATAACCATTCCCCTTCTTAATACCATACTTCAATCGTGCGATTATGCTAAAATATTAAATAAAACCAAATATCAGAGAATTATATCACATTTTTAATATTTAAAAAAGTAACTGTGACACTTTAATTCTGTGCACAAAATCTTTAACAAATTCCCAGAACGGTTTTCCGTAAAAAACACCCACCTAAACAACTGTCTAGGTGGGTGTTTTTATATTGCAAGGCTTATAATAAGTGCCGTGTTAACTTTGTTCATTATCTCGTCATCCAAATGTGATACTTTTTCTCTAAGCCTTTTTTTATCAATAGTTCTAATCTGTTCAAGCAATACAACCGAATCCTTAACTAAGGTATATCTGCTGGCATCAATTTCTATGTGCGTAGGCAGCTTCGCCTTATTTATCTGGCTTGTAATAGCAGCGCAAATAACTGTGGGGCTATACTTGTTGCCAATGTCATTTTGAACAATAAGTACTGGCCTAATTCCACCCTGCTCAGAGCCAATAACCGGGCTCAAATCGGCATAAAATATGTCACCTCGTTTTACAACCACGTCAAATCACACCCCACTATACAAATATGAATAGTAATATTTAAGTGTGATACCAGTCTGCCTTGTTCAAAAAAATAATATGTACGCTTGTTTTATCACACCTAAGGTCTATTAAAAGTATTACCTTAAACCTTAGGCTATATACATTAAACACAAAACGTGAATTTAAAAATTTAATTTTAATGAATCAATTCTAATAATTTTGGCCTAACAAATGGTTAACAACCTTAACTACGTTGCCATTTTTAATGTAAACACGAGGAATGCGCTTATCTACCATGCATACTACTTCGTAGTTAATTGTTCCAATTAATTCAGCAATATCATCAGCACTTATTTCTTCGTTAGCCATTTTCCCCATAAGAACAACTTCGTCCTCTACATTAACATCATCAATTTCTGTAATGTCTACCATACTCTGATCCATGCAAATTCTTCCAACAATAGGAGCCTTTTTCCCATGTATAACTACAAAACCTCTGTTGCTAAGAAGTCTTGAAAACCCATCAGCATACCCTACAGGCAGCGTAGCAATTTTTCTTTTCCCCTTTGCAAAATACGTACGTCCATAGCCAATAGACGTTGCATCATCAACCTCTTTTATAAATGAAACTTGGGTTTTTAAACACATTGCAGGTTTAAGTGAAAGATTTCCTTTAATAACTTCATCCGATGGGTACATACCATAAAGAATAATTCCTGGACGCACCAAATCAAGGAATAGATCATCAAAATCCATAATCCCAGCACTATTTGCACAGTGCTTGTTGGGTATAGATATACCACGTTTTTCAAGTTCATCAATCATATAAAGAAATTTTCCTTTTTGCATGGAAGTAAATGTCTTGTCCGCGCAGTCACTTATGGCAAAATGCGTAAAAATGCCATCAATTTTAATGCTGACCAACTGGGCTATCTTTATTATTTCTTCAACTGACTGCTGGCATGGAAAAAATCCAAGCCTTCCCATTCCGGTATCAATTTTAATATGAATTTTAGCTGTTTTTCCCAACTTCACCGCCGCCGCTGAAACTGCCTCTGCTTCATCTAATGAAGAAATTGTTTGAATTATGTCGTATTTCACCAGTTCATTGGCGCAGTGAGCAGGGGTAAACCCAAGTATAATTATGTCCTCTTTAACACCATTTTTTCTAAGATATATGGCTTCATCTAACAGCGCAACTGAAAACATCTCTACACCATTTTTCCTAAGTACCTCGGCAACCTCTAAAGCACCGTGGCCATATCCATCCGCTTTAATTGTACCTAGTATTTTTGTACCAACAGGTACTCTTTTTCTAATACTTTTTATGTTGTAATCAATAGCATCCAAATCAATTTCTGCCACTGTTCTTCTGTAACTCATCTTATGCCCATCTCCGTTTTATTCTGGAATTTTAAATGTATCCTCATCAAATTCAACATTATACTCAAATTCATCATAAGTTGTTATGTACCTTTCATTGCCATCAGTATCATAAATAATCATCTGTACTGGAAGCAATGTTTCATTGTCTATCCAAAGTTTTTCTGTTGCAGTATATTTGTAGTCCCCAGGTATAATAGCTTCTAAAACTGTACATCTTCCTTCTTCAAGCTTAGCTGTTTCTACCATAACCCCTTCACTTTGCAAGTAATTCTTTACAAACTGGCCTAAAAACAGTTCGTTTCTGGCTTGATTTTCCTCTACCTCAACTGCCACCTTGCTTTCAAGCTTAGGGTTATATTGACAAACCGTTTTTCCATCATACACAGTGTAATTCCCAGCAACCTCTGCAGGTGAAGTCATTTCAAGCCTATACTCTCCTGTTGTTTTGTAACACTGTTTTGTTCCATAAGTGTTTTCACCTTTGTTGGATATTCTTGTAACATTTGCCGTTGCTCTGTAACTTTTCATGTCGGTCAACTTTTTTTGTATCTTTTCATGTACTGTTCCTGTTCCTCCTAAACTGCATCCGCATAGTGCCACCGCAAAAATTCCCAGTGCAAAAAGCCGTAATAGCCGTGTTTTACCCATATGTATACCCCTTTTCGTTTTTATACTTCTATTATACGAAAAAGGTCAGGCCAACTATGCCAAATTATTTATTACGTAATTGCTCTAGTTCCTTCATAGAAAAAGCTACATATTCCGCCAATTCACCTGCTAAAACTCCGTAGTGACCTATTCTTTCTGAAGCCAAGTCTCCACAAAATCCATGAACATATACACCAAGGGCTGCCGCCCTAAAACTGTCCATTCCTTGCGCCATCAAGCCACCTATTATTCCGCTAAGCACATCACCAGAACCACCCTTTGCCATGGAGCAGTTTCCAGAAGTGTTAATGTATACCTCCCCTTCAGGAGAGGCAATAACTGTTCTTGCTTCTTTAAGTACAACAATTGTGTTATATTTGACTGCAAACCTCAATGCCGTTCCAATGGTGTCACTTAGTATATCCTTAACCTTAATGCCTGTAAGCCGGCTCATTTCTCCTGGATGAGGTGTAATAATTGGCGTACGTTTCATTTGTCTAAGAACATCCTTATTTTTTGCAATTGCATTTAGCCCGTCAGCATCAATTAACACATTTCCATTTGCTGTTAACAACACCTTTTCCACAAAAGCACTTATCCCTTTGCTTTGACCCATACCAGGGCCTATTACAATGGCTTTAGCATTTTCAAGTCCTTCTTGAATGCCATCCATACTGTCTTCATATGCTTTCCCTTCAATGTCCTTAATAGGCTTTGCAACTGCCTCTGGAACAAGCACATGCATTATGTCACAACATTTTTTAGGCATACACGCATACACCAAACCACATCCGCTTTTGTAACCTGCCTTGCAGCAAAGAACTCCTGCGCCTGTCATTTCTTCCGAAGCTGCAATAACATATAGCTTTCCAAATGTTCCTTTGTTGCTTTGTGCATTGCGCACTGGAAGCCATTGACAAGCCTCATTTTTAGTGAGTAAATTAAACTTAACTCCTGCCTTTTCTGCGTTTTTATGAGGAATGCAAATATCTGCAACTGTAAGCTTTCCGCAGTAATCTGCTCCGGGATAAAGTATTGTTCCAATTTTAGGCAACGCAAATGTAACAGTTTCATCCGCTTTTATACAAACTTCCGCAACAGTTCCAGTGTCCGCATTTACTCCAGAAGGAATATCTATGCTAATAATATATTTTCCACTTTGATTTATTTTTTCTATAACCTCAGCAGCTGGATTTCTTGGCTCTCCCGTAAAACCCGTTCCAAATATTCCATCAATAATAACGTGCTGTTTCTCAAAAACTGACTCTAAATCACTAAGATCTGTTATAACCTCAATGTCAAATTTTTTTGCAACGTTATAATTAACTAAAGCATCCCCGGTTAGTTTGTTCTCGTTGCCTATAAAAATAATTTTGCTTTCTATACCGTTACATTTTAAAATTCGTGCTACTGCAAAGCCATCTCCGCCGTTATTTCCGCCTCCGCACACTACAGCAACTTTTGGGTTTTTAAACTGATCAACGTACTTCAAACATCCCTTTGCAACAGCTTGTGACGCATTCTCCATAAGAACTATTCCTGCTATGCCAGTTTCCTCAATAGTCAGTCTGTCCATTTCACGCATTTGTGCTCCGCTTGCTACCTTCATACATTAACCTCCTTCAGCCACTGCATAGGCAATTGCATAATCCTTGCAGTGTGAAATACTAATGCAAATATTTTCTATTTTCTTCTCAATGGCAACTGTTTTTGCGTTGCCACCTAGCACAACGTAGGGTGCACCATTGTCGTCATGCATAATTTCTATATCAATAGCACCAAACGAAAAAAACCCTGTTCCTAGCACTTTTGAAACAGCCTCTTTTGCCGAGAAACTTCCTGCAATGGTTTCTGCCTTACAATTTTTACTTTTAAAAAATATAATTTCTTTTTCAGTAAAATATTTTTTTACAAAACTATCTTTAGTAATAGCTTTTTCAATGCGTGCTATTTCAATTATGTCAGTTCCCACACCAATTACCATACTTATCCAACTCCATATAATAATTCAAATATTACACAAACAGTGGCATAATAATAGGTACACACATTGTTATAACCATGCCTGATATAAACGATACTACAGCAATTTTTCCGTTGGTATTTCTAGAAATAACGCCAAGGGTAGTATCCATAGCCGTAGCTCCACCTGTTGCAACGGCACTGTAAAATCCTATGTTTCTTGCAATAAAAGGTATAAAAATGAACGCAAAAATTTCTCTGAATACGTTAGTTAAAAATGCAAGGGCACCCAATTCAGGATTACCTGCATCGCTTATAAGAATTCCTGAAAAGCTGTACCAACCCATACCCATTGTAACACTAAGGCTTTCTTTAACAGTTTCCGATACTAAAAAGGATGTAATAATTCCACCAAGAAAACTGCCTATAAGTGCACCAAAAGGCACAAGCAAAATTTTTATTCCCATATTTTTTATTTTGCCAAATATATCCCTATTTAGACCCATATCAATACCAACATAGAATATAAGTAAATATAAAATCCACCCAGATAATTGGTCTATTATAGCTTTATATTCAACTGGCACAAAAAAACCAGCAAACACTCCGGCTGTAAGTGTTATAACAATAAGCAAACTCATTTTTAGTCCTCCTTCTTTTCCAAAATAAAAGAGAACAAGTAAACCACAAAAACACTTCCTGCAATTGAAATAACTGCAAACAAAATTGCTTTTAAGCCAAGAGTAGATAAATTGTTCAGAACCTCTTTGTTCATTCCTATGCCTATACCCATAACAAAAATCAGTAAAACTAAACACAGTGTTTGCATTCTGCTGTTTACTTTAACCATTTTTTCATTTATGTTACTTTTAAATCCTACAACAAAGCCTACCATAAGGCTTAAAGCTATGTAAATCATGCATCATCCGTCCAATCTAGTCAAGCTATTTAATGACAAATTTATGAAATTGCAATTTCTAAAACTCCACAAATCCTCTAAGGCATTATACTCCTTTATTTTTGTCAATGCAATAAACCTCAAAAAAATAAGGGCATCTAATTCGAACGCCCTTATCATATAAAAATGCTAGTTTTCTTCCAAAATATTTCCCTTAGTATCTTCAAAGTAAATTTTTACTGGTGTATCTTCGTCAACCATTTTGTATCCATGTATTGAAGAATCAAATAAATCGAAAAGCCATTTTACTTTTTCTTTATCAAAAGCTTCCCATCCATCTGCAAGTGCATAGTCTGTAAACACAACATGCACCTCGTCCCATGTTCCTTGGGCAGAAGGTTGAATAGAATCAAAAAGTACATCATAACCCACAGTTAAACTATAAATAAACTGCTCAAATTCACCTTTAAGCACCTCTTTAACCGCCTCTTCTGTTGGATATGAAAAATACCCCATTTCTGAAACACCCACAATGTTTGTTCCGGTAGTTGAATAAATCATATCACCAGTCATTTTTTCACCGCTTTGTCCATATCTAACTTTTGCAAGATTGTTGTTTCCTTCTTGTTTATCCATATCCAGTGCAGCATATGCTTGCACAAAGTTTGTTGAAAGTCCCTCTGGTATATCAATTTCAGCTTCTGCAACACCCTTATTTACTGTAACTGGAATTATTTCCGGCTTTTCCATATCTGGATGAGCAGCATAAATTTCAAATTCACTGCCATTTGGAGCATTGGTTTCAACCCGAACCTTTAGCTTTCCATTTTCATAAGTACCATTTGTAACTGCCACAAACTGCCTCGGGTCAGTTACGCTTATTACTTTTTCATCAGTAGCTAGGCTTTTATTTGATATATCAATATATTTTGCACCAACTGATGCACCTACCAAACAGACTGCCGCAACTATAAGTGCAATATTATTTTTGCTCATTTTCATTTTTATATATCCTCCTAATATTTAAATAAAACAACGAATATTATTGTATATCAAAATCTATCTTTATTAGTTAACAAATTGTGAACATATTCGTCTTTTTCAGATTTTAAGGCGGTAACAGCAAAAGCTATCACCGCCTTAAAATCTTTTTATTTCCAAAGCTAAGTATTAAATAATTGTTATTCTTCCTTCTTTTCTTTTTGGTGCTTTAGGCTCTACCGCTGGATATCCCAAGGTAATTGCGGCAATAAGTCTGCCTTTATTTGGTGCAAACTCTGCCCTTAATTCATCCTCAACATGCAAAGGTGCTGTTAGCCAACAGCTTGCAATTCCTTTTGAATAGGCTGTAAGTACAATGTTTTGCATGGCTGCCGCCGCACTTTCAATAGCTGCAAGTTCTTCGTCATAATTATCACGCTGTAAAAAGGTAAGAATACAAACCTTTGCACCACCCATGCTTTTAACAAAATTAAGGGTTTCGTCAATAACCTCTGGGTTAGATTTAAACCTTTCATTTAAAACCTTGGTAAGTCCAAAAATTGTTCCGCCCATAATTTTATTAAGGCGAATCATAGCCTCTTGGCTTCGGCAAACAACAAAATACCACGGCTGTAGATTAACGCCCGACGGAGCCCATGTGCCAGCCTCAAGTATTTCATTAAGGTCTGTATCACTTATTGCTCGGTCAGTATATTTCCTAACGCTTCTTCTTCCGTAAATTGCTTCTTTTAAATCCATGGAAACAGCCCCTTTTATGCTCTCTTCATAAGCTCAACAACCTTGTCAATTTCGACTTTATCAACATAATTGTGTGTTACAAAACGCATGGTTCCATTGTCCTCACCATTAATAATGACATCATTTTTTTTCATATATTCAACCAATTCATGGCTGTTAAGCTTATAACCATCAAGTTTAAAGAAAACCATATTTATCTGTACCAAATCTTTAAATACAGTAATTCCTTCAACTTCACTAAGTCTTTCAGCCATATACTTTGCATTGTCATGGTCTTCTTTAAGGCGATCAGTCATTTCCTCAAGGGCAACAATTCCAGCTGCTGCAATAATTCCGCATTGACGCATGCCTCCGCCAAGTATCTTTCTCTTTCTAATTGCCTTCTTTATAAATTCATTGCTGCCAACTAAAACTGAACCAACAGGTGCACAAAGTCCCTTTGATAGACAAACAGAAATTGTATCAAAATAAGGTGCAAGTTCCTTAACATCAACACCCAAAACTTGTGCCGCATTAAAAATTCTTGCGCCATCAATATGAACAGGTATGCCATATTTGTCTGCTAAGGCCTTAACCTTAGCCATATACTCAACGCTTCTTACCTGTCCGTCGGAATCAGCATTTTCGTAAGTAATAAGGGCCGTTGAAGTTTGGTGAATATCTTCAGGGTCTTTTCTTATGGACTTTTCAACAACAGTCAAATCCATTTCACCATTTATAGGCTGAATGCATCTAAACTGTCCTCCGCAAATATAAGCAGCTGCCCCACCCTCATGCTGAACCACATGGCAGTTGTCTGGTAAAATAATTTCTTGCCCACGCTGTACATGAGTAAAAAGCGCAAGCTGGTTGCTCATTACTCCAGACGGAACATAAATTGCCGCTTCCTTACCAAACATTCTTGCCGTTAACGCTTCAAGCTTGCTAACAGTAGGGTCGTCACCATAAACGTCATCGCCGACTTCTGCCTTATACATTATATCACGCATTTTTTGGGTTGGCACTGTAACCGTATCACTTCTTAAATCGATTTTCCCGTTAATCATTAATAGGCACACCCTTTCTTTTACTAAATTAATAAAAAACTATTTCACTAATGCTAATATAATAACATACTTTACTGAAATTTTTCTCTTAATTGTTCAACAACCTCGTCCTCAATATACTCATCATAGGTTTCCACCCTGTCAATAATGCCATTAGGACAAATTTCAATAACCCTGTTTGCAATTGTGTGTACAAACTGATGGTCATGAGAGTCAAAAAGTAAAGTTCCCTTAAAATCTATAAGCCCCTCATTAAGTGCAGTAATACTCTCAAGGTCAAGATGGTTTGTTGGTTCATCCATAATAAGCACATTTGCTCCTGAAATCATCATCTTACAAAGCATACAACGTACTCTTTCACCACCTGAAAGTACCTTTGCACTTTTTGTAGCCTCTTCACCACTAAAAAGCATTCTTCCAAGCCAGCCACGAATATCTGCATCATACTTTTCCCCGTCTTTTGCAAACGGACGTAACCAGTCTATAAGTGAATCATTGCAATCTTCAAAATATTCATTGTTGTCTTTAGGAAAATATGCCTGTGATGTGGTAATGCCCCATTTAAAACTACCCTCATCCGGTTCTAATTCACCCATAATTATTTTAAACAAAGTAGTTCTAGCAAGCTCGTCGTTACCAACAAAGGCCACCTTATCATTTGGATTTATACGGAAACTTACGTTGTTAAGCACTTTCCTATCACCAACAGTTTTAGAAATACCATTTACCTCTAAAAGGTCATTGCCAACCTCACGGTCTTGCTTAAAGTTAACAAATGGGTATCTTCTTGAAGATGGCTTTATATTATCAAGCTGAAGGTTATCAAGAAGTTTTTTACGTGATGTAGCTTGTTTGCTTTTTGAAGCATTAGCACTAAATCGCTGAATAAATTCCTGTAATTCCTTCATTTTCTGTTCAGTTCTCTTGTTCTGGTCCTTCAACTGACGCTGTGTCATCTGTGTGTAACCATACCAGAAATCATAGTTACCAACAAACATAGTAATTTTACCATAGTCAATATCTGCAATATGGGTACATATTTTATTTATAAAATGTCTGTCGTGGGATACAACAATAACGGTATTTTCAAAATTCAAAAGGAAATCTTCAAGCCACTTAATGCTCTTTAAGTCCAAATGGTTTGTAGGCTCATCCAAAAGAAGAATATCCGGGTTGCCAAACAAAGCCTGTGCTAAAAGTACCTTTACTTTCTGGTTACCTGTAAGCTCACTCATCTTTTGGTAGTGAAGATCTGTTGTAACACCAAGTCCATTGAGAAGAATTTCGGCATCGCTTTCCGCTGTCCATCCATCAAGCTCTGCAAATTCTCCCTCGAGCTCGGATACCCTTATGCCATCGTCATCATTAAAATCTGCCTTGGCATAAAGTGCATCTTTTTCCTCCATAATTTCATATAATCTTTTGTGACCATACAAAACACACTTTACAACATCAAAATCATCAAATTCAAAGTGATCCTGCTTTAATACAGCAAGCCTTTCTCCCGGTGTAATGCTTACATAACCCTTGTTAGGTTCTATATCCCCTGAAAGAATTTTAATAAAGGTACTTTTCCCTGTTCCGTTTGCACCTATAAGTCCGTAGCAGTTCCCCTTTGTGAAATTAACATTAACATCTTTAAAAAGTGTTCTTCCTCCGTATTGCAAGGTAACTCCATTTGCACTAATCATAACTTTCTCCTTTATACATATATCTTTATTTTTTTCTATAGAATTTAATTACTTTGCTCCTGTGCCGCAGTTTCATCTTCCACAGCTTCCATATCCTCAATTGCCTGTGCATTAAGTGCATCTTGTGCAATTTCAAATCTTTCAGCCTTGTTAATATCTTTCATCTTTACTTCTATTGCATATGAATTAACAACAAGCTTTTGTGCATCTTCGTATCCTTCGGTTCCTTCAACCTTTGCATACAAATTATCTGATATTGTTTGATATGCCACACCTGCATCAAATGAATATTTAATAATGTTACCATCACTATCAATCCAGTAATCAACAATCATAGCATCAACACCTGCAAGATATTCTTCCGTAAGGGTTGCCATGCCTGCCGCCACAAACACGCCTGTATAAATAAGAGTATTAGGCAATAGATCAGCACTGATTATTGCTTCAACCTTTGTTGTCTTAACTCCGTCAATTTCCTCCTCCTCAACAGCAACTGCGTCACTTGAGGCAATAAGAAAAACAGATGTTATATTCTTCATGTCATACTGTCCTAAAAGGTAGTACAGTGTATCATCATCAACTGGACTTTTATACCACTTTTCCTGAAAAAGCATGAATATAGTTTTTTCTCCGTTTTCTTCTTTAACATAAAATTGAGAATTACCAATTGGTTGTCCTTTGCTTGTTGAATCAATTGCAATATGTTTAAGCATAGGCTCACTAAGGCTTTTAATGGTTGTTTTAACGTCAGCACTGTTTGTTCCGCCATTGTTAATAAACTCAAAACGAAGACCCATATCTGCGTTGTAGCTTTTCAGTTCCTCATTCTTTGTCTTTGCCGCCTCCAGTAACTCTGCACCCTTTACAATATTCTCATCACTTGCACCTTTTGAAGGTGATACCACCGCTGGTTTTTCACCTGCTTCAACACTGGTGTCCGCTTTTTTTGAGCACGCAGTAAATGACATTGTCAAAATACCTGTTAATAATAAGGTAGCTATTTTTTTTAAAGACATAATTTTCCTCCTAGTTTGCCTGTTAATATGCTTTTGCCTGCAAAAGGTCGCAACTCCATACATCTTCATATTGTATAATAACACCAATTATAATGCAAGAACAAACTTCAAATACATAAATATACTTTCTTTACATAGATTACATCAACATTTCACACAACGTTCATATTTCGGTCAATAGCACGTCATTTGCGGATATTATTATATATTCATAACAAAGGAACACAAAATAAGCGCCTCCAAAAAATAAATCACTACGAAAGGAGAAATACCTATGTCAAAAACAAACTATGTATTTAAAAGAGTAGAAAAAAAATTTCTTATAACTGAAAATACTTTATCAGATTTTTTGGCGGATATATCGCCTTATATAAAACAAGACGATTTCGGCAAGTATACAATTTGCAATATATATTATGACACAATCGATGACAGACTTATACGCACAAGCATTGAAAGCCCTGCTTATAAAGAAAAACTTCGCCTAAGAAGCTATGGCATCCCAAATGGAAGCAACAAAGTATTTTTGGAAATAAAAAAGAAATATGACGGCACTGTTTACAAAAGAAGAATTTCTCTTCCTTTTAACGAAGCAATTGCCTATCTTAATGGAGAATCAAGGCCAAAAAAAGATAGTCAAATACTGCACGAAATTGATTATTTTATGAAGATGTATAATCCAGTACCAAAACTTTTCATCGCCTATGAAAGACTTGCTTTTTCATCAATTGATGATGAAAATTTAAGAATTACTGTAGACAGTGGAATACGAAGCAGAGATTATAATCTAAGCCTATGCGCTGGAGACTATGGTGAATATCTTTTAAATGAAAATGAACACCTGATAGAAATTAAAACAGGTTCTTCACTGCCATTATGGCTAACATCAGCTTTAACAAAAAATGAAATATATCCTGTTTCTTTTTCAAAATACGGAAATATATACAAGAGGAATTTAAAACGAGCAAAAAATAAAACATCACAACCCGTAATTGGTATACACAAATTAAAGGAGGCTATTTAGTATGTTTAATAGTATAATAACAACCTCAACGTCCACTCTCACTGTTAATACCGCCATCATTTGCCTTATATCGGCACTTGTTATGGGCGCTATTATATCAATCACCTACATGTACAGTGGAAGATATACAAAAAGCTTTGCCACCTCTCTTATACTTCTTCCTGCACTTGTACAAGTAGTTATAATGATGGTAAACGGAAATCTTGGCACAGGTGTTGCTGTTTTAGGTGCATTCAGTCTTATTCGTTTTCGTTCAGTACCTGGCAGTTCAAAGGATATTTGCACAATTTTCTTTGCAATGGCAATTGGACTTGCAACCGGAATGGGCTACATAGCATTTGCATTTGCCATAACAATTGTAATTAGCCTTATTATGCTTGTCCTTGCAAAATCAACCTTTGGTGAAAAGTGCAATAACGAAAAAGAGCTTAAAATTACTATTCCTGAAGATTTGGACTACACAGGTGTGTTTGATGACCTTTTTGCAAAATACACTAAATCCGCAAACCTTGAGAGTGTAAAAACAACGAATCTTGGCAGTATGTTTCAACTTAAGTATTTGGTAGCATTAAAAGACTTAACTCTTGAAAAAGCTTTTATTGATGAACTGCGCTGCCGCAATGGGAACCTAACTATCGTGTGTTCAAAGCAGCAGTCTGGCGCAGGAGAACTATAAAATAATTTTTATATAATCGGAAGGAGTACTACTATTATGAAAAAAAATGTAAAACTTTCCGTTGCGATTTTAGCAACGATAATGGCTATTAATCTAACTGCATGCTCATCAAAGACAGAAACTTCAACAGCCGCTTCAGCAAGCACCACAGCACAAACCACTGCATCTTCATCCAAGTATTTTGATGAGGAAGATTTGAATTCTACATATGATAGCACTTCGGCAAATAAAATCACTTTAAATGGTGATACCATTGAAGGTAGTGGAATATCCATTGACGGCTCTACCGCAACCATCACGAACGCTGGTGTATACGAAATATCAGGAACACTTTCTGACGGCCAGATAATTGTAAATTCAACAGCTAAAGGTACTGTCCATATAGTTCTTAATAATGCAAATATTTCTTGTTCCACCAATGCTCCAATTTTTGTGCAAAAATCTGATAAAACAATAATCACATTGTCCGATGGAACAAGCAATACCCTTGCAGACGGAGAAAGTTATACTTTAAATTCTGATGACGAACCAACAGCCTGCCTATTCAGCAAGGATGATCTTGTTATAAACG
The DNA here is from genome assembly GCA_034933685.1 of Lachnospiraceae bacterium. Taxonomy (GTDB): domain Bacteria; phylum Bacillota; class Clostridia; order Lachnospirales; family Anaerotignaceae; genus UBA8514. Next base: position 7,371 of record JAYFNB010000024.1, on the reverse strand, counting down.
GTACGGGTGCACTTACAGTAAATGCCGCATATAACGATGGTATAACAGGTAAAGATGATTTGAAAATTGTGCAGGCAACCATTAATATAGTTTCTGCCGATGATGGAATCGTTGGCAAAGACCTTCTCGCCATCACATCAGCAAACATAACTGTTTCCGCACAAGGCGATGGATTGAAGTCTTCAAACGATACGGACGTAGACAGCGGTATCCTTTACATAGAAAGTGGAACTTTCGATATTACATCTGAAACAGATGGCTTGCAGGCAGTTTCACTTTTAGACATTGCAGGTGGTGACTTCACAATAGTAACTGGTGGTGGAAGTGCAAATTCAAGCACTAAAACTGACGGAAACTGGGGTAATTGGGGTGGTGAAAAACCTAGTGCTTCCACCAATTCAACCAGCCCACAATCTCAAAACGTATCAGCTCCAAACACCACTGAAGTGGACGAAACCAGCGCCAAAGGAATTAAAGCAACAACAAATATAAGTATAAGCGGCGGTACATTTAACATTGATTCATCCGATGACTCCATTCATTCAAATGGGGCAGTTTCCATATCAGATGGAACATTTAATATTTCCTCTGGTGATGACGGTATTCACGCCGATAGTGATGTAACCATTGATGGTGGCTCAATTGCAATTGCAAAAAGCTATGAAGGAATTGAGGGTTCTAACATAACCATAAATGCAGGTGATATAGGCCTTACAGCCTCAGACGATGGAATAAATGTGGCAGGAGGGAACGATGGCTCGTCAACGAACGGACGAATGGGTCAAAATAGCTTTTCTGGTTCTTCATCAAACACCCTTGAAATAAACGGCGGTGATATATTAGTAAACGCTTCGGGTGATGGAATTGACATAAATGGTAGTGCTAAAATGACGGGCGGCTATTTAATTATAAATGGCCCAACTAATAATGGTAATGGTGCTTTAGACTATGATGGTAGCTTTGATGTAACGGGTGGAACACTTTGCGCCTTCGGAAGTTCTGGCATGGCAATGTCTCCAAGCAGCACATCTTCCGTTTTAAGTTTCTCTATGACTTTTGACGAAACAAAATCCGCTGGCACAACTGTTTCTGTAAATAATTCTTCTGGCGACGAAGTAATTTCATTTACGTCTGGAAAAGAATTTCAAAACGTTGTAATTACTTGTCCAGATCTTAAAGAAGATTCAGAATATTCAATCCTTGCCAATGGTGAAATTATTGTTACTTTCACACCAACAGATGTTGTAACCTATGTTACAAAAGATGGTATCACAACAGGCGGAGGCAACGGAATGGGTGGTGAAAAACCAGCTGGTGGAGGAATGGGTGGCGGAAAGCCAGCTGGTGGTGACATGGGAGATGACAGAGGTCAAAACGCCACAGTTCCTTCTGACACCACTACTCCTGTAATGGGTGAAGCTCCAGCTGGCGAGGCTCCAGCTGGCGAACGTCCACAAGGCGAACCTACAAAAGGTGAGCGTCCACAGGGTGAGCGTTCGCAAGGTGAACGTCCATCAGGTGAACCACCACAAAGTGGTGTGAAAGAAATGCCAACAGATGATAAAACATCTGAGGTCGCAAATTAATGTTTTAAAGGGTGAAATTGGAATTCAATTTCACCCTTTGTCAATATAGTTTTATATTTTAATATAAATAAAAAATTAATCCAAATATCCTTTTGAGTTAAAAACACTTCTATCAGCATCGCTGGCTGGCTCATATCCTTTTGCCAGTAAATCCTTTGTGTAAAATTTATTGTACATAAAAGCAAGAACAATTCCTACAATTCCAGACCCAAAACCATCTGTAGGTAACCCTAATACAATTGATATAACAAGCATAATTATTGCCCATTTAATGTCACCACGGAATAAAGGTACAAAAAAGCCGAAAAAAAATGTTGTCCAAGAAAAACCTACCTTTATCTCTTTTACTGCCCCTGTACTTTGATTAAGTAATTTTGCTTTCATTCAAAAACCCTCTTTCTCACAATTTGTAACAAATACGGTTAAATTATATTACGCATTAAGAATAAAGTCAAGTTTTGTTATTTTCTACAAATCAAAAATTCTAAACTTCTAAATTCTGCTTTTTAAAATAAATTTATTTAAATTTGCATAAAAAACCGCTAATGAAAACTAACTCATCAGCGGTCTTATTTTATGATACTTTCTTTTTCTTTTTCTTTTCTCGCTTCAACGGCTGTCTGTTTTCGTTAATCACATAAACAGGGTCGCTGTTTCCTTTTACGCATTCAGCGGTAATTATACATTTTTCAACTGTTTCATCACTAGGTATTTCATACATAATCTGGTTTATAAATCCCTCGACTATAGCACGAAGACCTCTTGCACCTGTACCTCTTTCAATAGCAAGCTTTGCAATCTCATCAAAAGCTTCTTTTTCAAACTCAAGCAGCACATTGTCCAGTTCAAAAAGATATTCATACTGCCTTGTAATAGCATTCTTAGGCTCTGTAAGTATCTGTACAAGTTCTTTTTCAGACAAATCATTAAGACTTACAACAACTGGCAATCTGCCAACAAACTCCGCAATCAAGCCATATTTAATCAAATCCTGTGGCTGAAGATTTTTCAGTAATTCGTCAAAGTTTCTTTCCTTTTTGCTTTGAACCTTCGCACCAAAACCGATAACTTTTTCACCCATACGATTTTCAATAATTTTTTCAATACCACCGAAAGCTCCTCCACAAATAAATAAAATATTTGTAGTGTCAATCTGTATAAGTTCTTGATGTGGGTGCTTCCTTCCGCCTTGTGGAGGAACAGATGCAACAGTACCCTCAAGTATCTTCAAAAGCGCTTGCTGAACTCCTTCGCCACTAACATCACGTGTAATGGATGGATTTTCACTCTTCTTTGTAATTTTGTCTATCTCATCGATGTAAACAATACCACGTTCAGCTCTTTCAATGTCATAATCTGCTGCCTGAATAAGCTTAAGTAGAATATTTTCAACATCTTCCCCAACATATCCTGCCTCTGTAAGTGTAGTAGCATCCGCGATAGCAAAAGGAACATTTAATAACTTAGCCAGTGTCTGTGCAAGTAAAGTTTTACCAACACCAGTAGGCCCAACTATAAGTATATTACTTTTTTGGAGTTCAATGTCATCTGGCCTTTTAGCAATTGAAATTCTTTTATAGTGGTTGTAAACCGCCACTGAAAGAACTTTTTTTGCATTTTCTTGACCAATAACATATTCATCAAGAATGGCTTTTATTTCTTTTGGTTTAGGTAACTGTGAACTTCCTGCAAAAACTTCATCTTCAAATTCCTCCATGATAATGTCAGAGCAAAGTTCAATGCATTCATCACAAATATAAACATCTGGGCCAGCTATAAGCTTTTTAACCTGTTCCTGTGGCTTACCACAAAACGAGCATCTAAGCTGTTTTTTTTCTTCTGTTTTTGAAGCCATAACTTCATCTCCTTACAGGCATCATACTGGCTTTGAAATAACTTCGTCAATAAGACCATACTCCTTAGCCTCAAGTGCCGACATGTAGTTGTCACGTTCTGTATCTCTTTCAATTTCATCATAACTCTTGCCAGTATTGTTTGCAAGAATTTGATTTAATTTCTTCTTAGTTTTCAAAATATTTTCTGCTACTATTCTAATTTCTGTTGCCTGGCCTCTTGCACCGCCTGAAGGCTGATGAATCATGATTTCAGCATTTGGAAGTGCAAAACGCTTGCCCTTCTGCCCACCTGAAAGCAAAAATGCTCCCATGCTTGCTGCCATACCAATGCAAATGGTAGATACATCTGGCTTGATGTACTGCATTGTATCATAAATTGCCATGCCGGCTGTAACCGAACCTCCTGGGCTATTTATGTAAAGATTAATATCTTTATCAGGGTCTTCCGCTGCAAGAAATAGTAGCTGCGCTACGACAAGGCTTGCCGTAACATCGTTAACTTCCTGGCCTAGAAAAATAATTCTATCTTTTAAAAGTCTGGAATATATGTCGTAGGAGCGTTCTCCTCGGCTTGATTGTTCAATAACATAAGGTACAAAACTCATAAAACAAACCTCCTTATACTTTACAATTGTAAATTATTCTGCACTTTTAGGTTCTACGATAATTGCAGCTTCTTCAATAACTTTAAGTGCTTTCTGCACTGCTAAATCTTCGGCAATTGCTTTTTTGTCTTCGTCTCTGAATATTTCAACCATTTTTTCTGGTGCAAGGCCATAGCCTTCGCCAATTTTAGAAATCTGCTCATTTATCTCTTCTTCAGTTGCAACAATGCTTTCCTCTTTTGCAATCTGCTCAAGAACAAGTCTTGCTCTAACACTTTTTGCTGCGGACTCTCTAAAATTTTCTCTAAGACCTTCTGGAGTAGTACCAAGGTACTGGCAGTAAACTTCAACTGATAAGCCCTGTTGTGAAACATTGTTAGAGAAGTCTTGCATCATCTGGTCAATCTTGTTTTCATACATAACTTCTGGTACGTCCATTGTAGCATTTGCAACAGCCATATCAAGTAAATGGTCACCTTGAATTTGTTTTGCATTAGCTTCAGCAGTCTCCTTAAGTTTAGCCAAAATACTAGCTTTGTATTCAGCTAATGTTTCAAACTCTGAAACATCCTGCGCAAACTCATCGTTAAGTTCTGGAAGTTCATTAACGCTAATGCCTTTAAGCTCTACTGCAAATACAGCCTCTTTGCCCTTAAGTTCTTCAGCGTGGTATTCAGCAGGGAAAGTAACATTAACATCAAATTTATCACCAGTTGAGTGACCAACAATCTGGTCTTCAAATGTATCAATGAATGAGTGAGAACCTAAAGTAAGGTCATAGCTGTCTGCTGTGCCGCCTTCAAAAGCAATGCCATCAACAGTGCCTGCATAGCTTATGTTGACAATATCACCCATTTGAGCTGTTCTGTCTTCAATTGTCTGCATTCTAGCATTCTTCTCCTGAACTTTTTTAAGTTCAGCTTCAATTGTTTCATCAGTGATTGCTGTATCTGCCTTTTCAACCTCAAGGCCTTTATACATGCCAAGCTTTACACTTGGTTTAACAGTAACCTCAGCTTCAAAAGTAACTCCTGTAGCTTTATCAATAACAGGCGCATCAATTTCAGGTCTTGAAACAGTATCAAGTTCAAGTTCTTTTACAGCTATATCATACTCTGTCCTAAGAATGAAATTTACTGCGTCATCATAAAAAACTTGTGGTCCAAATTGGCTTTCAATAAGTTTTCTTGGCGCTTTGCCTTTTCTAAACCCTGGAAGAGAAAGGTGATTTTTGTTTTTGTTATAAGCATATTTCATGCCTTCTTCAAGCTTTTCAGCGCCTACCTGAAATGAGAATTTCACCACATTATTTTCTTTGCTTATTACCTGTGCATTCATCTTTAAAATTCCTCCTTAGAATACTATAGAATACAATTTTTTCTATAATTAGTTTCAATCTATGTCTGTCTTTTAGAGGTACATTGCCTCTTTTCATATAAAACTTGTGACCGCATAGCTAAAGGATATTATACCATACACGCTTTATAAAATCCAGAAAAAAAACTTACATTTATAAGATTTCTATAACAATGTCCTCCAAGATGGCATCTGTATTATTTTCTATATAGTTAATAACATTGTCTATTACACTGTTTGCGTGACTAACCTCATTTGTAACACAAGCAAAGCCAATTGCAATGTCCTTGTGAACATCCTGCATTTCAATCTCTGCCACGGACACATTAAATTTATGCTTAACTTTTTCAACAATGCTTTTTACAACCATTCTTTTATCTTTTAGAGATATTACCCAATCTGCCCTAAGATATACTTTGCATGTGCCAACTATCATAGAAATCACCCTAACAATAATTTTATAATTGCCTGACTCTTACTCATAAACATATTTTTGTACCCGTTAAGTATCAGCGTATTAAGTAACATATTCTTTTTTTTGTAATTTATGTACTTAAAATATCATAACGCAGTGATATAAGCTGACAGATATACAGAAATAGCATTATATCTCAATTAATTTAATTATATCTTATTTGCGCTTCCTCAGCCAAATATTCTAAGGAAGCTTAGAATTGATTTCAATCTCCATATAAACACGCAGTACAAAAAAACACGCAAATAGCACTAAGCCACTTGCGTGTTTTTTGAAAGCGCGAAACGAGATTCGAACTCGCGGCCCTCGCCTTGGCAAGGCGATGCTCTACCACTGAGCCATTCGCGCCCACTACTTTTAAAAATGGTGCCCAGACTCGGAATCGAACCAAGGACACGAGGATTTTCAGTCCTCTGCTCTACCAACTGAGCTATCTGGGCAAAATTTAAACAGCACCTTTACTTTAAAAGTAAAATGTGCCCGAGACCGGAATCGAACCGGTACGGGTTTAACCCCGCAGGATTTTAAGTCCTGTGCGTCTGCCAGTTCCGCCACTCGGGCATGGCAACCTAAAACTTGTTTAGGTTAAAGCAATGGATGGGGAAGGATTCGAACCTTCGAAGCAAATATGCAGCGGATTTACAGTCCGGCCCCTTTGGCCACTCGGGAACCCATCCATATATGTGCCAACTTTTTCAGCAGCGATATATATTATATTACACTCTACCGCAAAAGTCAACAACTTTTTTATTTCCTTTCAGAGTTAAGCTCTGAAAAATGAATAACGTTTTATTAAACCTAGTCTCCATAGAAAGGAGGTGATCCAGCCGCACCTTCCGATACGGCTACCTTGTTACGACTTCACCCCAGTCGCTAGCTTCACCTTCGGCAGCTCCTCCCTTGCGGTTGGGTCACTGACTTCGGGTGCTTCTAACTCCCATGGTGTGACGGGCGGTGTGTACAAGGCCCGGGAACGTATTCACCGCAGCATTCTGATCTGCGATTACTAGCGATTCCAGCTTCATGTAGGCGAGTTGCAGCCTACAATCCGAACTGGGATTGGTTTTTTGAGATTTGCTTAACGTCGCCGTCTTGCGTCTCTTTGTACCAACCATTGTAGCACGTGTGTAGCCCAAGACATAAGGGGCATGATGATTTGACGTCATCCCCACCTTCCTCCGTGTTATCCACGGCAGTCTCTCCAGAGTGCCCAACTTAATGATGGCTACTGAAGATAGGGGTTGCGCTCGTTGCGGGACTTAACCCAACATCTCACGACACGAGCTGACGACAACCATGCACCACCTGTCACCAATGCTCCGAAGAGAAGGTGTATCTCTACACCGGTCATTGGGATGTCAAGCCTTGGTAAGGTTCTTCGCGTTGCTTCGAATTAAACCACATGCTCCACCGCTTGTGCGGGCCCCCGTCAATTCCTTTGAGTTTCAATCTTGCGATCGTACTCCCCAGGTGGAGTGCTTATTGCGTTAGCT
>JAYFNB010000023.1:0-30836 GCA_034933685.1 Lachnospiraceae bacterium | reverse complement strand
TCGCTTCTTAACTCGGAATGTAGTAGCGATACTACATGATTTTTGTCTCCAAAAATCTTTATTTCAATTATTTTATTATTTCTCGATTTAATTGACTTTTATTTTCTCTTTATTTAGTTTTCAAGGTACAGTCCTTACTTTAATCAATTGCTAATTACTTTGTTTTTTTATTTCGGCCGTTTTCCCGACCGCTTGAATATACTAACATGACGCCCAATAAAAGTCAATACTTTTTTTCAACTTTTTTAAAACTTATGCAAAAATCCGTAAAATCATAAATAAAAGCACATTTTTTTCATAAAGAAAAAGGGCTAACCTCGATTGATTTAAAATCTCGAAAAACCTCGAAAGTACTGGGTTTGAGTAAAAACCAACCAGCAAAATTCCAATTACCCAAAGCACAATTAAGCCCTGTAAAAGTCCCACTGCAAGACCTCCTGTTTTATTCAAAAAGTTTATAACAGGCAGCTTTGCAATCAAGTCCAGTGCTGCTAAAATAAATTTACATGCAATTACTATTACAACAAAAACAGCTACCATGCACAATACATTAAGGCAAATGTTTGCAACATATCCTGCAATATATTCTTCAATTTTATTAACTCCTAAAACATTATATACAACAGGATTATTGTTCTCCACCAGCGCAGTTTTAAGAAATTCCGGCAATTTAAGTGTGCTAATAGCATCACTTCCTGCAAGAGCATTAGCGAATATGGTGTCCAACTTCAGCGCTTTTTGAACTCCGTTTTTTAACCCTTCATATATAAATGTACTTCTAAGTACCTTGCTTAAAACAGGATAAAGTTGATTTGTAAGTACCAATCCTGCAAGCATAGGAACAAAACTAAAGCATGTTCGTACTAAACCTCTCATTCTCCCTGCTATTCCAAAAAACAAAAGAATTACTATAACACCAATATCAATGTAGTTCATCACTGTTCCCCTTTATTTATATTTATAATATCAGCAGAATTATTTGTAACATACAAAACATTCTCTGATGAGCTCATAAGAATAACATCTTTAACATCTTGTGTCGCAGTATGTTCCCACAACAATTTTCCGTTATAATTAAGTGCGTTAAAATCCCTATTGCTTCCTATAACTATGCCATTTTTATATGCTTTTAGATAGGTAACACTTTTACTAAACGCATAGTCATTGTCTTTTTTTCCTGTGGTGTTCAATATTCTAACAGTACCGTTTTGTACACCTTCCTTACCAGGCAAAGGCTCCCCTAGAGCCATAACCAAATACTCTCCGTTAAAGGTTATTTTATCAATTTTATTACAAATTTCATCATTCCATACCTCTTTGCCTGAACTATCCATAGCAAAAACTGTTGTGTCACCAACTGCCATGAAAATTCCATTGTTCATGTATTTAATAGCTGGAACAATTTCTCCTACCTTTTCAACCGATGCGAAAAAGTCACCTGATTCAGTGTTCTTTGTGTCCTCGCGGCCTGTATAAAAAAATAATACTTTAGATACCATTTCAATATCCGTAGTGTCCAAATAACTTACCGCCAAAACCTTTTTGTCTGCCGAAATATCAACTGCAATAGGATATATTCCTTTGTCTTCATCAAAGCGTTCCATTATCAAGCTTCCACTTTCATCATATACCTGTATCTTGTAGCCTGAACCTGTTTTTAAAATAAGCCCTATGCTACCAATGCAGTTAACTGAAACCTGCATAATAATTCCGTCTGCCGAAACCGAATAAAGTTCTCCTTCCTCGTTGTATATCTTAACGCTCCTTCCCTGCGCCTCAGCAACTGCAGTAAAACTTCCATTGTTAACTACCGAGGGAGATGTCATTGTATATGTAGAGTTCCATTTTTGATTTTGCCCTCCATCAAAATATTTAACACCATCTTTTGTACAGTAAAGATAGTTATTGCCAAACCCTATAAATGTGGTTTTGCTTCCATTCTCAATTTTTATTTCAGTATTTTTTTCTGTTGAAACAACAATCTGCGCCTTTTGTTTTACATGTTCTGCAAAACTGAACACCTTTTCTCTGTAAAGGTAAATCCCTGAACCCGACAGCAATGCAATGATTGTAAAAATTGCAATTGCACTATGTTCAGACTTCTTTTTATTAGGCATAATCTTTTTTTTATTTCGCTTTGCAACTAATAATTCCAGCTCATTTTGCTCCTTCAAATTTTCATTTTCATACCCAATATTTTCTTTATCCATAGTTCCTCCTGCGAAACGGTTTTAATAATTTAATTTTTATATTATACTATAATCAATGGTTAAAGTCTAATCGTTATTGCCAACATTATTTAAAGCATATTTGAACTTTTAGCACATTTTAACACAAAAATGCAGGATAATCTCTTATCCTGCGTTTTTTTAAGCCTAACAGCTTTTACTTCTCATCTTTAATTTTGTTATATACAGAAATGTATTCCTTTGCGGAACTCGCCCAACTATTTTCCGATTTCATGGCATTTACAACAACATTTCTCCACTTGTCATCACCTTCATTGTATACACTAAGAGCCTCTCTGACTGCCCACATAAGTCCGTCTGCTGTGTAATGTTCAAAAACGAAACCATTTCCCTGTTTTGTTTCGGAGTTATAATGATGAACTGTGTCGCTTAATCCGCCCGTTTTTCTTACGATTGGTACAGTTCCGTACCTTAAACTAAACATTTGCCCCAAACCACATGGTTCAAAAAGCGATGGCATAAGAAACATATCACTTGACGCATATATTCTTTGGGCAAGGGTATCATCGAATAAAATATTCGCACTGACTCGTCCTTTGTATCTCCACTCTAACCCTCTGAAAAAATCCTCGAAACGTCTTTCTCCTGTTCCAAGCACCACAAGTTGAATATCATAATTTAATAATTGCTCTGCCACCCATGCCACAAGGTCAAGCCCCTTTTGGTCTGCAAGGCGTGAAATTATGCTAATCAAAGGTGCATCCGAAACATTAAGGCCTAACTGCTGCTGCAAAGCATACTTATTTTCCTTTTTCTTTTCAACACTGTCCACGCCGTAGTTAATCAAAATTCTCTCATCGGTTTCTGGGTTGTTAATTGTATAATCAATTCCATTTAAAATTCCGCAAAGCCTGTCGCTTCTATATCTTAGAACACCATCCAAACCATATCCATATTGGAAAGTTTTAATTTCTTCTGCATAGGTATTGCTAACAGTGCTAATCATATCCGCATACATTAGGCCTGCTTTGGCATAGCTTAGCTGACCGTAAAATTCGCAGTTGTCAAAGCAGTTCCAAGGAACATCAAACATTTCCATAGTTTCTCTTGGAAATCTTCCCTGATATTGAAGGTTATGAATTGTGTAAAGGGTTTTAATATCCTTATAAAATACAAACTTACGGTAATTCTCCTTTAACAACATAGGAATTGCCCCTGTCTGCCAGTCGTTGCAGTGTATAATGTCGGGGTAAAAATCAATAAATTGTAACATATCAAGAACAGCCTTGCTGAAAAAAGCAAATCTTTCATTGTCATCCTCGTAGCCATAATAGCCGTCACGACCAAAGTAGTAATCATTTTCTATAAAATATGTTTTAACGTCGCCTAATCTTTCAAGTATCCCAACCTTTTGGGTTCTCCATGAAAGGGATGTAATAAAATCACCTAAAAAATTAGTATCTGCAAAATACTCTGTTTTAATTGTTTTATATTTGGGCAAAACTACCCTTACATCAACACCTTGTTCCTTAAGTACCTTAGGTAAAGAACCTGTAACATCGCCAAGACCACCAGATTTTGCATATGGTGCAACCTCAGATGAAACTATAAGAACCTTAAGCGGCTTATTCTCATTCATAACATTTCCTCCCGCACAGTATACAATTTATTAAACTAAAACAATAATACTATGAAATACTTACCATTACAAGCAAAAACATGCTATACTATGATATATGTAATTTTACAATTTAAAAGGAGTGAAACCATGCCAACAAAAAAACTATTAAAACGTAGTGAAGTAGATAATAAATTTAAATGGTCTCTTGAAGACCTTTTTGAAACTGATGAGCAGTGGAATGCCACCTACAACCTTGTTTCTGATAAACTTTCAACCTTTTCAGAATATGTGGGAAAACTAGGAGAAAACTCAGTTTCTTTATATAATTGTCTCTCTCTTTCTGATGAAATTTCAATTAAATTGGATAGATTATATGTCTATTCCAATATGCGTCTTCATCAGGATAGCACAAATTCTCACTACCAAGCACAAAGCAATCGTGCTGAAATGCTTGTTATTAACTTTATGGGTCATACATCATTTATTATTCCCGAAATTACGGAAATCAATCCAGAAACACTGAAAAATTTCCTTTTAGAAAATAATGACCTAAAGATATACACACACTTTTTAGAGAACATTGTGCGTAAAAACGCCCACGTTCTAAGTGCAAAAGAAGAAGCTATCATTGCAAAAACCGAGGAAATGAGCAACGCACCACAGGATATATTTGCAATGATTAATGATGCAGATATTAAATTTCCAAACATAAAAAATGAAGAAGGTGACGAAGTTCAGCTTACAAAGGGACGTTATGTTACCATGATGGAAAGTAAGGATGTTAATGTTCGTAAAACTGCTTTTGAAGCACTTTATGACACCTATATTAAGCAGAAAAACACACTTGCGCAAACCTATTATTCTAGTGTTAAAAAAGATGTTTTTTATGCACAAGTTCGTAAATATCCTTCAGCATTGGCACAAGCTCTTGATGATGATAACATTCCCGTTTCTGTTTACGATAATTTGGTAGAGTCTGTACACAAATATCTGCCTCTTATGCACCGCTACGTTAAAATACGCAAAAAACTTCTTGGCGTAGATGAACTGCATATGTACGACCTTTATGCACCTCTTGTTGCCGATGCAGATATAACCATAAGCTATGAAGATGCCAAGAAAAAGGTTGCTGAAGCCCTTGCACTAATGGGCGAAAATTATGTAAATGCTTTAAATGAAGGTTTTAACGGTGGATGGATTGATATTTATGAAAATGAAGGAAAACGTGGAGGCGCATATAGCTGGGGTACTTTTTCAGGTCACCCATATGTGCTGCTAAACCATGCCGATAATATTAACAGCATGTTTACCATTGCCCATGAAATGGGTCATGCTCTGCATAGCTACTTTACATGGAAAAAACAGCCTTACATTTATTCCGGGCATAAAATATTTGTTGCAGAGGTAGCTTCAACTTGTAATGAGGCACTGCTAATGGAGCATATGTTAAAAACAACCACAGATAAAACCGCAAGAAAATACCTAATTAATTATTTCTTAGAACAGTTTAAGGGTACTTTTTTCCGCCAGACAATGTTTGCAGAATTTGAGCGTATCACTCACAAAATGGTTGAAGACGGTCAGCCTCTTACCTGTGAGGAACTTTGTAAAATATACAGAGACTTAAATAGACAGTATTTTGGGAATGACATAATTCTTGATGATAGAATAGATATGGAATGGGCACGTATACCTCATTTTTATAATGCTTTTTATGTATATCAATATGCAACAGGCTATAGTGCAGCTATTGCCCTTTCCCGCAAAATTCTTGCAGATGGTCAGCCTGCAGTTGATGCATATTTAGATTTTCTTTCAAAGGGAAACAGTGAATATTCTATTGACCTGCTTAAAGGTGCAGGGGTAGATATGACAACCTGCCAGCCATTTGAAAATGCAATGGCAGTATTTGAGGACTTGTTAAACAAAATGGAAGAAGAAATTTAAAAAAATAAAGGTGGAGCTAATAATTAGCCCCACCTTTATTAATTTTATAAATAAGCTTTAAAAATATCAACCATGTCTATTTTTTCCCATGGTAAATCAAGGTCGTTACGTCCAAAGTGTCCATAAGCTGCTGTCTGCTTGTAAATAGGTCTTCTTAAATCAAACCTATTTATAATACCAGATGGGGTGAGGTCAAAGTTCTTCTTTACAATGTCTTCAAGCTTTTCATCACTAACCTTGCCTGTTCCAAATGTGTCAACAAGTACAGATACTGGCTGAGCAACGCCAATTGCATATGCAACCTCAATTTGGCACTTATCCGCAATACCACTGGCTACAATGTTTTTTGCAACATGACGTGCAGCATAGCATGCACTTCTATCAACCTTTGTAGGGTCTTTGCCAGAGAAAGCCCCACCACCATGGCTTGCATAACCACCGTATGTGTCAACAATTATTTTACGTCCTGTAAGTCCTGCATCACCCTGTGGTCCACCAATTACAAATCTGCCCGTTGGGTTAATGTAATATTTCGTATCCTTGTCCAACAATTCCGCAGGAATAACCGCCTCAATTACATATTTAATAATATCTTTTCTTATAGATTCTTGGTCAACATCAGGTGCATGTTGTGTAGAAATTACAACAGCGTCAATCCTAACAGGCTTGTCATCAATATATTCAACTGTTACCTGGCTTTTTCCATCTGGTCTAAGATACTCTAAGATACCTTTTTTACGCACCTCTGAAAGACGCTTTGTAAGCTTGTGCGCTAAGAAAATTGGCATAGGCATAAGATCTTCCGTATCGTTGCAAGCAAAACCAAACATCATTCCTTGGTCGCCAGCACCTCCAACATCATCATTTGTTCCCATTGCAATGTCCGGTGACTGTCCCTTAAGGGATGTCATAACCGCACAAGAATCCGCATCAAAACCAAATTTTGCTCTTGTATAACCAATTTCACGCACAGTGTCCCTAACTATTGCCTCAATGTCTACATAGCAGTTGGTGGTAACCTCACCCATTACAAAAATCATACCTGTTGTAGCTGTTGTTTCGCAGGCAACACGTGCCATTTTATCCTGTGCCAAAATGTTGTCTAAAATTGCATCAGAAATTTGGTCACACATTTTATCCGGATGTCCCTCTGTTACGGACTCGGATGTAAATAATCTTTTCGACATATTATCTCCTCCTTTATAGTGTATAGCTTTTTTCAATAAAAAAAGCCCTTCATTTGGGCCCGATTGTCAACTATAAACTTATCTTCCGTTTGCAACAAACGGGGGAATTGGCACCGATGCAGTTTTATTCTGCCGGTTGCCGGGTGTCATAGGGCCCTGTCCCTCCACCACTCTTGATAAGTAAGTTCGACTTATTTTAGCAATAAAAACTCACCTTGTCAAGTGGCTAGACACATAATTTGCACAAAATCTATTAAACTACTATTGACATCTTATATGATTTTTTGTATAATCCACTCTGTTAAACTTATATATGTCCGCATAAAAAATCAAAAACCATTTCGGCGCGGACGTTTCTACCAACTACCGTAATAGTTGACTATAAGAAATATAACTTTTGTTGTATAATTGTAGTATAATACATACAGGTGGTTTTTTTGTGCCAAAAAACACCATTGTACATGTATTTCCAAAAGGAGGTAATTAATTATGTGTGATGTTTTAATTGTAGGTGCTGGTCCTGCGGGAATTTTTACTGCACTTGAAATGCTTCGAAACAAAAGTGGGAAAAAAATAGTCATTGTAGAGAAGGGTATGGCTATTGAAAATCGTCACTGTCCAAAAAGTAAAACAAAAAAATGTGTGAATTGTAAACCATATTGCCATATAACCACTGGCTTTTCTGGTGCTGGTGCATTTTCTGATGGAAAACTAAGCCTAAGCTATGAAGTTGGCGGAGAATTGCCAGACCTTATAGGGGCTGATTTTGCCCAAGAAATGATAAATTATACCGATTCCATTTATCTTGAATTTGGTGCAGATACAAAAATTGAAGGCGTCAGTGAAACAGATAAAATTAAAGATATAAGAAAACGTGCTATACAAGCGGGCTTAAAATTGGTAGATTGTCCAATTCGTCACTTAGGCACTGAAAAAGCACAAGAAATTTATCACCGCATACAGGTTTATCTTATGCAAAACGGTGTGGAAATACTCTTTTCCCATTCTTGTGAAAATATAATATTAGAAAACGATACATGTAAAGGGGCAGTTGTAACCAATGTACTTACTGGTGAAACCCAAAAAATATATGCCAACCATACTATTGTTACTGTAGGAAGGCGCGGTGCGTTGTGGTTCGAAAAACTATGTTCAGAACACTCCATCGGTCATCAGCCAGGTACAGTGGATATTGGTGTAAGGGTTGAAGTAAGAAACGAAATTATGGAAGCAGTTAACGATGTTTTATATGAAAGCAAGCTTATTGGCTATCCAAATCCATTCCGCAATAAGGTACGTACTTTCTGCCAAAACCCAGGAGGCTTTGTAAGTCAGGAAAATTATGATGATGATTTGGCGGTTGTTAATGGGCATTCATATAAAGAGCTAAAAAGCCAAAATACAAACCTCGCAATACTCTGCTCTCATAATTTTAACGAGCCTTTTAATCAGCCTATTGAATACGCAAAAAAAATAGGAGAGCTTACAAACATGCTTGGTGCGAACAAAATATTGGTGCAACGCTATGGCGATATTTTGGACGGAAAGCGAACATGGCAAAAAGAGCTTACACGCTCTAATATTAAACCTACCTTGCCCGACGCCGTTGCTGGCGACATAACTTCTGCACTGCCATATCGTACTATGCTTAATATAATTAATTTTATTCAGGCAGTTGACCACGTAGTTCCTGGCTTTGCAGGTACAGAAACCTTGCTATATTCTCCAGAACTGAAATTTTACAGCAACCGTGTAAAAATGGATAAGGACTTTAATACAAATATTAAAGGACTCCATAGCCTTGGTGATTCAAGCGGATGGACACGAGGACTTATGATGGCATCTGTAATGGGTGTGCTTATGGGAAAAACACTCTCATAAAATAAAAGACTTTCCCAGTCAATTATATGCTGGGAAAGTCTATATTATTTTAGAATTCTTTTTCTTCTCTCTTCTTGCTTCTCTTTTCTCTTATTCTACTGCGTTTTTCTCTTTCGTCGCTACCATCCATATATTCAATAAATTTGCCTGTTCCAATAGCAACACAGCTTACTGCATCCTCTGCAATAATTGTGTTAATTCCTGTTTTGCTTGCAATTAACTTGTCTAAACCATAAAGCAAACTTCCGCCGCCTGTCATAACAATACCTCTGTCTGATATATCAGCCGCAAGCTCTGGCGGTGTTTTCTCAAGCACAGCATGTACAGCCTCAGTAATTGCAATAGCAGATTCCTGTAAAGCTTCAAGCATTTCTTCGCTGTTTACAGTTATATTCTTAGGCAGACCCGTTATAAGATTACGCCCTCTAATGTCCATTGAAACTGACATAGTACGTTCAAAAGCCGTTCCTATGTTCATCTTCAACTGTTCTGCACTTCTCTCACCAATAAGCACATTGTGTTTTTTACGCATATACCTAACAATGGCTTCGTCAAAGTTATCGCCTGCAATCTTAAGTGATGTGCTAACCACTGTTCCACCAAGTGAAATAACCGCAATATCCGTTGTTCCGCCGCCAATATCAACAACCATGCTTCCGCACGCTCTGGAAATATCAATGCCAGCACCAATAGCTGCTGCAATAGGTTCTTCAATTATATATACCTTTCTTGCCCCGGCCTGCCTTGTTGCATCTTCAACGGCGCGTCTTTCAACAGCAGTCACTGCACTTGGAACACAAACTGCAATTGTAGGCTTCATAAATGGATGCTTCCCTATTGCTGCCTGTATAAAATGCTTAAGCATTCTCTCTGTTATTTCATAGTCGGAAATTACACCTTCACGAAGTGGACGTATAGCCATTATATTTCCCGGTGTTTTTCCCATCATCTGTCTTGCTTCCTCGCCAACGGCAAGTATTGTGTTTGTATTTTTGTCAACCGTAACAACCGATGGTTCTCTTACTACAATTCCCTGTCCCTTTATATGTACCAGCACAGTTGCCGTACCAAGGTCTATGCCAATGCTTTCGCCAAAGCCAAATAAATTAAAACCCATCTTCATTTCTCCTTTTGTTTTTCAAAAACGTACCTCGTTTAATTATACAATATAACTTCTTTTATAGCAAAATATTTTTTATTAATATTCCATTAACACTACTTAGTAATTAATTCCTGTTCTAATTGATTCTTAAAGACTCTAATCTTTTAAAAATAAAAACTGCATTTTGTTGGGATAGATAACCGTAATTCACCCAAAAAACGCAGTTTTTAGCTATTAAAATTAATTGTCGGTAATATTATCGAAAGCAATTTCTAGTTTATATTCCTTAAATTTCTTTTTCTTCTTCAACTGCTTTTATTTCAATGCCCAACTCGTCTAATTGTATTAAATCAACAACATTTGGTGCATCTGTAAGTGGACAGCTTGCATCCTTAACCTTAGGAAACGCCATTACGTCACGAATACTGCTTGCTCCTGTCATAAGCATAATAATTCTGTCAAAACCAAATGCCAATCCGCCGTGTGGTGGCACTCCATACTTAAAGGCGTCAAGTAAAAATCCAAAGCGTTCGTAAGCCTCTTCATCAGTAAAACCAAGCAGACTGAACATCTTTTTCTGTATATCATTTCTGTGTATACGGATACTTCCGCCGCCAAGCTCAACACCGTTAAGCACCATATCATACGCCTTAGCCCTAACCTTACCTGGGTCAGTTTCAATCAAATTCAAATCCTCGTCCATAGGTGCTGTAAACGGATGATGAACAGCAACAAATCTGTTTTGTTCCTCATCCCACTCAAGCATTGGGAACTCGGTAATCCAAAGGAAATTAAAATCATCTGCCTTTGTAAGCTCCAAACGTCTTGCAATTTCTAAACGAAGTGCTCCCAATGAATCAAATACAACCTTGTCGCTGTCAGCACAAATCAGTATTAAATCCCCTGGCTTTGCCTCCATTGCAGAAACAATTTCAGCCATTTTTTCGTCAGTAAAGAATTTTGAAATCTGACTTTTAATGCTTCCGTCCTCGTTCACAACAATCCATGCAAGACCCTTTGCTCTGTAAGTTTTTACAAACTCCACAAGGCTGTCAATTTGCTTACGAGGGAAATTTCCACAGCCATTTGCATTAATAGCACGCACACTTCCGTAGTTTTCCAATGCATTTTTGAAAACAACAAACTCACTTTCTGCCACAACATCAGAAATATTTTTCAACTCCATGCCAAAACGTAAGTCAGGCTTGTCAGAACCAAAACGTTCCATTCCCTCAGCATATGTCATTCTTCTAAAAGGAATTTGAACATCTACATTCATCATTTCCTTAAATACCTTTTGTATCAGTCTCTCGTTAATATCTAAAATATCATCAACATCAACAAAGCTAAGCTCCATGTCTATCTGCGTAAACTCTGGCTGACGGTCTGCTCTTAAGTCCTCGTCGCGGAAGCATTTTGCAATCTGATAGTATCTATCCATACCACTTACCATTAAAAGCTGCTTATAAAGCTGTGGTGATTGTGGTAAACCGTAGAAATTTCCAGGGTGAACACGGCTTGGCACAAGATAATCCCTTGCACCTTCTGGTGTAGACTTTCCAAGTATAGGTGTTTCAATTTCCATAAAGTTTTCGTTATTAAGGAATTCTCTCACAACCTGTGCAACGTTGTGTCTAATCTGAAGATTTCTGTAAATATCTGGTCGTCTTAAATCCAAATATCTATATTTGAGCCTTAAATCATCCTTAACAGGGCTGTTTTCTTCAATAGGAAACGGCGGTGTTTCAGATTCAGCTAATATTCTTACCTCTTGGGCAATAATTTCAATTTTGCCTGTTTTCATTGATGCATTAATATTTTCTTCTGTTCTTTTGGCAACAGTACCTTTAATAGCAACAACGTATTCACTTCTTATAGACTCAGCTTTAGCAAAAATTTCTGCCTCACTTGTTCCGTCCACAACAACCTGAACAATTCCAGTTTTGTCACGAAGGGCAATAAAAATAAGTTGACCCAAGTCACGTCTTTTCTGCACCCAGCCCATAACTGTTACGCTTTCACCAATCAGTGCCTCATTTACATCACAGCACATATGGCTTCTTTTTAAGCCTGCCATTGATTCTCCCATGTATATTCTCCTTACTTTTCCATATATTTTCACGCTACCCATTATAGTAACAGAAAAGGCGAAAAACTTCAATATTTTAATCCTTTTTTGTAAGAAGAATTCCAGCGCAAATGGCTGTTAGGGGCGCAACACTAGCCAACCCAAAACTGCCAACTATTGTGTCCAATATTTCTGCCGAAACATATTTGTAGTTTAATATGTTGTCTATAGGTGTTCCCTGTGCCATAAAAACCATAAGTGTAGCTACATATCCACCGGAATATGCCAAAAGTAGGGTTGTTGTCATTGTTCCCATTGCCGCACGCCCAACATTCATGCCCGAAACAATAGCTTCTTTTACACCTATATCAGGTTTTTTTGCCACAACTTCGTTCACCGCCGATGTAATATCCACTGCCAAATCCATTACTGCCCCAGATGAGCCAATAAATATGCTTGCCATAAATATTTGCGTAAGGTTTAAATTTGAATAGCCACTATATAATAAACTTTCGGAATGGGACATAATTGCACCATGTATTTTAAATTGCCTAGTGAATATTATGCCCAAAACTGCCGTAACTAAAAGACCCGTAACCGAACCACTAACTGCAGTAAGTGTTCTTTTGTCAAAACCATAAACCAACGAAATAATTATTACAGTTAAAATCGTTGTAATTATAAGACCAACAAAAACTGGATTGTATCCATTCAAATAGGCCGGAATCAGCACTTTCCACAACATAAGTACCGTTATAACAAAGCTTAGAATTGCCCTAATACCTGTTTTCCCCGCAACTAATATAAGAAAAATTGCAAAAGCAGCCGCCAATATAGTTTCCATATGAATTCTGTAATGGTCAATCATATTAACAGATAATATCTCGTCGTTTTGGTAGCTTATTACCACCAATGCTTTGTCACCAACATTAAAAACTTTATCTGTTTCCAATGAACCATTTAAAATATTATATCCGTCCGTAACATTTCCCTTGAATTTTCCACCCAAAAGCTGAAGCTTGCAATCCTGCTCACCGCTTCGAACCAAACCTGTGTCAATAATGCTCTCATTGTTAACAGAAATCACCCTTGCTGCACAACGGTCAGTTCCTTGGTAAATCACCGCACCCTCATAACCTGTTGGCATTATCAAAAGCATAGCCAATAAAATAAAGCATATAATTACAGGTCCATTATTTCTAAAATCAAATTTCTTCATTTTTCACCTCGAATAATAAAAAGTACTGCCATTCCAAAATTCAAGAATGACAGTCCAAAAGGGATAAAATTTTAGGAGTTAGCAATTGTAATTTAATGCTTGTTATTTAATGTCTAAAAGTGTAGCAAGTTTGTTATAAATATCTGTGTTGTCGTAATAGCCGTTAAAAAGTTCAGCCCCTGTTCCTTCTGCAAATACGCCAACCGGAAGTCCTGTGTGTGCGTAAGATGCAAAGTTTATGCCGCTTTTATTATTAAGAATATGTGTAATAGTTACACTTAAAGGTTCGTATGTACCATAAAGCACATATTCTTCCTGCATAGTATTGTCAACTACTTCACCATTCATTGTTTTTTCATAAGCTGCCTTTAGTTTGGATAATTCATACTCAGTTAAAACTAACTTTGAATCTGCTGTGGCTCCAGTGTCACCTTTGGTTGTAAGACCAAAAAGTTTTTTAACATCTTTAAGAACATCTTCGAATGAAGTTTTGTTTTCTTTATATTTTGCAACATAATCACTATCGTACTTAGCATAAGAAATCTTCTGGTTAGAAATATTTTCAAGGTATGTATTGTAATCTGTACCTGCATAGCCAATGGTTAAACCACCTGTTTCATGGTCTCCTGTAACAATAATCAGCGTTTCCGCTGGATGTTGATTATAAAAATCAATGGCTTCCCTAACTGATTCGTCCAGTGCTAAGGTGTCTGCAATGGTACTTCCAGCGTCATTTGCATGACATGCCCAGTCAATTTTTCCGCCCTCAATCATCATAAAAAATCCTTTGTCGTTGTTAAGTACCTCAATGCCCTTACCTACATAATCTGCCAAAGACCATTCACTGTTTTCCCTGTCATTGTCATAAGATAATGAGTCGCTGTCTGCAAGTGTTTCACCAATTATAATTGCTTTACCATCTTTTGCAGTAAGCTTATCTGCCTCTGCCTCTGTTTTAATAACCTTGTAACCTGCTTTTTGTGCTAAAGTGTATAAATCTTCCTTATCTTTGTCCTTTCCGGTTGTTTGTTTAAGTCCTCCGCCTGCAAAATAATCAAAATTGCTTTCAATCATTTCAATGCCAATTTCATAGTAATTGTTCCTGCTTGGCTGATGTGCATAAAATGCTGCTGGTGTAGCATGGTTTAAATTTACTGTGGAAATAACTCCAATTTTGTAATTTAGCTGTTCTTTAAGTTTTTCTGCAATTGTTTCGTATGATTTTGTTTTGCTCTCGTCCATATTAATAACAGAACTGTAGGTCTTGTAACCCGTTGAAATTGAAGTTGCCGTTGAAGCAGAGTCAGGGCAAAAAGATGATGAATCGAATGTAGTTGCACTGCCTGCCGCATCAAAGCCCATAAAACTCAGTTCTTTTCCGCCAGTAAGAATTTTACTGTCTTTACTTTGTGACATTGCACCCAAATAATCGCTTGCCGCCTGTATTTGTGGATAACTCATACCATCGCCAATAAATAAAAATACATACTTAGGTGCTTTTTCAATTTTTGTAGCCGCCAATGTTGTTTTGCTTGCCTCTGCTGATGTTTTGTTGCTTCCACCAAAAACTATTGCTGTTGAAATAACCATTGTTCCTGCAAGTGCCAGTGCAATCACTTTACCCAACCAGTTTTTCTTCATTCTCCATTTCCTCCTGAGGTTTTCCATATTTTTGAAAGGCTTCTATTTTCTCTTTCGAATAAATAATAACACTAACATAAATTCCCAACTATCACATTTATATAAAATAAATATAAAACTTTTGTAAAATAGGCACAAAAAAAGACACAAACTTAAGCTGTGTCTTTTTTATCTTCATATGGCATATTGCCTTGCTTTAACTTTATTTTTCTTAATCTACCTTTGTAACCCAACCGTATGTGTCTTCAACAGAACCACTCTGAATGCCAGTAATAGTGTCATAAACAAGGCGCGAAACTGGGCCAATCTTTCCTTCATTAATAATAATTGTTTCACCTTCCCAAAGAAGCTCTCCAACAGGTGAAATAACTGCTGCTGTACCCGTTCCGAATGCTTCCTCAAGCTTGCCGTTTCTTGCCGCACGGAAGATTTCGTTAATAGAAACTTTTCTTTCACTTACTTTGTAACCCTTGTCTTTCAAGAGTTCAATCGCACTTCTTCTTGTAATGCCAGGAAGAATACTGCCGTTAAGTGCAGGCGTAACAACCTCGCCGTCAATGACAAACATAATATTCATTGTACCAACTTCTTCAATAAATTCCTTACTAACGCCATCAAGCCATAACACCTGTGTGTAACCTCTTCTTTCAGCTGTTTCCTGTGCAATAAGGCTTGCCGCATAGTTACCAGCTGTTTTTGTGAAGCCCATACCACCTTTTACAGCACGGCAATATTCATCTTCTACATAAATTCTAACTGGGTTGATTCCCTCTTTATAATAAGAACCAACTGGTGAAAGAATAACCATAAATTTATATGTGTGTGATGGATGAACCCCAACATGTACATCTGTAGCAATAACAAATGGTCTGATGTAAAGGCTTGTGCCTTCGCCTGTTGGTATCCAATCTTTGTCAACTTCAACTAATTTTTTAATAGCCTCAACGCAGAAGTTTACATCAAGGTCTGGAATTACAAGACGTTGGTTTGAAGTGTTCAGCCTTTCCATATTTTTCTCAGGTCTGAAAAGTCTTATTGTTTCGTCCTTGCCCATGTAAGCCTTAAGACCTTCAAATGTTGTTTGTCCGTAGTGAAGAACCATACTTGCAGGGTCCATAACAAGTGGGTGATAAGGTACAATTCTAGGGTCGTGCCAACCAATGCCCTTTGTGTAATCCATTTCAAACATGTGGTCTGTGTAATAGTTACCAAAGCCAAGGTTATCCATATCTGGTTTCTGTTTAGGTGTTGAAGTTAATTCAATTTTAATTTCCATAATAAATGCCTCCATATCTCCATTGGTATAATATTTTATATTTTTAATGTCTGATTTTTTCTCCAGACCAAAACTTATTCACTTTTTTACCTTATCAAACCTTTCATTGTTGTAACAAGGTCTGTTAGCTTTGATTGTGTAATTTCACCTGTTTCCATATTTTTTATGGAAACATTGTCATTCTTCACTTCATCATCGCCAAGGATTGCTGAATACATTGCGCCAATTTTGTTAGCGTACTTCATCTGGGCTTTAACACTCCTACCTACTGTATCACACTCTGCAATTATTCCGTTTTGGCGTAAACTAAAGGTAATTGCCTGAGATTTTATAAACCCTGTATTGCCAATGGCGCCTAAATATATGTGCCTAACTGGCTTATATTCAGCCTTTCCGTTTTGTGCTTCAAGGGTCATCAGCAGTCTTTCCATGCCAAGCCCGAAACCGACGGCTCCTGTTTTGGGGCCACCGCATTCTTCCACAAGGTTGTCGTAACGACCACCACCACAAACAGTTCCTTGAGCACCAATGGTGCTTGTAACAAACTCAAAAACAGTTTTTGTATAATAATCAAGACCTCTTACAATCATAGGGTCAACAACAAACTTAATCCCCATCTCTGTAAGAATTTCTTGCAGAGTATCGAAATGATTTTTACACTCTTCTCCAAGGCAATCAATAACAGAAGGAGCACCTGAAATAATTTCTTTGCAGTGGTCATTTTTGCAATCCAACACTCTAAGAGGATTTTTTTCATATCTTTCTTTGCACTCTGGGCAAAGCTTTGATAAATTATCGCCAATAAAATCTTTAAGTGCTTTGTTGTACTTTTCTCTGCACTCTGGTCCGCCAAGGCTGTTTATTCTAAGCTCAATACTTTCGATTCCAAGGTTTTTAATAAGCTCATAAGCCACTGAAATAACCTCTGCATCAAGGGCTGGGCTGTAACTGCCAAACATTTCTATTCCAAACTGATGGAACTGCCTCTGCCTGCCTGCCTGAGTGTTTTCATATCTGAAAGTAGGTGCTATATAAAAAAGTTTGGTAGGCTGTGCATTGTTGTGCAAACCGTGCTCAATGTAGGCCCTTGCCACTCCTGCTGTGCTTTCAGGACGAAGAGTAATACTTCTGTTTCCTTTATCCTCAAAGGTGTACATTTCCTTCTGCACAATGTCCGTTGTATCTCCAACGCTTCTTAAAAACAATTCTGTATGTTCAAAAATTGGTGTTCTAATTTCTTCAATACCGAAATTTTTACATAGACTGCGCATTTTTGCTTCAATATCCTGCCAAGCCGGCATATCTGCACCAAATATGTCTTTTGTTCCCTTAGGAGCCTGTGTAAGCATACTAATTACCTCCAAATCCTATAAAAAAAGAGCTTTCGCCAATGCAAAGGACGAAAACTCGTGATACCACCTTAATTCCTGCAAATAAACAAACTTTGCAAGCACTCATTAGCCTATAACGTGGCTTATACGTTTATATTTACTGCTACTTCAATACAAAAGCTCCCAAGCTACCTTCTTTGCCTCATTTCCTAAAGAACCTTTCAGCTTTTAAGTTCTTCTCTCTTTCGGATGAAAACAAATACTCCTCTTGTTCTTCGCCTCTTTAAAGTTTTAAAATGTTATTTAGAAATTTTATACAAAGAAACCTCATTTGTCAATACTATTTTGAAAAAACTTTGTATTTTTTTCATATAAACTACTGTTTCGGGTCAGACCACTGAAAATTTGGAATTAAAACCTGGTACCTTGTCATATATTAAATAATTTAAATTATAGCACCTACTTGTCTTTAATTGAAACACATATATTTATACTACGCAAACATGCCAACCATTTTTCTTTCAAGCATTTCATCAAGGCGTGAAGTATAGTCCTCTACACTTTTAACATTAAACACTCTTGTAAGCTGATTGGATTGGCCGTTATAAACCTTGGTTGTTCCGCCCGCACCAAGAGCAATTATTGTCTGTTTTTCCTCCATAATTTCAACATTATAGATGCATTCCTTTTCCTCACGGCAGTAGCCAACATTTTCAAAATTCCCAATCATATTCTTCTGCCTGTACATATAGTATGGCTTCATATCCATTTTTTTTGCATACTCTGCACTAATGGCAATCATTTCTTCCATCAGTGCGCCCTCTGTAAGTGTGTAGTCATCAAACTTTTCTTTTAGCCTTGATGCCCTTTTCACTGCAAGGGTATGTACCGTAAGGCTGTCAGGATTAAGCTGATAGATTTCTTCCATTGTATGCACAACATCTTCGGTTGTTTCCTCTGGAAGCCCTAAAATCAAATCCATGTTTATGTTGTCAAAACCAACTTCTCTTGCCATTTTAAAAACTGTTTTAACCTCTTCAACGGTGTGATGTCTGCCTATAAGGTCAAGAGTTTTTTGATTCATTGTCTGCGGATTAATAGAAATTCTGTTTACTCCATATTTTTTTAGTATCTCAAGCTTTTCTCTTGTAATCGTATCTGGTCTGCCTGCCTCTACGGTGTATTCCAAAGCAAGGTTGGTTGCAAAATTGTTTTTTACAACGCAAAGAAGTCTTTCCAACTGCGCTTCATTAAGGGATGTTGGTGTACCACCACCAATATAAAGGGTCATCAGCTTGTTTTTATCCAGTCTTCCAGCCACAAACTCAATTTCCTCAATCAGCTTGTCTAAATATCCATCAACCATTTTTTTATACTGATTAAGTGGGTATGAAGTAAACGAACAGTAAAGGCATCTTGTTGGGCAAAAAGGAATGCCGATATAGATACTGTAATCGCCATCTTTATTTCTGCTAAGTATTTCACGTTCTGCTTTAGCCACCTCAATTGTAAGTTCTGCTTTTTCTTCCGACGCAAAATATTTATCCACAAGAAAACAGCGTGCCTCATTTTGGTCACAGCCACTATCAAAAAGCTCATTCACGGTTTTTGCAGGCCTTATACCTGTAATCATACCCCATTTAGGTGAATATCCTGTAAGCTCTTTAAGGCACATATATAAAGCCATTTTTATTACACGCTTTTTCTCTCTAGGAGTAATACCGATATTACTATACTCAACCTCATGTTGTGCCACAAGTTCTCCGTTTTTGTAGACCTCCGCCCTAGATATAGTATCACTAAGGTAACTAACCACAGTAATTCCCTCTGTGGCTATCTCATCCGATTGGTAGTAATGCATGTTGGCATAAAAAACCTGTATTATGGTCTGCACCTCATGCCCCAAAGTGTGCCCTTTTAAAATGTAATTTATCATTAATATCAACCTTTTACAAATGGGTTAAACTTTTTCTCAAAGCCAATGTGTGTTTCACCGCCATGACCTGTGTATACAACAGTTTCATCTGGCAGTGCATACAACTTGTCTTTTATACTGCTCATAAGCCTGTCAAAATTTTCAGATGATGGGTATCCAATTCCGTCCTTAACTGGAGGATTAGGAAAATCTGTTCTGCCTACTGAAGCATAAAAAAGAGTATCCCCAGCAAATAAAACCCTATTTTCATCATCATAGTAGCAAACTCCGCCAATTGTATGCCCTGGTGTGTGTATAACCTTAAGTTTGCAGCCGCCAACCTCAAATATATCATTATCTTCAAATACAATGTCTGGCGCAAATTCAATTGTTCCAGTAATCATTCCCGAAAGATTTGCTCTTTCGTCAGTTAAAACAGGAACTTCCCAACTATGTGCCGCAACAGGCCAGTTGTATTTTTCCTTAATCTCTGGAATAGCACCAATATGGTCGCCATGTCCATGTGTAAGTAAAATAGCCTTAACATTAATACCATTTCCCTCAACAAGGCTCATAATCTTTTTTGCATCATTGCCTGGGTCAATTACAACGCCTTCCATTGTGTTTTCATCATAATAAAAGTATACATTTTGGTCCATAGAGCGCACAACATGTTTAAATAGTTTCATATATTTTCTCCTTAAAACAATTTTTCACTGTCCAATAAAATAGTAATCGGTCCATCATTCATAAGTTCAACTTTCATATCTGCCTGAAAAATTCCACTTTTCACCTTCATAGGCAATTCTAAAGCTTTTTCAATAAAACGAGTATACATCCCTTCTGCTTCACTTGGTGCCGCAGCTGTGGAATAACCCGGGCGTCTGCCCTTGCGTGCATCACCGTAAAGTGTAAAATTAGGCACAATAAGCAAGTCACCCTTTACGTCCAAAAGTGATAAGTTCATTTTCTCATTGTCATCTTCAAATACCCTAAGATTTATAACCTTATCTAGCATGTAATCCATCGTTTTTTCGTCATCTTTAGGTGAAAATCCAACAAGCACCATAAGCCCTTTTCCAATTTCACCAACATTTTTACCGTCAACCTTAACGCTTGCATAACCGCAACGCTGTACAACTGCCCTCATTTTGTTCCTCCGTCAGCTTGTCACTCTCTCTATTTCGTCCACGCCTTTAATTGCCATAAACTTTTTGCAAAGCAGGTCAAGATGGTCTTTACCATTTATTCGAACTACAACATTGAATATTGCTGTTCCGTCTTTAAGACTTCTTCCATTAAAACTTTTAACCAATAAATTTTCTTCCGATAGTACTCTGGAAATGTCCATAATAAGTGCATTTCTGTCTGTACAAATAAGACGTACTTCTGCTGAAAAAGCGACATTACTGCTATCTGCAACTGCAACATCCCATTCTGCATCAATTAGTCTATGCCTTTCAATTTCATCCAAATTTATAATATTAACGCAATCAGTTCTGTGTATAGAAACTCCGCGTCCTCTTGTAACAAAACCAACTATTTCGTCTCCTGGCACTGGGTTACAGCAGTGTGAAAACCTTACTGCTACATCCCCAACACCTTTAACAACAACACCACTTCCGCTTTTCTTGCGCGTAGCCTCTTTTTTGGCGGCACTTGCCTCCATTTTTTTAATAATATCTTCAGCAGTCTGGGTTTTCTTCTGTTCTTTTTGTACTTCCTCAATGAAGCGGTTAATTACTTGACCTTCTTTAAGCCCACCATAACCAACACCTGAACACAATGCATCCCATGTTTTAAATGCAAATTTCTTGTTTACAATTTCAACCCATTCAGGTTTTAAAAGTTCACCCAGAACGTAGCCTTTTTTCTTTGCATCAAGGGCAAGCAACTCACGCCCCTTAATTATATTTTCTTCTTTATATTCATTTTTAAACCACTGGTTAATTTTGCTTCTAGCCTGAGAACTTTTAACCAAATTAAGCCAGCCTTGGCTTGGCCCTTTGGAATTTTGGCTAGTTACAACCTCTATCCTGTCACCGTTTTTCACTTGGTAATCAAATGTAACAATTTTTCCGTTAACCCTTGCACCAATCATTTTGTTACCAACGGCACTGTGTATCATGTAGGCAAAATCGATAGGTGTTGCTCCTTGTGGAAGACTTACAACATCGCCTTGCGGAGTAAATGCATAAACCTGCTCATCATAAATATTCAGGTCGGTTTTAATGGTGTCCATAAACTCCTTGTTGTCGCTCATGTCCTTTTGCCATTCCAATATCTGTCTAAGCCAAGAAAGCTTTTCTTCTGATTTATCCTTACTGGTTTGCTGTTCACTCTTTCCTTCTTTATATTTCCAATGCGCCGCAATACCGTACTCACTTGTGCGGTGCATTTCAAAAGTTCTTATTTGCACCTCGAAAGGTTCACCTTCTGGCCCAATCAGCGTGTTATGCAACGACTGATACATGTTTGTCTTTGGCATAGCAATATAGTCTTTAAATCTGCCTGGCATAGGTTTATACATATCATGTACAATTCCCAAAACGGCATAGCAATCCCTTACCGTTTCCACTATTGCCCTTACAGCAAATAAATCGTAAATTTGATCAAAGGTTTTATTCTGATTTTTCATTTTTTTGTAGATGCTGAAAAGATGTTTATTTCTTCCGTAAACCTTTCCCTCAACACCCATTTCTTTCATTTTAGCACTTAATTCAGCAACAATTCTGTTTACATAGGTTTCTCTTTCGTCACGTTTTACTTCAATTTTTTCCGCTAAGTCGTTGTACTCTTCATTATAAAGATATTTAAAGCAGAGATCCTCCATTTCAACCTTAATTTTGGATATACCAAGTCGGTTAGCAAGTGGTGCATAAATATCCAGTGTTTCCTGTGCCTTTTCCCTTTGCTTTGCGGCAGTCATATAGTTAAGAGTACGCATATTATGAAGTCTGTCTGCAAGCTTAATAAGTATAACTCTAATGTCTTTAGCCATTGCCATAAACATTTTTCTGTAGTTTTCTGCCTGAATTTCTTCCTTGGATGTTGAAACAGAGTAAGATAAGCGTCCTAACTTTGTAACTCCATCTACCAAAATTGCAACTTCCTCGCCAAATATTCTTTCTATATCAAAATAAGTGTACGACGTATCTTCAATTGTATCATGCAGAAGTCCCGCAACTATTGACTCCATGTCAAGTTCCATGTCCGCAAGTATATACCCAACCTTAAGTGGATGTATGATGTAAGGCTCTCCGCTTTTTCTAAGCTGACCACTATGCGCATTCATGGCAAGTCTAAAAGCATTTTCAAGCATAGAAAAATCCTTGGTTGGATGGTACTTCAATATTCTGTTTTTCAGCTCTAAATATAAATCATTTTCAACTGACATCCATAAAACCCTCTTCCACGCCTGTAATTTCCCGAACAAATCTGTCTTTTTATCATTAATAATATGTACTATGTTAAAAAAGTGTATAAGATACATTATAGTTACAGCCACAGTTATTTGCAAGCAGAGTTTTACATTTTTGCAAAAGAAGCCTTTAAATATGTCATTTATTTATGTATAATAAAGAATGAAACCAAAAGTATCTATGGAGGATATTGATATGAAACATCAAAAGCTGTTAAGCTACGTGCGTCGTGCCGTAGAAGATTATAAAATGATAGACGAAGGTGACAAAATTGGCATCGGCATATCAGGAGGAAAAGATAGTATCTGCACCTTGCTTGCCCTTGCAGATTTACGCCGTTTTTATCCTAAAAAATTTGATATTGAAGCAGTAACCGTTTCCCTCGGGTTTAAAAATGCTGATTACAGTGACATACAAGCACTGTGTGACAAAATAGGCGTTCGTTATACAGTGGTTGAAACAGACATTGGTCAGATAATATTTGAAGAGCGAAAAGAGAAAAACCCTTGCTCTCTATGTGCCAAAATGCGTAAAGGTGCATTGAATGACGCTGCCGAATCCCTTGGATGTAATAAAATAGCCTTAGGCCATAATAAAGATGATATTGTTGAAACTTTTTTTATGTCTCTGTTTTTTGAAGGAAGAATAAATGTATTCTCACCTGTAAGCTTTTTGGATAGAAAAAAA
This sequence comes from Lachnospiraceae bacterium, assembly GCA_034933685.1. Taxonomy (GTDB): domain Bacteria; phylum Bacillota; class Clostridia; order Lachnospirales; family Anaerotignaceae; genus UBA8514. Next base: position 7,350 of record JAYFNB010000023.1, on the reverse strand, counting down.
CTTTACTCTATTCGTCCGCTTATGTATGTGCCTGAAAATGAGGCAAAAAGCTATATCCGTAAAAACGAAATAAAAATTGTTAAAAGCCCATGCCCTGCCGACGGGAACACAAAGCGCCAAGAAATTAAGGAACTTATAGCAAGTCTTGGCAAAACCTATGATAACCTTGATGGAAAAGTATTTAGTGCAATACAGCGTTCTAACATAAAAGGATGGAATGATAATAATGGCTGAGCAAAACTATTTTGAAGAACAAAAACTAAAAGATACAAAACATCTACGTGAACTTACATCTCAACTGCCATATTTTATGGGCGAATTTTTCAGAAGCTTAAGCCAAAGTACGTCTGTTAAAACCTGTGTAGCTTATGCCTATGACCTTAAGCTTTTCTTTCAGTATATGATACAAAATCATAATGGGTTTAACGAAAAAACAATGGAAACCCTCAGTATAAATGACCTTAGCCTAATTGAAAGTGAGGATATTGACCGTTTTATAGAATTTGTAACCTACTATCAAAAACTGGACCCACAAAATCCCGAAATGCTGATAACTTATGCAAACGATGAAAAAGGTAAAGTTCGTAAGCTTTCAGCAATAAGGTCAATGTACAGGTATTTTTATAAAAGAAAGAAGGTTAAATCTAACCCTGCCGCCATAGTAGATGCACCAAAAGTACATGATAAAGCAATTGTTCGCCTTGAAGTTAATGAAATGTGTGACCTTTTGGATGAAGTTGAAAAAGGTGAAAACCTTACACCCCACCAAAAGCGTTATCATAATTATACCCAAAAAAGAGATTTGGCAATCGTTACTCTTCTTATGGGTACGGGTATGCGTGTTTCAGAATGCGTTGGTATAAATATTAGCGATATAGACTTTAGCACAAACGGAATAAAAATCACCCGCAAGGGCGGAAACCAAGTGGTTTTGTATTTTGGAGACGAAGTACACGATGCCATATGCGATTATATTGATGAACGGAAGAAAAATCCTGCCGATACCGAAGATGCTCTTTTTCTTTCCATGCAGGGTAAACGAATTAACGTACGTTCGGTGCAAAATCTTGTAAAAAAATATTCTCAGCTTTCTGTGAAACTAAAAAACATTTCACCTCATAAGCTAAGAAGCACCTACGGTACAAACCTGTATCATGAAACAGGTGATATTTATTTGGTAGCAGATGTTTTGGGACATAGTGATGTTAATACAACCAAAAGACATTATGCACAAATGGAAGATAACCGAAGAAAATCTGCCGCAAAAATCATAAAATTAAGAAAGGAATAGACCATGACCACAACAGCCCTGCTAGAAAAAATTAAACAAAACTTTGCACATCATTCTGTACGTCCAGAAGGTTATGGAATACCCTCTGCAGTATTAGTACCTCTTATGAACATTGACGGCAAATTAAATGTATTGCTTACACAGCGTTCACTGCATATGATGCATCAACCAGGAGACATATGCTTTCCTGGCGGTCACGGAGAGTGCGGTGAAACTCCTTTGGAAACTGCTCTTAGAGAAACATGGGAAGAACTTGGCATTAGACCAGCAAACATAACCATTATTGGTGAATGTGATTTTATAACGTCGCATTTCGGTGCATATATAAGACCATTTGTTGGTATTGTTGAGAACATCACAATAGATGATTTTGTTTTCAGCCCTGATGAGGTTGAAAAAACATTACTTATACCTCTTGATTTTTTCATGGAAACCAGCCCTAGGCTATCCGTTGTAACCCTTGAATCAAAGTTCCCGCCTGATTACCCTTTTCATTTAATACAAGGTGGCGAGAATTATAAATGGGCAAATGCAAAAGTAAAGCACTGGTTTTATGACTATAACGGGGAAATAATTTGGGGTCTTACTGCCAGAATTATAAATAACTTAAAGTCAATTTTAAAGTAAGAATTTAACTATTAAATAGATTCTTCCAGGTAGATACAGTCCTTTAATTTTCTACCTGGTTTTTTCCCACACTTCTAAAATCTGCAAATACTCTTCATATTTGTGCGGTCTAATTGGCCTTATATATGGTTGGGATGAAAAATGCAGCAAAAGACATTCCCCTATTCTTGGATACTTTTGAACATATTCATACCCAATAAGTTCTCCGTTTTTAATTCTCTGTTTAATTTTATTGTGATATGGATACATTTCATTCACCCCTGTATATAACAATATTTTAACCTAAAATTTGTCATTTAATAAATCCGTATATTTTTATTTCCAAAAAGAATAATATCTATGGGGTGATTATAAATGAATATATTAAATAATGACGAAATACCTATTGGTCTTGGCATGGCACTTGCAAAAAATTTAAACGCAATGCAGGTCTTTGCTTCCCTTGACGATGTTTCAAGGAACAATGTAATCCAGCGTTCACACTCAGCAAATTCTAAACAAGATATGGAAAGCATAGTAAATGATTTGGTTAAATAACAACGGTTCTAAAGTATTTACAATACAGAGGTGATAAATATGGCAAAAGATAGTCAGATTGACCCAAAAGAAGTACGCAAACAGAAGGCAAACGGTGGTGCCACAATGGCAGAAAGTGCACTTGATGGCGAAAGCCGTAACTCAAAAAAACAATCAGGAAACAGCCACAAATCTGGCGATGATAAGAAATAGCACCAATTAGGGCTCAATTCCCAATAAAAAAATAGAAAAATAATCCAATAGATTTTTGTAAATTTTTGGTAAGTATGGCAAAGTCTTCACTTTAATCTCTGCCATACTTACCAAAACCCTTAATAATATGCAGCTTTCCATTTTGTCTTTATTATTCTCCTATAGCTCCACCCCATTCAACAGCAACGAATCCTTTTCTTTCAACCCTATCCAGCTCCTGTTTCTTTATGTTCTCGGTTTCATCTGCAACTTTGTATACCATAAATACCCTAATAACGCTGTCAGGTTGAGGTTCAATGTTAAGAGAAACTTTAGAAGCATATTCCTTGGTATCAAATTTAATAATGTTAAAATTGTTTTTAATAAGTTGTGGTACCCAGTATGTAATAAAGTCTGCCCTTTCTTTTTCATTGAGACCTAATATTTCTAACTTTTCTTCTAAAAAGGAAACAGTTTCTTTTCTACTAACCAAAAAACCTTCATCAAATTTTGGCATATAATTCATTACTTTTCCTTCCCAAAAAAGGTATGGATATTCCGTTATATCACTTGCAAGCGTTCCATCTGGTTTTGCAGTTACAGTCCAACCATGGTTATATTCAGGATATGTAAACGTAAAATCTCCATTAAAATACATTTCCACATTTACATTGGTTTCTTTTTGCGGATAAAGATATATAACTGGTTTTCCAGCCGTAATATATTCAAAATTTGCTTTAGTATAATAGACATTGTACAAAATTGTAACAATATCTCCTCTGGAAGCAATTTTCTCTGGCAACTCATCTATAATAAGCTCATTTTCTTTCGCAATTTTTATATATCCATCAGGATAACCACCTAATTCCTTTGCAGTATCTAAAAGATGTTGGCGTTGATACCCCTCTTCTGCGTTAGCATTTAGCAAAACAACAATACAATCTCTTATAGTTATGTTTTTATCTGGAGCAAATGTATTTTTATCCTTTCCGTTTATAATTCCATTGCTGTAAGCATATTCTATGTACTTTCTTGCCCAATGGTCTTCTGGAACGTCCTTAAATGGAAACAACACTTCACTGTCAGATGGATATTCAGACATATGCATATAGTCATATCTGTTATATATTTTCACCATAAGCGTTGTAAATTCGGCTCTGGTTATATTCCGTTCTAAATATAGATTTCCAAATTCATCACCATTTAAAACCCCAATTTGTTGTAAGAAATTTGCCTTTTCGTTAACAGAAATTTGCTGGACATGATCCTCATAACCCCTAAGTTTAAATGCATAGTTGTCTATTTCCCGGCTATAATCCAGACTACAAGATTCAAAATATGCCCTTATAACGTCTCCGTCACAAAACTCTTTGTCCTCAAAATTCGTCGTGTCCAAAGTAATATCGTCTACTTTTTTATTTTTGTAACCTATATTATCACTCCAAAGTTCATCACTTATTTTTGTAAGCTTAATCCTCCCAGCAGAAATTTTTGTAACTTTTCCCGTTAGTACACAATATTCATTTTCTATCTTTTTAAATGTATAAGAACTTTCCCCAAAAGCTGTAACTGATGCAGAAAAAAGCAAACTTAAACATATCAAAGCTCCAATAAATTTTTTAATCATTATAATATCCTCATCCTCTTGTTAATAACCCACGTAACAATCACTTTTACATCCCCTTGCTGCACTATTCCATGCCTCATTATATATACCCCAAAGCTCAGATTCACGGTTGTTTTCTTCAGCTGTTCCATATGAAATCCATTTCCCGTTTGAGTAAGAAGCCACCATTTCACCATTACTATTGTAAAACTCTGCATAAGACACATCTGCATCTTCTTTACAATATTTAACTTTTCCAAGCAAATAGTCTAAAATGTTAAGGGTTTTAGACTGTGGCTTATTATCCTTGAATATTGCCGTTAAACCTTTTTCAATAATCTTTTTTCTGTCTGGAGAAGCAGCAGAAACATAACTTTTTACCAAACTTCTAAATCCAGCAGATTCCGATTGAAATTTTCCATTAGACTGGTCTTTTTTTGCCTGCTCTATTATAGCCTCTCTGTATTTTTCATCGCTCATGGCAGGAACTTTTTTTGTATTAAAGCTGAAATCACTATAATTAGGTGACGGTACATTCCCAGTTTTCACACAGCCAGACACATGACTTTGTTTAAAGGCTTCATAATTTCCTATACGCATTTTTATCTCCTCACTTCTTATCCAGATTTTTTAAAGAGCTTCAAGCCTTGGATATATTAGTATTTTCAATATATCATACTTTCCCGTTGATGCTCCAATGTATATTTCAATTTTTTCTGCAATTTCCTTTAATTAAATCATTAGTATATTCCAATAGATTTCTAACTAATTAAATTTTTTTATAAAGGCCTTACTGGATTAAACCAATTTTTATTCTCTTTTCCAAGCTACTTTTCTAAGTAACCCAACCAATTTACGTCAACTATTATTGTATCAGACTAATTTTGACATTACAATTAAATTCCATATTATATCCATATTTTAACATCCAAATTGTCTTCAATTATAAACCAATAATAACCTCCATAACAAATAAAGTACGACTTGGTAACACATTTATCTGGAATTGAGCCGACTTAACTTGGCAAAGCTTTACCATAAATCATGTTGTTCCACTACAACAACCAACGCTCTCACTATATCACAATATGCATATACTTCTATCTTCGGATGGCTATATTATATTCACTTAATTTTAAATACACACACAATAATTGAACATCATGCTCATGGGTTTCATAAATCTGAGGCATTGGGTCTTAACCTTACGCATAAAAACAATGGCAATCAGTCGCACATAAGTTAAAAACAAATCTAAAATATATACAGTGATACAGCTAAAACAAACTCAAGCTATAGAATCATTGTTATTCCAAACTTTTTTATGTTATTTGATGAACTTAAAAAAAATAAATAACTCATCATCAGAAGAAAATCCTTTTTATAAATTGATTAACCTATAAAGACCAGTTTTAAAATAACATTCAACCGGTTTTTATTTTTTGTTAGAAAAATGTTAGATGAATGTTTAGAAGACGCTTTACAAAATCATGTAAAAATCAGCACCACGGCTAAAAGGCGTGGTTTGATCTGCGGCTATAAGCCGCTGTTACCGGCCAGCGCCTAAAGACGCTGGCTTTCACTTTGTTCAAACCACTACGCCATTGACTCGTCGCAGCCGCTGAAGCAACGCTCGTATTACTTGGATCCCCCTTGAAGGGGTCCTCATACTCTTTCACGCTTAATTTATCTTGTAGTATGTCTGCTTTTTTCCTGGTCTTGTATATACTTTTTTATAGTTGCCCCGTTAAGTACTACTGTGCTCACATATGAGCCAAACGTATTAGGAAAACTACAAAACCCCTTATTCTGGAGCACTATAATAAAAATGCAGTCGAAAAACGCCCTTAAAAAAGATAAGATAGAATAAAACGAGGGGGCAATGACATGAGCACATATGACAAACAATTCAAGGAAGAAGCAGTTCGGCTGTCAGATGAAATCGGCGTAAAGAAGGCGGCGGGTCAACTTGGGATACCGTACTACACCTTAGCCGATTGGCGCAGCGAGCGAAAAATGCACGAGGAGAAGGCATACATCGGCAGCGGTCATGCGCACGCGGCCAGCGTGAAAAGCAGCCACGAAATCGAGCTTGAGTGTGAAAATGAAGAGCTGTGCCGTGCAAATGAAATACTTAAGGATGCGCTCGGTTTTTTCGCAAAAGACCAGAAGAAGTAAAAACATGCCGTCTTTATCGGTACATCAGCTTAAGACGAATGCTCTGGACGGTTAAAGATCTGTGCGAAATACTGTGCGTGAGCGAGTCCGGGTACTACCGCAGTATGAAGAATCCGGACAGACCGAAACGCAGGGAACTTCTTCTGGTCAGGATAAAAGAAATAATCAGTCAATATGAGGATAACGACAATTACGGCGCGCAACGCGTACATATGGCGCTTACGCAGGCTGGAGAAACTGTCAGCTACAGCACCGTGTACCGGATAATGAAGGAAAACGGACTGCTAAAGAGGCCAAAGCGTCATCCGAACGGTATAACCCGCGAGGACGCGGCCGCTCAAAAGAGCGAAAACCTGATTCAGCGGGACTTTACGGCAGACGCTCCGAATCAGAAATGGCTGTCAGACATTACAGAAATACAATGCTCCGACGGAAAACTCTATGCGGCGGCGGTGCTGGATTGTTTCAACGGAGAAATCGTAGGGCTGGCGATTGACGATAATATGCGGAAAGAGCTCTGCATACAAGCATTTGAAAATGCCTGCAAAGCCAGAAAAGCCCACGGCATGATCTTTCACAGCGACAGAGGCAGCCAGTTTACGAGCGGTGCTTTCCGGGAAAGTCTTGCAAAATTCGGTGCTGTTCAGAGCATGAGCGGTACCGGGCGATGCTATGACAACGCCAGAATGGAGAGCTTTTTCGCAACGCTGAAAAAGGAAAAGCTGTACCGCATTCATACCGAGCGGTATCCAATGGCGTATATCAAAACCGTTATTTTCAGGTTTGTTATGGTCTATTACTGTCAATGGCGTTTTGATTTTGTATAAAAACAGCGTTTAAATTTTGCTGGTTTTTGGCAAAAAATTATTCCTGTTTTTCAAACAAAGTATTTATTATATTCTTACTTTTCATCATCTCCTTGCGCTCATTTAATCGATAG